>JBDLJB010000010.1:0-82808 GCA_039714555.1 Bacteroidota bacterium
CGTTGATATCTTTACACAGTTTGCATGGATCGGTATTATATCTGGTCTAATAATTCTCTTGTTTTCACCACTTTTAAACAAATTGATGCACGGTATCAAGTAATAATATGAAAATATTTAAAAAATAACTTTTTAAACCCTGTCAAAATAATTTGACAGGGTTTATCAATTTAAAAACTAAACATATGAGTACAGAAAAAAAATCGTTTTTTCAAACATTAGGTTCATTTAATAAAAGCTTTTGGGTAGCTAGTATTATGGAGTTATTTGAACGTTGGGCATGGTATGGAATTTTTACATTATTAGCTATTTATTTGGTTGGTTCAACTGATGATGGTGGATTAGGTTTTTCGCATACAGAAAAAGGAAAACTAATGGGATTCATTCCTGCAATACTTTATTTACTTCCCCTATTTACCGGAGTAATAGCCGATAAGATTGGTTATAAATTATCATTGGTTATAGCATATATAATGCTTATTAGTGGATATTATTTAATGGGGCAAGTTGATACTTATTGGAGTGTGTTTTTTGTATTCTTATATGTAGCAATTGGTGCAGCGATGTTTAAACCGGTAGCCTCTGCTATTGTAACAAAGTCAACTGACAAATCGAATTCTACTCTTGGTTTTGGAATTTTTTATATGATGGTAAATATTGGTGGGTTTATTGGTCCTGCAATGTCATCTGGCTTAAGAAATACTTATGGATGGAAAATTATTTTTATTCAAGCAGCAATTGTTATAGCAATCAACTTAGTTATTGTTTTATTGTTTTTTAAAGAGCCCTATAGAGAAGTCACAAAAGAATCAGTAAGTGATGCCTTTATAAATTCATTAAAGAAAATTTGGGAAGCTGTAAAAGATGTAAAACTTACAGTACTATTAATCATTATGATTGGATTTTGGACCATGTTTAATCAATTATTTAACACTTTACCTAATTTTATTGAGGATTGGGTGGATTCTTCAGCTCTAAGTAATGCCATTAATGAATTTTGGCCAGCTTTAGGAAATATTTTAAGTAAGGATGGTCAGATTAAACCAGAATGGTTTACTAATATAGATGCTGGTATGATTATATTATTACAGATGTTTGTTTCGTACTTTGTACTAAAAATGAGGCATGTTAGTGCTATGATACGTGGTTTTATTATTGCTGCAATTGGTATTGGAATAACATTTTACACCAATAATGTTATGTTTACTATTATCGGTACAACTATTTTTGCCATTGGAGAAATGGCAACTAACCCAACCTTTTCATCGTTTATTGCTTTAATTTCACCAAGAGGAAAAGAAGCATTATATCAAGGTACTTATTTTCTTCCAGTAGCAGCTGGCTACTTTTTCACTTCATTTATTTCTGGAGATTTATATCAAGCATGGTCAGATAAGCTTAGTTTATTACAAACTGAAATGACAAATCGTGGTATTGATATGCCAGAAATATCAAAAGAATTTACAAAGAATGATTATTTTGAATTAGCTTCACAAAAATTGAGTATGGGTAAATGGGAAATGACACAATTTTTATGGGATACGTATAACCCCAACAAAATTTGGTATGTTATAGTAGGGATAGGTATTGTAACCATAATTGCATTATATATTTATGATAAGATGGTTATACGACCTAAAGAAAAACAAGAACTTTCTTCTTAAGAAATCAATCTTTATTAAACGCTTCTAAAATTAATTAGAAGCGTTTTTTGTATCTTGCCGCAACAAAAATTTAAATAAACTCAAATTATGTCAGATTACGTACAAGAGAATGATCAACAGCAAATATTAGGACACCCGGTAGGCTTATTTGTACTTTTTTTTACCGAAATGTGGGAACGTTTTTCCTATTACGGTATGCGTGCTTTATTGATCTTATTTTTAGTAGCAAAAGTTAGTGATAATGGATGGGGATGGAGCAGAAGCGAAGCATATGCACTTTACGGTTGGTATGTAATGTTAGTTTATTTTATGCCTTTACTCGGTGGCTGGTTGGCTGATAATAAATGGGGACATGTAAAAACAGTTATTATTGGTGCTTCTATCATAACATTAGGACATGCTTCTATGGCAGTTTCTGATCTTCAAATGGGAATTGATCTAAAATTTGTCTTTTATCTTGGTTTGATGTTGATAGTTTTAGGTACAGGTTTGTTTAAACCTAATATGTCTTCAATTGTAGGAAAAATGTATCCGCCACAAAGCGAGAAAAAAGATGGTGCTTATACTATTTTTTATATGGGTGTAAATTCAGGAGCTTTTATAGGTACATTACTTGTTGGTTGGATTGGTGAAACTTTTAGTTGGACCTGGGGCTTTGGTTTAGCCGGTATTTTTATGTTTTTTGGATTATTACAGTTTTATTTTGCAAGAGAAGTTTTTGGTAAAGCAGCCTCAGAACCTAAACCTAAGGATACTAATTTATCAAAAGAAGAAAAAGAACAAGATGTTCCTTTTACAAAAAAAGACTTAACTATTGCAAGTATAGGTGGTTTCTTGGCAATTTCCTGGATAATTGATGGTTTATACTCGGTAGTAACAAGAGGAAGTCATTTTTTAGCTGAAAATTTGTTTTCTTTTGATGCCTTTGGAAAATCTATACCTATAGATATGTCAACAGTATTCTTCTTATTGTCTTTAATTGTTTTTATCACATTAGGTATTTCTCGTTTACAACGTTTTCAAACTATTGAAAGAGACCGTCTAAAAGTTGTTTTTATCATCGCATTTTTTGTGATATTCTTTTGGGCAAGTTTTGAACAGGCAGGTACCACAATGAATATCTTTGCCAGAGATTATACTAACAGAACCTTGGTAGGTAATTGGGGATTATTCTATAAAATTATTGACTTTATCCTTTCTATTGCACCAATGTTAGTTTTAACTTGGGTAATTTATAAATTGGGTAAAGCTATTATCAAAAAATATCCTTTGACTATCTTGTTTACATCGATAAGTTTTATAATTATTTGGGGATTGGTTATATATAGAGTATATGATAAAGTAACAGGTACTTCTGCTTTAGTAGATACATCCTGGTTTCAAATACTTAATCCCGTATTTATTATTTCATTAGCACCGCTTTATTCAAAGTTTTGGGAAAAGTATAAATTTTCAGGACCTCAGAAGTTTTTTGGAGGTTTAACATTATTAGCAGCCGGTTTTGGTATGTTAGCTATTGGAGCATCAAGTATTCCGCCAGGAGCTGAAACAGCTTCTGTAAGCATGATATGGTTGCTATTAGCCTTCTTTTTACATACAATGGGTGAATTATCCGTATCACCGGTAGGCTTATCATACGTAAGCAAATTAGCACCTGCACGAATGCTTGGTTTCTTATTTGGAATTTGGTATGTATTTACCGGGTTAGCCGGAAAACTGGCTTCTATTATGGCAGAATATTCTGATGGAATAGCCGAAAATATCGGTTTTTCAGGATTTTTCTTGATCTTTACTATTATTCCTTTTGTTGCAGGTTTGGTTATGCTAAGTCTTAATAAGCCTATCAAACGAATGATGCACGGAATTGATAAATAGAGAAAATCATATTAACAATTCAACATTGTAGAAAACTTATCTTAATGCTATTATAAGCAACAATAGTTACATAAAAACCCGTTTTAACATAATTTTTAGATGAGTTTTTGTAATTTCGCCGCGATAATTACAACAAAGTAATATCTAGTAAATAAAAAAATCACATTTATGAAAAATAATATTTTATTCTTTTTAACAATTTTTGTTTTTTCATTAACTGCTCAGGCTCAAGATAATAAGATCAATTGGATGACTTTTGAAGAAGCTATAGCAGCACAATCAAAAAGTCCTAAAAAAATAATGATGGATGCCTATACTGACTGGTGCGGGCCCTGTAAATTACTTGATAAGAATACCTTTCAAAATCCTGATGTTGTAGCCTATGTAAATAAGAATTATTATGCTGTAAAATTTAATGCCGAAGGAGATACCACAATTGAATATCAAGGACAAATATTTAAAAATCCGAATTTTATTCCCGGTCAAACCGGAAGAAATGCACAACATCAATTTGCTGGTTCTTTGCAAATAAATGCATACCCTTCTATTGTGTTTTTTGACGAACAAGGCAATCCAATTGTACCATTGCCCGGATATAAAAATCCACAAGAATTGGAGTTGTATTTGAAAATGTTTTTAAACGATACTCATAAAGAAATTACAACCCAAGAAGATTGGGAGAAATATCAAAAAGATTTTGTAACCGAATTCAAAGGTTAATAAAAATTTTTTTACTGATTTATAAAAGGCCGAATGTTTGAAACATTCGGCCTTTTCTTCTTTAATTGTTAAAATAATATCAATTAAAATAATAATAATATAATTTTTAAATACAAAAATTGTTTCAAAGTTTGAATTTAAATTATAACTTTGAATTTGAAGTTGTTTAAACTTAAACAAATGTTTTATTAACCCATTTAAAGAATTATATTATGAGTAAAAACAAAAAAGAAACAATATCTCGTAGAAATTTCATTGGCACTACATTAACTGCTACTGCAGGTTTTACTATTGTTCCATCTTTTGCTGTAAGTGGCCTAGGGCATAAAGCTCCTAGTGATAAATTAAATATTGTAGGAGTAGGTATTGGAGGAATGGGTTTTAGCAATCTAAAACAAATGGAAACTGAAAACATTATTGGATTATGTGATGTTGACTGGAAATATGCAGATAGGGTCTTTAAACATTACCCTAAAGCAAAAAAATATAAAGACTTTAGAAAAATGTATGCGGAAATGGGTAAATCAATTGATGCTGTTGTTGTTGCTACTGCAGATCACACCCATGCTATTGTTGCCGCAAATGCAATTACTATGGGTAAACATGTTTTTGTTCAAAAACCTTTGACCCACACAGTTTACGAATCTAGACTTTTGACAAAACTTGCCGAAAAATATAAAGTGGCTACATCAATGGGTAATCAGGGATCATCAGGTGAAGGTGTTAATTTATCTACTGAATGGTTAGCTAATAATGAAATTGGAGAAGTTACAAGAGTAGAAGCTTTTACTGACCGACCTATTTGGCCTCAAGGTCTTCCTCGACCTGAAGCAATGACTGCACCAAGTACTTTAGACTGGGATTTATTTACAGGTCCGGCAAAAATGAGGCCCTATAATGAAATTTATACTCCTTGGAATTGGAGAGGATGGTGGGATTATGGAACAGGTGCATTGGGTGATATGGCTTGTCATATTTTACATCCTGCTTTTGTTGGATTGGATCTAGGATATCCAACACATGCTCAAGGTAGTTCTACCCTATTACTTTCAGATTCACCTCCAAATGCTGAAAAAGTTACATTAACATTCCCTAAACGTAACCCTAATAAAAAAATGAAAATGAATTTACCTGAAACAGAGGTAACCTGGTATGATGGTGGTTTACAACCTGATAAACCTAAAGGATGGCCAGAAGGCAAGGATATGAATAATTCCGGTGGCGGTGTGATATTCCATGGAGAAAAAGACACACTTTTTGCTGGTTGTTATGGTAAAGATCCTTGGTTATTATCGGGAAGAAAACCAAATGCTCCTAAATTTAGACGTAGAATTGAAGTTACACATGAACAAGACTGGATTAGAGCATGTAAAGAAAACCCTGAAAATCGTGTAGAAACTGCTTCTCCATTTAGTGAAGCAGGTCCATTTAACGAAATGGTTGTTATGGGTGTTTTAGCGGTTCGACTTCAAACTTTAAACAAAAAATTAAATTGGGATGGCAAAAATATGGCTTTCACAAATATTACTGATAGTGAAAAAATAAAAATTGTTGAAAAAGATAATTTTAAAATTCACGATGGACATCCTACATTTAATAAAGATTATACAGATCCGGTTAGTGCAAAAGCATTTGCTGCCGAATTGATCAAACATGATTATAGGGATGGTTGGAAATTACCAGATATGCCTAAATAAATAATAAAAATCTAATAAATTTAAAAATTAAGGATAATGAAAATAAGAATTTTAACACTTAGCCTGCTTTTGTTTATTTTAATATCAGCATGTAATACAGCTACTAAAGATGCAGATAAAAAAGAAAGTGAAACTAAAACTGAAGTAAAAAAGGAAACAGAAGCACCAAAAGAAGTTGCTACAAATACTTTGTCACAAGCAGAAATTGATGATGGTTGGATTTTGCTTTTTGATGGTAAAACATCAAATGGTTGGAGAGGATATAAATTAGATCATTTTCCTACCGGATGGCAAGTTGTTGACGGTACTATCTATATGATAGGTTCAGGGCGTGGAGAAGCCGGAAGTAAAGAAGGTGGTGACATCATTTATGATAAACAATTCCAAAATTTTACTTTAAGTCTTGAATGGAAAATTTCTGAGGGTGGTAATTCGGGTATTTTTTATCTCGGTGAAGAAAAACTCGATTATATCTGGAAAACCGCTCCTGAGATGCAAATATTGGATAATGAAAAACATCCCGATGCAAAATTGGGTAAAGATGGCAACCGCCAGGCAGGTTCTTTATATGATCTGATTCCTGCAAAACCTCAAAACGCAAAACCTGCGGGTGAATGGAATAAAATTGAGTTAACTGTTTATAAAGGAACCGTTGTACATAAGCAGAATGGAGAAATTGTTTTGGAATACCATTTATGGACACCTGAATGGAATGAATTGGTAGCAGGTAGTAAGTTCCCGAGTTTGAATGCTGATTGGGCTGATGTAGCAACAAAAGGTTATTTCGGACTTCAGGATCACGGTGATGATGTTTGGTTTAGAAATATCAAAATAAAAGAGCTTTAATCTTTTTAAAAAAGTTTTATTTGAAGGTCGTTTGTTTCTAACAGGCGACCTTTTTAATTATAGTTATTTTACAATATTCTTAAAAGAACTTCATTATCACGTTGGTTTCATCTATTTTTAATTTACTTTGCAAAAAATCAATTTTGTGAATTACCTATCAGTTGAAAATATTTCAAAATCTTATGGAGAAAACGTCCTGTTTGAAGATCTTTCTTTTGGTATTAATAAAGATCAAAAAATTGCACTCGTTGCAAAGAACGGTACCGGTAAAACAACGTTGTTAAATATTATTGCTGGTATTGAAACACCTGATAGCGGAAAAATAATTTTCCGCAAAGGTTTAAAAATTGCATATTTATCACAAAAAGACAATCTCAATGAAAATTTAACCATTGAACAAACTATTTTTGATTCTGATAATGACATATTAAAAATCATAGAGCAATATGAAAATTCTTTAAAAAATCCTGATGATAGTGTAGCTTATCAAAAAGCGTTCGAATTAATGGAACAAAATCATGCCTGGGATTTTGAAACACAATACAAACAAATTCTTTACAAACTAAATTTAAGCGAATTAGATAAAAAGATCTCTACACTATCGGGAGGTCAAAAAAAACGTTTATCTCTCGCTGTAGTTTTACTAAATAAACCAGATCTATTAATTTTAGATGAGCCCACAAATCATTTAGATCTTGAAATGATTGAATGGTTAGAAAATTACTTACAGAAAGAAAAATTAACCCTTTTTATGGTTACTCATGATCGATATTTTCTGGAGCGCGTTTGCAATGAAATTATTGAATTAGATCATGGAAAATTGTATCGGTATAAGGGAAATTATTCGTATTTCTTGCAAAAAAGAGAAGAACGTATCGCTTTAGAACAATTAAGTGTTGACAAGGCCAAAAATCTATTTAATAAAGAATTGGAATGGATGCGCCGTCAACCTAAAGCAAGAACTACCAAATCAAAATCGCGAATTGATGATTTTTTCAAGATCAAAGAAAAAGCTCATCAACGAAGAAAAGATCATAAAATACAATTAGAGATCAATATGGAACGCTTAGGAAGTAAGATCGTTGAGCTGCATCATATTTCAAAATCTTTTGATGAAACTCGTCTTTTTGATAATTATAATTATGTTTTTAAGCGAGGTGAACGTATTGGTATTATTGGTAAGAATGGTACAGGAAAATCTACTTTTTTAAATGTCATAACGGGCAATATTCCTGTTGATACAGGAAAAGTTGTGATTGGTGAAACCATAAAATTTGGTTATTATACGCAAAGTGGTATTCAAATAAAAGAAGGACAAAAAGTTATTGAAGTGATCAAAGAGTTTGGCGAATATATTCCTTTAACCAAAGGAAGAAAAATTAGTGCAGGACAATTATTAGAACGGTTTTTATTTAGTCGTAAAAAACAATATGATTTTGTAGAAAAGCTTTCTGGTGGCGAGTTAAAACGTTTGTTTTTGTGTACAGTTTTGATTCAAAACCCTAATTTTATTATTTTAGATGAACCAACCAATGATTTGGATATTGTAACACTAAATGTATTGGAGGATTTTTTATTAGATTTTCCTGGTAATTTATTGGTCGTATCACATGATCGATATTTTATGGATAAGATTGTTGATCATCTTTTAATTTTTGAAGGTGAGGGAAAAATATCCGGTTTCCCGGGTAATTATTCAGATTATAGAATATATGAAGATTCTAATCCTTCTATCAAAGAACAATTCATAAAAAAAGAAGATTCGAGAAAAGCAGCTCCTGAAAAAGGGCAATTATCTTATTTAGAAAAACGTGAATTTGGAAAATTAGAAAAAGAAATTTCCAATTTAGAAAAGCAAAAAATTGTCATTGAAACACAATTTACCAATGACGAGATAGGCATTGAAAAAATAAATGAAACTTCAATAAGACTACAGGAAATAATCAAAGAATTAGAAAAGAAAGAAGAGCGTTGGTTAGAACTTTCTTTAAAAATGGAATAAAATAATACTTAGGTCAAAGTTTTAAAATCATAAAAAGTTTTTAAATATTCTTCTCTAAACATATAAGTAATTTTTATTATTTGTAATAGTTCTAAACAACTAGTATGTTTGCAAACTTCAATTTAAATAGTTTGTAAATGTTTACAAAGAAGATCTTGATAGTAAGCAATATTATTTTTATTACAATTATTTTAATTCTGGCTTATATATTATTATTTACAGGAACAGAAATGGTGAAATTACCTGATGACAGCCGAATAGTTGTTAAATATGAACCTGATTTGCGTGATTTGGTAATGAGTGAAATGAGAGATTATTTAGAAGTTATTAATGAAATCCAGCATGGTTTAAAAGAAAATAATCCTGATAAAATTGTAAAAGCCGCAACAAGACAAGGGAAAATTTCATTAGATGAAACACCTATAAGATTATTAAAATTATCTCCATTGGCCTGTAAACAAATGGGATTTAAAGGGCATGATATTTTTCAGGCGATTGCTGATAGCACAAGAGTTAATTTTAAACCTGAAACAACTATTAACCAATTAGCCGAACTGACCAATAATTGTATTGCGTGCCATAGAACCTATAAGTTGGAATTAGAGTAATTAATATATTCCTTTAAATTACTACGTAGTTCATTTTCTTTTCCTTTCTTGTGAAGACTCAGAGAGACGCCTTTGAGAGCATAATATGATGGGGTGTGAAAATTTCAATCAATTATAAATTTCTAGAAGATAAACTTAATTGTGATCTCGAATCATCTGCTTACCACTCAAAATCTCCAAATTCATAAATTTGGGCAACAACCAAAGTATATTTTAATTTTTTAATGCAACAACATCTTCTTTAAAAGTAAGTTGTTTAGCTTTTAAAATTTTATCTGTAAAAAATATTTCTTTGTTTTTTACTTCAATATTATTTACTTCGACAGACTCATAACCAATAAAATCATATACTAAATTATAAGTTCCAGGTAAAAGATTCAAAGTATATTTACCGTCCAAGTCAGATGTAATTGTTTGATTTGTCTCTTTTACGGTAATATTTACAAAAGCTAATGGTTCATTATTATATTCACCATCTAAAACAGTTCCTGTTATTTTAACATTTTGAGCAAAGCCAAAAGAAAAAACCATTAAAGCTACTACTAGTGTTATTTTTTTCATTATTATAAATTTTATACTGCAAAGAAAACTGAAAACTCTCAAAAAAATGTTACCCTACTGTTATCAAATAATAATGATTTTGTTAAAATAAGTTGGTGATTCACAAAAAATATACTTATTTCACTTTAACTATTTGTTCCTTTTTTAAAATTTTCATATTATTAAATTTCAAATAAACTTGAGCAACAGACAAAGTATCATTTTCACAATATTTGGCTATTCTATCTAAATCATTCTCTTTGTAATAAACATGCATAACCTGACTGCCATCGATGTCTTCTTTTGGAGAATCAATACCTAAAATATTTGTCAATAAATTCAATGATGTATAATGTTTATAATCGCCAAATTTCCACATATCCAAAGTATCTAAATGTGCTACTTCCCAAGGTTTTTTTCCAAATAGATTGAGTTTTTCAGGTAAAGAAACTCCATGAATGATCATCCTTCGGGCGATATAAGGAAAATCAAATTCTTTACCATTGTGAGCACATAAAAGATGTTGTGGTTTACTGAAATGTTTTACAATCAATGCTTTAAAGTCTTCTAATATTTTAACTTCCTTTTTCCCATAAAAAGATTTTATTCTAAATGTTCTTTCTTGATCAAAAGAATCAAAAAAACCAACTGAAATACATACAATCTTTCCAAATTCAGCCCAAATACCGGCTCGTTCATAAAATTCCTCTGGAGTAAAATCTTCTTTTCGTTGATAAAGTGTTTTTTTTGCAAACAATTCTTGTTTAGTTTCAGATAAATTTGAAAAATGAGGTTCTTCCGGAACTGTTTCAATATCTAAAAATAATATATTATTTAGGTTCATATTAAAAACTGTTTTTTGTATTAATTATGAATTGAATCAACCTTTTCAGCGCTAATAATTTTATTATTATCATAAATAACTTTGGTTTTTTTCTTATCTATATCATAGTAAAACCAGGTACCAACTTTTACTCCGTTATCATATATAGCTACACATTTTCTGCTACCATCTTCATAATAACTTTCCCAAGAAGCATGTAATTTTTTATTTTTTGATAAAAAACCATGTTGCATAATTTGTCCGTTATCATAATAAATTGTTACTTCAAAAAGATCCCCTACTTGTTCTATTTTTCTATTTTTTTCTTGTCCAAAAATATTTGAAGTGAAGAATATTAAAAAAAGAATTAAATATATATTTTTCATGATTTGTATTTTTATAATTGTAAAATATTTTTTTAAGTTAATTTAATGATTTTAAAAAAATGACAATCCAATAATTTTTTTTTATTATATATCCGTTACTTAAGTTCTATATGTTATAACTCTTTATTTATATTTTATATATCATGTCATTTATTAATGACTTCAAATATAAAAGGTCAACTTATAAATAAAAAGTATTATAAATTCTAAAAATTATAAGTATAGCCTAATGAAAAACCTCTACCCGGACTCAAACTTGAATATATTTGATCTTTTGCTTTAAACGATTGATAATGACTTTCTAAATCTTGGTCAAGAATATTTTTAACGGAAAAACTTATTGTTGAATTAAAATCCTTTCCAAAAGACTTATTTATGATAAAGTCCATACTGTTAAAAGGCATTGTAAATGCATCAGGTACGTCACCAGTACCAACAACTTGTAAGGTTTTGCCTTGAACATTATAATATAGATTTGTCATCCAACCTTTGTCATTAGAATAATTTAAACCAACATTAATTAAGTACGGTGATTGGCCTTGTAAATTACGAGTATTATTTAAAGTTTCACTATCACGTAAACTTAATCTTCTCCTTTCTAATTCGTCATCACCAATCTCAAGTTCAGAAAATATCAATGAAGCGTTAATATTTATACTAAAGTCTTCTAAATTTTCTAAAATAAAACCAAAATTCTTCCTAACTTCAAATTCAGCTCCATAAACTATTGCCGAACCCAAATTTCTTGGCTGATATTGGTCTGAAGCAGATAAAAAATATGTCATTTCAATAGGGTCTGTAAAATTTTTAAAGAAAGCACTAAGTGCAAACATTTGAGTTTTTGTACCAAATACCTCATATCTAAGGTCAAAATTATCAATATAAGTTGGCTGTAAATCTATGTTACCATTAAATGTTGTACTAGAAATTGGATCAAAAATTTGGGTTATTGAGGCTTCTTTAAAAGAAGGTCGAGCAGTTGTTCTACCATAAGATGCACGTAAATTTGTTTTTTCATTAAATCCATAAATGAAATTTACTGATGGAAAGAAATCCGCTTTATCTAATACCTTTTCATTGTCATAGATAATATTTCCCTGATTGTTTTGCCCTGTATAATACAAATCAAATTTTTCAAATCTCACCCCAATAATTGATTTTAACTTATCAGTAATTTGAAATTCTTCTGAAATATAAGCAGAGGCAACTGTTTGAGAAGCATCAAATGTATTTGTAGGTTCATAATTACCTATTAAATAAGTGCCTTTTTTGGTATTTACGGTCCATATATTTTTAGGGTTTAAAAGTTCATCCGCATCTCCGTACCAATCTTGTCCGGAATGTCCTCTAACTCCAAAAGTATATTTATCGATACTAAAATCTCTTTGCTTATAAACATAACTTCCTCCAAATAAAAGCCGGGCTTTTTTACCAAACAATTCGTGACGGTTTGTGATTGCTAATTTTCCAACCGCATTTATTTCCTCTAAATTTCTCCAAAATCTAGATGGACTTCCTGCTGAGCTTGCGCTAATAGAATATGTATCTGTATCCTCTTCATATTTAAATGGAGTAACCCTCGCATCTTTATCTTCAATTTTTGATAAAGTTGGCGAAAGTTTCCATTCAACAATCCATGAACCACTTTCAGTAGAATGCTTCCCCGAAAGCATTACATTTGTAATCTGACTTTGTTTGTAATCTATATTATCTTTAAAAATAGTAACAGCATCAGAAAACAGAATTACTTGCTCTAAATATCCTGCAGTTGATGTTCCGTTTTGAATATGCATTCCTGTTAAACTATATTTACTTTTTGGAGTTTTGAATGTTAGTCCGGCAAGTCCGCTAAGCAAAATATTATTCCTACTTAGATTCCCTTTTTGTCCTTTGTCTAATTCTAATTCATAGATTGATTTATCAGAAGACTTTCTATAATTTCCATTTTCAAAATTTTCAAATAAAACATACTCATCTCGGTAATTAAATGAAGCTATGTATCCTAGTTTATTATCTCCACCAACATCATATTGATTTCCAGCAGTAAAACCAAAATTGGTATTCATATAACTATCAGATTTTTTAGCTTTCAATTCGGGTTCAAACACACTGGTTAAATATGAAAGTGTACGATTATTATCTCCAGGGCTTGGGATATTTGCTTCTCTGGTAATTGGCATATCTCTTTTACCATTATCAAAACCAATAAGATCTGTTCTACTTCCTTTATAAGTTAAAAAGTTAGAATTGAAATGCATTTTTGGTCTATATTCTGCTCCAACTGAAACGGTGTATTGTTCTTTATTAGGAATATCCTTGGTAACAATATTTACAACACCACCAGTAAAATCTGCAGAATAATCAGGAGTAAAAGATTTTACAACTTGAATATTATCTAAAATATTGGTTGGGAAAATATCCATTTGTATGGTATTTCTATCAGGATCCAATCCCGGTATATCAACACCATTTAATATAGATTTTGTATATCGATCTCCCAAACCCCTTACATAAACGTATTTACCCCCTTGAACTGAAACACCGGGAACACTTTTTACTGCTTTAGCAGAATTACTTGCGCCAATTTTACTAAATGTTTGTGCTGAAATAGCATCGAGTAAATTAACGGATTTCTTTTGTACATTTAAGATAGATGCTTCCGTATTTTGAGCTGTAGTTGCTTTAACTACCACTTCTTGTAATTGATTTGATAGAGGTCCTAAACCCGTATTCAATTCTGTAACATCATCAGCATTTATAACAACTTCTGAAATTTCTTTTGTTTCATAACCAACAAACGAAAAAACAATTGTATAGGTTCCTGCATCCAACTTTAATTCATAACTACCTTCAAAATCAGTAGTAGTTCCAATAGATAATCCTTTTACAATAACATTTGCAAAAGGTAAAACATCATTATACTCAGTATCTTTAATGTTTCCTGTTAAAGTTCCTTTTTGTGCAAAAGTAAAGTGCACCATCATTCCAAAAAGGATAAAAAGTAATATTATATTTTTCATGATTAATTTAAATTTACGCTTCTTTTTTTATGCCAAATGCCCACCCTTATATGAGTGAGCAATGACAAATAAATAATAATCTAATGTTTAATTCAATAATTAGAATGCTGATTTAGATTTAGCATAGGTCCAACTAAATACTGATGTATCAGCACCAATAGTTTGGCTACCTGCTGTAACAGCTTCTGCGTTATCACCAAATTCGGTAACGATTACAGTATCTGCTTTATTTACAAATAATTCATTTACATCTGTTACTCCACTTGGTAAAACAATTTGCCAAACACCAAATGTTAATAAACCATCGTTATAGTTTGTTGCAACTCCATCATTATCCAATTCAACATCAGATGAGTCCTTAAAATCATAGGCATATATATTATTTGAAGTACCTCTTGCATCACTTCTGTAATCAGCATATTCTCCATCGGGTGTAGATCCGTTTCCTTTTAAAGTAATATTATTTAAAGTAAATTGTGCTTTATAAGAACCCTCTGGACCGTCAATTTCCATACCGTGGTCTGAAGTTGCTCCCAAAATTACCATAGAGTTTTCAATAGTTCCTGCATATGCTTGATCAATATCTAGGCCATCATCACCTTGAGCCCAAACCAAAAGATTTTTAGGACTAACAGTTCCACCAAAAAATTCAATACCATCATCAAGATTTGCAACAACTTCAATATTTTCAATTATAGTTCCACTACCTACAGCACCTAATGTTAATCCGTTAATCTCATTACCTTCTCCTATTTCAGCTCCACCATGTCTAATAGATATATATTTTAGTATACCTGAGTTATCTGCATTATCATCTCCTCCATACAAGCCCCAATCATCTCCAGCAGGTATGCCTTCAATTTGAACTTCACTAACATCACCATTAAAAGAACCTTTTGCTTTTCCAAGAACTATAAGCCCTCCCCATAGTGAATTGTCATCTTCTGTTAAATTGGAACCTGCAGTTTCACCAACTAAAATATTATCATCTTCTGAAGTAAAAATAATTGGCTTATCAGAAGTACCTTCCGCCATTATTTTTCCTCCTCTAGCAATAACCAATGCAGATGCTAATGAACCTACTCCTTTTTTACCCTTTATAATTGTTCCCGGTTCTATAGTTAAAACCACATTATTATCAACAACAACTTTTCCATTTAGGTAGTAAATATTATTGCTTGTCCATGTTGTATTTGCAGAAATCATACCACTTACATTAACTGAACCTGTACATGGATCACATGAACCACCACAATCAATTCCTGTTTCATCTCCATTTTGAATACCATCATCACAAGTTGGACAAGCAGCACATGTGCCTCCACAATCAACACCTGTTTCAGCCCCATTTTTAATACCGTCAAAACAACTTGCTTGAGGCCCATCATCACTACTACAGCTAGTTACTGTAAATAGTAAACTCATTGACATAGCTACTGATAATAATGTTAAAATAATTTTTTTCATTTCTTTTGTTTTAGAATTAGTTTTTCATTTCTTAAATTTAATAGTACAAAAATGAAAAGCTTATGTTAACTATGTGTTAATACGTCTTTAAGATTCAATATAAAATGTGTTATCATAATATTATAAAGTTAAATTATGGTTAACATTAAAAGAGAACCATTTTTTTACATACTTTTGAATAATAAATTTCATAAAATGAAAAACGAATCAATTAAGATTTTGCTTGCAGATGATGAACCTGATATTTTAGAAATAGTTGGATTTAACCTGCAAAACGAAGGATATCAAATATTTACAGCTACAAATGGTATTGAAGCTATTGAAAAAGCCAAAACGATTAAGCCACATTTAATATTATTAGATATCATGATGCCAAATATGGATGGCGTAGAGGCATGTGAAAAAATTAGAGATATCAAAGGTTTAGAAAAAGTAATTATCGCTTTTTTTACTGCACGTAGTGAAGATTATTCTCAAATGGCCGGATTTGATGCCGGTGCTGATGATTATATTACAAAACCTGTTAAACCGAAAGTTTTGATAAGCAAAGTTAAAGCATTATTAAGACGACTTAAAAGTGAGGTAAAAACTGAGGATAATATTTTAAAATTTAATGACCTTACCATAAATAAGGAAGAATATTATGTTGAAATAAAAGGTAAAAAAATCACCTTACCAAGAAAAGAATTTGAACTTCTTTCATTATTAGCCGGTACACCAAATAAAGTATTTAATCGCAATATTATATTAAAAACGGTTTGGGGTCATGATATCATTGTTGGTAGCAGAACCATAGATGTTCATATTAGGAAACTTCGTGAAAAGATTGGAGATGAATATATCAAAACCATAAAAGGTGTTGGTTATAAATTTGAAGCTTAATAATTTGATTTTAAAACAATTAAATAAACTTTCCTTACAAACAGCTTTTATAATTTTTATTGTACTTGTTGTGTTAATTTTTTTTTATTTCTTATTATTTGAGAATACATTTAATATTTTTAGTATCATTTTATTTAGTTTTAGTTCTTTATTTTTTATTTTTTTAATAATTAAATACTTTCTACAAAAATTTTTTAATAAACAACTTAAAAGTATTTATGCTTCAACGTCTTTTATAAAAGATCTAAATCTCGAAAATAAAAAGCTTGAACCTGATTTTGAATTATTTTTGAATAAAATAAAAGAATTTGTTGAAATTAAGCATCAAGAAATTGAAAAACTAAATACTCGAGATGATTTTAGAAAAGAATTTTTAGGAAATGTTTCTCATGAATTAAAAACTCCGTTATTTACCGCTCAAGGTTATATTTTAACCATTTTGGATAATACAATTAAAAATAAAAAAACTCAAAAAAAATACTTAGAGAGAGCTAATGCAAGTATAGAGCGCTTAAATTTTATTGTAAAGGATCTGGATATGATTGCTAATTTAGAATCAGGAATGAAACTAAATTATGAAACCTTTAATATAATCAAACTAATTTCAGATATTTTTGAATTGTTAGAGATCAAAGCCGCTAAAAAGAATATTACTTTATCATTTGATAAAGTTTATGAATATCCTCTTTTGGTTAATGCAGATATCGAAAGGATCAAACAAGTATTGATCAATCTAATTTCCAATTCAATCAATTACGGAAAAAATAATGGTACGACCATAGTTAGTATTCAAATGTTTACCAAAACTAAATTCATTATTAAAATCACCGATGATGGAATTGGAATAGAAAAAAAACATTTACCCCGTATTTTTGAACGTTTTTATAGAGTTGATAAAAGTAGATCGAGGGATGAAGGTGGTTCTGGTCTGGGACTTTCAATCGTTAAACATATTATTGAAGCACATAAGCAACATATATTTGTTAAAAGTGAAAAAAATATTGGTACCACTCTTTCCTTTACTTTAAATAAAGTAATTTAATTTTAACTCATACTAAATAAGATGTTTATATAATATTAAAACTTCGTTTTCAATATTTATAATGTCAAGTTATTGTTTGGTTAATGTAAATATCATAACTTTGAGTAATAATAAATGGTTTTAAAGTTTATTTAAAAACTATAAAAATCTACTACTATGAAAAAACATTTAATTTTATTCTTTGCAATTCTTACTGCCAGTATTATAAATGCACAAAAAATTAAACCAAAATTTGAGAAAGAGGGTAAACTTGTTAAAGCAACTTATTTTTATGATAGTGGTCAAATTAAACAACAAGGCTTTTTTAATGCAGAAAAGTTACATGATAAATGGGTTTCCTATGATATTTCAGGTAAAAAAACTGCTATCGCTTATTATGAAAATGGCATAAAAACAGGTACTTGGTTGTTTTTAGATAATGGAAAGGTTAAAGAGGTAACTTACAATTCAAATAAAATAATTGATGTTAAAAAATTAAAAGATTCAAGTTTGGCAGTTTATTAAAAACTAAACATCAATTAAAAACATCAAATAAAGTTACAAAATCAACAGTGTTTGATGTTTTTTTATTTATAAACCCTGTGTAATTTTTTATGCTACTTAACATACTGATCTTGAAATCTTTTTGAGAAGCAAATGGAGCGATTTTAAATTGCTCAAGATTTTTTGCCAAATATTCTTGCTCAAACTGACCGGGAGTAGGTATGAAAAAAGTTTTTTTGTTTAATTTTTCCAGATCCATTATTGTAGAATATCCTGATCTTGTTAATATTATTTCGCTATCATTAATTGTATTTTGTAATTCATTCTTTAGCATAAAATTCACAAAAACTATATTATTCTTTTTAACGAATTCTTGCTTATTTGATATTACTCCACTTATAAATAATACATTCTTATGAAAATATTTTAATTCTGATATTAGTTTTTTTTCTAAAATTGTTCTTTGTGGCTCGGGCCCGGATAATAAGATCGCCAGGTCATATTTATATTCTTTTTCCTTATCTGATTTTATATAATTGAATCTACTTAAAGGATTGATATATTTTAAACGAAGATCTGTATCTTTTATATGAGAAAGTTTTCCCGATAAATTTGGTTCAGTTTTGTAGTCAGGAATCCAACATTCATCAAATTTAGCAATGATCTTTTGATGTAATTTACTTGTTAAAAATGATGTGCTACCCGATAAAACATTTATTTGATGTGTTAAATAAACAGATGGAATCTTATTTGATCTTACACCAAAACGATTGTCGGAAATAATGCCTTTGATATTTTCTTTTTTAACAATTTCATCAATTAATTGCTTTTCTTTTTTTACTGCTTTAATGATCTTCAACGAATCCAGTAGTAACCTATACTTTAACAAATTTCCATTTTTGGTATATTGAATATCATAAGAAGGAAGCTCATAACTTTTTAACTTTGGAAATTCTTTTTGTAACAATAACAAAGCGACTCCATCACTACAAATTACAGGTTCAAAACCTTGATCAATTAAAGCATTGATAATTGGAATACATCTTGTTGCATGACCTAACCCCCAATTTAAAGGGGCAATAATGATTTTTTTTTCTATATCTATTTTATTCTTCACTCAAAATTTTTAAACGCAAAGAGTGCTATGTTCATAGCCAAGTACACAAAGAAAAAAAACTACAAATCAAAACCAATATCTTTTCGATAATTCATTTTATTAAAATGTATTTTATCAATATTTTGATAGGATTGTGCGAGTGCTTCTTTAAAATTATTTCCAAAAGAGGTTACTGCTAAAACTCTACCTCCATTTGTAAGAATTTTATCGTTTAACAATTTCGTTCCGGCATGAAAAACTATTGAATTATCTACATTTTCTAATCCTAAAATTTCTTTTCCTTTTTCATAATTTTCTGGATATCCACCCGAAACCATCATTACTGTGGTAGCAGATCTTTCATCTATTTCAAGATTGAATTTATTTAATTCTTTCTCAGCAGTAGCGATAAATAATTCAACTAAATCCGACTTAATTCTTGGAATTACAACTTCAGTTTCAGGATCACCCATACGAACATTGTATTCAATCACATAAGGTTCATTATTTACCCTGATCAACCCGATAAAAATAAATCCTACATAAGGTATCTTATCAGCTTTTAAACCGTTAATAGTGGGCTTAATTATTCTTTCCTCTACTTTTGTTAAGAATTCATTATCTGCAAAAGGAACCGGTGAAATAGCTCCCATCCCGCCAGTATTTAAACCTTTGTCACCTTCACCTATTCTTTTATAATCTTTAGCATTGGGTAAGATCACATAATTCTTACTATCGGTTAATACAAAAGAGCTCATTTCTATACCATCTAAAAATTCTTCAATTACAACTTTTGAACTCGCTTTTCCAAATTTTTGCTGCGTAAGCATCTCTTCTAACTCTTTTTTTGCTGCTTGTAAGTTATTTAAGATCAAAACTCCTTTACCGGCAGCCAAACCATCGGCTTTTAAAACATAAGGAGGATTTAAACTTTCTAAAAAATCAAACCCTTTTTGAAGTGTTTTTTCTGTAAAACTTTGATATTTTGCTGTTGGAATTTTATGTCGAACCATAAATTCTTTTGCAAACTCTTTACTACCTTCAAGTTGTGCTGCAAATTTTTGCGGACCAATCACAGGGATATTTTTCAATTCTTTATCAGAAAGGAAAAAATCGTGAATTCCGTTTACCAGAGGATCTTCCGGACCAACTATTAGCATTTCAATTTTATTTTCTAATACAGCTTTTTTAATTGCCTTAAAATCATTTACTGATAATTGTAAATTAACACCAAAGTTTTTTGTTCCTGCATTACCAGGGGCAATAAATAATTGTTCTATTTTATTACTTTGAGCAATCTTCCATGCCAAAGTGCTTTCTCTACCTCCTGATCCTAAAATTAGTATGTTCATTTTTTAAATTTTAATAAGCTTTTTCTTCTCCTTTAAAAATGTTTAAAATTGTTTGCCAGATTATTTTCAGATCTAACATAAATGACCAATTTTCAATATAAAATATATCGAGTTTAATACGATTTTTCATATCATCATCTTTTTCTACTTCTCCTCTATAACCTCTAACTTGAGCCAATCCTGTTATTCCCGGTTTTACAAAATGCCTAACCATAAATTTATCAACAATCTTAGCATACTTTTGAGTTTGACTTAACATGTGAGGCCTAGGCCCAACAACACTCATATCTCCAATCAAAACATTATAAAATTGGGGCAATTCATCAATACTTGTTTTGCGTATAAATTTTCCAACTTTTGTTACCCTGTTATCTCGCTTAGTAGCTTGTATTAATTCAGATTGGTCATTCAAATACATCGACCTATATTTATAACAAACAAACTGATCTCCATTTAATCCATCTCTAATTTGTTTAAAAAAAATAGGCCCTTTTGAATCTAATTTAATTATAATAAATAAAACCGGGGTTAGCCATGATAATACAAAAATAATAATAAAAATAGAGATAATAATATCTACAAAACGTTTAAAAAATTTATTTACAGGGTCATCAAAAGGTATTTTACGAAGTGCTAAAACAGGAAGGAAATCAAAGTATTCAACAACCATTTTTGTAGTATAAATATTCTTAGCATCGGGAAGTAGTTTTAAAACAATTAAATTATTATCAGCAAATTCAATATATGTTTCAATCTGAGTTTTTGTTAGATTAGAAATTGAACAATAAACCTCATCTACTACATTATTTAATAAATAATCAAAAGAAGATGAAATTTTTCCTAAGTAATTAGATTTATTTGTTTTTTTATCACAGAAATAACCTAAAATACGATACCCTAATTCAGGATGTTCATCAAAAAAATTTGAAATGTTTTCAACACTTTTACTTGATCCTACAAAAACAACATTTCTAAAATTACCACCTTCAATTCTGTATTTTTTTAATGCATATAAATAAAATGTCCTAAAAATAGTAATGGCTATGAAAATATAAATCAATATTCTTATATGTTCAACAGAATTAATAGGCTTATTTGTTAAACTATAATAAGCAAAATAAACAAATGTGAAAATAAGAAATTGCATGAATAAGCGAGAAATTACATCAACATTTTTATTATATCTACCAATGTTATAAAAATTAAGGTGGTAAGAAATAATAAGCCAGCTAAGATTGGTAAATGTAATGTGCCAGAATCCGGAATAAGCTTCCTTTAAAAATATTTTTAAAACTAAATTTATAATAACAAGGTTTGCTATTATAGAAATAGGTTTAATATAAATAGAGTAACGTTTTTTCATATGATGACTCTTGCAAATATAAAGTAATTGTTAGAGACAATCCATTAATAAAAAAAATGAGTTTATAATATAGGGTTAATAAGCATTATTTTCGCCTTTAATAGCATTAAAAACAGTTTGAACTATTATTTTAAAGTCTAATAACATTGACCAATTCTCTATATAAAATCTATCAATTCTTGATCTAGAACGCATTTGATCTACAGTTTCTGTCTCTCCTCTAAACCCTCTCACTTGAGATAAACCGGTAATTCCAGGCTTTACAAAATGACGAACCATGTATTTGTCAATTTTTTTTGAATAAAAATTAGTTTGGCTTACCATGTGAGGGCGAGGGCCAACAACCGACATTTCACCTTTAAAAACATTTATAAACTGAGGTAATTCATCAATACTGCTTTTTCGAATAAATGAACCAATCTTAGTTACTCTAGGATCATTTCTTTTTGCTTGAATATCTTCTGATTGCATATTAACTCCCATAGATCGAAATTTATAAACTCCAAACTCTTTGTTATCAAGTCCGTTTCTTTTTTGTTTAAAAAATATTGGACCCTTAGATTCTTGTTTAATAAAAAAACCTAAAATTGGAACTAACCATGACAATATAAATACAGTAACCAGAGATGAAAATGTGATATCAAATATTCTTTTCGACCATTTAATGACCGAATCTTCAAAAGGATTTTCTCTTAAGGCTAATATTGGAAGAAAATCATGATATTGAAGAGCAAAACTTTTTCCGTAGACACCTTTTGATTCGGGTATAAATTTTATAACTTTCAAATTGTTTTCTGCAAAATCAATTAGACACTTTAGCTCTTTTTTATTAAGTTCACCTACAGTACAATAGATCTCATCTACTTCATTTTGTAAAACAAATTCTTTGACATCCCTAATTTTACCTTTGATGTTTTTTTTATCTTTTGATTTATCAGAGAAAAAACCTAAGAATTGATAACCAAATTCTGATTTTTGTTTAAAAATTTTATGCAATAATTTAGAATTCTCTTGATAGCCAACTATAATAACTTTTCTACAATTTCCACCTAAACTTCTGTAGTTTCGTATGGCAAAATAAAAAATTAAGCGCATTACAAATAACAAAGAAGATAAAATAAAGAAGAAACTTAAGATTCCTTTTTTATCGAGTAATAAGTAGGACCATGCAAATAAAGAGGAGAATAAAAGAAAAAATAGAGTGATTTGGTTTGTTAAATTTCTTATAATTCGAGCCAAACGTGTATATCTAAATACTTTATAAATTTTAAGAATATAAGATAATATTAACCAGCCAATATTTGCTACAAAAAGAAAACGCAAATCTTTTGTTGCATCAGACATATAACCTGGCTCAAACACCATGAAATGAAGTAATAAATTTAGAATTAATAAATCTAAGAAAACCTTTAACGGTCTAATGTATTTACTGTAACCTTTATCCACTTGATATTAGCAATTTTTATTAAGGAGAGGGTGCAAATTTAATTAATAATTTTAAAATATAATGTTTTATTCGATTCTTTTATAATTATAGAAACCAAACAGATTAATTAAAAAGAAAAATAGCATAGCACCAGTTTGTCTTTCTATTATATTTTCTGTTAAAAAATTTAAGCTAAAAAAAATTAAAATTGCTATAAACATATAATCTTTATTTTTAATAGCAATTTTATAATTAAAGATTAGAAAGTAAAATAATAATAAAAATCCAATAATACCTACACCTAACCAAATACTTAAATATTGATTATGAGCATTATAATTCTTTTTCAATAATATAGGAGACTTGTCCTTATAGCCTTCATGCAAAACTGACTTCACATCTCCAATACCATAACCAAAAACCGGTGCTTCCTTAATTTTTTCAATCGCTGTTTGCCAAATAGCCACATGTATTTGTGATGAATTACGATAATCTAAATTTTCTAAAGAATACGTTTTTAATAAAAATAACTCTTTAAAACGGGCGTTTACCTGAGGTATAAATAAAATTGATATATATAAAAATGTAAAGATTAAAATACTAATAAAAAAAGTTTGTGATTTATTTTTTGAATGAATATAAAGAATTATTATGCTTGTTACGAGTAAAGATAAAATTACTGCCTTACTTGACATAAGTAATAGTGTAATAATAAAAATTGATTGAAAAATTAGCACTGTATAAAAAAATAATTTATTTTTCTTAAACGATATTTTACCTATTCTCAATACATTAATTATCGAAATAGCAATGAAAATAGAGAGGTATATAGGATGTTTACCCCATATTGGCATATCAATCAATGATTTTCTAAATGAAAATATGGAAAAGTAATCTAAAGCAGGATTATCTGGATGTGGTGCAAAAAATAAAAAGATATAATAAAGTAATAAAAATAAGATAGTAGAAATACTAAAAAGATTTAAAGTTATGTAAATTACCTTTTTTTTGATGTTATATTTTGCCAAGAGAATATAAAAAATTAATGGAAAAATAATAATTAATATAGCAGGACCTAATTTTCTAAAGGCATTACTAAGATCTGAAGAATAAAATAATGATATAATTAAAGCAAAAAATAAAACAGAATTAATCAAAAATGGTTTTAATAAAATCTTTTTAGTGGGGGTTTTTAAAAAATATATAAAACTTGTTAAAGAAATTATAACTATTAATACTCCTGTAAGATTATTAGGCATTATCGGTAATAAGCCAAAAGATATAATACTGTAATTAACAAGATTCTCAATTTTTAATTTCATTTATTTGTCTCAATTTTTCTTCAAAATTATCTAGAATAATTTTACCTGAAAAGGAACTAATGACATGTTCTCTAGCATGTTTACCTATTTCTAATCCTTCTTCCTTTTTAAAAATCATATTTTTAATTTTCTTAGTAACTAATCTAAAATCAGATGATTTATAAAAGTAACCTAAATTATACAATTTAAACAATTTAGCAACTTCAGAATTTTGATTTCCTGTAACTAAAGAAGGTACTTCACTAGCCATCATACCTAATACTTTTGATGGCATTACCGTATCTACCACGTCGCCTTTTTGAAATAAAAGATGCAGATCTGCCGAACATAATAAATTATTTAACTCTTTTAAGGGTACGGGATCAAAATGTTTAACATTTTTAAATCCCTTTGTTTGTTCAATTAGCTTATGTTTATTTGAACCGTTCCCAACAATAATGAATTCTATTTGATCATTTTCTTTAAAATAATCAGTAACTCTTAAAAATAAACTCCAGTCTTGTTTAGCTCCAATATTTCCTGAATATAAAATTTTAAACTTATCGCCAGACATATAATTGTGTTGCTTAGCTTTGAGTGGATCAATTGTATCATTATCAATCCAGTTTGGGAAATAATATGTTTTACTGTTAGATTTCTTTTTTAATTTCTCTATCATTCCATAGCTGATTGTACTAACAATATCGGCCGAGTCTAAAAGTTTTCTCTCAAAATTGAATAATCTTTTTGACAGAAATTTCATTAAGCTGTTATTTGAAGAAATTCCAGACTCCAAAGCAACATCAAATTCAAAATCCTGAATATGAATCCAATGTTTTGCATTGATTCGTTTTGCTAAATTTTTCCCCAACCAGGCTGAACTTGTAAAAGGAATTACACTAAGTACAATATCAGTTTGTTTAATTTTCTTTGTATTAAAAGTGCTACCTAAAGTAAAATCGATAATGTGGAAGATTCTTTTAATAAATGATGGGTTTTTAGGTACAAATTGTTTATATCGTAAAATTTTTATCCCGTTATGATCTTCTTCTATAAAGATCTTTTTGTTTTTATAATCTTTAGATATTTCCCATTTAGGGTAATATGGAAAACCTGTAATAACTGTAATATTCCAGCCGAGTTTTTGTAAATATTCAGCCATTTGAGTGCTGTATAATCCTATAGCAGTATCTTCCGGATGATAGTTTAGACTTATTATTGTAATTGATTTATTCAATTTCTCTTTTCTTTATGTATTTTACAGGAGAACCAACATAAACATTACCTCCGTCTAGATTCTTAAAAACACTACTTCTGGCACCGATCACAGCTCCCTTGCCAATTTCAACCCCCGGGCCAACATAAACATCAGTTGCAAGCCAACATTCTTCAGCTATGATAATTTTTTCAGCATAAATAGGAAATTCTCTTTTTTTATAATCATGAGATCCGGTACATAAGTATGATTTTTGAGAAATAACTGTATTTTTGCCGATTTCAATTTCACCAAGACTATATAAAGAGACATCATCACCAATCCAACAATGATTACCAATTTTAACTTTCCATGGGTAAGTAATTTTAACTGTAGGGCGGATAATAACATTTTTTCCAATTTCTGCACCAAATATCCTTAACAAAAACCTACGCCAGCCATACATAAATTGTGGAGATAATTTGAATAATGTAGACTGTACTAGCCACCATATCTGAACAATAATAGCACTTCTTCCTCTAAACCCTTTCGGTAATATAAAATCGTTCAATCTTTGCATTTACTTTTCTATTATTTCAATTATCTTATTAATAAATTTTTCTGTTGTATATTTTTTGTTAGCTTCTAAATAATTATTGAGCATAATGTCTTTATATGATTCAAGAGATTTACTTAAATTCTCTATTTTTAAAGCTATATCCTTAGGATTATTATTTTTTATATAAAATCCATTTACTTTATTTACAAATATATCAGATATTCCGGCATGATCTGTTGTTAAAATAATATTACCTGTTGCCATTGCTTCTAAAATTGAAATTGGTTGTCCTTCCATACTGTAGTAAGTAGGAAATACAAAGATATTTGAATCAATTAACAAATTGAGCTTATCGTCTCCGCTAACAATACCTATATATTCAACATTTTCTTCTAGTTGATTTAATAATCTATTTATTTCTTCCTTAGAAACAGAGTCAATAGCACCTGCTACTTTAGCCTTAAACGAAATTTTATTTTTCTTTAAAATCAGAAGTGAATTTAGAAAATCAATAATTCCCTTTTCTTTCATCAAATTACTTAAAAAAACAATATTTAAAGTCTCTATATTCTTTTTCTTAATAAGATCTAAAGAAGTGTTTTTTAAAATATTATTTTCAACAAAATTGTAAACTTCATAGATGTCACCACCCATAATGAAAGGAGTGAGGTTCTTTCTTAATTTTGGAGACAAAACAATACCTTTATCAAACTTTGATAATATGTAGTGGAATATTTTTTTCTTGTTTCCTTGCAAATTCTCATATTCTTTCCATAAATGATTACCATGTACATGAATGATAATTTCCTTTTTGAAAAGTTTTGATATCAAAATAAAAGGAAAATATTTCAACACTCCAAAAAATGATTGACCAGGGGTCATGTAAACAGTTTTGTGTAAAGGTATTTTGTATACATAAAAATATAATTTGAAATAATATAGAACTTTTCTTATTGAAAACTTACCAATATTTTCCTTTAATGTTGGGTACGAATAATTAATACTGTCAACCTTAATCCCTGTTCCCTTTAGGCCATCAAATAAAGTGTCATTAGCAAATGAAACCCCTGTGATCGGGGGAGAGAACGGACCAATAATTAATACTCTTTTCATTCAATTTTCTTTTTTGGTAAAGAGTTAATAATTTGAATAATAACTTTAGGAATTATATAAATTCCTATAAAAGTACCAACAAAATAAGCCCATCCATTAGTAAAATCTCCTCTCAAAAGAAATATTAAATGAATTGAAAAATAAATTGCAGTTACTTGTTTAAACAGATCGTTTGAATACTGCCAGTTGAGCATTAAAACTATAAACCAAGCTAATAAAATTGGAAAAATAAAAAGACTTAGGAAGCCAAAATTTATTATTCCTTCCGATAAAAATGGGTTGGAAATATTGTCAAACCACATATTATAATTTTTTATCAAATATTGTCCTATAAATTTACCTGTACTTTCAGGTTTTGATGTCCAAATTGATCTCGGTATAAAAAAGAATATACCTCCTAGAAATTGATTTCCATAAGTTATTCCATAATTATCTACATAATCCATCGTTGCTAATGTATTTGAATAAGCATCATAATGGAGAGTATTAAATTCATTAAATATATTTTCTGCTTTTAAATTGTTTGTTATCTGGTTTGGTTTAGATATTAAATCTTTTAATCCAACTTTTGAATGAGTCAATATGGAAATCAATGGAAATACAATTACCATAGAAAGAAACATAAACGAAACAAATTTTTTATTTGTATTTAGTAATTTAGGTTTTATAAATAGGATTAATGTGATAAAAATAGGACCCAAAGCATTTCTTTTCTCTATCATAGGGTTTTTTACAAAAAAAAAGGCAGCTAATATAAAAAGAAAGATGACGCTAATAATAAGACGATTTAAATTTAATTTCTTAGATTCTTTTAGGTATATAATTGTCATTATTAACCCAATGAAAGGTATACTAAAAAAGGTTTTCACAACAATTAGCATCTTTTGCATCGACATATCTTGGGCAAGAAAGTTTTTATAGAGTATCCTTTGAACAATAAAATCATATTGAATGGCAATTATTAAAAGAGACACTATAAGGATAACTACAATATACAAAGGGAAGTTTCCTTTTACATTAGTTGGTGTTTTCCATTCAAAGGAATCAATTAATGTGAATCTTCTCTTAAAAGTTGAATATGCCGCAATAAATATGACATTCCAAATGAAAATAAACATATTTAGAATAATAACAGAAAGGTAAGAATAGGGAAGACTATTGGGAAATGAGTTACTAAAAATATAATTTCCGGCATTTGTGTATACTGGCAGACTATTTATTTGACTTATAGGAGCTATAAAAAAGAACAAATAAGAAAAGATAAAGTATGATACCAAATAGGGTGAAAATAACTTTTCCATGAAAACAGTATAATAGGCAATATAGGTTATTGAAAGAAAACTAACTAGAAAAGAGATATTTACAAAAATATTTGCACAACTACAAATACCAATTAAAAAAAAATTAATTAGTATAAATATAAGAAATATTGATTTTGAATTTCCCATATTAATTTTATTTAGATAAGTCAATAAAAGTTTCTGCCATTCTTTCTACTGAATAATTTTCTATACAAATATTACAAATATTATTTTTTTGATTAATCCAAAAAGATTTTCTTTTAAAAAAGTCAGTCATTTTTATATTTAAATCATCAATATCATCAGTTATAAAAAACAATGCATTTTTATCTTTCTCAGCAGCTTCTATTTCAGGAGAGTGATTTTCATCTTTTGAGATAAGCATTGGCACACCAAAACCAAAGCTTTGCGTAATTGATAGGCCAACATATCCTGGTGAGACACTAAATAAACTTTTTGAGTACAATTCTTTTAGTTTATCATATTCTCCGATATGTCCTAATACTTTTATTCTATTTTTTAGATATTTTTTAGAAACTAACTCTTCAATTTTTGATTTTTCTTCTCCTTCACCAACAATAATTAATTTTGTTTCTTGGGGTAATTTTTCTATAACTTTAATAAATGCTTTAACTAAAAATATAGGTTTTTTAGCTTTAGTTAATCTTCCTACGTAAATTATATCATTGATGTCTTTTTCTGTTCTTTGAGAAGCCTGCATTTCAATTCTGTTAAAAACTGAATTTGGAGCAGACCTTATTATTTTTTCAGGCATTTTTTCTTGTAACTCCTTTGCCTGTGTTTTTGTATATACAATTATTTCACTAGCCAATGATCTCATTAGATTTCTAACTTTGTCACTTCTGCTATCTTTACCATTTCTAGGCCATGCATGACCCCATAAAATTGTTTTTTTAGAAGAAAAATTCCTAAGAAATAATAGTATCCAATTTGAAAGGATTCTAGGATTCATTTCTAAAACTAACACCTCATTATTAAAAGCTTCTTTCCACATCCCTGTTTGAAATAAAAACTTTCTATTTAATAAGAAATGATTATTTACAGGTTTTAAAAATGGAATAGATCTATCTGTCTTAACAGAATTTTCAAAATATTCATAACCGGAATAAAGATTAAAAGAATTTCCAAGGTTATTCTTAATATATTGAAATACCTTTTTTCTATAATCAGGAGATACTGTCTGTAAGATTAGTAATTTCTTCATTTTTAATTTTATTGAAATAATACCATCCAAATATCAATAGTAATAATTCTGTTAATGTAACTGCTACAGCAATACCATATATATTAAATTGTTTTACAAGTAATAAAGCCATTACAACATTAAATATCCCAGCAAAAAGAATTATTTTCATTCGTTCTTTGTATTTTTTTAATGAGGATAAAAACAACATATTAAACAACATATTGAGAGCTGAAAAAATAGCAATTAATCCAAGTACCCTAAAAACATTACTGTAACTTGTGATTAATCCATTATCGTAGATAATATCCAAAATAAAATTTGCAAAGAAAAAAATTGTCATAGAAATAATTACTCCAACGGTAAATAATGGAAGTATTAATCTTTTAGTGAGTCTTATTATTTGGTAATAATTTTTTGATGATAACCAAGGGAAAATAGCTTGAAATATAGGAGTGTACAAATTTTTTACAGCTAATACTAATTTTTCCATACTCGAATAAACTCCTACCATTGTGTTATTGGTAAATAAGCCAAGTATAATTGTATTACCGGTAGTATAAAGTGTAACAGATAAATTTGATACAAATAATTGTGCACTTTCCTTAAATAAATTTTTAAGTCGATTATAATTTGGAACGACAAAATTCACATGCTTCAATGCAGAGAATAATCCAATTACACCAGCTAGTATAAAACCTACTGAATTATAAACAGGAACCATTAGATAATCACTTTCAAATTTAATTAACACAAATATTAGAATTGTAAATACAAGTTTGGCTAGTACATTTATCATTGTAATCATTGACATCTTTTCAATACCTTGAAAATACCATATAGGAAAAAGAGCTTGGCCTATAACAACTCCGAAACTAAGAAAGTAAATTTCCCAATCAATATTAAAGCGCGGAATTAACATAACTATTCCTGATATAATAATAAGTGATAGCAGTATTAATCCCATTTTAATGACAAAAACACTTGAGAAAATTTCATTTATTTTTTTATTATCATACCTGTTAATAGAAATTTCTCTGGTTGCACTCAAATTGAATCCAAAATCAACCAATACATTAAAAAATAAAGCAAAAGATTGGGCAAACATGACTAATCCAAATCTTTCTGTTCCTAGTACCCTAACTAAATATGGAAGTGTTATTAATGGTAATATAAAATTTGCTCCTTGTAAAATAACTAAAGAAGAAAAATTTTTACTTATTCTTTTTATATCTTTATTTCTTAGTAATTTTTTCAGTATAAAAACTATATATGAGTTATATTAATAAAAGATTATAACTTATTTCAAAAATAAAAAAGATAATTATTATTTATACTTTTTTAAATATCTATTTAACTGCTTTAATAATATCCACAATAACATCATGCCGCCAAATAAAACTGCTAATTGGAAGATCTTTTTATGCAATATTTTTTTATCAGAAACACCAATATCTTCAAAATCAGATATAATATTTAATACATCCCTTTTATCTATCAGGTCTTTATTTGTCCAATATATTTCCTCTAAAATTTCATTAGAAGTTTGAAAAAGTTCTATATCATTTTCACTGTTTTTTGTATAGTTTTTTGCAAACTCAATTGTTGAAGTACTTGATCCATTTTCAGCTTCTTTTAATGCAACTTCTTTATATGTATTTCGCAAAGAATCAATTTGTTTTAAGTTTTTTTGCAATACAAATAATTTTTGTTTAATCTCAATTATCTTGCTTTTTCTTTTATTTTTATAATAATCATTTTCAACCATTACAATAATGGCAGGTGTAATATTTGGAAATACCGTTTTTGAATATGCTTTTGCTTCAATATCTTGGTATTTATAATCATATTTATCCAATCGCTTTTTATAATCATCAACTGTAAAACCTCTGGTATAATTTGTGTCAATATTTTGCATATACTCATCGTATGACTTATACAGATTTCTCTCTGGTTGAAAAGGACTAATACTAATTCTCTTTAATTGAACAGCTTCTTTTTCGCTAATATTTAAAACTTTTGCCAATGTTATTGTGTCCTCTCTCTTAACCAGGTTATTTAAATAGTTAATTTGTTTGTAAAGTTGTGCTCCACTATCGTAATTTGTTTCAACAATTAAATTGGAAACATAGATTTTTTCATTTGTTTTGTCTAAAATAAAACCTACAATGGCACCAATTAATATGGCCAAGCCTATTTTAATTGCATGGTTTCTCAAAAAGATCAAAAACAAAATGAAAAAATGAAAAAGTGTATTAAATAATCTAAGAATAGTTTTAAAAAGATTGCTAATTCCTTTACCAATTACTGCGAATAAATTCCCTAAATCTATTTCCTCTTCTTGAGGTAATTTTTTATCAACCATTTTAATTCAAATTAATTCGGCAAATATAAACAAATCAAACATTTTATAATATTTGCTCTAATATTTTTTGTGTGATAAGATAGGTTGGTTTAACTCCGGTTGTTCCTAATCCTCCTGAGGCTAAAGTACTTCCTGTTTCTAATGGATTATCAGATGCGTAATAAGCATATCTAACTTTTACTTTTTTGTTAATATTCCCTCTTATTTTTGATGCTGATTGTATAGCTTTTTGATAATGGGCTCCTTCCATTTCAAGTCCTATCACTTTCCAGGTCGATTTATGGAAAAAATTTAAAAGATCTTTGTTCTGAAGTGAAGTACCTAAAACGGTAACCATTGTTCCTTTAAAAACATTTAAACCTAGTGCTACAAGATCATCTTTTTTTAAATTATTTTTAAAAGGATAGTTGTCTGCCGTACCTTCAAAAACGTGTGCTGTAGGAATCATTATATCACCTTTACCTCCTTTTAGTATTCCGGCTTTTCCCATTATTGATATTGATTCAATATCAAAATATATTCTTTCATCATCATCAGTAATAAATGGTTTTAATAGCTCATCCATGGTTTCATATGCTTGTTCACCAAAAGCATAATCCATAACAATTATTACCGGTCTTTCAGCATTTTCATCAGTAATATTATAGAACGATTTATCAAAATCAATCTTTTGTGTATCAATTATCTGTACGTTAATGTTTGTGCCTGATGAATCTTTTAAATATGTTAAACCTTTTTTTGAAGCATTTTGTTTTACTTTTTTTCGCAAAGCTTCATTTTCATCTTTACTCAATAATTCAAACAAGGCAATACCTTTGTGTTCTTTACTTTGATTTAATAATGTTAATGGTGCGTATAATGAGTTCATCACACTGTGCATATTGGCACTTATGATGTGAATTGGTCTTTTTTCCAACCCTTTTTCAATAATCGTTTTTTTAATATTCGTTGCCCAAATATCACCATAAATGTGGTGTCCAATTCTTTCTCTTAAAATCGGACTAAATGTAACTGTGTGTTTTTTATCTTCTAAAATTTCATTTAACGCAAGTTTACCCATCCAATAAATAATTTCAAAAAACCGATTTGGATTTTTAGTAGTTGAAAATTTTTGATAGGCTTCTTGAATTTCCTTAAATGTTCTGCCTAGAATACTCGATAAATATGAGAATAATACTTCCCTGTCTTTGTTTGTCAGTTTTTTATTTTGCAGAACTGTTTCTTCTAGAAATGACCATTCTCTGGTTAATTCTTCATCATCAGTAACCAAAACTTTTTTAGCAATTTTTGCAGATTCAATATACAAGAAGGTAAGGTGTGTTAATACATCATAAATATCTGATCTTCCTCTCGTTATCTCAATATTCATTTGATCTTTATCAATTCTATAACAATTTCGCCTTCTTTTTGCCGGAACAATAGCTTTAAAATGTGAATTTGAAAATCCTTCTTCAGCAGTTAAGTTGATAAATCTACATTCGGCAATGCCTTCAGGTAAACGATCAATCACGTATAAAAGTCCTTCAATTTCTGCTTTTTCATCGGCAATTGATCCATAAATTTCAGGTCGAAGTGTTAATAACGCTTCCCGTAAAGTTTTACCTGAAACACCCATGGGTTTATAAAAACCTCTATTAAACAAATGCCGCATGGTAATATAAAGACGCTCTATTGCATTGGAAGATTCTTGGGATTTGGTTCGTTTAATTTCATTCATAATCTATTGTAATATATTTTTGTATTGTTGTTCGTCATTTAAAACTTTTATTGCTTCAGTAATAAATTTGCTGTTATAAATATGATTTATATATTCTCCTTTTTTAAAATAATATCTGTTTAATATCTCATCATTTATATGTTCACTGATATCAACCTTATTCAAGCTTAATTCCTGAATCTTTTCTTGTTCTAAAAGCTTAATTAAATCATTGTATTGGGGTTCAATTTGTTTTTTATATTTCTCTTCTTCTGCAGAATTAATCCCTGCTTCAAATATTTTTTCAGTTTTTGTCTTAAACAATGATGGATTATTTTTAAGATAGCTTATAAAGTTTTGATATTCTGATTCGTCAAATTTAAAATCTTTTGGTTTGGCAATGTTAGGGTGATCGTAATAATAATTTGTGACAAAATTAAATATCGTATTTGAATTATATAAAGCTTCAGTTGCATTTGTTCTTTCAGGTTTGTCTATACTAACATCAGGTTCTATACCCCCTCCATCATATACCGTTCTTCCATTTTTTGTTTTGAAAGCAGTGGGTGGGTTATCTGAAAATTTCGGAATATTATTCTTTGTTCTATGTGAATAATCCATTTCTTGAATGTTTCTGCCACTTGGTGTATAATATTTTGAAATGGTTAGTTTAAGTTTTGAACCATAAGGTAAATCCCTATAACGCTGTACCAATCCTTTACCAAACGATCTCTCTCCTAAAATTACAGCTCTATCAAAGTCTTGTAAAGAACCTGCTACAATTTCTGATGCAGATGCCGACCTATTATCAATTAGAACAACTATAGGAATATTGAGGTCAATTGGTTCATTTTTAGTCTTATAAGCTTCACTCCATTTTTTTAATTTTGCCTTAGTCGTTACAACTACCTCATTTTTAGGAATAAAAAAATTAGTGATCTCTATTGCCTCATTTAATAAACCACCAAGATTTCCCCTTAAATCAAAAATCAACTTTTCCATACCTTGTGATTTAAGATCTAAAAAAGCCTTTTTTACTGATGCTGATGCTTTTCCATTAAATTTTATAAATGATATATAGCCAATCTTGCTATCAATCATTTGATAATGTGGTACCGGATCAATTTCAATTTTATTTCGCTGAAGTTGAAAATTCAGTGTTTTTTGTTGCCTCAGTATTTGTAAATTAACACTGGTTTCTTCGGTTCCTTTTAAAAGTGATAAAATTTCTTTATTATTATTTTCTTTTACAATTACATCATTAATTTTAACAATCTCATCTCCAACTATAATTCCAGCTTTTTCAGCAGGCATATCTTTATAAAGTTCAACAATGACTAATTTATTATCCATCAATTTAGTTGTAGCACCTATACCGCTATATTCTCCATTTGAAAGTATTTTTACATCCTCAACCCCTTGTTCGTCATAATATTTTGTGTAAGGATCTAAGTCATTTAACATATTATCAATCGCATTTTCAGTAAGACTTGCCGGATTTATATCATCAATATAATACAAATTGAGCTCTTTAAATAATGAAGTGTAAATTTCAATTTGTTTGGCAACTTCAAAATAATCAGTTTTAAATGCAAACATCATCAAGACTACACTTAATAATAAAGTTACAATACCCGTTCTTTTAAGTTTCTTCATTTGATATTTTTTATTATAAAAATCTTTAAGAAAAGACTTTTATAAGTTCTCATTGTTAACTCTTTTAAGAAATAGGTGCAAAACCTTTTGCATCTTTTTTTCTAAAAGGTCATATTTCTCTTCTTTTTTTCCTACATATATAAACATAAATATGTGTTTTTTAGTATGCTCCGATTCGTAAATTATATGTTTATTCTTTCTGTAAACTTCCCTTAATAATCTTTTAATTCTATTTCTATCAACGGCTTTTTTAAAATTTCGTTTTGAAACTGATACCCCTGCTTGAATTTTAAAAAGCGAATCATGTTCAATTTGTAAATAAATCAATTTAATAGGATATGCATTTATTGCTTTACCCGATGAAAATAATTCTTCAATTAATTTCTTTTTTTTTAATTTTTCGTCCTTTTTAAAAGTGTTTCGCATTATTGCAAAAATATCAAAATAAAATTATCAACTTAAAAATAAAAATCATTTGTCAATATCAAGCCAATAATTGTAAATTTGTTTTATATCATTTATAAAATATTATGGCTCAAGATCTATATCAAGCACCCGATTATTTTCATTTAGATGACTTACTTACAGATGAACACAAACTAATTCGAGATACTGCTCGCGAATGGATTAAGCGCGAAGTTACACCAATTATTGAAGATGCTGCTCAAAAAGCTGAATTTCCAAAACAAATTATTCATGGTTTAGCCGAAATTGGTGCTTTTGGTCCTTATATTCCTGAAGAATACGGTGGTTCTGGATTAGATCATATTTCCTACGGAATTATCATGCAGGAAATTGAAAGAGGTGATTCTGGTGTTCGTTCAACAGCTTCGGTTCAATCTTCTTTAGTAATGTACCCCATTTGGAAATTTGGCTCTGAAGAACAAAAACAAAAATACTTACCAAAATTAGCAAGCGGTGAATTAATGGGTTGTTTCGGTTTAACCGAACCAAATCACGGTTCAAATCCGGGAGGAATGGAAACTAGATTTAAAGATATGGGTGACCATTATTTATTGAATGGCGCTAAATTATGGATTTCAAATTCTCCATTTGCTGATATTGCAGTGGTTTGGGCGAAAAATGAAACCCGCCTGCCGGACGGGCAGGAAGGAAGAATTCACGGTTTTATCGTTGAGCGAGGAATGGAAGGGTTTACTACACCCGAAACACATAATAAATGGTCATTACGTGCCTCTGCAACAGGTGAGTTGATATTTGACAATGTAAAAATTCCAAAAGAAAATCTATTACCCGGTAAAAGTGGTTTGGGGGCTCCTTTAATGTGTTTAGATTCTGCTCGTTACGGAATTGCCTGGGGTGCTATTGGTGCTGCAATGGACTGTTATGATACAGCTTTGCGCTATGCCAAAGAAAGAATTCAGTTTGGCAAACCTATTGCAGCTTATCAATTACAACAAAAAAAATTAGCTGAAATGATCACCGAAATTACCAAAGCGCAATTTTTAACATGGCGTTTGGGCGTTTTACGTGATGAAGGCAGGGCAACTTCGGCACATATTTCAATGGCAAAACGTAACAATGTAGAAATGGCTTTAAATATTGCTCGTGAAGCCCGCCAGATATTAGGAGCTATGGGAATTACGGGCGATTATTCAATTATGCGACATATGATGAATCTTGAATCTGTGATAACTTATGAAGGAACCCATGATATTCATTTACTAATAACAGGTATGGATATTACAGGAATACCGGCTTTTGAGTAAAATCTTTTATTCACTGGACGGCTAAAGTCGCCCAGTGAATAAGTATATTATGGATTAAGAATTTTTAATAATTAATTCTGCAGTCATATCACTTGCTCCTTTTCCTCCTAATTTTTGTTCCAGATCATAGTAGTTTTCAAATATTTCTTCTCTGTTTTTATGATCTAAAATTTTAAACAACTCATCTTCCAATCTTTTTTCATTAAAATCATCCTGAATGAGTTCAGTAACAGCTTCTTTATCTAAAATTAAATTTACCAATGAAATATATTTGATATTCTTTACCAAACGTTTCCCGATTTGATAAGAAAGGGCGTTCCCTTTGTAACACACTACCTCGGGTACTTTAAACAAAGCTGTTTCTAAAGTTGCTGTTCCTGAGGTGACCAATGCTGCAAATGATGCTGAAAGTAGGTCATAAGTTTTATTTTCAACAATAGCTACCTTATTTTTATTGATAATTTGCTTGTAAAATTCTAATTTCTGACTAGGAGCTCCTGCGATAACAAATTGAAAATCTCCAAATTTATCAACCATTTTAAGCATAACCGAAAGCATCTTTGTAATTTCTTGTTTTCTGCTTCCAGGTAAAAGTGCTATGATTGGTTTTTCATTCAGATCATTTTCTTTTTTAAATTTTTCAATATCTATTTGCTCCCTATCTGCAATAGCATCCAATAATGGATGTCCAACAAAATGAACCGGGAAATTATGTTTCTTTTCATAAAAATCCTTTTCAAAAGGCAAGATCACATACATTTGATCAATATCTCGCTTGATCTTTTTAATACGATTTTCTTTCCATGCCCAAATCTGAGGTGAAATATAATAATGAACAGATATTTCTTTTTGTTTGGCAAATTCAGCAATTCGCATATTAAAACCAGGGTAATCCACCAAAATTAAAATATCCGGTTTAAAATTTAAAATATCTTGTTTACAAAACTTAATGTTTTTTAAGATAGTTCGCAAATTTATCAATACCTCAGCAAATCCCATAAAAGCTAAATCTCTATAATGTTTTACCATAGTGCCCCCAATTGCTTTCATTAGATCACCTCCCCAAAACCTAAATTGGGTATGAGTATCTTTTTCTAACAATGCTTTCATCAAATTTGAAGCGTGTAGATCTCCTGATGCTTCTCCGGCTATGATGTAGTATTTCATCTTTTAGGTTTATTTATAAAAATTGCAATAATAAAATTATAAAAGCAATCATAAAACTCGCCAATAATACCCCTCGAGCCCTATAATCTTGCTTCTTTTTTAAATAAATAAAAAACACAAATAAATTTGGAATTGCAGCTAATCCCAATACTTTACCCCATAATTCACCTTCTCTAATTACTTTTATAGTTTCATCAAATTCATAAGGTGATAAAAAGACCACATACAAATAATAGCCAAAAACAGTTGCAATTAAAGCAACAATAAAGCCAATTAATATTTCTTTTTTCATTTGTGAACTAGTTGATTAAAATTACCCATATAAGTTTCATTATAGATCCCATGAATTTAATTTATGCATAAAATGATGTGCAGTTAAATCAAAATGTACCGGTACTACAGATATATATTCATTTTCTAAAGCCCAAACATCAGTATCTTCACCGTGATCTAAATTTACAAATTTTCCGGTTAACCAATAGTATTCTTTACCTTGTGGATTGGTTCTTTTATCAAATTCCTCAACCCAATTTGCACGTGCTTGGCGACAAATTTTTATTCCTTTAAATTCTTTTTTTATTATTTTAGGAAAATTTACATTTAGCACAACACCATCTGGCAATCCATTTTCTAAAACTTCTAAAGCAATTTTTTTAACATGCTTTTTAATTTTATTAAAATCTGCATGCCATGAATAATCTAAAAGTGAAAAACCAATGGCAGGAATACCTTCAATTCCGGCCTCAATGGCTGCACTCATAGTACCTGAATAAATAACATTAATTGATGAGTTAGCACCGTGATTTATGCCCGAAACACATAGATCAGGTTTTTTATTTAATATTTCACTAACTGCCATTTTAACGCAATCGGCAGGAGTACCTGAACAACGATATTCTAATTGTTCTCCCTCATCAATTGTAACGGCATCACAATAAATCGTAGAATCTAAAGTTATAGCATGACCCATACCGCTCTGCGGACTATCGGGGGCGACGACAATTACGTCGCCAATTTCGTTCATAACTGATATTAATGTTCTTACTCCGGGGGCTGTAATTCCGTCGTCATTTGTAACTAAAATTAAAGGTTTTGATCGCATTTTGAATAATAATTTTTAACAAATTTAAACTATTTTAACCTTATTGTTCATTAAAAAATCTTTAACATTTAATTGTGAGCGCGTTGGGTCTAAAATTAATACTATTGCATTAATAAAGTTGTATGATTTAATTTATATTAATAATTACTACTTATTTTTATTATCTTGGCACACTTTTAGTGTTATGACTAAAAAAATCAATAATGCATAAAATTATCATATTTATGAAAAGGAATTATAAAATACTTTTTACTTTATTAATTTTTGCCGGTATATTACTAAGTTTTCAATCGAAAACTGATCCTGATCCTGAAAAAGATAAGGTATTAATTTCTCTTATTAGATATGCTTTACAAAAAGGACACTATGAGCCTTTAAAAATAAACGATGAATTTTCTGCCAAGGTTTTTGATGAGTTTATTGACGGTATGGATCCAACAAAAAGATTTTTATATCAATCTGACATTGATGAATTTTCAGAATATAAATATTCAATAGACGATCAAATTAAAAATGAAGATTTAAGTTTTTTTTATTTGGTTTATAACCGATATTTAGAGAGACTGGAAGAATCAAAAATATATTATCAGGATATTTTAAAACATCCTTTTGATTTTGAAAAAAAGGGCACTTATTCATTAGATTATGACAATAAAAAATTTGCCAAAAATGAAGCCGAATTTATTAAGATTTGGCAGCAACAATTAAAAGCAAATACACTTTCAAGATTATACGAAAAAGAGGAATTACAAAAAAGTAACTTAAAAAACGACAGCAATTATCCAATAAAATCATTTAAAGAATTAGAAAAAGATGCCCGTAAAGGAACCCAAAACAGCTTGGATGATTTTTATGGTTTTATGGATGATCTTGAACAAATGGATTGGTTTTCAATCTATATCAATAGTATAACTTTAGGTTTTGATCCTCATACGAGTTATTTCGCTCCAAAGGATAAAAAGAGGTTTGATATTAGTATGGCGGGTAAATTAGAAGGTATAGGAGCCAGATTACGTAAAAAGGATGAATATACTACTGTTGATGAGTTAATCTCTGGAGGCCCTGCCTGGAGAGGTGGTGAATTAGAAGTTGGTGATGCTATTTTAAAAGTAGCTCAAGGCGATGGAGAACCACAAGATATAATTGGAATGCGACTTGACAATGCTATTGAATATATCAAGGGTAAAAAAGGAACTGAAGTTAGGTTGACCGTTCTAAAAATTGATGGAACTATAAAAATAATTTCAATTATTAGAGATATTGTTGAATTAGATGAAACTTTTGTTAAATCGAGTGTTGTAAAAAAAGACGGACAAAATTTTGGTGTTATTAATTTACCTAAATTTTATATTGATTTTAATGAAAGAAATTTCCGTAACTCTGCAACTGATATGGAAAAAGAAATTTCACGGTTAAAAGAAGAAAATGTTAAAGGTTTATTAATTGACCTAAGAAATAATGGTGGAGGTTCTTTAAAAACAGCCATTGAAATTGCCGGATTATTTATTGAAGAGGGCCCTGTAGTTCAAGTAAAATATCGCGGTGAAGATCCTAATGTAAAATCAGATAAAGATAAAAAAATACAATGGGATGGCCCTTTAGTAATTTTAGTTAACGAACTGTCTGCTTCAGCTTCAGAAATTTTTGCAGCTGCAATGCAAGACTATAACCGAGCAGTAATTATTGGTAGTAAACAAACCTTTGGCAAAGGAACTGTTCAAAATTTACTTCCTTTAAATAATTATTATAAATACCATGATGATCTGGGTGCTTTAAAAATGACCATTCAAAAGTTTTATAGAATTAATGGTGGTTCTACTCAATTAGAAGGTGTAAAATCGGACATTGCTATGCCCGACAGATATACTTATTTAGAAATTGGCGAACGTGATGAAAAACATCCTTTGGCTTGGGATAAAGTAAAACAAGCTGATTATTCACCGCTTAACGTATACGAAAATTTTGATTCAGTTATTAATGAAAGTAAAAAACGAATTGCATCTAATCCTCAGTTTACTTTAATTGATAAAAATGCTAAATGGTTAAAAGAAGGAAGAGATAATAATATCATTTATTTAAATTATAATGATTATAGAAATGATATTGAAAATAGAGAAGCTCAAAATAAAGAGTTTGATGCCATTAATAAATATAAAAATGATTTGGTTTTTAATTCTCCGGGTTATGAACTTCCGAACTTAAAAAATGATTCAATTTTGGCTAAAAAACGTGAAATTTGGCATATGAACTTAAATAAAGATATATATGTTGAAGAAGCTTTAAATGTTCTTTCTGAATTAAGGGTTAGGGAAAATAAACTTCTAGTTAAGAATTAGATCACAAAGTAAGAAAGTAAAATATCTAGAATCCAACTTTTATTTTAAGTTGGATTTTTTTTAGGTCTTAATTTAAATTTTATAAACCCATTCTTCAGGATTTTCACGTTTGATCTCTTTGAATAAAACAAATGCTAATACAGTTTTTCCGGTAGTTTTATCGGTATGTATTTTTCCTATTTCTTGTTTGGTTTTAACAATATCACCTTTTTGAACTGTTACATTATCCAGGTTCTTATAAACTGAAATGTAGTTACCATGTTGAATTAAAACAGCTTTTTTCTTACCTGGTAAAACTTGTATTGCTAAAACTTTACCATCAAAAACAACACGGGCATTACTTCCTTTTTCTGTAGCGTAATGAACTCCATTACTTTCAATTGTAATACCCTTTAAAGTAGGGTGCGATTGTTTACCAAAATGCCTTATAACAACACCTCTTTTAACAGGTGCGGGTAATTTTCCTTTGTTGGCAATAAAACTCTTTTCAAGTATTTTTGCCTCAGGTGTAAGTGCAAAACCAGTTCCTTTAACATTTGTCTTTTTGTTAGATTTAGTAATAGCATCCCGAATTAATTTTTCAATTTTTTTATCAATTACTTTTTCTTCACGTTGTTTTTTCTTGATAAGAGAAATATAGGTTTTTTCTTTCTTTTTAATCGCTTTTACCAATCCTTCCTGTGAAAATTTTTCTTTTTTTATACTTTCCGTTTCTTTTTTATTTTCACTGAGCAGGAGCTCTTTTTCAACCTTTTGTTCTTTTAAAAAATCATTTAAATTTTGCAATTTAACGGTTTCTACTGTAATTTCCTCTCCTTGTTTTGCCCTGTAAGCTGCGTATTGATTTATATACTGAATTCGTTTGTATGCTTGTAAAAAATTCTCAGATGATAAGATAAACATCATTCTACTCTGTTTTGCTTTACTTTTATAAGATTGCTGAACCATTTTAGCATATTCATCTTTTAAAGCCTCTAAATGCTTTTGTAATTGTGCTACTTCTTTTTCATTTTCTAAAATATCTAAACTCAATTCTTTTGTTTCCTTATCAATGGTCTCAATCAATTTTTTACGTACTTTAATTCGTTTATTTAAATCGTTAAGATCTGATAATAAATTTTTTTCTTTTTTCTTTGATTGAAATAAAAGTGTATTGATTTCTTTAATTTCTTCTTGAAGTTTAATTCTTTGCTGCTCTAAAGATTTTTTACTTTGCCCATAAGAAGAAAATGACAATGTCATAAAAAACATTGCGATAAAGAAGAAGAAAAAGTTTGCTTTTGTATATTTTAAATTCAATTTATCTATTTTTTTTTGAGTACTGAAAATATAATCATTTCAGCTTATATTTCTTATAATTATCAGGTATAGTAAAAGGGAATTTCAAACTAGATACCTGTTCTACATTTTTATAATTTATGTCAATTTGTGTATTCCTTTTTTCTCCAATTGCATCAATTGTAAATCCATTTGGTAATAACAAACCATCTGTTTCGGAATAATTCTTATAAACTATTTTTAATTTTTGATTATTTTCAACATAGCTGAATTCTTCTTTAACAATTTTAAAATTTATTGGATCTATCCAAAATAACATGTCAAAAATAGGATTTTTCTTTTTAGGAATTAACAAATATTTCTTTTGTTGAATTGTTGCATTAAATTTTTGAACTTTTAAGTTTATTAAAGCCTCACCTAAAAACAGGTTTTGAACTTTATCAAAATCAAATTCCGTTCCAAGTATATTGCTAACAAAACTAAAATCACCATCAAAATATGATTTGTTAATTTTCTCGTAAAACTGCACCCGAGTAGGTGTGATCATTAATTTACCAACAGGAAACCCAAGTTTTGAAATACTCATCCAAATAACACTATCTTTAGCTATTCTTAAAGAGGCTTTTAATTCGGGAATATCACTTTTACCATTATATTTAATAACCAATCCGGCTTTAAAGAGTTTATCATTATAATTTTGAGCATAATGCTTATTAATGATTCTTTTGGAAGATAAGTTTACAATATTTTCATCAGTAGTAACCTTGCTACTTTTACAAGAAATAAGTAAAGATAAAATGAAGAAAATCAGAAAACTCTTTTTAATCATTTTTATTTATTTTTTTTCGAAGTTCTATCATTTTATAATAATAATCCGTTGCTTTTTTATTTTCGCCTATACCTTTATGGCTCAAGCTTAGTTGTTCCATAAACTGTGATTCTAAATATGGATCATCTATAACAAACTCTAAGCCAGAATTTAATATTTCAATAGCCTCTTTATATTTACTGAGTTTATTTAGAGCTAAGCCATTCATAATATAAACATAGGGTTGTGAAGGAAAAGTGTTGATAGCATCTTTACTATCGGTTAACAAAATAAGATATTGTTTAGTTTTAAGTTCTCTGTCTAGAATTTGTTTTAATGTTTCAAAATCGTTATTACTATTATAAGTACTTTTTAATTTATCTAATCTACTTGCAGGTATAATAACTTTTTCATTATTATAATTATTTGGTGTCTTTTCTTGTAATAATGATACCTTTAAAGCGCTATAAGAATCGGGCAATTTATTTTCATTATCTAATTTTTTTAATATGGCTTTCGCATTCTCAACATCACCTGATCTTATATAAATAAAAATTAATTCAGCTTCTTCTTCTGGTTTTTGAACGATAATAGCTTTTTGAAATATTATTGCTCCCTTATAATCATTCTTTTTTAATTTGATTTCTTTTAAATGCCTTAACAGATATAAATTGTCTGGTGAAATTTGCAAAGCTTTTAAACCATAATATTCGGCTTCAATATATTTATTTTGAAAAAAATAATTCTTTGAAAATTCAAACAAAACAGCAAGATTATCAGGGTCAATATCCTGACATGCTTCTAAAGCATATATGGCTTTATCAAAATTATCAATCCCTTTTTGTTGTAAAGCTTCATAAAAAAATGTGTCAAAACTGATCCGTTGTTGCTCAACTTGCATTTCCTCTTGTGAAGCAACATCTTCTTGAGCGAAGATCATTATTGGCACCAATAATAATCCATTAAAAATAATATATAACTTTTTTTTGAGCATTTATTTTATTTCAAAATTGAAAAATCTCCAATACTAACTGATGTAAAATTACCATCAAAATATGCATTATTTCCTATCATCGCATCAGAAAGATTCGCATTTTTAATAGTTGTATTAGTTTGGATCAATGATTCTTTAATAGTTGAGTTTTCTACTGTACTAGCATCACCTAACGATACATTTGGACCAATTGTTGAATTGGTTAGTATTACATTTTCTCCAATATAACAAGGCTCAATGATCGTTGAATTATTTAATATAACTGATTTTGAAACTAAGTTACCTCCTACATTTTTTTCAAATTGTAAAATCTTTCCATTGGTTTCTACAGTAATTTCTTTATTTCCACAATCCATCCAATCCGAAACTTCACCCGGTACAAATTTCAATCCCTTTTGCTTCATATTTTCCAAAGCATTGGTTAACTGATATTCACCTTTTTCGGTAATATCATTATCTAAAAGATATTGGATTTCATCACGTAAAATAGCACCATCTTTAAAGTAATAAATCCCTATAATTGCAAGGTCTGAAACAAATTCTTGAGGTTTTTCTACAAAATCTGTAATAATTCCTTCCTTAAGTTTTACTACTCCATAGGCACTTGGTTCATCAACTTGTTTTACCCAAACAGCACCGTCTGATTGCTCATTTAAGGTAAAGTTGGCTTTAAATAAAGTATCTGCAAAAGCTACAACACAAGGTCCGTTTAACGATTCTTTTGCACATTGAATAGCGTGTGCAGTTCCTAAAGCTTGCTCTTGAACAGAAACCTTTCCTTTCGCATTTAAATCTTTGGCAATTTTTAATAGTTTTTCTTCAGTGTCTTTGGGGAAATTGGGACCAATTACAAAAGCTATTTCTTCTACATCCTGATGAACAACTTTTACAATATCTTCTACAAGCCTTTGTACAATTGGTTTACCAGCAATTAATGTTAATGGTTTTGGTACAGTTAGTGTATGTGGTCTTAATCGAGACCCAATCCCAGCCATGGGAACAATTATTTTCATTCTTAAATTATTTATATGTTTTTATGAAACGTGCAAATATACATAAAATTGTAGGTTTAATGAATGTTAATAAGGTTTTACAAAAGCCCCTTCTTTTGAAGTATTATAGAAAATAATATCATTTTCTTTACATGTTTTTTCCCATTTTTGAATATAACTTTTATAATTAGAACCATCAACAATTACCCTTAGAGGTTGTACCATTTTTATCATACGTTCAAAATTTATTTTTGGAGACTGACGCAATAATAATAACTCTGGTTTTCTAAATCTATTAATGTAAACAGTAGAACTATCAATGATCAACATGTTTTTATTATTAAAAATAAATATATTTTTAAGTGCTTTAGTTTCAATTTTATCTAATTTACCAATGTTAGTTTTAAAATTTCTTATCGTTTTAATATTACTTGAATTTTCTCTTAAAGTATCCTGTAAAATAGTTATTTGAGCACCACTTCTATCAATAATTAATGAACTTCTTTTTTTGTTAAAAATTACGAATTCATTGGTCGTTTGTAAACTATATTTTTCATATATCAACACTCCCTGTATAATTATCATGCTTAAAAGCAAAATAATTAAATTTCTTGGTATTTTATTTTTAAGAAAAACTAAACCCGAAAATAGAGCTAAATATATTGTTATTGTTAAAACTGAAGATAACGGTATATTTTGAAATAAAAAAGATTCTTGATGAGCAATAAAACTAATAAAACTATTTAAAGTATTGATTATAAGAGCATAAAATTTAACAAACATTACAGGTAAAACTTCAAATGAAACTAAAAATAAGATTAAAAACCCAAATCCAAGAATTGTGCCCAAAAAAGGAATAATTACCATACTTGAAATAAAAAACAATCCGGGAAATTGATGAAAATAATACAAGCTTAATGGAACTACACCAATTTGTGCAGCAATTGTAACTGTAAATAACTGCCAGAAATATCGTATGAGTTTTTGTTTAGGGTGAAAAAAATGAACCAAAACAGGTTGTAAATTGATGATAAAAAATACGGCTAAATAACTCATTTGAAAGCCAACATCAAATAAATAGATTGGGTGGAACAACAACAAAAAGAACATTGAAATAACCAAAGCATTATTCCCGTTTGCCCTTCGCTTAAATGTTAATCCAATTGCTAAGGCAGTAAACATTGTAACTGCTCTAACAATTGATGCGCTCATACCAGCTAAAAAAGCAAATGCCCATAATAATAATACCAACAGGATGAATTTTATGATCTTCCCATTTTTTATCAACTCAATTGGTTTTAACAAAAAGTTTAAAATCAATAAAATAATACCAATGTGTAATCCTGAAATTGCTAAAATATGTACAGCACCTGCATTTTTGTAATTATCATATAAATTTTTTGAAATATTTTGTCGCTGACCTAATAACAATGCATTTATTATTGCCATTTGATCCTCTGAAAAATTATGTTTTAGCAGGTTGCGGTTTATTTTATTCCTTACTTTTGAAGCGAGCCCTTTTATTGTTTGCCTTTCTTCGGTCAATAAGAAAACCTCCTTGTTTTCCAGTTTAATTTTATGATAAATTTGCTGCTTTTGTAAGTACTTTTTGTAATTAAACTCAAACGGATTTAAAGGTGGTTCTATATCAATAATATTACCTTTTGTGAAAAGAATATCATCTACATTTAAAATCTTATACGTGCTATCTTTTAAAATGTTAACTAATATCTTTCCTTTTACATTTTGATTATTGATTTGTAAAATATTTACCCAATAACTTTGATAAAATGTATTTGATTTTAAGATTTTATCAACCTGAAATATGATCTGATCATCCTTAACTAAAAAATTTGAATAATGCTTTTTGTTTGCCAGATCAAAATGAATAGTAATCGTTATAATTCCAATAAAAATAAAAATTACAAATGATATTATTGAAAAACTTAAAGGTGCCTGAAAAGTTTTATTAGCTTTAAATAATGAAAAAATTAACAATATAATTAAAGCTAAAATTAAGATCAATAAATATTGATATTGAAAAGTGAAACGATAACCCAAAATTATTCCTATACTTAAAAAAAAAGTAAGCCAAGTAGGTATATAATCCTGTTTTAACATTATAAAAATTAGAAGTTTTTTATAATTAATACCTTATTTTCGCCATTGTTAACATTTGAAATTCAAAATTTGAAGAATACTCAAACAATTTCTTTTTCTAATATCAATAAATTAGCCATTCCTGCTATCATTTCGGGTATAGCCGAACCTTTATTATCAATAACTGATACAGCTATAGTAGGGAATATTGACCTAAACCCAATTGAGTCACTTGCGGCAGTAGGTATTGCCGGTTCATTTATTTCGGCATTGGTATGGATCTTGGCACAAACTCGGTCTGCTATATCTGCAATAATTGCACGGTATTTAGGGGCTAAAAAAATTGATGAAATTGCTTCTTTACCAGCTCAAATAATTGCAATAAATATAATTGTAAGCTTTATAATATATTTCATAACTATTTTCTTTGTCGATGAAATTTTTACTCTTTATAATGCAACAGGATTGGTTCTTGAATACTCGGTTAGTTATTATAGAATTAGAGCTTTCGGTTTACCTTTTACCCTTTTTGTTTTTTCGGTATTCGGGATCTTTAGAGGTTTGCAAAATACTTTTTGGCCTATGGTAATCAGTATTATCGGCGCTGTTCTAAATGTTGGTTTAGACTTTATTTTAATCTATGGAATTGAAGGTCTTATACAACCAATGCATATTGAAGGAGCTGCTTGGGCTAGCGTAATAGCACAATTCATTATGGCACTTTTGGCTTTGATCTTTTCAATCAAAAAAACACCTTTTACATTTAAATTATCTTTTCCTTTTCACCCCGAAATTAAAAGGATCTTATCTTTGAGTTTCAACTTAATAATTCGTGCTGTTGCATTAAATATAGCGCTTTATTTAGCCAATGCTTATGCAGCAAAATACGGTACTAATTATATTGCTGCTCAAACAATTGCTTTTCAAATTTGGTTGTTTTTTGCTTTTTTTATTGATGGCTATGCTAGTGTCGGAAACATCATGTCAGGAAAATTTGTTGGAGAAAACAATTTTTTAAAAATATGGAGCTTGAGCAGTAACCTAAGTAAATATACTTTAATTATAACGCTAATTTTAGGTGCTTTGTGTTTTACTTTTTATCAGGATATCGGTTTGTTGTTTACCAAAGATAAGAATGTATTGCAATTATTTTACACAATATTTTGGATCGTAATTCTTATGCAACCCATTAATGCGATTGCTTTTGTTTTTGATGGTATCTTTAAAGGAATGGCTGAAGCTGTTATTTTACGTAACACTTTAATTATTGCAACTTTTTTTGGTTTTATTCCTGTTTTATTAATTGGCGATTATTTTAATTTAAAATTATACGCCATTTGGATTGCTTTTACAGTTTGGATGATCTTAAGAGGTGGTATTCTAATTGTTATTTTTAGGAAAAAATTCTTAAGAACATAATATTTACTTCACTCTGCTTATAGTTAATCCATCACGTATTGGTAATAAAATGGTTTCAATTCTTGAATCATTTTTAAGCAATTTATTATAGGCAATTAAAGAAATTGTATCAATATCTTTAGGATTAGATTTTTCGATAACTTTTCCACTCCACAATACATTATCTGATAAAATAACACCTCCTTTATTCATCTTATTGATAACTAAATTAAAATAATTTGAATAATTGTCTTTATCAGCATCAATAAAAACCAAATCAAATTTTTCATCAATTTTAGGAATGATTTTTAATGCATTGCCCAAATAAGTTTTGATTTGATCTTTATATTTTGATTTGTTAAAATACTTTTTTTGAAAATCAACCAATTCTTCATTGTGATCAATAGTGTATAATAAACCTTCTTTTTGTAAGCCTTCTGCCAAACACAATGCCGAATAACCTGTATAAGTCCCAATTTCTAAAATGATTTTTGGATGTACAAGTTTCGAGATCATCGATAATATCCTACCTTGATAATGACCGCTTAACATTCGTGGAACTAGCATTTTTTGCCAGGTTTCTTTATTGAGTTCCTGCAAAAGTTCAGGTTCATTTTCTGAATGCTCAACAGCATAAGAATCAATTTTTTTATTTATAAAATTCATTTTTTATAATATAGGAGCAATCAATCTGGCTAATGAACTCAAGGCTTTTTTATACCATGGCCAGTTTAACAACTCATTAATAGGTAATTTATATGCATCTTTTAAATCTGATTCAAAATGAGCTTTTAATTCTAACGATTTTTCTTCATCAATAATAAAAGCATTTACTTCGGCATTTAGATCAAAACTGCGATGATCCATATTTGTACTTCCAACAGTACAAATACTATTATCTATGATCATTGTTTTTGCATGCATCATACCTTTTGTATAATAATATACCTCAACACCATTTTTTAATAGATCAATTAAATAGGTTTGTGATGCGTAATAAGCTGATATTAGATCAGTTTTTTGTGGTAACAACAATTTAATTTTTACACCACTTTTAGCCGTTATTTTTAAGGCGCTTAAAATCGTTTCATTGGGTAAAAAATAGGGTGTAGATATTAATACTTCTTTTTTTGCATTTGTTATCATTCCGAAGAAAGCTTCCATGATGTATTGAAATTCCGATCCGTAATCACTGCCTAAAATACATGTTGGTAATTTATTATTAAGAACCTCAAAATCTACATTTTTATTAGGTTCTAATTTTTTCCCGCTAACAAAAAACCAATCACTAATAAATAACAATTGCAGGTCAAAAACTGCTTCTCCTTTTATCATTAAATGTGTATCACGCCAAAATAGATTTATTTTATTTGGATTTATATATTTATCAGATATATTCATACCTCCTAAAAAACCTGTTTTATCATCAATAACTACAATTTTTCTATGATTTCTATAGTTTGCTTTATGTGCAAAAGTTGAAAAAAACACGGGCATGTAAGGATGGATTTCAATTTTGTGTTTCTTTATTTTTTTTATTGATTTTTTAGACATTGAGCTACCAACAGGATCGTAAATAATCTTAACATCAATACCTTCTAATGACTTTCGGCATAAAATATCAATTATTGTATTTCCAATATCATCATCATTAAATATATAATATTCAAGGTAGATCGTTTTTTCTGCTTTTTCTAATTCACTAATAAGAATAGGAAATTTTTCTTCACCATTGATCAAATACTTAATTTCATTATTATCCGTAAACTGCACATGATCAATATTGTAAAAAAGGGTGGGTATTTTTGGGTTATCACCAATTATTTTAATTAGATCTTTATCTCTATTCTTGCTATCATTTAAGATTTGGATGTAATCAACATGATAATTTCTTAAACGTGTAAATAATTTTTTCTTCTGGTAATGAACACCAAATAAAAAATAAAGTAAAACTCCTCCTATGGGAAATAATAATAATAAAAAAATATAGGCAAATGATTTTGCCGGTCTTTTATTGTCTAAAATTATTCCAATAATCAAAAAACTAATAAAAACATAATAAGTAATTACAAAATAACTTTTTAAACCATAAAAATCTTCCATTAATAGGCCATTTTATCAATTCAAAGTTAAAAAAAAGCAGAATTTTAATAAAAAATCTGCTTAATTATTTTTTAAAAAGTTTTTTTAATTCTTAGAAATTTCTTTAATCTTATCTTTTAACTTAATTTCTAATTCCTTTTTATCAATCTCATTTAAATGATCAGAACTATAATTATGGTCTAAATATTTTCCTAAAAGTTTAGTGATATAATTATTTTGCAGTGAATAGGCTCTGCAATGCTTACACATAAGTAAATGTATATTTAATTTGATCTTTTCTAACAAAGAAGCTTCCCCATACTGATTCTTATCACAAATTGAAGTTGCTTCATCGCATGTAATCATTAATTTTTTTTGCATCTTCTCTTAATTTTTAAACCAAATTTCTTCTATACATTTTCTTAATTGTAATCTTGCCCTGTGAATAATTACCCATAAATTTGACGCGGTTATATCTAATTCATTACATATTTCTTCTGTTTCATATTCCTGTACCGTTTTTAATAAAAAAACCATTCTATATTTTTCAGGCAATCTTGAAACACAGTTGTTTATAGCTTCTTTTAATTCATTATTTTCTATTTTTTTTTCGGCTTCATTATCCCAGCTTTGGGGAACACACTCTTCTAACCAACTCCCTTTTCTATTACCCTCATCATAAAAACTCATTCTTACTTCTTTCTTTCCTTTGGCAGAATTTATTTTACGATAATGATCTACTATCTTTCTTTTTAAAATCGAAACTAACCAAGTTCTTTCCGAAGCTTGTCCTCTAAAATTCTTTTGTCCTTTTAAACCCGAAAAAAAAGTTTCTTGTACCAGATCTTTGGCTAAGTCGTGGTCATTAACACGTGATATTGTGTAACTAAACAAATAATCTGCATGTAATTTTATCCAATTATCAGGTTGTAATATATGTTTTTGAGGTTGTTGCATCTAGAAATTAAAATTCTCATTATGTAAATATAACTAAACATATTGTGTGTTTTTAAAAATGATGCATTTTTAATATTAAAAAGCAGTTTAAATGTATTTATCTAATTATCTACCGTTTTTAATGACCTATTGTACTCGTAATTCATTCTGGTAATATCTAATAAATTAACTTCTTGCGGACAAACCATAGCACAAGCACCGGTATTTGTACAACTACCAAAGCCTTCATCATCATGTGCGTTAACCATCCATACAACACGTTCAGCACGTTCAATTTTACCTTGAGGTAATTTAGCTAAATGAGCAATTTTAGCCGACATAAATAAAGCGGCTGAGGAATTTTTACAAGTAGCAATACAAGCGCCACAACCAATACAAGCTGCACTATCAAAAGCACTTTCGGCAACATTATGATGTATAGGTATTGAGTTAGCTTCAGGAGCCATTCCTGTAAAGGAAGAAATATAACCACCTGCTTGAATGATTCTATCCATACTACTACGATCTACTTTCAAATCTCTAATAACAGGAAATGAATTAGCTCTAAAAGGCTCTATATTAAGTGTCTGCCCATCTTTAAAAGATCGTAAGTGTGTTTGACAAGTTGTATAATGTCCTTCAGGACCGTGTGCCTGGCCGTTTATAACCAATGAACATTGCCCGCAGATCCCTTCTCTACAATCATGATCAAACTCAACAGCTCTTTCTCCTTTTGCTGCTAATTGCTCATTAAGTACATCTAACATTTCTAAAAAAGACATGTCAGTACTCAAATCTGATAGTTCATAGGTTACTAATTTCCCTTTAGCTTTGGCATTTTCTTGACGCCATATTTTTAAAGTAAGATTCATGTTTCTTAGTTTTGAGTAATAAGTGATGAGCAGTGGATAGTGAGTAATCTAAATACTCACTACTACAAACCCAATTCTATTATTTATAACTTCTTGTTTTTACTTCTATATCGTTAAATTCTAATGCTTCTTTATGTAATTTCCAATCTTTTCCATGCATCCATTCCCATGCTGCAGAGTACATATAGTTTTTATCATCCCGTACCGCTTCTCCATCTTCAGTTTGATATTCTTCACGGAAATGTGCACCACAGCTTTCTTTTCTGCTTAAAGCATCAACAGCCATCAATTCAGCAATCTCTAAATAATCTGCTAATCGCCCGGCTTTTTCTAATTCAGAATTAGGTCCTTTTTCATCTCCTGGAATAGCTGCGTTTTCCCAAAACTCTTTGCGTAATTTTTTGATTTCTTCAATTGCCCAGATCATCCCTTTTTCATTTCGTGACATCGCTACTTCTTTAAACATTATTTTTCCTAAACGACGATGTATTTGATCTACCGGCATTGTTCCTTTAATAGATAATAATTTATCTACTTGATCTTTCACAGATTTTTCAGCTTCTTCAAATTCAGGTGTATCAGTTGAAATTTTACCTGTACGGATCTCATTTGATAAATAATTAGAAATGGTATTAGGTAAAATAAAATTACCATCTACTGAGGCTTGTAAAAGTGAATTTGCTCCCAAACGATTGGCACCATGATCAGCAAAATTAGCTTCACCAACAGCAAATAATCCAGGTATGGTAGTTTGCAATTCATAATCAACCCATAATCCTCCCATAGAGAAATGTGCTGCAGGAGAAATTTTCATAGGTTCTTTATAAGCATTGATATTGGTAATCTTTTCGTACATAGTAAAAAGATTGCCATAGCGTTCTTTAATTGTTGCTTCTCCTAATTTTTCAATAGCTGTTTTAAAATCTAAATAAACCGCATTTTTTAACGGTCCAACACCATGACCGGCATCCATTCTTTCTTTAGCTGCACGCGATGCGACATCACGAGGTACAAGGTTTCCAAATGCTGGATAACGACGTTCTAAATAATAATCTCTATCTTCATCAGGGATATCACCCGGAGCTCGTTTCTCATCTTTATTTTTAGGTACCCAAATACGACCATCATTCCTTAATGATTCACTCATCAAGGTCAATTTAGATTGATGTTCTCCTGCTTGAGGTAAAGCTGTTGGGTGAATCTGTGTCCATGATGGATTTGCAAAATAGGCACCTTTTTTATGAGCTCTCCAGTTAGCAGATCCATTAGAATTCATCGCTAAAGTAGAAAGATAAAAGATCTTACCAAAACCACCTGTACCTAAAACAACTGCATGAGCTGAATGACGTTCAATTTTACCCGTAACCAAATCTCTTACAATTACACCTCTAGCCTTACCATCAACTACGACTAGATCTAATATTTCATGGCGACTATATTGAGTTAAAGTTCCTACTTTAACTTGCTTCATCATTGCCTGATAGGTAGCTAATAATAACTGTTGCCCTGTTTGTCCACGTGCATAAAAAGTACGTGATACTAAAACACCACCAAAAGAACGGTTACTTAAATAACCACTATATTCTCTACCAAATGGTACACCTTGAGCAGTCATATGATCAATAAGGTCAACAGAACATTGGGCCATTCTATATACATTGGCTTCACGTGAACGATAATCTCCACCTTTTACCGTATCGTAGAACATTCGGTAAATATTATCTCCATCATTTTTGTAATTCTTTGCGGCATTCACCCCTCCTTGAGCTGCCACGGAGTGAGATCGTCTGGCTGAGTCTTGAAAGAAAAAAACTTTTACATTATAACCCAACTCTGCTAATGATGCGGCTGCACCACCACCTGACAATCCTCCTCCTACAACAATAACATCTATTTTTTTTCGGTTTGCTGGATTTACTATATTAGTTTTATCAAGATAATTTTGCCATTTATCTTTTAAAGGTCCTTCCGGAATTTTTGCGTTAAGAGCCATAATTTTTTTATTTGAAGTAAAGAATAATTGGTATGATAGCATATAATACTGCCATAACTATACCAAAACACATAGCGATATATTTTATAATTCCCATTACATTTTTAGGATACATTCCCAAAGAACGGTGAGCACTTTCTATACCATGCACCAGGTGAAAACCTAATGCAATAATGCCAATTTCATAAACAACTAATACCCACCACTCACTAAAGGTGGCTATTACCAAATTGTAAAGATCGTGTTCATTTTCTAGCACTTTGTATTGTAACCAAAATTGCGCCATGTGAATAAAGATGAAAATACCTATAATTGTACCTAATACACCCATATTGCGAGAATACCAAGTGCTTGTAGAATTATCAGTAACTTCATACTTTTCACCTTTTGCCTTTTTGTTGTGTAATGTTATCAATAAGGCATCAACAACATGTACAAATAAGGCTGCATATAATATCCATGCCACTAAAGTAACTGGCCAAAAATGCACCAGAAAATGAGAATAGGCGTTGTACATATCATGTGCATTTGCCACATTTCCCCAAAATTCAATTGGAAAATAGGAGTCAGGTATAATTAAAATGAGATTTCCAATAAGATGAATTATTAGAAAAAAACTGATGAAAAGACCTGTAAAAGCCATTAGGTTCTTACGCCCAATCGATGTTTTGAATAAACCTTTTTTAATTGCCATAAGGTTATTTTTTAAATTTTATTCCAGCAAATATAAAATGGTAAATCTTTAATGAGTATGATTTTTGTCAGTCTACTTAAAAAATCTTTTTTTTTTTAACACTATTTATAATCAATCTAAATTGTATTATTTCTTTGAATATTTAAAAAAACCAAAAAGTCAATTGTTTATATTTGTGTATTATTCAACTATATACTAACCAAAATGAGCGGATCTTCATCTTTAGGAAGAAAGGTCGTGATGTCACTTTCAGGACTTTTTTTAATCACATTTTTACTTGTTCACTTAGTGGTAAATTTAACCTTATTTGTAGGTGCTGATACTTTTAACGCAGCATCACATTTTATGGCAACAAATCCATTGATTCAAGTAATGCAATACGTATTAGCAGCAGGTTTTATATTTCACATTATAATGGGAATACAATTAGAAATAAAAAACCGTGCCTCGAGACCTATTAAATATGTAAAAAACAACCCGGCAGCAAATTCAGGATGGGCATCAAGAAATATGATTGTTACAGGTTTACTAGTGCTGTTGTTTTTAATCTTACACCTTAAAGATTTCTTTGTTAAAATAAAATTTGGTGAAGTTCACGATGATTACGAATTGGTAACACAATTGTTTAAAAACCCAATTTACGTTGGCATTTATGTTTTTGCTTTTGTTTTATTAGGCATTCATTTAAGTCACGGTTTTCAATCTGCATTTACAAGTATAGGCGCAAGAGCTCCAAAATATTATAGATGTGTTAAAAATTTAGGTGTTGCTTATAGTTATTTTATAGCATTAGGTTTTTCAATTATTGCCATTTACTTTTATTTTGCTTAATATCAATAAATTATGAAATTAAATTCTAAAGTTCCAAAAGGTCCTATAAAAGATAAATGGACAACTTATAAAGATAAAATTAATCTTGTTAATCCTGCTAACAAACGTAATATTGATATTATTGTTGTTGGAACAGGTTTAGCCGGTGGTTCAGCTGCGGCAACCTTGGCAGAATTAGGTTATAATGTAAAGGCTTTTGCTTATCAGGATTCTCCTCGTAGAGCACATTCTATAGCCGCTCAGGGCGGAATTAATGCTGCTAAAAACTATATGGGAGATGGTGATTCAAATTATCGATTATTTTATGATACAGTAAAAGGAGGAGATTATCGTTCACGTGAAGCCAATGTATATAGATTGGCAGAGGTTTCAGGAAATATTATTGACCAATGCGTAGCGCAAGGCGTTCCTTTTGCACGTGATTATGGAGGGTTATTAGACAATAGATCATTTGGTGGAGTTCTGGTTTCCCGTACCTTTTATGCAAAAGGTCAAACCGGACAGCAATTATTATTAGGAGCATATTCAGCAATGAATCGTCAAATTGCCCGCGGTAAAATTGAAATGTTCAATCGTCATGAAATGTTAGATGTAGTAAAAATTGATGGAAAAGCACGAGGTATAATTGCCAGAGATCTAATAAGTGGAGAAATAGAACGACATTCAGCACATGCTGTAGTGATTGCAACCGGTGGATACGGAAATGTTTATTTCTTATCAACTAATGCAATGGGATCAAATGCAACTGCCGCCTGGAAAATTCACAAAAAAGGTGCCTATTTTGCCAACCCTTGTTTTACTCAAATACACCCTACTTGTATTCCTCGGAGTGGTGATTATCAGTCAAAATTGACTTTGATGAGTGAATCTCTTCGTAATGATGGAAGAATATGGGTTCCTAAAAATATTGAAGATGCCAAAGCAATTCAGGAAGGGAATCTAAAACCTACACAAATTGCTGAAGAAAATCGCGATTATTACCTTGAACGTCGTTATCCGGCATTTGGTAACCTTGTACCTCGCGATGTTGCATCGCGTGCAGCTAAAGAACGTTGTGATGCTGGTTATGGTGTAAATAAAACCGGTGAAGCTGTTTATTTAGATTTTGCTGCAGCTATTGAAAGATATGGTAAAGAGCAAGCTAAAATACATGGTGTTGCAAGTCCTTCCAAAGAAAAAATTACTGAACTTGGTGAAAAGATCATTGAAGAAAAATATGGTAACCTTTTTCAAATGTATGAGAAAATTATTGATGAAGATCCTTATAAAACACCAATGATGATATATCCTGCAACCCATTACACAATGGGTGGTGTTTGGGTAGATTATAATTTAATGACTACCGTTGACGGATTGTATTGTATTGGTGAGGCTAATTTCTCTGATCATGGTGCTAACCGATTAGGGGCTTCTGCTCTTATGCAAGGGTTAGCCGATGGATATTTTGTATTGCCTTATACTATTGGTGATTATTTAGCTAATGAAATTCGTACCGGAACAATCCCTACAGATACTCCTGAATTTGATGTAATAGAAAAAGAAGTAAAAGATCGATTGGAATTTTTTATCAATAATAAAGGAACACATTCTGTTGATTATTTCCATAAAAAATTAGGAAAAGTGATGTGGAATAAAGTTGGAATGGCAAGAAATGAAAAGGATCTAAAAGAAGCTATAAAGGAAATTCAAGAAATTAGAGATGATTTTTGGAAAAATATAAAAGTTCCGGGTGAAATGTACGATCTAAACCCTGAACTTGAAAAAGCGGGCAGAGTAGCCGATTTCTTAGAATTAGGAGAACTTTTTGCTAAAGATGCTTTGGAAAGAAATGAATCTTGTGGTGGTCACTTTAGAGAAGAATACCAAACAGATGAAGGTGAAGCACTAAGAGATGATAAGAACTTTGCTTATGTTTCTGCCTGGGAATATACAGGAAAACCTAGCGAAGCAATCTTGCATAAAGAAGGGCTTGAATTTAAAGATATTGAATTAAAACAACGAAGTTATAAATAATTGTTTTGAGATATTAGTAGTTAGTATATTGACTACTCAATACTCTTTACTCTATACTAAATAAAATGAATTTAACACTTAAGATCTGGAGACAAAAAGGACCTAAAGAAAAAGGTCAAATGGTAGAATATAAGGTAACCGATATCTCTGAACATATGTCTTTTTTAGAAATGATGGATGTTTTAAATGAAGATCTTGTTGCAAAAGGTGAAGAACCTGTGGCTTTTGATCATGATTGTAGAGAAGGAATTTGTGGTATGTGTTCTTTACATATCAATGGAGAAGCACATGGTCCAGATAGGAGAGTTACAACTTGTCAACTACATATGAGAATGTTTCAAGATGGTGAAACAATTCACATTGAACCATTTAGAGCCAAAGGATTTCCTGTAATTAAAGATTTGATTGTTGATAGAACTGCTTTTGAGCGCATTCAACAAGCTGGTGGATATATTTCTATCAATACTTCTGGAAATACTCAAGATGCAAATGCACTACCAATTTCTAAACACAATGCCGATCTTTCTATGGATGCTGCGGCTTGTATTGGCTGTGGAGCTTGTGTTGCGAGTTGTAAAAACTCGAGTGCTATGTTATTTGTTTCAGCAAAGGTTTCTCAATATGCTTTACTACCACAAGGTCAGGTTGAAGCAACTGATAGAGTTTTAAATATGGTTAAACAAATGGATGAAGAAGGGTTTGGTAACTGTACCAACACTGGTGCATGTGAAGTTGAGTGCCCCAAAGGGATTTCTTTAGAAAACATTGCTCGAATGAATAGAGAATATTTAAAAGCAAGTTTTTAAAAATATTTTTTCTGTTATAAAAGATCAATGAAATGTTTGGTTAGAATCAATTAATAGATCTGCTAATTCTGTTAGATCATCAAGATAAGTTGTACATCCACTCTTTAGCAAAACTTCTTTATTTCTTTCTCCAATTCCAATAAAATCAAGGTTTAATCTTTGTGCTGTCTGTAAATCCCAAATACCATCACCAACCGAGTAAATTTTTTCAAATTCATTCACATCAAAATATTCTTTGGCACTTTGAATGGCTTGTAGTACAAAAGGTTCACGAGCAAAACTAATTTCTGATGTAGCAATCAAATTCTCTTTAAACCAAATATCGCATTGTTGTAATTTAAATTTTGCCGGTTTTAGTAAAGATCCGGTAGCAAATGCAAGGGCATAATTCTCATTCAAAAGATTATCAATACAATGTTTTGCTCCTTTAATTTCACTAATTTGTGGAGATCTTTTTAATTCTGATAGTAATATTTCTTCAAATTCATAGAGCAAACTCTTTGAATATTTTTTCTTAAAATAAGTTTCATAATTTACTTTTAAAGTATAACTGTCTGTATGGTATTTATAATTAAAAAAATCAGTATTGACTTTTTTTATTCCCATTAACTTTAAACTTTCAATCACAATTTTATGATAAATTGGTAAACTATCTGTTAATGTTCCATCAATATCAAAAATTATTAATTTTTTATTTGTATTCATCCATTTTGCTTTGTAGCAATATTACAATTTTTATTACCTTTAAAGTATGGAAAATTCATTAAATTTTGCCTTGATCCAAACTGATAATATTTGGGAAGACATTGATAAAAACTTGGAAAATTTAACTATAAAATTAAATTCTATTGCCAATAATGTAGATGTTATTGTATTACCGGAATTATTTTCTACAGGTTTTACAATGAATGCCAAAGCTGTAGCTGAAAACATGAAGGGGAAAGCTGTTTTATGGATGCTTGAACAGGCTAAAATTAAAGATTCCTTACTTATGGGTAGTTTACTAATTAATGAGGGTGAAACCTTTTATAATCGCTTGGTGGCAGCATTTCCTGATGGTAAAATAAAATATTATGACAAACGACATTTATTTTCTTATGCTAAAGAAGATCATGTTTTTAGTCCCGGTAATAAAAAACTGATCTTTGAACACAAAGGTTTTAGATTTTTTCCATTGATCTGTTATGATCTGCGTTTCCCTGTTTGGGCGAGAAATACCGAAAATATTGATGTATTGATTTATGTAGCCAATTGGCCCAATGCCCGAATGTTTGCTTGGGATACATTACTAAAAGCACGTGCAATTGAAAATTTATGCTATACTATTGGTGTAAACAGGGTAGGAATTGATAATAATAATTTAGTTTATACCGGTCATTCTGCTGTATATAATGCCTTAGGTGAAACTTTATTGGATTTTGAAGAAAATAAACAGGATATTAAAACAATTATTTTAAAGAAAGATTATATCAAAAACTTTAGAGATAAATTTAGATTTTTAGATGATCGGGATGAATTTAAAATAATATAATAATTAACTCATGATTTGTACTTCTATGAATTTAAAAAAGATAGTTTTTATAGTGTTTTTAATTTGTATAAATTCTTTAATTCTTGCCCAAGAATCTACTGTAAGGATCAATCATGAAGGCAAAGATTTTACACAATTAAAGCACGCATGGACAGCTCAATGGATAACTCATCCCACAGAATCTACTTTAGATTCAAGAGTATTTTTGTTTAGAAGAAACTTTGATCTGGCTATACAACCAACTAAATTTATAATTTATGTTTCTGCTGATAATCGTTATCGTTTGTATGTAAATGGAAAATATATAGTTTCAGGACCGTCTTCTTCTGATATTAATAATTATAGATACGAAACTCTTGATATAGCCAAACATTTAAAAGTTGGTAAAAATACGATTGCTACAGAAGTAGTAAACTTTGGCGAATACAGAAAAGCTTCATCAATGACCTTTCAAACCGCTTTTATCATGCAGGGTGACAAAAAAAATCCTGTTGATGTAAATACAAGCAGCAAAAGTGAATGGAAAGTTACCAGAGATTTTGGGTTTGAAAGCATTCCATTTGTGAGTGACTCTTTGCGTGGTTATTATGCTGCCGGACCTGGAGAAATAAGAATTGAATCTAAACACCCAAAAAAATGGAAAGAGATAAGTTTTGACGATTCTAAATGGTTACAACCTAAATCTGGCACAGTTGAATTTGCCGTTGGTAGAGGATTCCTTTTTGGAAGCACCTGGTATTTGGTGCCGAGAACCATTCCTTTTATGGAAGAAAGTGAGCAAAGATTTGGTAAAATTGCTCGTGCAGAAGGGATGAAAATTACTGATAACTTTATCAAAGGCGCAGGCTCTTTAATAATTCCGCCAAATAAAAAAGTAATAATTTTAATCGACCAGAAACATCATACCATCGGTCATCCGGAGATGATCTACTCTAAAGGAAAAGAGAGTAAAATAAAAATTACATATTCCGAAGCGATGTATGATAAAGATTGGAAAAAAGGAAATAGAAATATAGTTGAAGGTAAACATATTTTAGGATATTATGACATCATTTATCCGGATGGCTCTGAAGATAATATCTTTAAACCTTTCGGACAAAAAACATATCGATTCATAGAATTAGACATTCAAACTAAAAATGAACCATTAGAAATTAATGATTATTATGGAGTTTATACCGCATATCCATTTAAGGAAAATGCAAAATTTGAAACAGGTAATGATGTACTCGATCAAATTTGGGATGCTTCCTGGTTGACCTTACGTAATTCAGCGGTTGAGAATTTTATCGATCCGTATTATGAGCAATTACAATATATTGGTGATTCGCGAATTGAAGCTTTGGTTTCTATTGCTGTTGACGGAGACGATAGATTAATGCAAAAAGCCATTGAAATGTTTGATAATTCAAGGTTGCCAAATGGTCTGACCCAAAGTAGATACCCATCTTATATTGTACAGGTTATTCCTACTTTTTCTTTAATTTGGATAAATATGATTCACGATTATCATATGTTTAAAAATAATGATGACTTTATTAAAAAATTTACTCCGGGTATGAAAACCGTATTAGATTGGTGGGCTAATAAAGTAGATGAAACAGGTATGCCAACAAATATGGAATGGTGGAATTTTACTGATTGGAGTTCTGATTTTACAAATGGTATTCCAGAAGGTGCTGATGATGGATATTCTTCTTCAATAGCATTACAATTTGTGTATGCATTGCAAAATGCAGTTCAAATATTTACTGATTTTGGTATGTTGGAAGAGGCAAAAAAATATGATGCCTTACAACAGGATATTATAAAAAGCATTTTGGATAACTGTTTTGTTTCTTCAAAAGGATTGATCGCAGAAACTCCAAATAAAAAGCATTTTTCACAACACACTAATATCATGGCGATCTTAACGGATGCAATTCCTGAAAAGGATCAAAAAGGGATGATGCAAAAAATTCTTGACGATAAAAGCTTGATTCAAACAACCATTTACTATAAGTTTTATTTATTTGAAGCTTTAAAAAAAGCGGGTTTAGGAGATGAGTATTTGAATTTATTACAAAACTGGACCAACCAATTAAACCAGGGTTTAACTACTTTTGCTGAAACTGATATTGAGCCCCGTAGTGAATGTCATGCTTGGAGTGCATCACCTAATTTTCATTTTCTAACCTTGGTTGCCGGAATTCAACCAAACGCTTTAAATTTTAAAGAAATTTTAATAGCACCAAATTTAGGTGAATTGAAAAATGTAGATGCAAAAATGCCACATCCCAATGGTTTCGTTGAAGTTAAATTAGAAAGAAATGAAGATAAGATCAAAGGAGAAGTTATCCTTCCAAAAGGAACTTATGGTACTTTTAAATGGAAAGGAAAACAAATTAAATTAAAAGAAGGATATCAAATAATAAATATCAAATAATGTTAATGAAGTTCTTTATAAACCAATTATTACTCCTAAGATGAGCTATATTTATACCATCACAGCATCTTTTATTGCTTTTTCTGTTTTTAAAAACAATTCGTCAAAAGACATTGAATCACTTTTAATAGGTTTATGAACCTCAAAATTTAATCTTACACCTATTTCCATCGGGAAATTTCCATATCTTACTAATTTCCAGGAATTGTTAATAGTTATCGGTACCACATAGGAAGAAGGTGCATATTTCACCATCATTTTAAGACCGTTTTGTGAAAATCGTTTTGGTTCGCCATTTCTACTTCTGGTTCCTTCCGGAAATATAACTGCCGATCGATTATTTTCTTCCAGATATTTTCCAAATTTCATAATGGCAGGTAAAGATTGTTTTGGATTTTTTCGATCGATCAAAATAGAGCCTCCATGTCTTAAATTAAATGAAATACTAGGTATTCCTTTTCCCAACTCTATTTTTGAGACATATTTGGGATGAAATTTTTGCAAATAGCACCCAATACCCGTTATATCATGCAAACTTTGATGGTTAGATGCTATGATCAATGGTACTCCTTCAGGTATTTTTTGATTATTAATAAATTTAATACGAGTTCCTAAAACATATAAACTTGCCACCAAACAACAACTCAAATAATCTACTGATTTTTTATGTGCTGAATATCCTCCTAATTTTAAGCTCAACCATTGAATGGGTTGAAAAACTAACAAGATCAATCCGTAAAAAAAGTAAAATAAAATCGTTAGAGGATAAGAAAGAATTTTTTTAAAAAAAGACATTTTAACAGAATTTATAGGTTCATAGGAACAATATAAAGGAATGACAGCTTTTTAAAACCATTGACTCCAAGGAATTCTACTTAAAACCAATAATAAAGCTATACCATAATAAATAGCTATGGTTTTAAACATTTCCTTATCAGTTGATTTATTTTTAAGTTTTTTAAATCCAATGGTTACTAAAATAACTGCTACGATCATCATTAAAGGATGTTCTACAACAAAAAGTCTAATCTCAGCATTCTTCATTACCTCTCCCATCCCTTGATTTTTTAAAACGGTAAAATGCGTAGAAGTAAAAAGAACGATTAGCCCTAGTATTAACTGAATATGCATTACAATTAAAGTAAAAAGAGGAATTCGAAGGTCTTTTGCCTTAAATCCTTTGTTTGATGTTAAGCTAATTACTGCATTTACAACTGCTATTACAAGCATTAGTAATGTAAGAATTGCCCAGATAGAATGTACCATATTTATCATAATAGTATGTTTTTAGTTTTGATTTTTTAGTTAAGCAAAAGTAATAATTATAAATTATAAAAGAAGTTAAACTTAATGGTTCTACTGATATTTTAATAGAATACTTATTTTTATGTCCTTATGCCGGACAGATATTTTATTTTTTTCTTGATAAAAAAACAAAAAAATCAAGTGATACAATAATTTAACAACCTAAATTTTATAAAGTTTAAAAAAGTTGAACATCATTAAAAAACCCACTCTTGAAAAGATCAAGAGTGGGTAAGTTAATAATAAACAGATTATTATTTATTTAAATACTAAGCTTATTAAAATCTAAATTTAACTGATGTATTCCAGCTTCTACCCCAACCAAAATAAACACGATTGTCAGTATTAACACCTCTCCAGGTATCATCTCCTGCCTCCGCATGTCTATTGGTGTCTGATTCAGAAATGTACAATTCATCAAAAAGGTTGTTCATGTTAAAACTAAACATTAAAGAATTGTTATTCTTCATTCTCCAGTTATAAGATATTCTTGCATCAACCAAATTAAAAGAAGGTAATTTTAAAGAACCATCATGATCAGCATGATCAAAATCATCTGTATTAATTGCCGCATATAAATTACCTGCATAACGCCAGTTCAAACCAAAGTTAAATCCATCCAAAAATCTATAAGTAGCCCCTAAAGCTGCCGTAGTTTGGGCCGCATCACCAACTTTTACACCATCTAAATAATAAGTTTCACCTGAACCTCCAACTTGTTCATTATTTTCATCATATAGCGTTCCAGTAACATCTCCATTATATTTCCAGTTACCTATAGACAACATACCATTAAAAGAGAAATGATCATTTAATCTATAATACGATTCTAACTCTAAACCAATATGTACTTGTTCTATCCCTTGAAAATCAGCATAACCATATGAATCATCAGAAAGTGTAACACTCTGACGTTTAAAAACATCTTTCCAAGAAGTTCTATAAACGTTAGCTTTTAAATTAAAATTACTCATAATAAAATTATAACCAAATTCTAATCCATATATTTTTTCATTGGTTAAACCTTCATTAACATCATTAGAGTTATAGCTTGGATAAACAGCACTAAATAAAGGTTGTTTAGAGTAATAACCTGTATTGGCAAATAAACTGTGATTTTCATTTATATTCCAGTTAATACCTCCTTTGATATTACCTCCAACTAAACCTTCCCAACCTGATTCCTGCTCACCTTCCAGTAAATTGAAATAATCGGTACGTTTAAATGATTGTTTTGAAATACCAAATTGTAAGAAAGTTGAAATCGTTTCAGTTTTATATTCAACTTGTCCAAATCCACCAAACCATTTTACACCACCAACATTGTAATATTCAATTTTTTGTTGGTCTTTAATATTTGCCCAAGGGTTAAAACTAGGTGAAGCAGCAACATATTCAGTGATCATTCTATTAGGATTATTTTTATCTCTGTCATCAGTATAACCATCTGCACCCAAATCATTATTTACAACTCTGTAATGAAAACCTTGATAGGTTCTTGCATCAATTCCAAGGTCCCAGCTAAAATTCTCATTTACATCATTGTGAAAGTTTGAAATGATCCCGTACCAGTTATGTGAATTCATAGAAGCTCTTCTGGTAAAACCGTTATATCTATCGTTAATAAATTCTCCACTTTCATTAGGTACTCTATCATCACCAAAATCAGGTACACTACCTCCTGAATTCCATTTAGCGATATCATCAAAACGTATCAACCCGTTTGCATCTTTAAATTGACCGTAATAATCTCTTCCACCATTAATCCTACCTATTGGACCGGTACCACCTCCACGGCCCCAAGAGCCATAAACGATAGTAGATAAATTAGAGTTTTCACTCATTACCCAATCATAGTTTAAAGACATGATAGGTTTATGGTAAAAGTTTCTTCTATAAGAAAACTCTTCACCATTCAAATAACCCCAATTGCTATTGTATTTTCTGTTAGGCTCACCATTCTTACCATATAGTTGACTTACAGATATTGGGTTTGCATAGGAATTTTGGTTATGCCATTGTGGCGCTCCTGTAAAAGTAAACATTAAAGAATGTTCAGTATTAATTTCATATCCTAAACCAATAAAATAGTTCCAGCCATTACCTTTGGTTCCATCAATATAGCCATCACCTGAATAATGACTTAACAATACAGAAGCTGAAAGACCACTATCTAACAATCCTGTTGAATAACTGGCTGCTTCTTTCATATAACTATCATTACCAAGAGTAAATGAAACAGCTCCTCCTTCTCTGGCCTGAGAAGTTTTTGTTAAAACATTAATAGTACCTCCCACAGAAGAGATTGCCAATTTAGAAGAACCTAAACCACGCTGTACCTGCATAGCAGAAGTAACATCAGATAAACCAGCCCAGTTTGACCAATATACCCAACCGTTTTCCATGTCATTCACCGGCATACCATTGATCATTATCGCAGTATTTCTTGAATTAAAACCACGAACATTGATACGTGAATCTCCATAACCACCACCTTGTTTTGTAGCATAAATTGATGGCGTTGTATTTAAAATTTCCGGTAATTCTTGCGTACCTAAATTTTCTTGAATATCAACCGCTCTAATTGTAGAAACAGCCACTGGTGTTTCTCTTTCTTTTGCAAAGTCAACTACACCGGTTACAACAACTTCATCTAATACATTTTCGTCTTGTACTAAAGAAATGTTTCCAATGCTAACTGTTTCCCCACTAATAGCAGTAAATGTAATGTCTCTCGTTGTCATACCAACAAAAGAGATCTCTAAAACGCCGCTTCCTTCATTTACTTGTAAAGTGAAGTTTCCGTCAAAATCGGTAGTTGTACCGTTGCTCGTACCTTTTTCGATAACATTTGCTCCAGGTAAGGCTCCTGTTTCATCCATTACAGTACCTGTAACCTGTGTTTGAGCTAATAAAGTTGCAGATGTCATAAAAAACAATGCAACCAAAAGGGTTTTAAAATTTCTCATATTTAGTTTAATTTGAGTTAATAACTTCGGCAAAACTACAATAAATTATCAAAGAATAAAGTTTTATTTATTAAGAAATTATTAACACTTCAAATTTTATTAAACTAAGAATTTCTTTGCTAATTCTTTTCCAAGTTCTACACCAAATTGATCAAAACTAAAAATGTTCCAAACAACGCCTTGTACAAAGGTTTTGTGCTCATATAATGCAATTAATGAACCGAGATTGTAAGGTGATATTTTTTTTATAAATAAGCTATTTGAAGGTCGGTTTCCTTCAAAAACCTTAAACGGGAGTAGTTGATTTATTTTTTTTGAATCTCCTTGAAATTTCATATCTAAATGAACCTCTTCACTTGTTTTACCGGCATATAATGCTTCTGCTTGAGCAAAGAAGTTTGACATTAATTTTTGGTGGTGATCTTGATTTCCGTATAATGACTCTTCAAATCCAATAAAATCAACAGGTATTAATTTGGTGCCTTGATGTACCAATTGCATAAAGGCATGTTGAACATTGGTACCTGTATTACCCCAAATAATATTACCGGTTTGGTAAGTTACTTTTTTCCCATTTCTATCAACTGATTTACCATTACTTTCCATTGATAATTGCTGTAAGAAAGGTGCTAATTTTTCTAAATATTGAGAATACGGTATTACGACCTCTGATTCAGTATTAAAAAAATTATTATACCAAATACTCAATAAAGCTAAAACAACAGGCATATTTTTATCAAAAGATGTTTTTCTAAAATGTTCATCCATTGCAAATGCACCTTTTAATAGATCATTGAAATTGTTAAAACCAACAGCTAAACTAATTGACAAGCCTACGGCACTCCAAAGTGAATATCTACCACCTACCCAGTTCCACATGGTAAAAATGTTTTCTTCGGCAATACCAAAATCTATAACATTTTTAAGATTTGTAGAAACGGCTACAAAATTGTGTTGGATATCGCTTTTTTTAGTCGCGAATTTTTTCGATAAAAACCATTTTTTTACTGTTTGAGCATTGGTAAGTGTTTCTTGTGTGGTAAAAGTTTTTGAAACAATAACGAATAATGTTGTTTCAGGGTTTAAATTTTTAATTGTTTCAAATACATGATCTCCATCAATATTGGAAATAAAATGTGTATTAAGTTGGTTTTTATAAAATTGTAAAGCTTCAACAACCATTCTGGGGCCCAAATCAGATCCTCCAATACCAATATTAACAACATCTGTAATCGCCTTGCCTGAATAACCTTTAAATTTACCGGATATAACTTCGTTGGAAAAATTATTTATTTTTTGAAGTGTTTGCTGTACTTCAGGCATAATATCCTTATCATTTACAAGGATTTGATTATTGTTTTGGTTACGCAAAGCTGTATGTAAAACTGCCCTATTTTCGGTTTCATTGATTTTATCTCCATTAAAATACTTTTCAATAGCATCTTGCAATTCTGACTCATTTGCAAGTTCTAATAAATATTTTAAAGTTTCATCGGTAATTCTATTCTTTGAAATATCTAAAGTAAAATCTTCTGTTTTTAATGTAAGTTTTTCTTTTCTATATCTATCTTTTTGAAAAAGGGTTTTCATATGAACATCTTTGATCTGTTCAAAATGATCTTCTAAACTTTTCCAGGATTTTGTTGCTGTTGGATTAATATTTTTTAAAGACATGAGAAATGTGTTAATTAGTTAATGCAGTAATGATGTAATGATCTACAAAAAATTTATTGATAACCTATGACCTATTTTTCTACAACAGTATTTTCTAAATACTTTGCAGGAATATTATCCAAATCTTCTTTTAACGGTTGGATATAAATAAAATAAGGTTCTTTTAAGTGTTCTTTAATCGGTTCTGCTGAAGGTAATTTTTCACGTAGAGGATCTACCTGTCTCCCGTTTTTCCAAAATCTGTAACAAACATGAGGTCCGGCAGTGTTTCCTGTCATGCCAATCGTGCCAATAACATCGCCTTGTTTTACGTAATCTCCTTTTTTTACCAATCGTTTTTTCATGTGTAAATATTGGGTTGAATAGGTAGAGTTATGTTTAATTTTTACATAATTACCATTTCCGCCCTTATAACGTGATTCAGTTACAGTACCACTTGCTGTACTCATAATTGGTGTACCAATGGGTGCGGCAAAATCGGTTCCTTTATGAGCTTTTATTCTAAAACCATAATATTTAATTCGTCGATTTAAATTATAACGCGAAGAAATGCGACCAAATTTTAAAGGAGCTTTTAAGAACTTTCTACGTAAAGTTTTGGCATTTTCATCATAATAATCATTGATGTGTTTCGTAGAATCTGTTACAAAATTAAAGGAATATAAAGGTGTGTTTTTATGCTCAAAATAAGCTGCTGTAATATTTCCAATTCCAACAGAAACTGTATCATTAATAAATTTTTCTTCGTAGATCAATTTAAATTTATCTCCTTTTTGCAAATGGAAAAAATCAATGGTCCAGGCATAAATATCTGCCATTTCCAAGGCCAGAAGATAATTTAATTCTTGTTTTTGTATGGCTTCTGATAAAGAAGATTCAATGACTCCGGATGCAGTTTTAGTAAGTATTTTTACTTTTTTTCTACAAAATGTTGTTTGAATAGAATCTGTAAAATCTACAATAAGATATTCTATTTTATTTCGCTGATAAACAAAGACTTGTGCTTTTTCAGTGGAATCCTTTTTAGCTAAAATTGTATAAGGTTTTCCTGCTCTTAACTTTCTAATATCAAAGGTGTCTTTTGCAGCAGCAGCAATTTTATAAATCTCCGGATAATCAACATGATATCTATCTAAAATCTCACCAAAACTCTCACCGTTTTTAATGGTGTCTTTAATAACTTTATAGTTATTCAAAATATAACCAAACTCCTCAATGATCTTTGGTTTTGTTTCAATTATTTCAGGCTCTATATTTGATTCAACAACTTCGTTCTTACAAGATTGGAAAACGAATAAACCCAGCGCAACTATTAATATTTTTTTCACTTAACTCTTTTTCATTATAATAATTTGCAAATTTATTTAATTTACCAATTAATCCAGTTATAATTTAGTTAAAAATTATGATATTGGATAGTTCTTTATATTCATACAGTTCGGCTTTGATAGAACCAACCAAAACATTTGCTTTTATTTTTATAGGAATTTTATTATCATCATCCGAAAGCCATATTGTAACACTTTCGTTTTCTTTAAATATTCTTCCTACTTCAACTTGAGGTTTAATAACAATCGTTTTTACTTTTCCGAATTTAGTATTAATTATATCTTTCCCCATATATTTAAGCTCAATCTTTGTCATTTTATCATCAAAAAACATATTAATCAAAAAAATTTCATCTTGCTTTATAGTATCAAAATTCATACTCCTTAAATAATATAGAACAGAAAGCATATCATTAACATCATTTTGAATGAAAAATGATTTCTCAGAATTATTTTTATGATCCTTTACTAATGCCTGATTTTTTTGATAATTAAAAAATATTTCTTTATTTTTTGTGTAACCTCCTTCATCAATTTTTCGAATAAAATGTAGCGGTTGTAGTGTATTTTTATCAAAATATGTTTGGTAATTATCTTCTACACTAAAAAAGAAATCTAACATTCCAACAGTCCATCCATTTCCATCAACATGAAATATGGTTTTACCATTTTTTTCAATTTCATCAACTTGTAAAGTAGTAAAACCCGCATGCAACAAACCATATGAGATTTTATATTTTAAGAATTCTCCATCTTTAAATGGTAGCTTACTATTTTGTGAAAATGCAAAAAATGAATTCAGAAAAATAAGAAAGTAAATATTCCTGGTTTTAAACATAAAAAAATTTGACCTATGATTAGAATTTAATTATCAAGTCAAAAATAATATTTAATTCCTATAAAAAAGCATTAAAAAAATTTAATTCCAGATCGTAGATCTTGTTGATCAACAGTATTTGTCAAAGGAATTTCTATGTTTTTTCTTTAAATTCTCCCGGGGTGATACCGTAGAATTTACTAGAACATTTATTAAAATAAGAAGGACTGCTAAAACCTACTTTATAGGATATCTCAGAAGCATTAAGATTGGTTTTTTGAATTAATTTGGCAGCTTCTTGCAGGCGGGTTTCTCTAATAAGCTGATTTACTGATTTATTGGAAAGAGATTTAACTTTTCTAAATGTTTGTGATTTACTCCAACCAATTTCAAAGGTCAAATCACTAATACCAAATTTTTCATCATCAAAATGATCTAAAATAATATGATTTATTTTATTTTAAAAGTGTGTCGGCCATTTAACAAAAATAATAACTAAAATTACGAATTTTTATTAATTATTACCCAATTCCTGTTTTTAGATAAGCCTAAAAATTATTTTTTGTAAATAGAAATGCCTTCATTCAACCAAGCTAAATACTCTTCAATATCAGGATTATACGCCATGTGCTCATTTAAATTATTGCCATCATGATCTAATAAAACATAATAAGGTTGTGCGTTGGCTTTGTATTTTTTAATTTGGAACTCACTCCATTTTTTACCAATTGCTGTAACTCTTTTACCCGTAATTTCTGAAGTATATTGTTCGTTTTCTGGTAAATCTCTTTTATCATCAACATACAAAGAAATTAGAACAATTTTCTTTTTAAGAATTTGAAGTACACTTGGGTCAGACCAAACTCTTTCTTCCATTTTACGACAATTCACACAAGCATGGCCAGTAAAATCTAACATTACAGGTAAACCTATTTTTTTAGCATAAGCCATTCCTTTATCATAATCTTCAAAAGCAATAATATCATGTGGGCCTAATTTAGCACCTTCCGGTATTTCATTTGACAAGTTACTTCCGGCACCTAATTTGGTATAACCTACTCCGTATGGTGCTTCACTATAATGCATTGGTGGTGGGAAACCGCTTATTAATTTTAAAGGTGCTCCCCAAAGACCAGGAACCATGTATATGGTAAAAGCCAAAACAATCAAACCTAAACTTAATCTACCTACTGAAATAAATGGCAGATCAGAATCATGAGGTAGTTTTATTTTACCAAATAGATATAATGCTAGTATTCCAAATATGGTAATCCAAATAGCGATAAAGACTTCTCTTTCTAACCAGTGTCCTTGAAGAACTAAATCTGCATTAGATAAGAATTTAAAAGCCAAAGCCAATTCTAAAAATCCTAAAACCACTTTAACCGTATTTAACCATCCACCTGACTTGGGTAGTGAATTCATCCAACCCGGAAAAGCTGCAAATAATGCAAATGGCAAAGCTATAGCTAATGAAAATCCAAACATACTTATTACAGGTGCAATTCCGCCTTGAGCAGCGGCAGCAACCAATGCTGTTCCTACAATAGGGCCAGTACATGAAAAAGACACAATTGCCAAAGCGAGCGCCATAAAGAAAATCCCAATCAAACCTCCTCTATCGGCTTGAGCATCTACTTTAGTCCCCCAACTACTTGGTAATGTTATTTCAAAAGCTCCTAAAAATGAAATGGCAAATACTATTAATAGTAAAAAGAAAATTATATTAAACCAAACGTTGGTAGAAAGTGCATTTAGTGAATCGGCACCAAAAATTGCAGTGATTACTGTTCCTAATAATACGTATAGTATTACAATTGAAACTCCATAAATAATTGCATTTCTAATACCAGCTGCTTTATTTTTACTTTGTTTGGTAAAAAAACTTACCGTCATTGGTATCATAGGGAATACACAAGGCGTTAATAAAGCGGCAAAGCCTGCAAAAAAACTAAGAATAAAAAGTGTCCATAAACTTTTATTTTTCTTCTTTTTTTCTCTTGATTTTAACTTTTCTTCTGAAGTGATCGATTCAGATTTTGAAGTTTCTGATTTCTCGGAAATGACAGTTGTTTCAATTTTATCTTTTGCAATTGTATTTTGAAGGAAACTTTTATCTTCTGTCTTCGGTTTTACATCTACAGGCTTAATTTCAAAATTTATATCAACTTCTGTAGGAGGTAAACAACTGGTATCATCACATACCATAAATTCTAAGACACCTTTGATGTTTATTTGATTTTCGGATAAAATTTTGACCCGTTGTTTAAAAACAGCATTCTCTTCAAAGTATTTGATATCCATTTCAAAAACATCATCATATGATTCATGCCCTTCTCCTTCAGTAGTTTTTCCTATTAATTCAAAATCTTTTTGTGCTTCTTCAAATTTAAAAGATGTTGCTATTGGCCCGTCTTCAGGTACTTTTTGGGAGTATAAATGCCAACCATCATCAATATTTGCAGTTATTACCAGATCAAATTCATTATCTGATATTTTTTCAACTGAGGTACTCCATTTTACCGGATCATATATTTGAGCAGTTGTATTGAAAGTAAATGCAATAATTAAACTAAATACAGCTATAAATCTCTTCATTTTTCTATTTCAAATTTTAAAATTGTTTTTGTATCATCGGTAATTTTATAACGATTGTCCAATCGATAATTTATTACCCAAATAATTTCTTTAAGGGAGCAAAGTAACCAAATATTTTCTTTTTCTAAAACAGAAAATTTCTCATCTTTAAAATATTTGCTTAATTTTTTTTTACCCGGCATCCCAAATGGGTAAAAATAGTCGCCTTTTTCCCACTTTCTTACAGTTAAAGGGAACTGTAATTTATCTTTATCAACAAAAATAATATGATTTGTGTCATTTATTAAATATTCTTCCTTCTTAAATACTTCATTATTAATTTCTTCTATTTTTATTTTAAGACCATTGAATACTATGTCTTTTTGTTTATCAGATATTTTAAATAATTCAGGATCATCAATTTGGTTTGAAATTTCACTCAACAGTAAATGATCTCTGTCTTTAACTAAACGATGGTTTTTAGAAAATATTTGTTTTCCGGATTGCGCTGATAATAAATCATAAATATCATCCCATTCTGTAAATTTGTAATCTTTTAAAATTTCATACAAATAAGCTTTGGGGTTATTTAACGACTTAATTTTATGAATATCTAATTGAGTGACTTTTTCTTTATTTATATATTTAATTTCCTTTTCAACCTTATTAATTCTATCAAAAACAATCGATTTAGTGCCTTTTAAATTTTCAATTGTTTGTAAAAAAGAAGTGAGTAAATTTGGATTGAGCTGTTTTAAAACAGGAATGACTTCGTGACGTAATTTATTTCGAAAATATTTTATTTCGGCATTGGTTTTGTCTTCTCTCCACTTTAAATTTTGTTCCTTGGCATAAATAATGATCTCATTTCGTGAAAAAGGTAACAATGGACGAATTTTTTTATCATTAATTGCCGGAATTCCTGTTAATCCTTCCAAACCTGTTCCACGTGTAAAATTGATTAAAAAAGTTTCTAGATCATCATCTGCATGATGGGCTGTTAGTAAATAATCAAAATGTTTTTTTTGTATCAGTTCATCAAACCATTCATACCGTAGATCACGCGCTGCCATTTGAATAGAAATATTTTTTTTATTTGCGTATACTTCTGTATCAAAATGTTTTACAAAACACTCTTGTGGAATTTTCTTTGCTAAGTTTTTAACAAATTCTTCATCTTTATCTGATTCACTTCCGCGTAAGCGAAAATTGCAGTGAGCGATAGAAAATGAATATTGGCTTTTGTTTAAAAGATCACATAAAACAACACTATCAATACCGCCGGAAACAGCTATTAATAATTTTTTTTCCTTTAAAAAAGAAAAGTTTTTTTGAATATGTTGTTGAAACTCCTGTAACAAGATGTGTGTTTTTATTGAATTTTAAAATGCAAAGGTACATTATTAAGAATATTAGTATAAAAAAATTAAAAGCTCGCCAATATTGAAAAAGAAAAATTTCTTCCCGGAGCACTAATAGCAGAGGCAAATTCTTTATAATGCTGATCAAAAATATTATCAACCGAAAATAAAAAATTAATGTTTTTGGTAATTTTATAACTTGAATAGAAATTTATTGTGCTCCATGACGGGCTTCCGTAATACGTCTCTCTATCTACAATATAAGGTGTTTCCTCAACATTATCAATTCCCTCTTCAATATTGTAATCCTCAACCCTTTTTCTACCATTTAATTTTAAATTTAATCCGGATTCAAATTTATTTTTTGCGTAATTAATTTCAAATCTTCCAAAAACCGGAGGAATTGAAGAAAGCGATTCTTTAGTATCATAAGTGTTTCCGTTGGTTGCTGTAATTGTTCCTAAGGCATTAAATGATTTTGTTAAATTTGCTTTAAAAAGAAATGTACCTCCGGCAATATATGCTGATTTTTTATTAACATTTGCAACCAAATCAACTTCTTCACCATCATAAATCAGTGTAGAATTTCCGTTTAGAATAAAAGGTGACCTGTAAATATAATTATCCAATAAAGTATAATAGGTTGTAAAACTCATTAAATAGTTTTTATTTTTAAAATACTTTAAAATACCTAATTCGGCATTATAGGCAAATTCAGGTTTTAGATTAACATTTGGAACAGTCAATACCCCCCTTTTTTCTCTAACTTTACCAATATCATCAATATTAGGAGAACGAAAACCGGAAGATAATACGCTGTTTATTTGCCAATCTTTACTAGGTTTATAAGCATAGCCAATCGTTAATGTTACCGAAGTATTTTTTAAGTGAATATCACTATCAGGGAGCGTTATATAAGTTTTATCAATCCATTTGGCATTTAAAATTGTATTGGTTAGTCTAATACCGGTATTAAGTGTAGATTTTCTTGAAACATCTTGTCGATAATCCAAATAAACTGCCGAGCTTAAATAATCACTTCCTCCATCCGGATAACGAGTTTGAACAACATAAGTATCTGAAATTCCTATGATATCATTTCCATTAACATCTAAAACCTCTCCTTTTGAATTAGATTTTACAGAGTTATAAGCAACTTCAAATCCATATCCAAAATTTCTTTCTTTTCTTAAAGGCACTGTAAAATCACCATTCAAACTATATACCTTCACATTTTCAAACAGTGATGAACGATTTAAACTTTCAAATTTCCTATCTATTCTCGATTCATCAATATCTTGATAGGCTAAAGTAATTGTTCCTTCATTTAACCAATTTGTATTGGGTTTTATTTTTAACTGAGTAGATAATAGCAAACGGTTTTGAGGCCCGTAATACCATTCGGCATATTTTAATTTCCCTTCGTTTAATTCTGTGAGTTTATCAAATCGAGGGATATTAGAAGATGTACTATATTGCATATTAAACATCAACTCTGTCTTTTTATTCAAAGGGATAAATACTTTTTGTAAAAAATCTAATTGGTTATATCCAATATTTTTTTGATTTTCCGGATCGGTATTTTCTATCGGATAAGGGTTGTAAAAACTATCTGTATTATTTGAATAAAAATACTGTTTTCCCCAATCATCAAAACCGTGTTTTCTAAACTTCCCCATTTTTAAATCTCCAAATTCACTATAGGTAAGAGCGGTAAAAGTTGCCCATTTTTTAAATTGCAATTCTATTCCACCGTGAAGAGAAACTTCATTATTTACAGTGCTATAACGCGATAAAAGATCAGTATTTATATGGGTTTTATCATTTGTGTTTGGTTTACGGGTATAATAATGAATAACTCCTCCTAATGCATCAGAGCCATAAATTACTGAAGATGGGCCGAAAATTACTTCAGTTCTATCCAACAAATTTGGTGATACTGTTATTGCATTTTGTAAATGACCTTTACGGTAAATAGCGTTGTTCATTCTTACACCGTCAACAACTAATAATACACGATTTGCTTCCATACCCCTTAAAACAGGGCTACCACCACCAAATTGTGTTTTTTGCACTTTAACACCCGGTATATTTGAAAGCATATCTGCAGATGTTTGTGGCGTAGAACGTTGAATATCTTTAATTGAAAATACAGCAACTTCTTCTGCAATACGAGTTCTGCTTTCTTCACTTTTAGTAGCAGATAAAAATACTTCTTCTAAGATTTCAGATTTATTTAAAAGAAATATTTTATTGTCATTATCGATAATTTGTTTTTTCAATACTTCCAACTCTACATAAGTAACATGTGTTATCGTTAAAATATCCATCATAGAGAAACTAGATAGATCAACCATACCATTTTTATCAGAAATAACTCTTATACTGTTATCTTCATTAGAAATGGACACGTTATAAATTGGAAATTGTGAATCTTTGTCTAAAACAGTACAGTTTTGTGCAAAAGAAAAGTGCCCTAAAAGGACAATAAAAAACAAAATAACAATTCTCATTTATTTGTATATTTCTTTTAGGATTAACAATGATTTTGGTCTTTTAAATCCCGGCAAATGTAATTCATAATAGGAAACCAAAAACTCCAAAATCATTTGTCTTGATCTTGCATTGAATTTCAATTTTTCTAATACATCAAAATTTGTGCCGATTAAGGTTTTAAAGGCATTTAAATTTTCACCAAATAAATAATTTTGTTCGGGTTTTGAATTAGAAAATTGCCCTTCCTGTAAATTAAAATAATTTGATTCTTTATTTTTAATTTTTGGATAAAACCCTAAATGTTTAGTTAAATTCAGTAAAAATAACAGATGAAAATTTGTAGTGTGATCATGTGTATCCAGCCACTTTAGTGTAGTACTTATATAGTCAAAAAGAGCTGGATTTTTATCTTCTTCACAAATAGCGCTCGATAATACTTCCGATAAAAAAATTACTATGGTTTGCTTAATTATATTATTTGGAATTGAAGTGTAGATATAAGAAGTTCTTGCTTCGCGAATTGAGTTTAAATTACCTTTATTGTTGTGATTTGCCGTAATATCTAATAATGTTAATGGTTGAAAATAACCCACTTTTAGTTTATTGCTCTTAGATCTGAATATTCGTTTTAGGATATATGTTTTTATGCCAACATCTGTATAACATTTCACTATTAAATCAGCTTCGCCATATTTAATTGAAGTCAATACAATTGCTTTAGTGTTTACGAGCATTATTAATTTATAATTGCAATTTTAGTCATTGCTGTTTCTGATTTGTCTGGAGTAGTCAACAAAACAATATATATACCTGAAGCTACTTTATGACCATTTAAATTGGTTTTTTTCCAAACTATTTTACCTCCATTAAAGTTTTGATTTTCATTAACATTCGTTTCAAAAACCAACTTTCCTGAAGTATCCAATATTTTTACATTTGTTCCTCTGGGTAAATGTGTACCATTCCTCCCGTCAATAGTTACAGTTTCGTGTTCTTTTTTTACAGGGTTTGGATAAGCATATACATCGGTTAAACTTTCTCCGTAAGGAGCAACATTATTGTTAAAAGCAACTATTCCTTTGTCGGTTGCAAAAAATACTTTTCCATTACTGTTATCAATTGATATTTTTAAAATTCTATTGGAAGCTAATGGAGAATTATCTTTATTAAAATTATTAAAAGTTTCTCCTCCTGAAGCATTTGTATTTAAAACTCCACCTGTATCTGTTCCAAACCATTTGTTATCAGCACCATCAATGGCTATACTGTTTATAGGTTGATCTCCTAATAATTTTTTAGGTATTCCGTCATCTTCTATTATCACAGGTACAGCATCATAAATATTTGAATCAAATAATCCACCTGTATTACTAAAAACAACCATCCCTTTTTTTGTTCCAATCCAAATTCTATTATTCCTGTCAACTGCCAATGTTCTTACATTTGGATCAGGTAAAGAGCCTTTTGAAGCTTCGGTAAGCAATGCTTTTTTATGATTTCCTTGTTCATTATATACCAGGGCTCCATTTCTTCTTGAACCTATCCAAACATTGTTGGTTTTATCAATAATTAATTCGGTTAAACCGAAGGCTTGATTTGTAATAATAGGACTAAGATCAAAACTACTCCAACTCCCATCGGTATTTTGTTTTTTTAAACGGTTGGCTACCCAAGCATTGGTAGACCAGAAATTATTCTGGCTATCAAAAGCCGTTCCGTTAATTCTTATACTTGAATTTGGGTCTCCCGAAGGATAAAGATCTTCTAAACCACTATTTGAATCGTTTAATAAAACAGTAGGCTCATCATTTTCAACTACTAAAATTCCACTATTCCAAGAACTGATATAAGCTTTATTTTCTTCAATAGGATCTATTGTTATATGAACCAAATCTATAGCAGGGAATTTATTGTCATAAGCAGTGTTTATCCAAACGTTTTCATCTCCTTTAAAATGGCTATATCCAGCTCTTTTACCTATAGGTGTAAAAGCACCATCATAACCCCCATAAACAACCCAAAGATTATTGTTTTGAGCAGTAATTGAGAAAACATCATTTGAAGTTGGTCCTTGAGGATGAATTTCATTATAATTATTAACTGAAAATGTTCTGTGCAAAATTCCATATTCTTTTGTTGCTAAATAAACATTATCGCTTTCAGCAAAAGCAGTATGCAAAGTGAAATCGTATTTTGCTGTAGTTGTAACTATTAATTGTTGGTTAAGACTATTATCTAAAATATATGCTTTTTTCAAATTTGTTACCGTTAAAAAATCTGATGAAGATTTTAAATTCAATATTTGATCAGAATACGTTTTTTTCTGATCTAATACACTTACCGAATTAAATTGGTAAAGTATGTTATTTTTTGAAGTATATAGTTGATCATTAAAAACTGATATTGACATAAAATTACCTAATAAATTACCATCAGGTTGTAACCAGTTATTAAAGTCTACTAGTTCCTGATTATTTACATCAGCCGAAAAGATTCCACTTTGTGTTGCTGCAAAGATTCTATCTTGATATATGGTTGTTTGGTTAACAACAACAGGCGTAGAACCTTGACCTATAAAAAAAGTATCACCAAATTGTAAAATATTCAAATTGTATTCAACAATACCAAAAGGCGTTGATAAATATAAAATATCATTCTTTTCGCTAATATGATTGATTTGTTTGTTTCCAGATATATCTAATCTTTCAATATCATTTGCAATCGTAATATTTCCTTTCTGGTCAACAATTTCAATTAAACCGGTATCATACCCAATGATAAAATTTTGTGTTGATTCGCTAAAATAAATAAAAGTAGAAGCTTTTCCGGATAAGCCGTGAACCGAAGAGAATTTTTTAATTTCAAATGTGTTTTCATCATAAATAAAAACAGCATTATCAGCAGCTGCATAAATAATTTCACCATTTTTTGAAAATTCTTTTACATTATTATAAGAGTAAAAATCTTCCCATTGTTGGCTAAAATCGGTTTGTGAAAACAATAAAAAACTGATGAAATAAAAAAATATACTCAGTGTTACTTTCAAACTTTTAAATGATAAGATCGGCATATTTTATATTTTGCTCAAATATATTTATAATAAATGAACTCTCCTTAAGTAAGTATAGGAAAATATATACCTAAGGCATAACTAAGGTTATAAGGTAAAAAAAAGCCCCAAACACTTTCGTGTTTGAGGACTGATTAAAATAGAACAAGATATAATATTCTTTTTCAATTAGTGAATTTTCCCGGCGAGGGGAAATGTTCTATATTAATGTTTTATTAAATACATAAAGACTATTGTATTGACTTTATTAAAGACCTCCACTTAGATTTAAATTAGATTCGGCAACTAATTCTCCTTCTAAAAATAATTTTGCGGGGTAGGTCCCTTTTTCATATTCATACCCTTTTCTATCAACAAACATTATAATATCAACATCATTATGATTATAATCAATTAAAGTATAATCAGTATATTTTTTCATTTCATCAGTTTCTTTTGAATTAAAAACCCCTTTTGCATTTGTAACTTTTCCTTTAGGATTTTGTAAAACAAAATACGCTTCTTTTTTACCTGGTTCTACATTTTTATTGTGTAATAACTTAAAACTTACTTTTATCAAATCAGTCTTTTTAGCATTTTTGGTTTCTGCATATTTACCTTTATTATTTTTTTTCATTGCAATAACCTGTACACCATTAACATCTAAATTTTCCTTTTCCTTTTTTGGGATTACATTTTTAGTGCTACTCACACTATTCCCTTCAGCTGTATCACTGCCCAATCTTTTTGTTTCATTGCTTTTTATAATATTATCATTATTGGTTGTTTCTTGTCTTTCTTCAACATTTTTCATTAACTGCTTAAAGGTTTTATTAAAAGAAAGTATTTGATTATTATAGTTTATAATATTGGCCCAACCAACAACTTCGCTTTTTATAACTTCATTTTTTAATTCAGTTATTTTATTTTTTTCTGATATAAATGTTTCTGTCAAATTTGAATCCTTTGTTGATGCTTCTTCAAATTTTTCTTCTAATACTATCAATTTATCAATAACCTTATCCTTTTGGTCATCAATATAGTTTTCAGCTTTATTATCAGTTCTTTTTCTTACTACAGTTTCTATCTTTTCCTCTTTTACTTCCTGGTTATTAACTGCAAGATCATTTTTATCTTCAATTGATTTCTCCGGACTTACTTCAATTTTATTGATTTCTTGTTTTGGACTATTAATTGTCAAATCTTGATTTATATCTTCAGATTTACTGTAAACAGTTCTATCAATATTATCATTATTTTCTTTTACTTCCTGATTATTAACTGCAAGTTCATTTTTATCTTCAATTGATTTCTCCGGACTTACTTCAATTTTATTGATTTCTTGTTTTGGACTATTAATTGCCAAATCTTGATTTATATCTTCAGATTTACTGTAAACAGTTCTATCAATATTATCATTATTTTCTTTTACTTCCTGGTTATTAACTGCAAGATCATTTTT
>JBDLJB010000011.1:0-68556 GCA_039714555.1 Bacteroidota bacterium
CCTAAAAAGGAAAAGAAAAAATAATTTTTTTAAAAATATTTAAATTTAAAAAGGATGATCACTATGATCATCCTTTTTTTATTATTCAACCAAAGTTAGGAGGGAGAAGTTTGAAGTTAAAATGTTGATTAGTAACCACCTCCCCCTTCGGGTACTCCTCCTTGAAAGGAGGAGAATATAAAAATTTACTTTAAATATTCTTTTGAAATAGATGGTTCCCATCCTTTCAAGGAGGGGTGGCACAAAGTGCCGGGGTGGTTTATTATGTGAATTTAATTTAAAAATTCATTATTCATTATTTGAGAAGTATTTCCCTTCTAAAATCGACATTCATTAATCCTTTTTTTATTATTCAACCAAAGTTAGGAGGGAGAAGTTTGAAGTTAAAATGTTGATTTGTAATCACTTCTCCCTTCGGGTACTCTTCCTTGAAAGGAGGAGAATATAAAAATTTATTATAATTTTTCTTTTGAAATAGATAGTTCCCATCCTTTCAAGGAGGGGTGGCACAAAGTGCCGGGGTGGTTTATCATGTTTAAAATGGTCAACCTATATCAGAGACGTACAATCTACTAAACAATGTATTTATCGGTTATGGAACATGTCCGCAGGGTTAGACTGAAAGGATATAATTAGATCTTTGAAACTTAGGGTGGTGAATTTTGTTATGAGAAAAGTTTTGATGTGATCATCAGCCGATGAGCAGCAAAAATCTTGGATAGGAAAAGATTTTTTTGCTTCATTTTTTTAACTTTTAAAAAAAGAATATAAATAAAATGAAATATTTAGCTTATTTTATTGGATTTGAGTGACCAAGATTTGAAAACATTTACGGGTGATTACTTGCATTTCTATCATTATTTACTCGCTGGATAAAAAAATAATAAACTATGAGTATTGTCATTTTTTTTTATTTTTAAAATTATATTTTTGAAAAGCTAAAAAAATAATATATGAGACCACTAAAAATAATAGTGTTGGCAAAGCAGGTACCTGATACCAGAAATGTAGGTACTGATGCTATGAAGCCTGATGGAACAGTGAATAGAGGTAAACTTCCAACAATTTTTAATCCGGATGATCTTCACGCCTTAGAATTGGCATTAAATATAAAAGATAGAATACCCGGAACTGAAGTTATCGTTTTAACAATGGGGCCTCAACGTGCTGCCGATATTATTAGAGAAGGTTATTATCGTGGAGCAGATAATGGAATTATGATTTCCGATAGACGATTTGGAGGTGCTGATACTTTGGCAACCAGTTATACTTTGGTCAAAGGTATTCAAAAACTAGCTCCATTCGATCTAATATTAGGAGGAAGACAGGCAATTGATGGAGATACTGCTCAGGTTGGTCCGCAATGTGCCGAGAAATTAAATATCCCTCAAGTAACTTATGTAGAAGAAATTATTTCATTTACTGATAGTGAAATTGTTGCAAAAAGACGATTAGAAAAAGGAGTAGAAACAGTAACATCTCCATATCCTTGTTTGATGACTGTTCATGAATCATCACCGGCATGCAGATCAAGGCTTGCCAAACGCGTAATGCAATATAAATATGCGAGGACAAATACCGAGTTAAAGTCAAAAACAACGGATGATTTACTGCGTTCTTTACACGAAAAAAGACCTTATTTAACAATACCTGAATGGGGAGTAGAGGATATTGAAGCTGATATTGTAAAAATTGGATTGTCTGGTTCTCCAACCAAAGTTAAAAGTGTTGAGAGTATTGTATTAACTTCTGATGAAACTAAAATATTAAGCGATTCTAATGATGATATCGAAATGATGATCAAAGAATTAATTGAAAATCATACAATTGGCTAGGTTTAAGTAGAAAGTGAAAAGTTGAAAGAAAAAAGTATAATCTATCTTAAGTAGGTGGATAAAAAATTAAAAATATGAAGAGTGTATTTGTATATTGTGAAGTTGAAGATCAAAAAGTAGCTGAAATAAGTCAGGAACTGTTATCAGCAGGTAAGCGGTTAGCAAAAAAATTGGGAAGTCCCTTAGAAGCAATGGTCTTTGGTAATGGGTTAAAAGATATAGCAAATCAAATTGCTCCCTATGGTGTTGATAGAATACATGTAGCTGATGATACACGTTTAGAACCATTCAGAACACTTCCTCATGCTTCAATAGCAAAAGAGATCTTAAAAAAAGAAGACCCTCAAATTGTTTTATTTGGAGCTACTTCGGTTGGTAGAGATCTTGCACCAAGGTTAGCCTCTGCATTGAATTGTGGACTTACAGCCGATTGTACTATTTTAGATATTGGAGACCATTATGTAAATAAAGAAAAAAAGGAATATAAAGATCTACTTTATGCCATCAGACCTGCTTTTGGAGGAAGTATTATGGCTAATATTATCAATTGGGATATGCATCCTCAAATGGCTACTGTAAGAGAGGGTGTAATGAAAAAAGAAATTTTTGACCAAAACCACCCAACTGAAATTGTGAATGTTAAAGTTGATGAAATTTTAAAAGATGAAGATCTTATCGTAAAAATAATTGAACGGCATATTGAAGAATCCGATGTGAATCTTAAAGAAGCACCAATCATTGTTGCAGGAGGATATGGCGTTGGATCAAAAGATAATTTTGATTATTTATATCAGTTATCAGATCTTTTAGGAGGTGAAGTAGGAGGTTCAAGAGCAGCTGTTGATGCAGGTTTTATTGATCATGACCGCCAAATAGGACAAACAGGTGTTACGGTTCGTCCGAAATTATATATCGCTGCCGGAATATCAGGGGCAGTTCAACATACTGCAGGTATGCAGGATGCTTCGATGATTATATCAATAAATAATGACCCTGAAGCACCTATGAATAAAATTGCTGACTATGTAATTAATGGAGATGTAAGTGATGTAATACCAAAGATGATCGAATATTATAAGAAGAATGCAAAATAATTTACACTGATTTTAAAATTATTTACAAAAACATTTTTGTAAATCTTATGTCAGATATGTGTAGTGTAAATTTTTTTTAAACAAAAATAAAATTGAATTAAAATTCAAAACCTAAAAAGTATATAATGGATAATTTTTTTAAAGATACTCCGGATTTTAAATTTCATTTAGAACATCCTATTGTCAAAAAGATCATAAAATTAAAAGAAAGAAATTTTATTGAATCTGAAGCTTTTGATTATGCTCCTTTAAATCATGAAGATGCTATTGATAGTTATGAAAAAGTGTTGAATATTGTAGGAAATATTTGTGCAAATACAATTTCGCCAAATGCTGAATCGGTTGATATTGAAGGTCCAAAGATTGAAAATAATGAAGTGATCTATGCTAGGGGAACGTCTGAAAACTACAAAGCATTGCACGAAGCTGGTTTGATAGGGATGTCTTTACCAAGAAAATACGGAGGATTGAATTTTCCTTTATTACCTTATGTAATTGCAGGTGAAATGATTGCAAGGGCTGATGCTGGTTTTGCTAATATTTGGGGATTACAAGACTGTGCAGAAACCATACATGAATTTGGTTCGGAAGAACAAAAAGATAAATATCTACCTAGGTTTAATCGTGATGGTGCCACTGCAGCAATGGTATTGACAGAACCTGATGCCGGTTCTGATCTGCAATCAGTAAAATTGAGAGCTACTTTTGATGAAAATGAAAAGGTTTGGAAACTTAATGGCGTAAAAAGATTCATAACAAATGGTGATGCTGATATTGCTTTGGTTTTGGCAAGATCAGAGGAAAATACAGTTGATGCAAGAGGGTTATCAATGTTTATTTACGACCGTAAACATCATGCAGTTGAAGTAAGGCATTTAGAAAAAAAATTAGGTATTAAAGGTTCACCTACCTGTGAGTTGGTTTTTAAAGATGCACCGGCTGAATTGGTTGGAACTGAACGCTTTGGATTGATCAAATATGTAATGGCTTTGATGAATTCGGCTCGTTTGGGAGTTGGAGCTCAATCAGTTGGAATTGCCGATGCAGCTTATAGAGAAGCTATAAAATATGCTGAAGAAAGAGCACAATTTGGTAAAGAAATTATCAATTTTCCTGCTGTTTATGAGATGTTGACCAATATGAAAGTAAGATTAGATGCTTTGCGCTCATTACTTTATGAAACTACGAGATTTGTTGATCTAACTAAAGTTTATGAAGAAGTAAAACAAGAAAGATCGTTGGATAAAGAGGAAAGAATGGAGATGAAGAAATATCTAAGATTGGCAAATGTTTTTACACCGCTTATAAAAATGACTGCTAGTGAAGCAAGTAATACGATGGCCTATGATTCTCTGCAAATCCATGGAGGTACAGGGTTTATGAAAGATTTTCCAATTGAACGTATTTATCGGGATGCAAGAATTACTTCAATCTATGAAGGGACTACACAATTGCAAGCTGTAGCGGCGATTAAAGGTGTTACAACCGGAGTTTTTTTAGATCAAATAAAAGAATATGATAGTGAGGTTTTAGAAGAAAATATTGTTTTAAGAGCTAAGCTTAGAGCGATGACTGAATTGTACGAAAAGATATATCAAAAAGTTCAAACGATTGATAACCTCGATTATTTAGATTTTCATTCAAGAAGATTGGTTGAAATAGCTGGAAATATTATCATGGGTTATTTGTTGGTTATCAATAGTCAGAGAGATAAAAAATTTAGCAGATCTGCAAAACTTTTTATCAATTTAGCAAATTCAGAGAATCAAGAAAAATATGATTTTATTCAAAATTTTGAATTTGAAGACCTTGAATTGTATAAGTTGAAAGAAACTGAAATTAAAGAATAATATTTTATTCTTTTCTAAGTAAAACTTTGAGGAATAACAAAATAGTTTAACTTTGGAAACATAAAAAAAAGTTTTTGAATTTAAATTTTTCCATAATAATTCCGGTTTTTAATAGACCTCAAGAAATTGACGAACTGTTAAAGAGTTTGACATTACAAACCTATTCCAAAAACTTTGAAGTAATTGTTATTGAAGATGGTTCAACTGATAAGTCGGAACTGATCGTTAAAAACTATCAAGATTCCTTAGATGTAAAATATTTTTTTAAAGCTAATTCAGGTCCGGGTCAGAGTCGAAATTATGGAATGGAAAGAGCACTTGGAAATTATTTTATCATTTTAGATTCAGATGTTTTGTTACCTGAAAATTACTTGAGTAATGTAAATGAACAATTGGATAATTATTTTACTGATGCTTATGGCGGAGCAGATGCAGCACTTCCAAATTTTACACAAATTCAAAAAGCGATCAATTATGCCATGACATCTTTTTTAACAACAGGCGGATTGAGAGGAAGTGAAAGTAAAGGCAAAAAATTTCAATTGCGTAGTTTTAATTTGGGTTTATCAAAAAAATCATTTGAAATAACCGGCGGATTTTCAAAACAACATTTTGGTGAAGATATTGACCTGACATTTAGATTATGGGAAAATAATCTAAGTACTCAATTTATCAAAAAAGCGTTTGTTTTTCATAAAAGAAGAACATCCTTTAAGCAGTTTTATCAACAAACCTTAAATTTTGGTGCTGCAAGACCTATACTAAATAAGAAATATCCAAAATCAAATAAATTAACTTTTTGGTTTCCTTCGATTTTTATAATTTTCACAATATTATCACTAATATTTACAGTTTTTGGAAATCATACTTTTACAAGTTTATTATTTATTTATCTTTTTTTAATTTTGATTGATGCGAGCATTAAAAATAAAAATATGATAACAGGTTTTTATAGTGTTTTTGCAACTATTGTTCAGTTTTTTGGCTATGGATTAGGCTTTTTAAGATCTACTTTTCGATTAAGTATATTAAACAATTCTGTAGAAGAAGTATTTCCTAAAATGTTTAAAGAATAATTTCTTTTTATAATAATTGATTTCGGTAATTTTACATAACAAAGTAAAGTAATTATTTTAAAATATAAGTATTGAAAATTCTCAGACTTCATAGTTGTTTTAAATTAAATAATAAATCCTTTTTAAATAAGGATGAACTTTTAGATTACACAAAGTTGAATTTACCGGAAATTTATACTTTTTTAAAAGAATGGTTTGATGCTTCTGATTTTGTTACGGTAAAAACTTCCGGTTCAACCGGAAAACCAAAACAAATACAGCTTAAAAAAGAGTATATGATGAATTCGGCATTGGCAACCGGAAAGTTTTTTAATTTACCAGATAAAACTACTGCATTATTATGTATGCCGCTAAAATTTATTGCCGGTAAAATGATGTTGGTTAGGGCTTTGGTTTTGGGTTGGCATTTAGATGTGATTGAGGCGACTACTAATCCGTTGAAAAATGTAGACAGGAAATATGATTTTTCTGCAATGGTACCTTTGCAGTTATACAATTCATTGGATAATATTCATTGGATAAAAAAAATAATTATTGGAGGAGGTGCTGTTTCTGATGATTTAATTTCTAAGATCAAAACTATTCCTACAGAAGTTTATGCAAGTTATGGAATGACCGAAACCATTACACATATTGCTGTAAAACCATTGAATGTTGCAGCTGGTTTTACAGATAAAAACAATTTTTTTAAAACATTACCTGATGTTGAAATTTCAAAAGATCATAGGGATTGTTTAGTGATTGACGCCATAAGAGTATCGAATAATCAGATAATAACCAATGATTTAGTTGACATTATTTCAAGTAATGAATTTGAATGGATTGGCAGGTTTGACAATATTATAAATTCTGGAGGAATCAAATTAATTCCAGAAAAAATTGAGCAAAAACTTTCAAATTTTATATCACAACGTTTTTTTATAACTGGTTTGCCTGATGATGTTTTAGGTGAAAAAGCAGTTTTATTAATTGAAGGGTCAAATTTAAAGATAGATTTGGATAGGTTTAAAAGTATTTTAGCAAAATATGAAGTACCAAAAGAAGTTTATTTCATTGATAATTTTGTTGAAACTGTAACAAAAAAAATCCAACGTCAAAAAACGTTGGATCTTATTAAATTATAGATGTTTAAAATTTATTAATCTTCAGTAATAACCCATTCACCTTTTTGAATTAATGGTATAGCCTGTTTATATTTCACAATTTTATTTTCACCCGATATTATATTTTTAATTGTAACACGTTCATTTCTGCCAATTTTACGTTCTTCTCTTACAATAGTTTCAGTAATTTGAGGTTGTTGTGTTTCATTGGTTTGTGTGTTTTCTGTTGGGCTATGGAATTCGGCCTTAGTCAACTGAACTTTTTCTCTTTTTTGCTCTCTTGCTTGAGAAACTTGTTGCGGACTTTGACTTGGTAATTCACCTTTAAATAAGAATGATAATACATCTTTATTTACTTTAACCAACATTTTATTGAACAATTCAAAGGCTTCAAATTTATAGATCAATAAAGGGTCTTTTTGTTCATAGGTTGCATTTTGAACAGATTGTTTTAGTTCGTCCATTTGACGTAGATGATCTTTCCAGGCATCATCTATAATGGCTAAGGTGATGTTCTTTTCAAAATCGGTCATCAATTGTTTACCATTACTATCGTATGCTTCTTTTAAATTGGTTACAACCTGTAAAGTTTTGATACCATCGGTAAAAGGTACCATAATACGTTCATATCTATCACCTTGTTTTTCGTAAACATCTTTAATTACTGGAAAAGCTGCAAGTGCATTTTTTTCAATTCTTTCTTGATAATGTTTGTAAACTACTTGATAAAGTTCATCAACTAAAACATTTTCATCTTTCTCTGTAAATTCTTCTTTTGTAAAAGGTGAGGTAGTCGATGAAAATCTGATCAATTCAAATTCAAAATTTGAATAATCATTATTAACTTTATTTTCAGTAACAATGTTTTCACAAGTTTCATAGATCATATTAACGATGTCAACTTGTAATCTTTCACCATAAAGTGCATGACGACGACGTTTATAAACAACTTCGCGTTGTGCATTCATAATATCATCATATTCGAGTAATCGTTTTCTAATACCGTAGTTGTTTTCTTCTACTTTTTTCTGAGCACGTTCAATAGATTTTGAGATCATAGAATGTTGGATTACTTCTCCTTCTTTCAATCCCATTTTATCCATCATTTTCGCAATTCTTTCCGAACCAAACAGACGCATTAAATTATCTTCTAGCGAAACGTAAAATTGTGTAGAACCCGGATCACCTTGACGACCGGCTCTACCACGTAATTGGCGGTCAACCCTTCTTGAATCATGACGTTCAGTTCCTACAATGGCTAATCCTCCTGCCTTTTTAACATCATCGGTTAATTTAATATCAGTACCACGACCAGCCATGTTTGTAGCAATAGTAACTACACCTGGTTCACCTGCAGTTGCAACAATATCAGATTCTTTTTTATGAAGTTTGGCATTTAATACATTGTGTTCAATTTTTCTGATGGATAACATTCGCGATAATAATTCAGAAATTTCAACCGAAGTTGTACCCACCAATACAGGTCTTTTATGATTCACCAAACTCACAATTTCTTCAATAACCGAATTGTATTTTTCACGTTTTGTTTTAAAGATCAAATCTTCACGATCATCTCTAATTAAAGGCATGTTCGTTGGTATTTCAACAACATCCAATTTATAGATCTCCCAAAATTCGCCAGCTTCGGTAATGGCTGTACCTGTCATTCCCGAAAGTTTACGATACATCCTAAAATAATTTTGAAGTGTAATAGTAGCGTAAGTTTGTGTTGCGGCTTCAATTTTTACATTTTCTTTGGCTTCAATTGCTTGATGTAAACCGTCAGAATATCTTCTACCATCCATGATACGACCTGTTTGCTCGTCAACTATTTTTACCTGTTCTTCAATAATTACATATTCAACATCTTTTTCGAATAAAGTATAGGCTTTTAGCAATTGGTTTAATGTATGGATACGTTCACTTTTAATACTAAAATCTCTGTATAATTCTTCTTTTAAAGCAGATTTATCTTCTACAGAAATCTCCTGTTTATCAATACGGGCAATTTCCATTCCAATATCTGGCAATAAAAAGAATTGTTCTTCTTTTTTACCTGAAAGGTGTGCAATTCCTTTATCGGTTAATTCGATAGAATTATTTTTTTCATCAATAACAAAATATAACTCTTCATCAATTTTAGGCATTTCACGATTGTTATCCTGCATGTAGAAATTCTCTGTTTTTTGCAGTAATAGTTTGATACCTTCCCGACTTAAATACTTTATTAAAGCTTTGTTTTTAGGTAAACCTCGAAATACGCGATACAATAAAAAACTACCTTCTTTTGTATTGCCTTCACTTATCAATTTTTTAGCTTCAGATAAAATACCAGTCAGATATTTATTTTGAATTTTAACAATTTCCTCAACTTTAGGTTTTAATTCGTTAAATTCATGTCGGTCGCCCTGGGGTGTTGCACCCGAAATAATTAAAGGTGTACGTGCATCATCTACTAAAACAGAGTCAACCTCATCAATAATGGCATAATTATGAGGGCGTTGAACAAGGTCTTCGGGTGTATGAGCCATATTATCACGTAGATAATCAAAACCAAATTCGTTGTTCGTGCCATAAGTTATATCAGCATTATAGGCTTTTCTTCGTTCAACCGAATTGGGTTGGTAGTTATCAATACAATCAATTGATAGACCATGAAATTCAAAAATCGGACCCATCCAAGCGGCGTCACGTTTGGCTAAATAATCATTTACAGTTACTACATGAACTCCTTTTCCGGGTAATGCATTTAAATATAATGGCAGTGTTGCTACTAAGGTTTTACCTTCACCTGTCATCATTTCAGAGATCTTTCCTTGATGCAAAACAGAACCACCAATTAACTGAACATCATAATGCACCATATCCCAAGTTATAGGTTTACCGGCTGCATCCCATGAATTTTCCCATATTGCATATTCACCATCTAAACTTATATTTGATCTTATACCTGATAGTTCACGGTCAAATGGTGTAGCTTTAACTTTTAAAAGTTTATTATTATTGAAACGTTTTGCAGTTTCTTTAACAACAGCAAAAGCTTCTGCTTGAATCTCATTTAATATTTTTTCGGTAATTTGATAAGACTCATCTTCTAAATTGTCAATTTCGCTATATATTTCTTCTTTACGATCGATATTGGCAGTTTCAGCTTCATTTTTTAATTGTACTATCTTATCTTCATATTCTGTAACCGCATCATTTATCTTTTGTTTAAATAAATTGGTTTTTTCACGTAACTGATCAATAGTAAGATCTTCCATTTCTTTATCAAATGTTCTTACATTATCTACTATTGGTTGTAGGATTTTTAAGTCTTTTTTCTTTTTATCTCCAACAAAGACTTTTAATACTGAATTAAGTAAACTCATTTTAAATATTATTTAATAATTAATTTGATAAAATCTATAAAGAATGTTTATCAAAATAGGAGTTTTGAAAAAATTAGGTCAAAATTAAGCAAAAAAAAAGCCTCAAAGGAGACTTTTACTTGTTTAATATTCATCTTCGTTCCAAAGAAAATCCTCATCGGTAGGATAATCTGGCCAAATTTCTTGAATAATTTCATAAACTTCTCCTTCATCTTCAATAGCTTGTAAATTTTCAACTACTTCTAAAGGAGCTCCTGTACGAATTGCATAATCAATCAACTCGTCTTTTGTTGCAGGCCAAGGTGCATCACTTAAATAAGATGCTAATTCTAAAGTCCAATACATGGGTTAATTTTTTTGCAAAAATAAATTTATTATGTAAAAAACCAAGCTTTTTAGTTGTTTTTTTTAAAAGCTTATTTTTTTAATTTTAAAGAACGTATTTTTTTATAATTTTTATCTTGATTTCCACTGAATTTCTTCAGCTTTATTATCTTTTGACAACTTCCGTGCCAACACAAATAAATAATCGGAAAGTCGATTCAAATAAATCATAATATTTTTGTTAATTGGCTCAACGTGATGTAATTGTACAGCTATTCTTTCAGTTCTTCTACAAATGCTTCTCGCTATGTGACAAAATGACACAGTTGTATGCCCGCCAGGTAAAATGAAATTTGTCATTTTAGGTAAACTTTCATTCATTATGTCAATTTCATTTTCTAAAAATTGGATATCATTTTCTGATATTTTTGAAATTTTTAGCCTTTCAGCTCCTGATTTTAAGTTTTCTTTTTCCGGAGGTGTTGCTAACATAGCACCCAAAGTAAATAAATCGTTTTGAATCTTTATTAAAGAATTGAAAGATTCTTGATTGATTTTTTGATCTCTGATTAAACCTATATATGAATTTAATTCGTCTACTGTGCCATATGCTTCAATTCGGATATGGTATTTTTTAACTCGAGTTCCTCCAAAAAGAGAGGTTTCACCTTGATCACCTGTTTTGGTATAAATTTTCATCGTTAAATTTTTTAAACTCTAATATTAAAATGTTGTTTGGGTTGTTCATTTCTAAAAAAAATAATTCCCCAATAAAATACATCAATGCTTACGGTTATGGCTTCATGATCTTTAATAAGATTCCAGGCTTCTTCCATATCTTTACTCCAATGAATATCATCAAAAATAAATATTGAATTATTATGTGTTGTTGGTAAACATTGATTAAAATATTGTAAAGTAGCTTCTTTTGTATGGTTTCCGTCAAAATAGATCAAATCATATTGTAGACCTTGAGTGACTTGATGTAAAGTATTCTTAAAATCACCTACTTTAATTTTGATATTTTGGAGATTGAAATCATCAAATTGTTTTTGTGCTATTTTAGCGGTTTGTGGGCAGCCTTCAAGGGTGATTATTTTTGCATCAGTATTCCCAATACTTAAGCATGAAGTACCAAGCCCAAGTGATGTTCCAATTTCTAGAATATTATGCGGTTTAAAATACTGAACTATTTTTAAAAGTAATTTTGCCTTTTTATTTGTAATTCCGGCATTTTTAGCAATGGCAGAAACTTCTCTAAGGTTACTTTTAAAAACTTTTGAACCGGCACCAAAGTCAGTAACATGAATAGATTGATTGTTATTTAATAATGATTTTTGATAATCTTTAAATTTTAAAAATAGATCTGCTATATTTTTATCATTTCTATAAAAACAATCTGTCGTTAGTTTATAAACAAATGGCGAATGAATACCATGTTGGTTTATAGAAAAAAGTAAAAACTTTAGATATGAAAAAATTTGATATAGCACAACGAACAATTAATATGCGAAAATAATAGAAAAAATATTGTTGTAAACAATTTAAAAATTATATTTGCCATTAAAGAAATAAAAACAGTATGCGTAAAGTTTTACTACTTGTATTTTTGGCAGTAATTATCACTTCCTGTATTCCTAATAAAGATTTGATATATTTCCAAGGGGAACCTGTTTCAAAAGATTCAATATATAAATTGCAGAATGAACCTTATCGTTTGCAAGTGAATGATATATTGTATATTGATATAAAATCTGCCGATCCTGAATTGGTACAACTGTTTAAAAATAAAGAAACAGAAAGAAATAATTCAAATAATATTTCACAAGAACAAATATATTTTACAGGTTATACAATTGATAGGCATGGTAATATAAGGATACCTTATGTTGGAAATATGAATGTTTTAGGTTATACAACAAGTGAAGTGAGAGAAAAAGTGCAAAAGGAATTTGAAAACTTCTTTAAAAATAAAGATGATATTTTTATAACTGTGAAATTGGCGGGTATTCGTGTAACTATGTTAGGGGAGGTAGGAAACCCCGGAACTTTAATTATATATCAAAATCAAGTAAATATTGTTGAAGTAATTGCCAATGCAGGGGATATACCGGTAACAGGAAATAGAAAAAATATTACTGTTTTTCGTAAGAATATTAATGGTACCGAAAGGTTTAGTATTGACATGACCGATGTTTCAACTTTTGATTCAAATAATTTTTATATAGAATCAAATGATATTGTATATGTTGAGCCATTAAAACAAAAATCATGGGGTACAGGTACAACCGGTATGCAATCTATGACCACTATAATATCAGTATTATCATTAATAACTACAACTATTTTGTTGGTACAAACATTTAAGTAAAATTGATGAATCAAAATAATAAATTTGATATAAACGAACTGAATACTTTTGATATTAAAGAGTATTTTTTTAAAATAGTTGGGAATTGGAAACTTTTTGGAGCTACTATACTTATTGGATTACTTATTGCAAATACGATTAATCGTCGTGCTCAAAAAATTTATAATTTAAAAAGTATTATTACCGTTAGTGATGAACAGAATCCTTTGTTTTCAAGTAGTACAAATATTGCATTTAATTGGGGAGGTCCGAGTGATAAAGTTGAAACAATTATAACAATTTTACAATCAAGGACACACAATGAAAAAGTGGTCAAAAACTTAAAATATTATATTGACTATTTAAGAGAAGGAAAGTATAGGAAAGAAGATATTTATGGTAATAAACCTTTTATTGTTAATCTTGATACTTCAAGTTTTCAATTACAGGGTACAATCATACAATTAGATTTTTTAGAGAATAATCAGGTTGATATTTCTGTTGAATTTGATGAAGATGAATATAAATTGAAAAAGTATTATTCAGATAAAACAAAAATTTATTTACCAGAATCAGAAAAATATAAGCAAATCTTTAGTATTGGAGAATATGTTGAATCTCCATTTTTTAAATTTATAATTGAAAAAGAAAACTTATTAAGTGATTTATCAGGTAAAACTTATTTTGTAAGATTTAATAATTTTAATGGTGTTGTAAATAAATATAAAAAGATTGATGTTTCAACGCTAAAAAAGGGAACATCATTAATAGAAATTGACTTAAAGGGATCTAATAAAAAGAAAATTGAAGATTATATCAATACTACTGTGGAGGTTTTAGATATTGATCAAAAAAGACAAAAAATTCAATATGCAATTAAAACTAAACAATATATTGATACTTTGTTTGAAGTAGAATCCAATAATTTAAAAAATATTGAAACTGATCTGGGTTCTTTTAAACAAAGAAATAATATATATGATCTATCGGCAGAGGGAGCAAATTTACTTAGTGAAGTAACTTCTTTAGATAATGAATCTCAAGTAATAAATAATAAACTGGATTATTACAATAATTTAGAGAATTATATTAAAAATAGAAATCAATACGATGAAAGTATTCCTGCACCTGCTTTGGTAAATATTGAAGATCCAAATATTGCAAAAAGTGTAGGTGCTTTAATAACGCTTTCAAAAGCCAAACAGAATTTAGAATTAAGTGTAAAGCCATCGTATCCTCCTCTAATAAAAATTAATGATGAGATTAAAGTAGAGAGAGAAGTATTATTAGAACATATTTCATCTTTAAAATATACGACTAAAAACAGCCTTAATAATATCAATAAACAATTGGCAAAGAATAATTCTAAATTAAAAAGGCTTTCTCCAAAAGAACAACAATTATTAAATTTTCAACGAAAATATAATATTACCGAAGCCAATTATGATTATTTAAAACAAAAAAGTTATGAAGCCGGAACAGCTATTGCTGCTAATGTTTCTGATATAAAGATATTAGATAAAGCTAAAGATTCAGGACAGCCACCTATTTCTCCTAAAACACAATTTAATTATTTAATCGGATTGATGTTAGGTACTATTTTACCATTATTGTTTATTGTGACAAAAGAAGTATTGGATAATAAAATCAATACTGTTGAGGAAATTGAAAAAATGTTTAAAATACCTGTATTGGGAGTTTTAGGAAGAAATAATCATGTAAATAGATTGGTTGTTTATAACAATCCAAATTCAACTATAGCTGAATCGTTTAGGGCAGTAAGATCGAATATTCAATTTTTATTTAAACGAGAAAGTAATAATAAGATCATAGTTATAACTTCATCTGTAAGTAAAGAGGGAAAAACCATGGCTGCTATTAATATGGCTTCTGTTTTTGCTATGAGTGGTAAAAAAACATTGTTGTTAGGTTTTGATTTACGTAAGCCTAAATTGCATGAAGAATTTGATTTTGATAATTCATATGGAATAGTAAATTATTTGATTGGTGAAAATAATTTGGAAGAGATTATTGTAAAATCGCCTGTTGAAAATATGGATATTATAACTTCAGGACCTGTGCCGCCAAATCCTTCTGAACTGATCTTAAGTGAATCTACAGATGAATTATTTAAAAAATTAAGAGAGAATTATGAATATATTATTGTTGATACACCTCCTGTTGGTTTAGTTTCTGATGCTTTGGGATTATTTAAATTTAGTGATGCTATCATTTATATGATACGCCAAAATTATACGCAAAGAGGCATGCCAAAAATGATTGATGACAAATATGTGCATGGAGAAGTTAAAAATATAGCTTATGTATTAAATGATTTTAAAGTACAAAATAAATACGGTGGAGGCTATGGATATGGCTATGGCTATGGATACGGATACGGAAAATATGGAAATGGATATCATACAAATGAAAAAGGCTCTTTTATAAATAAAATGAAAAAGAGGTTTTTAAAATAAGTATTTCTTTTGGAAAAATTAAGAGGTTTAAATACAAGACAAAGTTTTGTAAAGCGAGTATTTGATCTCTTTTTTTCTTTTTTCGGTCTTTTCTTTCTTGTGATTCCAATGTTGTTTTTAATCGTAATTGCTTCATTTTCAACCAATACGTTTGGGTTGTTTTTCCAGTGGCGTATCGGTCAAAAAGGAAAATCATTTAAGATGTATAAAATTAGAACAATGAGAGGAGGCTCTGATGATGATGATTTTATTACCATAAAAAATGATAAACGAATTACATCTTTTGGTAAATTTTTAAGATTATTTAAATTAGATGAATTACCACAATTATTCAATGTATTGATAGGTAATATGAGTTTTGTTGGTCCGCGACCTGATGTTACAGGGTATGCTGATAAACTCAAAGGTGAGGATAGAATTATTTTAACTGTAAAACCAGGGATTACAGGTCCGGCTACTATAAAGTATAAACATGAAGAAGTTCTTTTGGAAGATCAAAAAAATCCAAAAAAATATAACGACGAAATTATATGGCCGGAAAAGGTAAATATCAATAAACAATATATTATAAACTGGTCGTTTATATTAGATATAAAATATATTTATAAAACAATTTTTAATTAAATTTGTATCCCCTAAAAATAAAAAAATATGGATAATACTAAAATTGCAATCATTGGTTTAGGTTATGTAGGATTACCTTTGGCTGTAGAATTTGGAAAGAAATTTCAAGTAGTTGGTTTTGACATCAATAAAAAAAGAATTGAAGAATTAAATAGTAATAAAGACCATACTTTAGAAACTACTTCTGAAGAATTAGAAGCTGTAAATGTCAATTCATTTGAAACTTTACAAAAAGCAGGCAGAGGTTTATGGAATACAGATAATCTTGAAGAAATAAAAGATGCCAATTTTTATGTAGTTACTGTTCCAACTCCGGTAGATAAAAATAATCGTCCTGATCTTACACCACTTTATAAAGCTAGTGAAACTGTAGGGAAAGTATTGCAAAAAGGTGATATTGTAGTTTATGAATCAACGGTTTACCCGGGAGCAACTGAGGAAGAATGTATGCCAATATTAGAAGATATTTCAGGATTAACCTTTAATAAAGATTTTTATTTGGGTTATTCACCCGAAAGAATTAATCCTGGAGATAAAGAACATACAGTTACTAAAATTTTAAAAGTTACTTCTGGTTCTACTCCTGAAATTGCTAAAAAAATTGATGATATTTACAATACTATAATTGTAGCCGGTACACATTTGGCACCAACGATAAAAGTTGCTGAAGCTGCAAAAGTTATTGAAAATTCACAACGTGATGTTAATATTGCTTTTGTTAATGAATTGTCAAAAATTTTCCGATTAATGGATATTGACACACATGATGTTTTAGATGCAGCAGGAACAAAATGGAATTTTTTACCTTTTAAACCGGGATTGGTTGGTGGACATTGTATTGGTGTTGATCCTTATTATTTGGCACATAAAGCCATGGAGTTAGGTTATAATCCTGAAATAATATTAGCAGGTAGAAGATTGAATGACAGTATGGGGCCATTTGTTGTTCATGAATCTGTTAAATTAATGATTAAAAAAGGAATTCCGATAAAAGGTGCTAATGTTTTGGTATTAGGAATAACTTTTAAAGAAGATTGTCCTGATATTAGGAATTCAAGAGCAATAGATATTGTAAATGAGTTTAAATCTTATTCTGCCAATGTTGATGTTTTTGATCCTTGGGCATTACCTGCTGAAGTAAAACATGAATATGGAATTGAATTGATTTCTGATAAAAAAGATATTAGTAAAAAATATGACAGTGTGATCATCGCTGTTTCTCATAAAGAATTCAAAGCATTGGATATTAATGATTTTGTTAAAAAGAATCATGTGAAATTTGATGTAAAAGCAATGTTATCAAAAGAGATGACTGATAGTAGGTTATAATTCTTTAAATAGATTAAATTTGTCCCTTACAATTTATGAATAGAGGAAAAAGTAAAATTTTAATTACTGGTGTTGCGGGTTTTATAGGGCATCATTTGGCTAAGTTATTGGTAAAAAATGATTACCGGGTTATAGGTATTGATAATATTAATGATTATTATGATCCAAACCTAAAAATGGCCAGATTAAAAGATATGAATATCAATGTTGATGATATTCAATATAATATTCCTGTTGAAGGTGAAATCACATTTGTAAAATTAGACCTTGTTGATAAAGATAATATTCTTGAATTATTTAAAAAATATCAATTTGATTTTGTGGTAAATCTTGCAGCTCAAGCTGGAGTACGTTATTCTTTAATAAATCCACATTCTTATGTGGATAGTAACATAACAGGTTTTTTAAATATTTTAGAAGCTTGTAGAGCCTATCCTGTAAAGCATTTGGTTTTTGCTTCATCGAGTTCAGTTTATGGATTAAATGAAAATATTCCTTTTAAAACCAGTCACCACACAGATCATCCTTTGGCAATTTATGCGGCAAGCAAGAAAGCTAATGAAATGATGGCACATTCATATGCTCAATTATACAGTATTCCTAGTACAGGTTTACGATTTTTTACGGTTTATGGTCCGTGGGGCAGACCAGATATGGCATTGCATATTTTTACTGAAGCAATGGTAGAAAATAAAGAATTTGAAGTTTTTAATTACGGTAAAATGAGTAGAGATTTTACTTATGTTTTAGATATAGTTGAAAGCGTAAAAAGATTAATTCCGTTACCACCAAAACCTAATAATCCTGATTTTGATCCAAAGAATCCTAATCCGGCAATAAGTTCAGCTCCCTATCAATTGTTTAATATTGGTAATAATAGTCCGGTTGCTTTAATGGATTTTATTCAAGCAATTGAAAAGGCTTTAAACAAAAAAGGAAAAATTATTTACAAAGAAATGCAGCCGGGTGATGTACAAACAACTTATGCAGATGTACAAAACCTATTTGATTATATAAATTTTAAACCTTCTACAAGTATTGAGGATGGTGTAAAATCTTTTGTAGATAGATATTTAGAATTAAATACATAGAGAATGGATCCAAACCTTAAAATTGCTATCCAAGCAGCCATAGAAGGTGGTGCAGCAATAATGAAAATTTATCAAAATGATTTTGAAGTAGAATATAAAGATGACAATTCTCCATTGACCATTGCTGATAAAAAATGTAACGATATTATCAATTCATATTTGGTAAAAACAGAATTTCCAATCATTAGTGAAGAGAGTAAACAACTACCTTTTGATGTGCGAAAAAACTGGGAAACCTGTTGGATAGTTGATCCGCTTGACGGAACCAAAGAATTTGTAAAAAGAAATGGAGAATTTACAGTTAATATTGCTTTGGTTAGAAATGGAAAACCACTTTTGGGAGTGATATATGTTCCGGTAACGAAAGAATTATTTTATGCTAATGTAACAAAAAAACTCGCCTTAAAATCAGAGTTAAAAGATCATAATGTTGATTTTGATACTCTTGAATTAAATTCAATAATAATCAAACCAAGACCAAAACAAAAAGATACGATTAGTGTGGTAGGTAGCCGTTCACATATGAATGAAGCAACACAAAATTTTGTAAATTCTTTAAAAAATGATTTTGAACATGTTGAAATTGTTTCAAAAGGAAGTTCATTAAAATTTTGTTTGGTAGCAGAGGGAAAAGCCGATGTTTATCCGAGATTTGCACCTACAATGGAATGGGATACTGCAGCAGGGCAAGCTATTTGTGAAGCAGTAGGTTTAAATGTTATTTCAAAAGAAACCAATCAACCTTTACTTTATAATAAAGAAAATTTGTTAAATCCTTGGTTTTTGGTGGACTAATTGAAATAGATAATAATAAAATCAAATTAAAAATTTAAAAATGAAGGATATTTCCCGTAAAAGGCATATAGCTAAGACAATAACTTGGAGGGTTTTAGCGTCGTTAACTACTTTTATTATTGCATTTATTTTTTTTAGAGATGATCCTAATGTTACTGAAAAAGCAACTGCCGTAGCACTTACTGAATCTATATTAAAAATGGCTTTGTATTATTATCACGAGAGAATATGGTATAAATCTAATTTTGGATTAAATGCAAGAGTAAGTAAAAATATTGTAGAGAAATAGAATGAAAAATATTGTAAAGCATAATTATATTATCTCTAAAGTAGATAGGATTAGATTGAATAAGCATAATTCATTTTTAATATGGTTTACGGGTTTATCGGGTTCAGGAAAATCAACGCTGGCGAATGCCTTAGAAAGTAAACTTCACCATGAAGGAATAAAAACGTATACTCTAGATGGTGATAATATTCGTGAAGGAATTAATAATGACCTTACTTTTTCACCTGAAGACAGAACAGAAAATATCAGACGAATTGCGGAAATTGCCAATCTTTTTATAGATGCAGGTATTGTAGTTTTGGCTGCATTCGTTTCTCCTTATAAAAAAGATAGAAAAAATATTGAAAATATTGTTGGAAAAGATAATTTTGTGGAGGTTTTTGTAAATACTTCTTTAGAAGAATGTGAAAACCGAGATGTTAAAGGATTGTATAAAAAGGCACGTTTAGGTGAAATTAAAAATTTCACTGGTGTTAATGCTCCTTATGAAGCACCTGAAAATCCGCAAATAGAGGTTGTTACAGATGATTTTACTATTGAGGAATCTACAGCAATGATATATGATAAAATAAAAGAAAAATTAAAAAAATGACAAAATATTTTTTAAATTATTTAGATGAATTAGAATCGGAGGCAATATTTGTTTTACGTGAAGTTTATGCTCAATTTGAAAATCCGGTGATACTGTTTTCCGGGGGTAAAGATTCAATTGTTTTAACACATTTGGCAAAGAAAGCCTTTTTTCCGGCAAAAGTACCTTTTCCTTTGATGCATATTGATACAGGACATAATTTTCCTGAAACTATTAAATTTAGAGATGATTTAGTAGAATCTTTAGGAGCTTCCTTAATAGTTGGCTCTGTTCAAAAAGCAATTGATAATAAAAGAGTTTTTGAGGAAAAAGGTAAGAATGCTACCAGAAATGAATTACAAATTACAACACTATTAGATGCAATTGAAGACAATAAAATTGATTGTGCAATCGGTGGAGGACGACGTGATGAGGAAAAAGCAAGAGCAAAAGAACGATTTTTTTCTCATAGGGATGATTTCGGACAATGGACACCCAAAAATCAACGACCGGAATTGTGGAATATTTTTAATGGAAAAATGAATGAGGGAGAACATTTTAGAGCTTTTCCTATTAGTAATTGGACGGAAATGGACGTATGGAATTATATTTTAAGAGAAAACATTCAAATTCCTTCACTTTATTATGCGCATGATAGGGAAGTAGTTTATAGAAATGGTAGTTGGATTCCGGTTTCTGAATATTTGATAATGCAGGAGAATGAAGAAGTTGTTACTAAAAAGTTAAGATTTCGAACTTTAGGTGATATTACAATTACAGGAGGTATTGAAAGTGAAGCAGATACACTTAAAAAAATTGTAGAAGAAGTTTCTGCAATGCGTGAAACAGAACGTGGAAATAGAGCTGATGATAAAAGAAGTGAAACTTCTATGGAGGATAGAAAAAAACAAGGGTATTTTTAAATTCAGAATAAAATGAGTATAGATAAAAATCAGTTATTACGATTTACAACTGCAGGAAGTGTTGATGACGGTAAAAGCACATTGATTGGAAGATTATTGTATGATTCTAAATCAATTTTTGAAGATCAAATTGCTTCTGTTGAAAAAACAAGTAAAAGAAAAGGATTAGAATCTGTTGATATGGCATTATTTACTGACGGATTAAGAGATGAAAGAGAACAAGGAATTACAATTGATGTAGCTTATAGATATTTTACAACCCCAAAACGTAAGTTTATTATTGCAGATACTCCAGGACATATTCAATATACACGAAATATGGTAACAGGAGCATCAACTGCAAATGTGGCCATTGTTTTAATTGATGCTAGAAATGGAGTAATTGAGCAAACAAAACGACATTCATATATTGCATCCTTATTACAAATTTCACATATAATTGTATGTGTAAATAAAATGGATTTGGTTGATTATAGCGAAGAAGTATTTAATGACATTGTAGGACAATATGAAGAAATGTCTTCAAAAATGATGATTAAAGATGTTCGTTACATTCCAATAAGTGCTCTTAAAGGAGATAATGTTGTAAATCGTTCAGAAAAGACCCCATGGTATCAAAATGCTCCATTATTACATACTTTAGAAACAATACACATTACCAGTGATAACAATATGGTGGATGCCCGATTTCCTGTGCAAACTGTATTGAGACCTCAAGATGATGAAAATAGAGATTATAGAGGTTATGCAGGTACGATTGCAGGTGGTATTTTCAGAGTAGGTGATGAAGTTAGATTATTACCTTCTGGATTTAGCTCTATAATTAAATCGATTAATGTATATGAAAACTATGTGGATCAAGCTTTTGAAGGCATGAGTGTCTCAATGACCTTAGAAGATGATATAGATTTGAGTAGAGGAGATATGATCGTTAAAACCAATAACTTACCTGAAAAAACTCAGGATCTTTCTGCTATGATCTGTTGGTTTAATGATAATCCTGCAAGACCAAGAGCAAAATATACTTTAAAACATACTTCAAATGAACCAATGGCAATGATAAAGGAAGTAGAATATAAAGTTGATGTTAATACTTTAAAAAGAATTGAGGAAGATATTAGTATAAACATGAATGATATTTGTAAAGTTAAAATAAGAACTACAGCACCAATTATGATGGATGAATATTCAAGAAATCGTAAAACAGGTAGTTTTGTTTTAATTGATGAAAGTACAAATGAAACTGTTGCTGCCGGAATGTTGATTTAAATAAAAGATCAAATAAAAATTTTCAATATAAGCTTACTAAATTCAGTAGGCTTTTTTTGAATATTTTTTCCATTCTACTTATTTTTTTGGATTTTAATCGGAACTTTTTAGATATTTATATAAAAGAACGATCTATCAACAATATAAATATATTTTGAGTGTTTGAATAAAAACAACAATCTAACATTAAGAAAATATTAAGTTAAATTTAATATTTTTGAAAATCATTATGAGAAGCTTTATAAAAATTTTGTATATATATATAATTATTGTTGTGCTGATTAGCTGTTCATCTAGTGATGAAAATCCACCAACAGCAGGCTTTTCTTTGAGTAATGAGAAGCCAGTTCAATGGGATAAAGTTAATATTATTGACAAATCAAAAGAGGCTGGTAATATTGTTTATGAAGTAATTGGAGGAGAGTACTCATTGTCAACTGATCAATCAAGCATAGTATTTTTTGAAAGCAATTCTTATACGGTTAACCAAATTATTACAAATAGTTTAGGTTCAGATACTTTTTCAATAAATATTGATGTTTTATCTACTAATAATAAATATACTATAGATGATGTAGAATTGCCTTTTAATAATTCAGCATTTTGGTATGATGCTACAAATACTGGTGGTATGGTTTATATTAGAATTCTTGCAGAAGTTGAAGGAAATGACAACCCTAATTTAATAAAATTATTTCCTATTTCAGGAAGTAACCCAATTCATGCAACATATATTTGGGGAGATAATGGTGATATAGGAACTTATGATGCCGGAGTGATCTATAACTGGAAAGGTGGTAATGATTATGACTGGATCACTAAAGGTGAAAACGGACAGGCTTTAACTATTGAGTTATTTTATGAAGATCAAAATAACAGTGATAATAATGCATATATAATTACACTTCCTTCTTATACCTTAAATTATGGGTATTGGAATCCCTTATTGAATAGGTTTGAAAAAGAAGGTGAAAAATCTTTTTCACTTTATTACAAAGGTAAAATTGATCCTTTAGATTAATAAACAATATTTTTTCAATATAAGGATGTAATAAATCCTGTTGCCTCTTTTTTTAAAAGTAAATAATACTGAATTTTGAGGATTTTGTATTTATAATTTAATTGTATTTAAATTCTAATGAGTTTTAATTTTTTAAATTTGAATCTTAATTTATTAATAACTAATAATTGGTTTAGTATGAGAAATTTTTATAGAACTTTAGTATTTATAACCATTGTTGTATCATTTATAGGATGCAATAATCAAGAAAAAAATATAGTAAAAAATGATAATGATAAATTGATTGATTATAAAGTAGATTCTTTATTAAAATTAATGACAATTGAAGAAAAGATTGGGCAAATGAACCAATATAATGGTTTTTGGGATGTTACAGGTCCTACTCCTGAAGGAGGTGATGCAGAAAAAAAATACGAACATTTAAAAAAAGGTTGGGTAGGATCAATGTTAAATGTAGCAGGTGTTAAACAAGTAAGAGCTGTTCAAAAAATTGCAGTTGAAGAATCAAGATTAGGAATTCCATTAATTATAGGTTATGATGTAATTCATGGGTACGAAACTATTAGTCCGATACCACTGGCCGAAAGCGCCAGTTGGGATTTAGAAGCAATAAAAAGATCAGCTGGTGTAGCTGCTGCTGAAGCGGCTTCGGTAGGAATTAACTGGACATTTGCCCCTATGGTTGATATATCACGTGATGCAAGATGGGGTAGAGTGATGGAGGGTGCAGGAGAAGATCCATTTTTGGGAAGTAAAATTGCTATAGCCAGAGTTAAAGGTTTTCAAGGTGATGATCTAACAGCTGTAAATACTATTGCAGCATGTGCCAAGCATTTTGCTGCTTATGGTTTTGCTGAAGCCGGTAGAGATTATAATACTGTTGATATTGGTACTTCAACTTTATACAATGTTGTATTACCGCCATTTAAAGCAGCTGCTGATGCTGGTGTTAAAACTTTTATGAATTCTTTTAATGAACTTAATGGTATTTCTGCTACAGCAAACTCTTTTTTACAGAGAGATATATTAAAAGACAAATGGGGCTATGAAGGTTTTGTAGTATCAGATTGGGGATCTATAGGTGAAATTATTACTTGGGGAAATGCCAAAGACAAAAATGAAGCTGCCAAGTTGGCTGTTATTGCCGGTTCGGATATGGACATGGAATCATATGCCTATATAGAAGAATTAGCAAATTTGGTTAAAGAGGGTATTGTAAAAGAATCAATTTTAGATGATGCAGTAAGAAGGATTTTAAAAGTAAAATATGAATTAGGATTATTTGATGATCCTTATAAATATTGTGATGAAGAAAGAGAAAAAGAAACTCTTGGAAATCCAAAACATCATGAAGCAGTATTGGATATGGCGAAAAAATCAATCGTTCTGTTAAAAAATGAAAATCAATTGTTACCCTTAAAAAAAGAAGGTCAAAAAATAGCTTTAATTGGTGCACTTGCTAATGATAATGATAGTCCTTTGGGTAGTTGGCGTGCAGTTGGAAAAGAGAATTCTGCTGTTTCTGTTTTAGAAGGCATGAAAAAATATACCGGAAATACATTAACCTATAAAAAAGGAGCTGATGTTGCAATTGGAAAAACAGCATTTATAAAAGAAGTTAAAATTAATAAAACAGATAAAAGTAAATTTGGTGAAGCAATACAAGTTGCTAAAAATGCAGATGTTGTTGTAATGGTTTTAGGTGAAATTGGCTTTCAAAGTGGAGAGGGTAGAAGTAGAACTGAAATTGATTTGCCAGGTGTTCAACAAGAATTACTTGAAGCAGTTTATAAAGTGAATAAAAATATTGTTCTGGTTTTAAATAATGGTAGGCCATTAGCCATAACTTGGGCAGATGAGTATATTCCGGCAATTGTTGAAGCTTGGCAATTGGGTACTCAAGCGGGTAATGCAATTGCTCAGGTATTGTATGGTGATTATAATCCCAGCGGAAAATTACCAATGACATTTCCGAGAAGTGTAGGTCAAGTACCAATTTTTTACAATCATAAAAATACTGGAAGACCAAATGGTTATGATGATCCTGAAATGGTATTTTGGTCGCATTATAGTGATGAATCCAATGACCCATTATATCCTTTCGGACATGGTTTGAGTTATACTAATTTTAAATATGATAATTTAAAAGTAACGGGTGATAATTTTAAAGTTGGTGATGAAATTAAAATATCTGTAGATATTACCAATACCGGAAAAATTGATGGTAAAGAAGTTGTTCAAATGTATATAAGAGATCTAGTTGGTAGTATTACTCGACCAGTAAAAGAACTTAAAGGATTTGAATTAGTAGAAATTAAAGCAGGAGAAACAAAAACAATCAATTTTATTTTGAATAATGAATTACTTGGCTTTTATGATAATAAAGGTGAATATATTGTTGAACCGGGAGATTTTAAGGTATTTATTGGAGGAAGTTCAAGAACTTCTCTTGAAGTGGATATTGTATTAAATTAGTAAAATTTAGAAGTTTAAAATAATCCCAAGAAATATAGTTTTCTTGGGATTTTATTATTCAATTTCTTTTACTCTAAATTAAAAACGCGTACATTTTCATTATTCTGAGTTGAAAGAATAAGTTTTCTTTCTTTGTTGTCTTCCACTTTAATTATATGATTCGATTGGTAGGGTACATAAAAGCCAGACTCCTTAGTAGGTATAACCTCAAATTTATTTTCATTTCCTTTTAAGAATATTCCTGTAAGAGCATCAAATCTGCCATAACTTGATTCCGCAGAAAAATCATTTCCAACTAAAAGTGCATCCAGTTGATCGTCGTTATCAAAATCATCTATAAGAATATCATTAATAGGTGATACTTGACATGATCTTGGTAAAGCTGTTAGTTTAAACTTTCCATTGCCCAGATTTTCTATATAACTACTAGAAAAAGTTGTGGCTTTAAGTGTTTCTGATTTCAGGTCTTTAATTTCTAAAAGTGTTTTAAAATCTAAATTGGAGAATTGCTCATAAGTAAGAAATGAGATATTAGATTCAGGGAATTGTTTTTTGATATCATCACGAGTATGAAATGGAAACAATATTTTTTCCCCATCAGCTTCAAAGTACTGACCTAAAATTGGATCAAGACTTCCATTTTGATCAAAATCCTTGGCATAAACATACAATGGAAAATTCTCCTCTGGTTTTACAAAACCATTCAATCCCTGGTTTCCGGCAATAAAATCAATATCTCCATCTTTATCAAAATCAACTGCCTCAATACAGTTCCACCAACCTTCTGTTGTAATTTTATGATTATTTTTATCTAACCAGGTTGTTGACATCTTTTCGAGTTCTCCTTTATTGTTTTTAAATATTGTGATATTCATAAATTCACCAACAATGATCAAGTCTTCCCAATTATCATTATTTATATCTGTCCATAAAGCATCTGTAACCATACCAACATTTGAAATCTCTGAAGTAGATTTTTTTGTAAAACGTCCGTTATCATTAATGAGAATAATACTCTCAGGAGTTTTTGGATAATTTCCCGGAGAGATCCTTGCACCTATAAACAGATCCATATCATTGTCATGATCAATATCTATTGGCCTTATGCAACTCGTACTTTGAAAGGATTCCGGTAAGATATCTTCAGCTTTGGTAAAAAATCCTTTTCCATCATTAAGATAAATTCGATCTTTATAATAGGGAGAATTTTCATTAAACTCATTGCCTCCACTACTTACATAAAGATCTAGATCAGAATCATTATCTACATCGAAAAAAATGGCATCAGTATCTTCATAAATAGAATCTAGATTTTGCTTTTGATAATATTCGCCTTTATCATCTTGATGCCATATTCTTCCTGGTACTTCCAAACTACCTCCAATAAAGATCTCTTGACCAGGTATACCGTCAGTATCAGCAGCAGCAATACAAGGGCCATTTTGTGAATATTGACGGACCAACAATGGTTGTTTTGTAAATTCGTTATAGAAATTTTCTTTATGTGTAAAATTTAGTATTTCGTTTGTTGAATTGAATATTTTTTTTCTATCTAAGTTCTTTTTCTTAATTTTTGCTGCCGTAGCATAATCGATCTCCAATAATTGATCAGCTTTTACATCTTTAAGTTTTGAAATTTTTCCATTTGGCCAGACTATTTTTAATGAATCAATTGTATTTGTTTTTATACCAAAATGGATAATGGGTTCCATAGAAGATAAATATCCACGAATAACAGATTGGAATTGATATTGTGTTTTTCCTTTATTCCAGATTGTAACTTTTGCACCAATGGCTTTGGCATTTTTTACTTGGCCTTTTAATCGGATTCGTAAATAATGATTGTTAAGTTTTTCTGAGGTTTTATTCTCGATTAAAAATGCCTTACTATTTATATTACTTACAGCAATATCCAGATCTCCATCATTATCAAAATCTGCATATGCAACTCCGTTAGACAAAGAAGGTTGCTCCTCTATCCATTTTAAAGAAACATCTTCAAAGTTATATGCATCTTTTTGTTCATAGATAAAATTAGGTAATACAATTGATGGTAAATCATCAGCGATTTCTTTTAATTTTTCTTTACCAGGAGTGAAGTATCTGGTTTTTGATAAAGAGAAATTTATATAGTCTAAATCAATAACATTTTTTATATAACCATTGGCAATATAAATATCCTTATCACCATCATTATCAAAATCAACCATTAATGGCCCCCAACTCCAATCGGTATTTGAAATTCCGAAAAGAAAAGCTACTTCACTACTTTTTATTGGTTTTCCATTTAATTCGCCATTATTAAGTTGCAATGTATTATGCATATATTGGGAAGTATAATCATTACTTTGTGTAAACAGATAATTTGGATAATTCATTGGTGCCATCATCCTTTTTTGACTTTTATAATCTTTTGGTAGCATATCCAATACCATGATATCCGATAGGCCATCATTATTAATATCAGCAATATCCATTCCCATACCATTGAGAGTTGCATGTCCTAAATATTGTTTATTAACTTCATCAAACTTGGGATATAAACTATCTTTATGAGCTTTATTTAAAAATAAATGATCTTCTGTAATAAAGTCGTTAGATACATATACATCAACAAGATTATCGTTATTGAAGTCGGCAATTCCAACGCCCAGTCCAAGTCCTTTATGCATCACATTAAGCTCTTTTGAAACATTTGTAAAGACAGGGTGATCAATTCCTGCTACAGAATCATTTCGCAGCAAATAATCAGCAATGTCCTCTGGCCATAAATGCTTGATCATAGCTTTATTTCTACTAAGCTTCTTACTATTACTATTGTGTACAATATAAACATCTAGATCACCATCATTGTCATAATCAAAAAAGACAGATTGTTGAGCATACTTCCCATCGGCCAATCCATAAGCTTCAGCGCGCTCTGTAAATGTTGGTATTCCATTTTTATCCAATCCGTTATTAACAAAAAGTAAATTTTTACAATTTTCTTCGCAATTCAACCCCCCAACATTTAAATAGATATCATCAAAACCATCTGTATTAATGTCTACTATAGAAACACCGGTTACCCAACTTTTTGTTTGAAAATTTGCAGCTTTGGAAATATCTTCAAATTGAAGAGATCCTTTGTTTAAAAAAATTGTGGATGATATTTGACTTCCTGAAAAAACAATATCTGATAGGCCATCATTATTAAAATCTCCTATTCCTACTCCTCCACCATTAAAACAATTAAGACAATCAATAGGATTTATGCTGTCATTTTCAATAATTGTATTTGAAAAAGTAATATTGGACCTTGTTGCATCCACAAATTCAAAAAGTTCTTCTTTTATATCTTTATTACAGCTGTTAAGAAGAAAGATAAGTGAAAATACCAATACTACATTTCTATACATAATAATTTTAGTTTTGTTGCCTTTTTTAATTAATTTCTGTTAAAAGCTATTGAATTCCAAAGCTATTTGGATGTAACTATAATTACAGATATAATTTGGTATTTAATATAAATACCAAATAGGTAAAGGGCAAAGTAACCGGAAAATAAGAATTTTTTCCATGACAATAATCATACTTTTTATTATAAAAGTATATAATATTTGACAGCACTAAAATATCAGATGCTTTCACAATAAAATAATGAATTTTGAAATTAAGAGAAGATATTTGTGTAGTGATTTTGTTATAAGATCTTAATGATCTATTATAATAAATACAGTTTAAAAAAGATGATTTGCATTATGATGGATATAAAAAATATTAGAATATTAACATTTAACTTTTCATTAATTTTTTTAACTTTTTATTAATCATTTTAATTTATTGTTAACTACAAATTATATACAGATAATCTAATTTAGCTATGGTTTTTATAATTAATAATATTTATAAAGTTTAAAGTTGTTACATTATTTCCTGATATTAATTTCACTAATAATACTCTATGTTTAAATACCTAAAAATAAATAAATTGCTATTCATATATAAAAAGGAATTATTGTTCAATTCAAATCTTTCCAAGTATTTTGTTTTCTTATTTGTATTATTATTGGTTTTTTCCGGATGTAATTCTGGTAATAATCCTACTTCAAAATCAAAGAAACCATCAGTTCATACAAATCCAATACCAAATAATGATTTCTACCAAGAGATAGGAGAAGAAGTAGGATTGGATTTTGTTCATTCCATTGGAGCTGACCATATGAAAAATATTGTAGAATCAGTTGGAGGAGGAGCTGCTTTTCTAGATTATGATCAAGATGGTTACATTGATATTTATACGTGTAGCGGAACATGGGTTGAAGGTTTTAGTAAAAGTGAAGAACCGGATAAATTGCCTGGAAATCATCTTTATCGCAACAAACAGGATGGAACCTTTGAGGATGTTACCATGAAAGCTGGAGTTGGTGGTCCGTGGTATAGCATGGGTGTTACTGTTGGTGATTTCAATAATGATGGTTATCCCGATATTTATGTTAGTAACAATGGACCTAACACACTTTATCAAAATAATGGCAACGGAACTTTTAAAGATATTACTAAACGTGCTATGGTAGGAGGAAAGGAATGTAGTGTAGGAGCAGTATGGTTGGATTTTGATAATGATGGTTTGCTAGATCTTTATGTAGGGAATTACCTTAATTTTGATCCAGACTATAAATATTACTATGCACCTGATGGGTTTCCAGGACCACTCGCATATGACAGCCAGAAAGATATTTTGTACCACAATAAAGGTAAAGGCACTTTTGAAGATGTAACAAATAAAATGGGGATTATTGACATTGATGGAAGGGCAATGGGTGTAGGAGCTGCAGATTATGATGATGACGGTTTCGTAGATATTTATGTGGCCAATGATCATACAGTAAATTTTCTTTGGCATAATGACCAAGGAAAAGGGTTTACGGACATGGGTGTTATGTCTGGAACTGGATTCAGTCAGTCTGGAGAAGCAACCGTAAGTATGTCTGTAGATTTTGCCGATTATAATGGAGATGAATTACTTGATATGTTTATATCAGATGATAATTACTGTTCTTTATATAAGAACTTAGGAAATGGAGTTTTTAGTGATAAGTCATATTTTTCAGGAATTTCTGTAGCATCCGGTCAGTTTGTTGGATGGTCATCTTCTTTTTTTGATTATGACAACGATGGTGATGTGGACATTTTTAAAACAAATGGTGAGTTAAAACATAAGTATGGACAGGAAGATCAATTGTTTGAAAATATTGGGAATGGAAAATTCAAAGATATATCTGTTGAGCGGGGTCAATACTTTAGGGAAGAGAATGTAGGTAGAGGGGCATGTTTGGGTGATTATGATAATGATGGTGATATAGATATCTATATTGTGAATTTAGATAGCCATGGTAAGCTTTTAAGAAATAATAAAGGAAATCAAAACAACTGGCTTACTTTAAATTTGATTGGGCAAACAAGTAACAGAGATGCTGTGGGGTCCAGAATTAGAATAATAGCTGGAGGCAAAGTGCAAACCGCTCAGAAAAAAAGTACTACAGGATACCTTTCACAAAATGATTCCAGAATTCATTTTGGTCTTGAAAAGAATGAAATTGTAGAAAAAATAGAGATAAAGTGGCCTTCAGGTAAATTTCAAGTATTGGAGAATATTAAAACAAATCAAATTCTAACGGTTAAAGAACCCCAATAATTTTAAATGCATAAAAAAAGATCAAATACAGTTTTCCTAATTATAATGACCATCAGTTTTTCTGTTGTCTTTTTTTTATCATGTAAAGAAAGTTCAAATGAAGGGATGATTGTTTTTACTCAGGTTGAAGGAGATATACAGAAAATTAATTATATAACCGGAAATTCCTGGCGATATATACCAAATTCGCGTATTGTAGCATTAAACTCGAATAAATCCGGTGAAAAAATAAAAGTACTTACTGAAGATTACTTTTCGGCATGTTCACCCGATATTTCTTACGATGGTAAATTCATGTTATTTGCAGCACAAAAAAAACAAAATGACATATGGCAAATATGGGAAATGAATTTAGAGAATTTAAAAATCAGACAGATTACCTCTTCATCGGAAGATTGTTTTAATCCTTCATATCTGCCAGGTAAACGTATGGTGTTTAGTAAATTTACAACGATTGATAACGTAAAGGAAGGATATGCACTTTTTACTTCTAATTTAGATGGTTCTGAAATCAATCAGATTACTTTTAATCCACATGCATATTTTGCATCAACAGTTTTACAGGATGGTAGGATATTGACAATCAGTAGGCAACTTTTTCCTGAACAGAAAGATGGAATGTTTATGGTTATGCGTCCTGATGGTACCAAACAAGAATTGTTTTATAAAGGCTTAAAAGGTAGTGAAATACATAGCCGTGGTTGGGAGACAAATGATGGTAAAGTTTTTTTTATAGAAACTGATAATAAAGATAAGGAAGGTGGGGATATTATTTCTGTTAATTATAATCGGCCTTTGCATAGCAGGGTTAATCTATCTTCAGGTATTGAAGGTGATTTTTATGCTGTGAGTCCGATTCAAGCAGGCAGTTTATTAGTTTCCTATCGTTCATCTGATAATGATCGTTACGCACTGTATGAATTTGATGAGGTAAATAAAACCCTTGGTAAGGTTATTTATAAAGATGAGAATTACAATATATTAGAAGCCGTTGTAATTAAGAAAAAAGAAAGGCCTAGGAAATTGCCAAGTGATTTAAATATGAGTGTAAATACGGGATTGTTGCTTTGTCAGGATATTAATTTTACTGATGTGCAATCTGTAGAAGATACTTCTTCAATATCAAAAGCAGTTAGAATAGAAGTGATGGGAATAGATACTTCTCTTGGAATAGTGGATGTTGAGAAAGATGGTTCTTTTTATTTAAAAGTATTGGCCGATACTCCTTTTCGAATTCAAACAATTAGTGAGGACGGACAGGTGGTAAATGGACCGGGTAGTTGGATATATTTACGTCCAAATGAACGGCGAGGATGTGTGGGGTGCCATGAAGATCATGAACAGGTTCCTTACAACAGGCAACCTCTTTCAGTTAGAAAAGAACCAATAATATTGCCAAAACAGTTGAATAAAGTTCATAAAGAAAAAGATTCATAAAAATTGATATGAAGAAGTCAAAAATATTAATAATTTTCGGTGTAATATTTGTTTTGGGGCTGATTGTTTATTTCCCCGGACGCAAAGCAGCTAGATCACATGTAAATTATATAACAGCTGTTGATGACCATCCACTATCGTGTACATCATGCCATGTTTATACATCCCAGAATAAATGGGTCTCAAAAATGGTCAATGAGGATTATTATTCACCATTCAATATGGTTGTTTCTAATGATGGTAGCCGTTTGTATGTGATAGCACAGGATATTAATGAGTTGATGGTTGTTGATACTGAGAATGAAAATGTGTTAAATAAGATTAATGTTGGAGTTCATCCTCATAGTGTGATACTTAATAAATCTGGTAAAATTGCATATGTAAGTAATGAATGGTCAGATAATGTATCAGTAATTGACCTTGTTTCATCAAAAGTAATAGACACTCTTAAAACTGGTAATGGTCCGGCGGGACTAGCTCTTAGTTCTAATGAGCAGTTTCTGTATGTAGTTAATGTATTTGGTTCAGATTTATCTGTAATTGATCTTTCTACCAAAGAAGAAATAAAAAGGTTAACCACCGGGAATAATCCTACCGGAACAGCATTGTCTCCTGATGGAAAAGTTTTATATGTGACTAGTAGACGTGCCAATATGGTTCCTTATGGAGAACCTTTAATTAGTGATCTAACCATTATTAACGATAGTACAAAGACGGTAGCAAAATATTTAGGCATCGAATCAGCTTATATGATGGAAAATGTTGCTTTTACACCTTCAGGAGATCTGGCAATGACTACATTGATCCGTCCTAAAAATTTGATCACTTCCATACAGGTTGAACGAGGCTGGATGATGAATCATGGAATTGCAATTATTGAACAGAAGGAAGAAGGCAGGGTAGTTCAGTTATTACTTGATGAACCAAATGCCTATTATTCCGATCCGTTCGATATTGTTATTTCTCCTGATGGGAAGAAAGCTTTTGTTTCAAGTTCTGGTGTTGATTATATTTCAGTAATTTCTATTGATTCAATCAGGACTATATTGGCTGAGTCTTCGCCTAAAATGTTAAAGAGTTTTTCCAATAATCTTGGGATCAGTAGCCGGTTTGTCATTAAACGTATTTCTACAGGAGCTAATCCCAAAGGACTTACACTCTCACCCGATGGTAAACGACTATATGTTGCAGAGCAGCTTGAGGATAAAATTGCAGTAATCAATACTGAAAGCCTTGAAACTATAGGTTCTATTAACCTTGGAGGTCCTCTCAGGATAACAGTTGCCAGACAAGGGCGTAGACTTTTTAATAATGCAGGGCACACATTCCAAAATCAATATGCCTGTTATACATGTCATCCTGATAATCATGAAGATGGCCTTGTATATAATATGGCAGGGAAAGATATGGGACGTAATGTAACAAATACACAGTCATTACGTGAAATTGGCGGGACTGCTCCATTTAAATGGAATGGAAAGAACCAGAGTGTTTATAAACAAGACGGAATGAGATTTTCTGCCATACTTACTAGGACTGAACCTTTTAATCATGATGACCTTGATGCACTTGTAGCTTATATTGTAACGGGGATAAAACATCCTCCAAACTTAATGTATAATCCTGATGGAGAATTGACCGAGTCACAAATTCGCGGTAAAGAAATTTATAATAGAAGTGTAGATAACTTAGGGATTGCAATTCCTGAAAATAACAGATGCATTACATGCCACCCCCCTCCATTATATACAGATTTAAAAATGGCTGATGTAAGTACGTTGTCAGATACTGATGATCCAATTTTATTTGATACACCACACTTACATAATATATTTAGCTCAGCACCTTATTTACATGATGGACGTGCTGAAACACTGGAAGAAATATGGACAATTTATGGTGAAGATGATAAACATGGACATGTTAATGATTTAACTAAGATGCAACTAAATGACCTGATTGATTACCTAAAATCACTCAGAAGCCCCTTATATGATGATGATAAATCGGAAGTTCAACATGGCACATATATAAAATCTAATTAAAAATGGAAATCATGGAAAATAAAGGATTGAGAAAATATTCAAAAATTGTTGCAATTGCTGTGATTATTCTTGTGGCTGCTTCTTTTGGGTTTAAAATTACTGGTGAGCATTCTTTAGACTCGAATTCAAATCCTATAATTGAAAAATCAAAAGCAGAAAACAATGATACATCAATTGAAAAAACTTTTGATATTAATAATGTACTGAACGAAAAGAGTTCTATGCCAATATATGGGAATTGGCGTAATTTTACTTCAAAAAATGGGCTACCAGGTGATAAAGCGTATTGTGTAAGGATAGATGGAGAACGTGTATTGGTAGGTACTCATGAAGGGCTTGCTGTTTATGAAAATGAAAAGTGGCGAACCTATACAACAAAAGATGGACTTGCGCATAATGGTGTTTTGGCTATAGATGTAAGTGAACAAACTGGAGATGTTTGGCTTGGAACTATGGGTGGATTAACACGTTGGTCAACAGGCAAGTTTGAAAACTTTACACAAATGAACAGCGGAATGCCCAATGATTTGATCTATTCAGTTATTTGTGATGGGAAAAAGGTATGGGTAGCTACAGGTGGTGGCGCCGGTCAATATGATACTCACACAAAACGTTGGGAAATATTCACAGAACAGAATGCTCCTATGCATGAACCATGGACCTATGGTGTATGTTCAGGTGATGGCAAGATATTTATTGCAGCATGGGGCGGCGGCGTAGTTGAATATACTAAAAAAACCAAACAATTCAGAGACTATATTGACCCTGATGGTAACATGGAAATAGATCTTTTCCCCGACGATGGCGTAGTTCATGATATAACTACTGGTGTTTCCTGGGCAGATGATTATTTATGGGTTGCTACATACTTCGGATTAAGTCGCTATGACGGTGTACATTGGAAAGGATATTTTGACCATGATAGTGGTTTAGCGAGTAATTTCATCAATTTTGTAAAGGCCGAAGGATCCGTTGCTTTTATGTGCACTGATAAAGGATTAAGTTCTACCGATGGTAATAACTGGATCACTTATACAAAAAATGATACGAACAAAAATGGAAAAGCTATTATAACTGAAGGAACCAAAAAAACAGAGTTAGCAATGACTCCTTCAATTTCACACAATTTTGTAATTGGCGTTGATGTTAAGGATGATGTTATTTGGGTTGCTACTTCCAAGGGAGTAAGCCGTGGAGAGTTATTGAAATAAAAATAAAAATAAAATAATAATATAAATCATGGAAAATATAATGGAGATTAAAAAGAATAAAGAATTGTTAATAGATATGACAAAGCTAACGGAGGGAGAGAAGATAGAAATGAAAAAACTTGGGATCTTATCTGATGAAAATAAGATTATTGAATCGGTTTACCCCGCTATACACAGTGAGAGGCCTCCTATTGAAAAACATGTGGTACATGCCCCACATACAATCAACGAAGCTTATAATTATGAGAAGCCATCTTCATTTTCAAGAGCTTTACGATTAGACCTTGGTGGTTACAAAGTATTGGTGATTTCAGGTACTGCAAGTGTAAATGAAGAAGGTAACCCAGAACATATCGGAGATTTTAAAGCTCAGCTTTGGAGAACATATTATAATATCACTAATCTCCTTGAGGCAGAAGGGATGAGCTGGCATGATGTGGTGAGAACAACCAATTACCTTAGAGATATAGAGCGGGATTATGGCGAATTTAATAAAATACGTACTTCTTTCTTTAGATGGTTGGGTCTTGATCCTTTACCTGCTGCTACCGGAATACAAGTAAGATTATGTTGGGAAACACTTTTGGTAGAAATTGAGGCATATGCTATAAGTAAAACAAGTTAAAACTACAATATCATGATGAAATGTAACTACTGGGGATTAATCCTTTTGCTAATCGTAATGTTTCAGGGTAGGGAAATAAATGGGCAGGAAAAAGATTTGATGTATGGAAATACACCTGACAAAGTTTTCCCTTATAATAATTTTCAAAAAGCCTACAAGTACCATTTTATTGAACCTATTCAGTTTTACGGGGCAGGGCGGGAGAAATTACCTCCCAAAGACCTAAAGGAAGTACGTATAGGATTTCTAGGGCCTTTAGAAGGATCCGCTATTGTTTCATTGGGTAAACAGATGTTGAATGGATCAGCCTTGGCAATTGAAGAGGCTAATAATAAAGGAGGTTATAAAGGTATTCCTTTTAAGTTAATGATACACAATGATGTAGGTTTGTGGGGTGCTGCAGCAAATGAAGTAGTGAAAATGAATGATGAAAAGGTCTGGGCATGGTTAGGTTCTATCGATGATATTGTATCACATGTCGCTTTGAGGGCAACCTTAAAAATGGAGATGATGATGGTCAATACTGGAGATCCAGATCCTACTTTTACAGAAACCAACATACCTTGGTGTATTCGTGTTATTAGTGATGATAGACAAAGTGGGTATGCTTTGGCTACTTATATTTTTGAAAAGATGAAGCATGATCGTGTGGCTGTTATAAGAGCCAATAACCGGTATGGCAGGGTTGGTATTATGGAATATTCAGGTGTTGCAACTCGTTTAGGTCATCCAATGATGATTGAAGAGCGGTTTGAAGATGGAGAAACAGATTTTGAGATGCAATTGAAAAATATAAAAGAAACATCTCCTGATGCTATTCTTATCTGGGGAAATGCAAAAGAGTCTGCTCTTATTCTAAAACAAATAAGAAAAATGGGGATGAAACAACCAGTTTTTGGTTCTGACAGGATAGTATCATCTGAATTTCTTGATATTGCTGGAAAGGATGCAGAAGGTATAATTAGCACAAGTCAATATAATCCAAAAGCTGAAATCCCAAAGTTAAAAGCATTTCAAGCTAATTATTTCAAAAAATTTGGAATAGAACCCGATGTATTTGCGGCACATGCTTATGATGGAATGAATTTGATCATTGAAGCCATTCACAAGGTTGGACTTAACCGTGTGTTGATTCGTGATGTACTAAGTGATTTAAAGACGTTTCAGGGTTATCAGGGAATAACAGGTGAGATAATTTTGGATGGAAGCTGGAATGATATTGGAGAAATATGGATGGCTGAGGTACAAAATGGTAAGTTTAAATATTCTGCTAGCCCCAAAATGGAGAAGAGAAAGCATTCTGGTAGAATGGTAGGTTATTAATAATAAAAAAAAACAGTATGGAAACTATTTCATGTAATATTCCAGTTGATGTTAAAATTAAGGTGCCTTCACTGGTAGATCTTCAAAAAAAACCGGAAACAACTATCGTAAATGTCAATGGCATTGAGGTTGGAGGATCTGAAGTTGTAATTATTGCCGGACCTTGTGCTGTTGAAAATAAGGAACAACTATTTGAAACAGCCAGATATGTTAACAACTATGGTGCTAAAATATTAAGAGGAGGAGCTTTTAAACCGCGCTCATCACCATACAGTTTTCAGGGACTAGGAGAAGAAGGGTTAAAATTGTTACGAGAAATACATAAGGAAACTGGTTTGCCGGTAGTTACAGAAGTAATGGATACCAAACAGGTTGAGCTGATTGCTGAGTATGCAGATCTAGTTCAGATAGGTTCACGTAATATGCAAAACTTTCCTCTTTTAAAAGAAGCTGGTATGTGCGGAAAACCTGTCTTGTTGAAACGTGGTATGATGGCAACTATTGAAGAGTTTTTAAATGCAGCTGAATATATTCTCCATCATGGAAATGATCAGGTGATTCTTTGTGAACGAGGCTTACGTACTTTTGAAACTTCTACAAGAAACACCCTGGATCTGAGTGCAGTACCTATGTTAAAAAATTTGAGTCACCTCCCTGTTATTGTTGATCCTAGTCATGGAACAGGACATAGGTGGATGGTACCTCCTATGGCTAAAGCGGCAGTGGCAGTTGGAGCTGATGGTATTATGATGGAAGTTCATTATAAACCTGAGGTAGCCTTATGTGATGGCCATCAATCACTAACTCCTGAAGACTTTGATGACCTTATGGGTGATTTGCGTAAAATAGCCGATGCTGTAGGTAAAACAATTTCATGATCAAAAATTACTTGATAATAATCACTTTAAGTATTCTATTTATTAAGGATATTTATGCTCAGGAAAATGGATTAAAAACTGACAGTTTAGTTAAAATTGGACTATTAATAAGTAACAGTACTTCTATATCAGCAAGAAATGGAGCTGAATTGGCTATTAATAAAGCTAATAATTTGGAAGGACCCAATGGGATCAATTTTGAATTAGTCGTTAGATCTATGGAAGGGCCCTGGGGTACAGGTTCAAAAGAGGCTGTAAATTTAGTTTTTAACGAAAAAGTATGGGCTATTCTGGGTTCTCATGATGGACGAAATGCACACTTGGTTGAACAGGTAATTGCCAAAACTCATATTGTTTTTTTATCAGCATGGGCAAGTGATCCAACACTTTATCAAGCATTTGTTCCGTGGTTCTTTAGTGTAGTTCCTAATGATTTTCAACAAGCTGATGTATTGATAAATGAAATTTATCATAAAAAAAAATGGAATAAGATAACTACCTTATCAGATAATAGTTATGATTCAAATTTGGCTTTGCAGAGCTTTTTAAAACAAATGAATAAAACCGGTAAAGTTGAAATAATACAATTGATACATAATAATACTAATAAGAATTTTAAAGAACTGTTCAATAAGATTAATGAAAATGAGGTTGATTGTATTGTTTTATTCGGGGAGCCATCATCTTCATTTACACTTATTCAACAATTACAAAAAAACAGAATTATTAAACCGGTTTATGGAACATTGTCATTATTAAAAAATGATAGGTCTGATGATATTGACTTTGAGCAGTTACAAGATGTTAAAGTTATTACTTATGGAAATAGGTTGAATGCTATGAGTTTATCATTTGTAAATGCTTATAAAGAAAAATATGGTAAAATACCTGGTGCTGTTGCCACTTATGCTTATGATGGGATAAATTCAATTATTGAAGCAATTCGAAATTCTAATTACGATCGTGAAAAAATTCAGGAAGCCATGTCAAAAATTCGTTATAAAAGTGTAACTGGAACTATTCAATTTGATAGCAATGGAAGTCGTATAAATTCAATAGAACTGATCAAAATAAATAATGAAACCCCGATTAGCACAGAAAAATAAATTTGATTAATTTTTATTTTATTCCTTATCTTTGATATTATGAAAAATATTTACATTCTATCCGTTGCATTATTTTTTTTCTTTGCATTATACAGTTGTAAGGAATCAGCTGAAGATGAAAGGAAAAAGTCTGTTGAATTAATGTCTGCACAAACCTTAGGCCTTGCTTATCTTGAAGAATTTAAACTTGACGAAGCTGAAAAAGAGTTTCAAAAGTTTATTAAGCTGGCGTCCAATGAAAAACTTGGGTATGCAAACCTTGGATTAGTCTATTTAAGGATGGGAAAGTATGATAAAGCTAAAACTCAACTTTTTAAAGCTATTGAAATTGATCCAAAAGATCCGGATGTTAGATTGTTACTGGCTACCGTTTACCAGATGAATGATGAACGTGATGAGGCAATTTCAGTATTAATAGAAACACTTAAATTTGCTCCTAATCATATTAAAACACTTTATGATCTTTCTGAATTATATTCAGTAGGATCGGATGAGGAATCTCAAAAATTGCGTAAAGATTATCTGCTACAACTTGTTAATAATGCCCCTGGAAATATTGTTCCCCGTCTTAATCTCACCGAAATTTATATCACTAAAGGAGATATTGATAAGGCAATTGAACAATTGGAAATAATGCAAAAACAATCTCCAGAGTTTCCTAAAGAAGCCACTGATTATTTCGACCAAACAAACTCGTTCTTAAAAGATCAAAATAGCGAAGAGGCAATTACACCGTTTATGATCTTTCATAACCATATGAAAGTTACATCACCATATCAATCAGGTGTTCAGGAGTTAAAAGGCCCCGGAGGAGCAGTTATTGGTTTTCCTCTAATTACTTATAGCCAACAGGCTTCTACTCAATTGATTGAAAACAAGTCACTACTTGATGTACTCAAATTTACAAACATTACAGCCTCTGCCGGTTTAGATATTATCTCACAATTTAATGAAAATAAAAATGTAGAACATAATTATCCTAGCCATGTTGAAATTGCAGATTATGATGGAGATACAGATATGGATATCTATGTAGGGGCTTATGATTTTGCAAGTTCAACCTATAAAAATTATCTTTTTAATAATGATATGGGGCGGTTTACAGATGTATCTGAAGAAACAGGGATAAGACACACAGGAAAAGAATTATCAGCAACATTTAGCGATTATGATAATGATGGTTTTCTAGACCTATTTGTAGTGAAAGAAGAGGGGAATGTTTTGTATAGAAATATAGAAAAAGGTGTTTTTAAAGACTTTACAACGAAAGCTGAGATTACGAGTAAAGGAGGTGTAAAAGCACTGTTTTTTGATTCAGACCATGATGGAGATCTCGATTTATTTGAAGTAAGATCAAATGAAAATGTATTATTTCGAAATAATGGTGATGGAACATTCTTAGAGCAAGCAAAGAAAATGGGCTTGTCTGGTGAGGGAGAGATTTATAGTAATGATGCAGCTTATGGAGATTTTAATGATGATGGAGATATTGATCTCTTTGTAGTAAATAAAAATGCAAATAACATTTTATATGAAAATCAAAGGCAAGGTACCTTTAAAGATATAACCGAAAAAAGTGGTTTAAATAATAATATAAATTCTAGTGCAGTAGCAGTAGGGGATTATAATAATGATGGTTTTTTAGATTTGTTAGTTAGCTCATTTAACGGAGTAGATAGTGCGTTATATCGTAATCTTGGCGATGGTATTTTTGAACAAAGCGGTAATAAAATGTTTGAAAACCTTAAGAATATCAATATTTTTGACGCTGAGTTTTTTGATTTTGACAATGATGGTCTTTTAGATATTATTATCGCAGGAGAATCAAAACATAAAGAGGAAAGAGGAATTTTTCTATATCATAATAATGGAAATGAAAGTTTTACAGACGTTTCAAATTTATTGCCGGAAAACCCAAAATCAGGAATACAAATTTCTTTATTTGATTATAATGATGATGGCGATCTAGATATAGTAATATCAGGTAAGAACGGTGGTATATCATTGTTGAGGAATGATGGTGGAAATATGAACCATTATGTAAATATAAAACTTGTAGGGCTAAGAACTGGAAGTGCTAAGAACAATTATTTTGGGAAAGGAGCTAAAATTGAAATGCGTGCAGGAGACCTTTATCAGACTAAGGTCGTTACAAATCCAAATATTTATTTTGGCTTAGGAAATAGACCAAAAGCTGATGTTATCAGAATCACATGGACAAATGGTGTTCCTCAGAATATATTGCTCCCGGATGCAGATCAATCGCTGATTGAAGCACAAACATTAAAAGGATCCTGCCCATTTCTTTATACATGGAATGGTAATGAATATGTATTTGTTAAAGATATTACATGGCGAAGTGCACTTGGTATGTCTTTGGGTATTATGGGAGGGACTACTATGTATGCTTTTCCGGATGCATCCGATGATTATATAAAGATACCCGGTGAGATGTTAAAGCCTAAAGACGGTTTATATTCAATTCAGGTAACTTCAGAACTTTGGGAAACTATCTATATGGATAAGATACAATTGGTTGCAGTTGATCATCCTGATTCTGTTGATATTTTCGTTCCTGAACAGTTCTCTCCACCTCCTTTTCCTGGTATGGATATTCGCCAGGTAAGTGAAAAACGATTTCCTGTTTCGGCAAAGGATTCAAATGGAAAGGATTTACTTCCTTATATTATTGAAAAAGACGATGAGTTTATATCAAATTTTAAACCCGGAAAATATCAGGGAGTTACAGAAATGCACGACCTGATCCTTGTTCCTGATAAATCAATGGATACAGAGAATTTATTTATCTACTTGAATGGATGGATTTTCCCTACAGATACCAGTATAAATATTGCACTTTCACAATCTGATGAGCTTAAGGTCATTTCTCCAATCATTCAAGTTATTAATAAAAGAGGTGAATGGGAAACAGTAATTACAAATCTGAGTTTTCCTATGGGAAAAGATAAAACTGTAATTGCAGACCTATCAGGAAAATTCTTAACTTCTGATAACAGGATACGAATACGGACCAATATGGAGATCTATTGGGATCAGATCTTTTTTTCCAATGAAAGCCCAAACATTACTGTTAACGTAAATGTTCTGGATCCGGTTTCTGCAGACATTCATTATAGAGGATTCTCACGTACATACAGAAAGGGTGGTCGATACGGACCACATTGGTTTGATTATTATGATGTTGATAAAAATATAAAGTGGCGTGATCTTACAGGTAATTATACCCGTTATGGTGATGTGAAACCTCTTCTGATGGATTCAGATAACAAATACATTATCTCAAATGCAGGTGATGAGACATCTGTTAAGTTTGATGCTAAAGAATTACCGGAATTAAAGAAAGGATGGAAAAGAGATTTTCTTATTCATAGTGTTGGTTGGGTAAAAGATGGTGATTTAAATACAGCACTTGGAAATAAGGTTTTACCCCTTCCTTATCATGGTATGTCAAGTTACCCTCCTTCTGATAATGATCAGTATCCTGATGATCCTGAACTTCAAAAATATCAACAGGATTATAATACCAGAATTGTAACTATGGATGATTTTCGAAATTTAATTAAAAACAGAAACTAAGAATGAGAATGAAATATAAAAGTTTTTTTTATTGTATATTTTTTATGAGTGTTCCTGCATTGCTTTCAGCTCAAAATGATAAGATTAGATTTACCGATATAGCCAGTGAGATTGGTGTTGATTTTAAATACAACTTTGGTGACCATTCTTATGAAAATATTCTAGAAAGTAGTGGATCTGGAATTACTGTTTTTGATTATAATAATGATGGTTGGATGGATCTTTACATGATGAACGGTACTTACCTTGAAGGTATTTCACGTCCTGATGGAAAAGTGTTTAAGGATGCTACCAACAAATTATACAAAAACAATGGAGATGGAACTTTTACGGATATTTCTAAAATTTCAGGACTTGATGATCGTAATTGGAGTATGGCAGCTGGTGCAATTGATCTTGATAACGATGGTTTTCAGGATCTCTACCTTTTAAATTACGGTCCTAATGTTTTTTATCATAACAATGGTAACGGTACATTTAGCGATATAACATCTTCTTTAGGCTTACGCGGACCGGATAAATTGAATGGTTTTACAAAGTGGAGTATCGGGGTTTCATTTTGGGATTATAATCTGGATGGTAGAATGGATGCAATGGTGGGTAATTTTCTTGCATTTGATCCGGATTATATTTCAACACAAACACCGGGTATGATGCCTCATCCTTCAGAATATATGGGGCAGGCATCTATGTTGTATGAGCAGCAATCCGATGGAAAATTTGTAGATGTAAGCCGTGACAAAGGCCTCTTTTATCCGGATTCAAAATGTATGGGTTTAACAGTATTTGATTATAATGATGATGGAATTCTGGATATCTTTCAAGCAAATGATCATCAGATGAATTTTTTGTTCAGAAATGAGAATGGCACATATAAGGATTATGGAGTAGCAAATGGGGTGGCAAGTAACAGTCAGGGAAAATCAACAGGTTCAATGCACGGTACTATCGGTGATATTGATGGTGATGGTCTAATTGATATACTTGTTGCTGATCTAAGATATGGAGCTCTTTACCGAAATATTGGAAATGGTTTATTTAAAGATATAACAGAATCGAGTGGCATCGCAAAATCAATGGCAGGAAAGGGAAGTTGGGGAGCTGCTTTGTTTGATTTTGACAATGATGGTGATTTGGATATTATAGCCTCAAATGGTACGGCAGAGGAACTTATTTTACAATACCCACTCTTACTTGAGAATGATGGAAAAGGTAATTTTAAGGATATTGGTCAGGAACTTAGTTCTTATTTTTCGACAAAAAGATCAGGGCGTGGTCTAGCTGTATGGGATTATGATAATGATGGTGATTTAGATGTGATAATCTCCCACGTTGATCTGAAGGCAACTGCAACATTGCTCAGAAATGATGGAGGTAATAAAAATCATTGGTTTGGATTAACGCTTAAAGGGAAAAATGGTTTAGCTTCTGGAATAGGTGCAAAAATAACAGTAACAGCTGGTGATCAAAAACAGGTTCTTATTAATCAGTGGACAACAGGTTATCTGTCTAATAGTGAACCACGAATTCATATCGGACTAGGCCAGGAAAGAATAATTAATGAACTTGAGATTAAATGGCCTGATGGTAAACAGGAAGTTTATAAGAACATTGTTTCTTGTCAGTATATGACTATAGTAAAAGGAAAAGGGATTGTAAAAAAGTAAAGAGATATGTAGATTTCAGTAAGTAATTTAATTACTTTAGCAAATCATTAAAAAAATAAAAATTTAGTAAAAATTATATAATATTTAAGAGTATGGAAAATTGTGATTATATAAGTAAGATTGTGGATCTCACAGATCATAAAAAAAATGTCATTTATAATATGACTCAGGAAGAAGCTGTTGATATTGTCAAATCTGGTGATATAGAAGCTATACGTAAAATTGATGGACAATTTTCACTTATTTCTGTTGAAGGAAAAACTATACGAATGGCAAGATCTATAGGTAGGCCTTTACGCTATTTTATAGCCAAAAGAGAAGCCGGGCCTCAGTTGGTAATTGCGGAGCGTATTGATGTTATTTTTGATTATCTTAAAAAAGAAGGCATGGATGATCAGTTCCACCCATCTTATACACGAATGGCTCCTGCACATTATGTTACAAAAATTGAATTGTTGGGTTGCCCAGATCCAAACCCTGTGTATAAAAGGTTTTTTACACCTGAGCGTAATAAATTTACCTCTGATAGTCTGGAGCAGATAGGTAAAAATTATATTGGTGTAGTTTACAATGAAATCAAAAAATGGCTTCAGTATCGTGCTAAAACGGGTCCTATTGGAGTTACTTTTTCTGCAGGAATTGATAGTGGTTCTGTTTTCTTACTAATTTATCATGCTCTAAAAGAACTTGGTGAAAGTCCATCTAGATTAAAAGCATTTACACTTTCCATTGATGGAGACGGAGCAGATCTATTACAGGCAAGGAAATTTTTAGAAACATTGAATCTCGAATTATTTCTTGAACCTATTGAGTTAGATTATAATGCTTTGAATTGGAAAGAGGCTGTAAATATTGTTGAAGATTATAAACCCCTTGATATTCAAGCTGCAACAATGAATTTATCATTATTAAAGGGAATAAGATCACGTTATCCTGAGTGGAAATATATTATAGATGGTGACGGAGGTGATGAAAACCTGAAAGATTATCCGATTGAGGAAAATCCTGAACTAACCATACGAAGTGTTTTAAATAACCTGATGTTATATCACGAAGGCTGGGGTGTTGAATCAATTAAACATTCATTAACTTATTCAGGAGGATTAAGTAGAGGTTATATGCGAACATTTTCACCTGCTGATTTACTGGGATTTGAGGGATTCAGTCCATATACTCTGCCTAATGTAATTGAAATTTCTGAGGGGATTCCATATATAGATATGACCAATTGGGATCATAAAAAACTATATGACTTAAAAGGACAAATAGTATCAGCAGGAGTAAAAGCAATTACAGGAATGGATATGCCGGTTTTTGAGAAAAGGCGCTTCCAGCATGGTGCAACTTCTACTCTTGATTTTAACAAACATTTTCCTGAAAAAGAAATAACCTACAGAAAAGAGTTCCTCTCTAGGTATGAGTAAAGATCATGATGTAATTATTAATAATGAGTGGATAGTATCTAATCGCGGAAAGAAAAACATTGTCAATCCACAAAGACCCTATGACTGGTTGGTGGAAAAAGAGCGAACCACCTCTGGGAAAATAGAAGATACTGCTATTATTTTCCTAACAAACAGTGAATGCCCTTTTCATTGTCTGATGTGTGATCTATGGAAAAATACTACTGATAATTCTGTTCCGGTTGGTGCTATTCCTGATCAAATTGAATGGGCTCTGGCTCAGATGCCAAAAGTTAAACACCTGAAGCTATATAATAGTGGAAGTTTTTTTGATGAAAGGGCTATTCCTGAAGTAGATTATAAGCGAATTGCTTCTTTAATAAATAATTTCGATACAGTCGTTGTTGAAAGTCATCCAAAATTGATCAATGAAAAATGCCTCCGGTTCAGAGATATGCTTAAACCTGAACTTGAAGTAGCAATGGGATTGGAAACGGTACATCCAGAGATTCTTAAAAAGCTAAATAAACAGATGACCTTAGAGAATTTTAGTGATGCCGTTAATTATCTCACGAAACATGGAATACGGTCAAGAGCCTTTGTTTTGCTTAAGCCTCCATTTTTATCTGAATCAGAAGGAGTATATTGGGCAAAACGATCAATTGATTTTGCTTTTGATATTGGAGTTGAGTGTTGCACTGTTATTCCGGTAAGGGGAGGTAACGGTGCTATGGAAGTATTAATGGAAAAAGGTGATTTTAGTTTGCCAAATATTCATTCATTGGAAACGGTTTTAGAATATGGTATCGGGTTACAAGCTGGCCGTGTATTTATAGATGTTTGGGACTTAGGTCTGTTTTCTAATTGTGATAAATGTTTTGATCAAAGGGTTAACCGGTTAACTGAAATAAATTTGAGTCAGAGAAATGTTCAACAGGTTATATGCATTTGTAATTCCACTGAACTATAGTATTAAAACTTTTTTTAATAAGATAACAATGCTTGACTAGCCCTAAAAAACCATTCACTTTAAGTGAATGGTTTTTCAATACTGAGGGGATTATTAACCAGGTAATTAATTATTTACTTCAATCGCAAAAGCATCCACAGGATCTTCAAAAGCAATAAATATCACACATGGTCCGGCATCACCACATTTAGCTATATGCGGTTTTTTTGATGGACCATAGGCATAAGATCCCACTTTCATAATTTGTGTAGTTTCACCTTTATAGGTTACTTGCAATTCTCCGGATAATAAGATCATTCGTTCCGGTGAATTATGCCAATGATTTGGGATAGCAGAGTTAGCTTCTACTTTAAACAAAACATCTACATTCTTTTTTGCCGGATCACCATGTAATACAGCTATATTACAACCATCTGGCATAAAAGAAGGACACGGACCCCATTGTAGATCAGTATCATTAATTGTTTTTACAACTGACTTTTCAAAATCATTTACATCACCTTTTTGGGCGAAAATTGTAATTGATACCAATAGAATTGAAATAAATAATAAGTTTTTTAAACTTGATTTTATTAATGAAATTCTCATAATTGTTAGTTTTTATATTAATTTTATCTTGGTTGGTAATCTAAATCCAATCCTAACATTCCTTTTGCTAAAATTTCTCTTGTTAAATAACTATTTGAAGGGTGAATTTTACCTAAGCGTGCATCACGGAACAATCTTTCAAATCCTGATTTTCTAGAAATACCATAGCCTCCCATTATATCCATAGCTCTATCAACGATTCTCCATGAACCTTCAACTGCATGACATTTTGTAGCAACTATTTTCACTCCCCATGCATGTCCATAATCTTTACCCTCGCTCCATTCACGAGCAGTTGTGTCTAAATGAGGACCTATTCCTTCTAATTCTAAGATCATTTCTGCTACATCGTGTTGGATGCCAGAATGATACGCCATTGATGGTCTATCTAATGACATTGACTTTTTATTGGGCAATGTTTCTAAAACCATATTCACTACACGTTGTGCTAATCCATAATAAACATTAGCAAAGCCTAACAATCCCCAGGCAAAAATTCCTAATATAAATCCATCCATTCCTTTAAAACCTGTAGGGAGTTTTCTTACGATATATTTATCAGGAATAAATACACCATTTAATATTGTATCATCTGATCTGGTTGCTCTCATACCCATTACATCATCCCAAGTATTTTTTATTTCAAAATTATCAGAATCTCTAGGCATATATGCATGAATTATCATTGGGTTATCAGGATCACTATTATCTTGTCCATGTATGCCCAAATAATCCCATACAGGTGTTAAACTACCAAACATTTTATGCCCGGTGAATTTATAACCTCCTTCAACTTTTTCTGCTTTACAGGTTGAATATAATACAGGCGTATCATTACCAGCTTCACCATGACCTGCTGCAAAAACCTTTCCTTCTCCGGCTTCTTTTAATAACCATTCCATTGAAGTATCTCCATTTCTCCACAAATCAGCAACCAAACCTGCCCAATATACATGCATATTTAAAGCAAGTGCTGTAGGAGCTGCATGATAAGCTAATTTTCTGGTTAATTCTCCACATTCGGTTAATGACATACCATAGCCTCCAAATTCTTCCGGAACAGATATCAATAAATATCCGGCAGCTTTAAGTTCATCAAAATCTTCCTGAAAAAAGAGATTGTTTGCATCATAATATGCAGCTCTTTCCTGACAATTTTTAAATACTTTTTCCAGATTTTTTAGAAGATCTTCTTTTTTAGTTAATGTGTCTTGCATAATTGTTGATTTTTATAAGTTAAGTAATAATTATCTATTTCAAAAATAGATACTTAATGAAATACACAACTGTACATTTCATTCAAATAATTGTAATTTTGATTCATTTAAGAATTAAAGAAACAGATTTGAAAAATTAAGCACTTTTTAAATAGTTAGATGGTAAAATTCCATATGTTTCAAAAAAGCATTTTGAAAAATAGGCAGGGCTATTAAAACCAGTTTCAAAAGCAATTTCAGAAATATTCCCTTTTTGTTTTTCAAGAAGATCCAGAGCTTTTTGCAACCTATACTCTTTAACAAATGAATTTATTGACTTTCCGGTAATAAACTTTACTTTTCTATACAATTGTGATTTGCTTAAACCTAAATTTTTGCTAAAATCATCAACCTTTAAATCTGTTTTGTTCCAAATTTTTTCTGTAAAATCCATTAAGATATTTAAGAAATTCTCATCAGATGGCCTTAAAGCACGTATCAATTTACGATCAATAATAACATTTAAGCTTTCACTTTCATATAGATCTTTTACTTCTGATGACACAACAATTTGACCTGTAACAACATTACATAAACGTTCGGCCAATTTAATAGTTTCTTCAAAAATTTCTAACTTTTCAGTAACAGGTACTCCGGAACTCAAGCCTATTTTTAGTTTTAATTCAGTATATTCATTTGTATTTATAAAATTTTTAAACTCAGTTTGAATTTCAATAGCACATAGTACAGCATCAGAGATTGATTCAAATGAAATCAATAAATAATCCGATTTATTTTTAACTAAACTTCCATTGAAACGGATTATTAGTTTAACAATTGAATTATTATAATATTTAAGAGATTGTTTATTTGGAAATACTTCTGAATTATTTAGATAATTATTTTTAAATCCTGTTACCATTATAATTCTAAATGTAGGATCATTAATAATATTAAAATTGGTGTTTTGGGCTTTTATTGGGTCTTCTATTCTTCCTAAAAAAGATTCAACAATTGTAGGATCAACTTCAATGATTTGAGAGGGTATAGCTCCATGAGCGGTCTCATACATTTTTTTAATTGCTTCTTTATTTGGTGCTTCAATCAAACAAAAACCAGATTTTCTTTTTTCGTCAAACCAATACGTAAATCCACGGCAGTTATATTTGTGTTGAATTTTTAAATCCATCTGGTGCATTTCAGCTACATGCTCAGCAGATATTTCATCAGGAGTGTTGTGTCTATCTAGATAAATTGGCATAATTTTTATTTTAGTTAGTAATAATTTAGTATTTATAAATACCAAAGTTTTTTAATTGGAGTTGATTTTTGTAATTATCATAATTGTTGGTTTTAATGAATAAATATTTTTCATAATCAATTAATTTTAAATTGCTCATATTATCTTTGGAATCCGTGTATGCATCATAGAATCACCTTGACATTTACCCCAGGGCGGTTCATTTGCAGCATAAAATCTGACTTCAACAAAAAATAATACTATAGTTAGAGTTTATTTCTTCGATTTTTCTGACATGTATTTCATCATTTCATCCATTCCGACTTTGAATTTCTCAAAATCTATTTGTGCTCCTTGTAATATCATACTCCACTGCCTTGTTTGTGCACCATGGGCAACTGCTTCTTTAATTTCTTCATTAGTTGCACCAAATGCTTTAGCAGACTCAGTATGGTAGAAAACGCAATAATCACATGGAATTTGAGAAGCTACAGCCAACTGTATTAACTCCTTATATTTTGGTGGAATTTTACTTTCCGGACCATTTATTTGTTTAAAATTTTCCCAAGCTCCTGCAAGTGCATTTTTTGGATAGGCATCAAAATGAGGTGGTATTGCACCAAACTGCTCAATAATTTCACTTTTTGCTTTTTCATAAGCTTTAGTATCCTGCGCGGATAAGGTCATTGAAATAAATACCAAAGGAATAATAAAGATCATTCTCTTGATAAAATCATTAATTGAATAGGTTTTTTTTAAAGTTTCCATAATATTTATTTTTAATTTTTGTTTTTAATCCTGCCAATTCTGCAGGCTAGTTTTATTAATTTTTAGCCGATAAATTATTAGTTTCGAAAAAACTTTTTTTTCTATAAATACCACTTTGAAGTTCGATCTTATTATTTTCTAAGCCTTCCAAAATATTTCCTAACTTCTTCTTTGTTGAATTACCCATCAATACATTCAAACCTAATTTAGGCGGACCATACTTTTTAATCTTTTCAAACAAATTATTTAAGAATTGTTTTGCCTTATAAGTTTGATCTGTTGATTGTAATTTTTTAAATCCCAATTCCAAAAGAAGAGCATTTACCACAGTAATGGTTTCTAAAAAGCTGAGGGATGCATTATTAGCCCACAGGACAGGGTAAATAATACTCTCCTTATTTTTTTGGAATATATCATAATAAATAAGTACACCTTCATCTGTTAAAACTCTGCTTATTTCTGAATAAAATTTTTTTTTATCCTGAATATTCATTTGCACGTGTTGTGTCCAAACTATATCAAAAGAACCATCTTCAAAAGGCAGATCTAATGCATCAGCTTGAATAAATTTTGTTTTATCAATGAGACCTACTAACTCAGATAGTTTCTTAGCTGTCCTTATATATTCATTACATATATCAATTCCTGTAACTTCACAATTATATTCATCAGCAAGCATTCTACTTGGTCCGCCAAGTGCACAGCCTACGTCTAATACTTTAGCATTATTATGATAAATTTCTTGAACAAGTTCATAAGAAACTTCAGCACCTCTTACATGGAATTCATCTACACCTGCTATATCCATTCTGGATACATTATTAATATCAACTTCATTTTCATTTAATCTTTTAAGTATATCTTCAAACAGTTCAGGTTGGTAATATTGATTTTTAATAAGAGAATTTGATGATTGCATTGTACATTATTAATGTATTATTAGCTTAAAATAATAAGCTATGGTTATTTCAATAACAATTTTAGCACAATAGAAGATGAAGAACTTGTACCATTTTTTCAAAAAATAGGAATAATTAGGAATTAGTAAAAAAAGCTTGTACTATTATTGCATATAGAAAAAGAATAATAAGATAAAATACTTATAAACAATTATTTATACATTGCACTGGGTGCAAAGCCAAATTCTTCCTTAAAAGCACGACTAAACCAAGAGGGATCGTTAAAACCAACGTCATAGGCAATTTCAGATATGGATTTATCAGTTGTTTGAATCAATTCTTTGGCTTTTTGTAGTCGGACAGATCTGATAAAGACAGCGGTAGATTTTCCTGTTATAGCTTTTAGTTTTCGGTATATTTGTGATTCACTTAAATGCATCTTTTGAGAGATATGTATTGATGATCCAAATGAATGATTGCTTATCTCTTCGTGAATTATCTTTATGATCTTTTGAAGGAATTTAGTTTCGGGGTTTTCTGCCTTCTTTTTTAAAAATTGACTAAAACTATCATTTTCAATTTTCTGCATTATTTTCTTACGCAATAAAACCAATTGATCTAAACGAGTTAACAATTCAGCTTTTACAAAAGGTTTAGTCAAATAGGCATCAGCTCCACATGAGAGTCCTGTAAGCTTATCTTTCATAGTTACTTTGGCTGTAAGTAAAATAACAGGAATATGGTCAGTACGTTCATCTGCCTTTAATGTTGAGCAAACTTCATAACCATCCTTTACAGGCATCATTACGTCACAGATTATAATATCCGGTACTTTTTCAAAAGCTGATTCGATTCCAATCTCTCCGTTTATGGCATTTATAGTTTGATATTTCCCTGCCAAACATGTTTTTAAATAATGGGTTACATCTGCATTGTCTTCAATGATAAGAGCAAGTGGTAACTTTGATTTATCATTTGAAATGTGTTGATCATGTTCTTCTTTGTTTTCGGATGTAGATAAAGTTGGTTCTATTAATATTTGAACATCATTTGTTTGGATAGCTTTATTGGTAATGGGTAGTTGTATTGTAAACTCACTACCTTTACCCGATAAACTTTTTACTTTTATAGTTCCATTCATTAATTCGACAAATTCTTTGGTCAATGCTAAACCGATGCCTGTACCTTTACCTCTTCTTGCTGATGAATTATCTATTTGGTAGAATCGATTAAAAATATTGTTTATTTCTTTTTCAGAAATACCCAAGCCACTGTCTTTGACTTTGAAAAAAAAGAATTCATGGTTATTTTTTATAATTCGGTTAAGATGAACTATTATTTTTCCTCCAGACGGAGTAAATTTAATCGCATTAGAAAGTAAGTTTGAAATAATAGTAGATAATTTGTTTGCATCAAAATCCATTATCAGTTGATCAGTTTCAGAATAGATCGTAAGGTTAATTTCCTTTTCTTTTGCTAGTGAATGAAAACTTTCACTCAGGTATTTTACAAATGGAATGACATCAGCCTGAATCAATTTCAATTTCATATTTCCACTTTCCAGTTTAGATAAATCAAGCATTTCATTAACCAATCGCAATAGGTTTTTACCATTGCGTTTAATCATTTCGAGCGAATGTTCTGCACCTTTCAAATGTTTATTTTCAACATTTGATTTTAAAGAATCTGCCATACCCAGAATGACAGTAAGCGGTGTTCTAAATTCATGTGTGATGTTGGTGTACAAACTATTTTTTAACTTATTGATATCCTTCAGTTTTACACTTTCAGCAATAGCTAATCTTTTGGAAAGCTGAAATCGGTAAAATCTATCGGCAAAGAAAACTGCAATACCTAAATAAATAATGTAGGCCCACCAGGTTGCCCACCATGGAGTAAGAATGGCAATACTATATTCTTTTGGAACTTCATTACATATACCTAGATTATTACATGCTTTTATTTTTAATTTATAATTTCCATGTGAGAGGTTTGTTAAATTTATTTCTTTGTTGGTTCCAATATTTTGCCATTCATCATCAAATTTATATTTATATTTAATTTGATCTGAAAGATGAAATCCCAGAGAACTAATCTTAAAAACAAGGTGCTTTGTTCCACTCTTAAAATTGAAATCATTTTTAGTTAAACTATTACCTTCATAAATTGTTTTACCATTACTTTCAATTTTTCTGATATAAGGAATGGGTATTTCCTTATTTATTAATTGTTTTTCAGGATTATAGATCAAAACCCCATTATTACAGCCAATAATAAATTCTCCACTCTCAGTTGATATAATGGGACCTTCAACTCTCAATTTCTTGTTATTAGAACTTAACTTGATCTCATTATAAGACATTGTATTCCTATTAAATGTACCAAGGCTTTTCCCTGTAGTCCATAATAGGCTATCATTATAAGCGTAAACTCCAGAAAAATAACCATCAGTTTTATGTGACACTCCTTTTTTAAAATCATTAAAATTGGTAAATCCTAAGCCATTTGAACTCCCTGCCATCCATACTTTTCCGGTATTATCCTCATAAAATTCATAAACATCAGTATATGATTTTATACTCTTCTTATCTTTAGGGTTAATACAATAAATAGATGAATCATTCAAATCCATAACACTTGAGGATCCCTTTCCTATCCATAGTTTGTTTTTAGAATCAATATATAAACTATTGATCCATCTATGATTTTCATCTTGAAATATATTGAATTGTTCTTTGTAATTTTTTATTGTGTTGTTTTCAAAGTTTAAACAAAACAGACCACCTTCTCTCGCTCCAATCCAATAATTATCATTTTTATCTTTGACTACAGTTTGCAATGATGGGAAAGGATGATCAATCTGAAGAGGTGATAATTCAATTTGTAGTGTTTTGGGATTAAAAATTATGATCTTTTTACCAGATATGATGAGAAAGTTACCATTATTCATTTCTACCATATCTATAATTTGGTATCCTGTTTTTTTATGATAATTAAAAAGTGGTAACTTAATTACTTCAATGGAATAATCATATTTATTAATTTTATATAAACCTGAACTGTATTGTCCGGCTACATAAATAAAGTTCTTTGATTGAATTATTTCTCTTACCAACATAGGGTTTTGAATACTATTTCTTTTTTCAAGTTCAATAAAGCTATTTTGGGACTGTAATGGGTCATATTTTAATAGACCTTTCCCGTAACCGAACCAAATTATACCTTTAGAATCAGTGTAAGAGACACCTCTGATTAACCCATTATCTTTATTGTGATCAGTTACTTTTTTCACAGATCTAGAATGCATGTCATATTGTATCAAACCATCGTCAGTTGTAATCCATAAGTAAGTATCTTTTTCTTTATAAATATCTAGGATTAAGGTATATGAATTTGGATAGAGATCTTTTAATGGTTGGCTAAATTGTTTTGACTGTTTATTAAAAATAACCAATCCTTCTTTCCAGGTTCCAAGAAAAACTTCCCCATTTGAAACATGAATCTTACGTATTGTATTCTGAGCCATTTCAGGATCATTTTTGTAAACATATACCTGATAATCATTTGAGGTACTATTAAATCTAATCAAGCCAGCAAGAGTTCCTATCCACAAAATGTTATTATCAATGGGATCTTTGACAATACATTGTAAACTGTTTAACTTTAGATTTCCGTTATTTGAATCATTTAGAAAGGAAAATCTTTTATGTTGATTGCCGTTTGTTTCATAACAAAAAAGCCCGTTATTGAAGCTTGCAGACCATAGTTTTTGTTTATCCAATAAAAGGTCATTAGTTTTACTAACAGACATATTAGTAGAAGGATTTAACTTATTTATCTTTACAAAGTTAACCACATCAATTGATGTTTGAAAGATCCCATTTTCACCCCCAATCCATAAATTTTCACCAGACTCATCTATAACAATGCTATCAACAAAGCCTATTATATATTCTATTGAATTCTCATAATAATATGAAAAGTTTGTAAAATGATTCCCATCATATCTGGAGACACCTTTAGAAGTCGCTATCCACAAAAAACCATATTTATCTACCTGAATATCTGTGATATAAGTTGATGCCAGTCCATTTTCTTCGGTATAATGTATATAATCATTAAAATCCGATAGTTTTATTTGTGCTTTACAAACTGAAGAAGTAAATAAAGCAACTAGGATAATTGTAATTAAGGAGAATTGGTATAAATAACCTACCCTATAAACACTAATTATTTGTTTAATTCCATTCATTTGTAGATTCACAAACCTTTTTTTAAAGCTTATTTTCACTTTTAAACCATATCTATCTTTTAAGATTGCTGATTTGCTTCAGGTTTAAAAAAACTTAAATACATCAGAAGTCAGTATTAAATTATGAATCAATTTTTCAAACAAAGTTGTTTTAGTACAAAATGATTTTAAATTGATCTTCTCAAATGTATTAAATCCTAAATAAAAATAAGTGTAATGATTATTTTAGTTTTTCTTATGTAATAGAAGTTACCAATATAATAAATATTTATCAATTAGAATAATTAATACTTATTCATAATGATTTAAGCTAGTTAAGTAGAAAATTCTTATTACATCTAAATTATAATTTTTAAGGACCTCCAATTGTAAATTACTGCTTTGTGATGTGCAATTTAACAATGAATTATTTAAGGTCAAAAAATTAACTTTTTTAGGTTTTTGTTCAATCTAATTATGAAAGTTTTTTTTAATATTAAAAATAAAATTCAAAACTAAATCTGGTAAGAAATTAATATAATTTGTTCAATAATGCAGAGAATTACAGGTAGTTAAGTGTAAATCAAATTCGCACCCTAAGTATGTGTTCATAGATCAAAATGAAAAATAACTTGATTGAACCTGAAACTTATAATTATGATGTTAAAGATTATTTGGTCCGGTTGAAGAAAGGAATCACAAAGTTTAATAATTAAATAGACTTTAATTACTTAAGGATTATTTCCCCTTATCAATTGATTGTATTTAATTCATCAAACGTTTTTACTGATTTAATAAATAGTTCCCAAAAGTCCAAATGAAACTGATAACTGTTATTTTTAACTAATATTTCATGTTCAGTAAGCATTTCTTTTTCGTCCGGATGAAATTTTCTCTTTTTTGAATCAGGATCATGAAGGTAAATAAATTCCGGGTGAAATTGTGGAGCAATAACATTTGGGTATTTCTTATGAATTATCATTTCTATCACTTTTCCATCCATAGAAGTAGCAGCTACTTTAATATTTTTTCCTAAGTTTTTTACTGCCTGATGGTGACTACTTGCTACCATGGGGTTGAACTCATTTTTTAGCTTAAGTTTTTTTCTTAACTCTTTATTTATGATTTTTACATGATGAAAACTGTGATTATTGATCTCTGCTTCAGGATAAAGATGTTTGTTATAGTTTCTATGCATTTGATCTGAACCAAGGTCTATTACATCTTCAACATAATTGATTCCATAAATATTTGAGGGAATATCTTGATACATATCTCCACCTGTTGCTACATTCAAGGTTTGCATACCAAGACATATTCCCATCACAGGATAGTTAGGGTTTTTTTCTAAAAGATTATTAAAACCATCATTTTGACTCCCACCTAATAGATGAAAAAGAAAACTCAATTCAAACAAATGTCTGTTTGGTGTTTTTATTCCAACTGTAAGTTCTGTCTTTTGTCCATAGTAAACTGAAGGAATATCCCATCCACCAAAAAATATAATGCCATCAGAATTTTGGAAAACATCACGAAAATCATCTGTACATTCATTCTTTTTATAAATATTGTTGATGTCTAAGTTTCCATAAATTTCCTTAAATTTTATAAATTTTATATTGTTTTTTTCGACAAAATTTTTGGCTTCACTATATTTTATTTCACTTTTGGTATAAAAAACAGCTAGATACTCAATGTTTTCATCATTGATAATACCATTGTTTGTCATATAAACTATAGATTCTAAATAAAACACACCGGGATTGATAAGTACAATTTTTGTTTTTTTGGTATTGTCTTCATTGGTATAGTTCCCGTTAATTACTGGAGCTGAATAGGATTTTCCAATTATAAATAGTATTGAAAAAAGAAGTATGATTTTTTTCATAAAATATTGATTTTTTACGAATTTAATAAAAAATAAATGAGTTGAGTAAGAACGGTGTATTATTTCGAATATTTTTTTGAATTCAATTTTTTTCTTCTATATTTCAATGTTATATAATTCTGTTTTACTTATTCTTCCAATAAATAAGGTGAATGTCTTCAGATTCAACTTTAATTATACTAAACTTTTTAATAAAGTAATTGCTAATAATTTAACTTCTCTAATATAATTGTGAATCTCTGTTGATTTTTCCCTTCATTCAGAATTATTTAATAATACATTAAATAATCTCCTAGTTTTCTTTAGCAATTACTAATAAAGATTTTGACTATTCAAGGTTCATAAAGTTATAAGTAAGCGAAAGTCACTTTTCACTTTTTAATTTTCAACAATCAATATTAATTCCAAAGCAACGCATACAAAACAACTAATACTAACATCACAGCAAAAGCACCTACATTAAATAAAGGCGATGTTTTGAATAAACTCTTTGTTAATGGTATTCCTTTGGCATCATCTGCTCCTTTATGCTGGAATAAACTTACCAGCATGATCACAATCATTGTTAATATGGCTGTATATCCCATTTGATCCATCCATGGTAAATCTAAAAAGAATGAACTTGTTGACCATCCTTTAGGTGCTACCTTAAAATACATTGCAATTGGAATAGAAACTAAGGCTCCAACTATAGCTGCTTTATTGGTCGTTTTTTTCCAGAATAATCCCAGTAAAAATACTGCCAAAATCCCTGGGCTAACAACTCCGGTGTATTCCTGAATGAATTGAAAAGCCTGATCTATTCCGCCTAGTAAGGGAGCCATTATGCTAGCAATGATCAAAGCAATTCCGGCAGAAATTCTTCCCGTATTTACCGTTGCTTTATCACTGGCGTTCTTATTAATATATTGTTTGTAAATATCCATTGTAAAAATGGTTGATGTTGAATTCAACATAGAAGCTAATGAAGATACGATTGCAGCAGCCAATGCCGCAAATGCTATCCCTTTTAATCCTGTTGGTAAAAATTGTAATAACCAGGGATAGGCTTTATCCGCTTGCTCGACCGATGGTATATTTTGTAAACCTATCTGGCCTAAACCTGATAATATCTCGGGGTCATTTACCATTACATAAGCTGCAATTCCAGGCACTACCACAATTACGGGTATTAATAACTTCAAAAAAGCTGCCAGTAAAATTCCTTTTTGTGATTCTTTTAATGATTTGGCAGCCAAAGTTCTTTGAATTATGTATTGGTTGAATCCCCAATAGTATAGGTTCGCTACCCAAAGTCCGCCAACTAACACGCCGATGCCTGGTAAGTTTTTATACTCAGGGTTTGATTTATCCAATATCATAGCAAACCTGTCAGGAGCTGCTTCGTAAACTGTTCTGATACCTGCTATAACACCTTCACCATCTGATACAGTATTCAGTGCTAAATAGGTCGTAACCAATCCCCCTAGTACTAAAAATATTACCTGAATTACATCCGTCCAGGCAACTGCTGACAGTCCTCCATATAATGAATAGGCTGCTGCAAAAAGTGCCAATCCAACCACTCCATAGATCATCGGAATGCCCATAATGGTTTCTAATGCCAAGGCCCCTAAATATAATACTGAGGTAAGGTTTACAAAAATGTATAAGGCTATCCAGAACACAGCCAATATAGTTTTAAGATTTGTAGAAAAACGCTTTTCAACAAATTCAGGAATGGTATATAAACCTTTTTCTATAAAAATTGGAAGGAAATATTTTCCTACAATAATTAGAGTAATTGCCCCCATCCATTCATAGGAGGCAATGGCCAGCCCTAAGGCAAATCCGGAACCTGACATGCCTATGAATTGCTCGGCCGAAATATTAGCGGCTATCAATGAAGCACCAATGGCCCACCAAGGCAAGGACTTACTCGCCAAAAAATAGTCTTCGGCATTTTTCTGGTGCCCTTTTTTATCTCTTGATACCCAAAGACCTACACTCAAAATTAATAAAGCATATACTATAAATATTATATAATCCCAAAATCCAAACGTTGCTGTCATAATTCTTTAAATTTTTTTAACTGTTGCACTTTTTAAGAGTGGTGGATAAAAACTCATATGCCTTTGCCAAGGTCGTTTTGCCCAATGTGGAGAAACTAGCACCCATTCTCCTGATAAAATATTATATCGCTTGTTTGAATAATCTTGCAGGTTCGTATTCATTCTCTTGATCATTTAATTAAATGGGTTCCATTGGAAAGTTTTACCTGATATACGGAACAGGCTTTATTGAATTGTTTTTTATATTTCTTTGAAATTTTGTTTACAAAACCTTTCGTAGCTTCTTTTGCTACAACATTAATAGTACAACCTCCAAAGCCACCACCCATCATTCTAGCACCAATAACACCATCATTTTCTTTAGCTCTGTCAACTAAGTAGTCAAGTTCTTCACAGCTCACTTTATATTGATGTTGTAAACCATCGTGGGAACGATAAATTAATTCACCTAGTTTTAAAATATCATTATCAGTTATTGCTTTTGCTGCATTTTGAGTTCTTTCATTTTCTTGAATTACATATAATGCTTTTTGATAATCTTCTTCTGAAATTTGATCTTTAATTTTAATTAAATCTTCTTTTCTTGCATCTCTAAGTGCTTTTTTACCAAGCATTGCACTTATTTTTTCACAAACTGAACGCCTGTCGTTATAGGCACTGTCTGATAAACTATGTTTTACATTAGTATTGATAAGCACCAATTCATAATTATTGAATTCTATGCGGAAAGATTTAGCTTTTACCGTTCTGCAATCCAGTAATAAAATGTGATTTTCTTTACCAAACATACTTGCGTACTGATCCATGATCCCGCATTTTACACCAACGAAATTATGCTCAGCTTTTTGCGAAATAAAGATCATTTCTTCTTTGGTCAATCCAAGTTGAAATATCTCATTCAATCCAAACACTATACTATTTTCTAATGCCGCTGAGGAAGAAAGGCCTGCACCTTCTGGAATATCTCCACCAAATACAATATTAAATGGTGTAAGTTCAATTCCTTTTTTTTGTATTTCAGCAATTACACCTAATACGTAATTTTCCCAACTTCCGTTTTGCAATGGTTGAATATCATTTAAATAAAAATGTAAAGTTTTGTCTTTATCATACGCATAGACAGTGCATAATTCTGAATTACTTTTCTCAATGGCTGTAATAATGCCTTTGTCTATTGCTGCTGGTAAAACGAAGCCGTCATTATAGTCAGTATGCTCTCCAATTAAATTTATTCTTCCAGGCGAAAAAACAATTTTTGGTTGTGTATTGTACTTATTTATAAAGGAAGATGTTATTTTATCGACTAAATTTTTATTCATTCTTTCGAAGTTTATTGAATCTAACACCTCTTTATTATAGATATGTGCTAAAAAATTATCGAAGTTCAATATAAATATTGAATAATAAACGTCAAATATACATTTATTATTTTAATTAATTAAATTTCTTTGGAATCTTTAGCTAAATATTATATAAAAATTTGATTTAGGAGTTATAACTCAAAATCATAACCTTTTGCGATAAAGTTGTCAAACTTCTCTTTGTTAAACTTGTAAAGGAAAGCGCCTTTTTTAGAGCCTGCTTTATCTTTATCGCTGGTCTTAGTTAATATATCAAAAGAGAGTAACTTTTTTCTGAAGTTTCTATTATCTAATTTTTGCTGATACACACATTCGTATAAAATCTGTAATTGTGGGATGGTAAACTTCTCAGGTAGCAAGTTAAAACCAATGGGCTGATATTTCGCTTTAACTCTTAATTTGGCAATGGCATCTTTCACCATTTTTTCATGATCAAGTATTAATTCAGGAACATCGTTTAAATCAAACCAATGAGCATCATATTTCTCTACATTTTCCAAATCGATCTCATTAATTCTTATGAGGCTATAATAAGCAATCGAGATTACGCGTGCACCGGGATCTCTATCTATTTCACTGTAGGATTGTAATTCTTGCAAATAAACATCTTTAAGTCCGGTAAATTCATGTAGTATTTGTTTTGCAGCATCATCCAAAGTCATGTTCTTTTTAATAAAAGATCCGATCAAAGACCATTCTCCTTTTAAAGGTTCTACTCTCCTTTTGAATAATAATAATTTTATTTGCTCGGAATCAAATCCGAAGACAATACAGTCAACGGCAACAAGGAATTTTTCTTGTCCTTCATATTCAAGTGCGGTGTCTATTAATTTCATAGTATTTCTACAATTTTTTTTCGAGTTTCAAAGTTGGAAATAAAAAGTTTGGTTCTAAATAATAAAATTAATTAAAAAAATCGATATCCATATAAAATGAGATTTAATAGATTTTTTTATATTCCAACAGTAAATATATTAATAGGCTTTATTTGTTTAATATTACCAAACTTTGAATAAGATTAATTCGCTTCATTCTGTTTTGTTGAGAATTTAAAAATCGTAGTCTCTTTATATCTGTTTTCGGGTAACAAAATCGAAGATAGAAAATCAGGTTGATTTGGAGCATCTGGGGGGTATTGAGTTTCAAGGCAAAATCCACTTCTTTTCTCAAAACCAATACTTTTTCCGTCTACAATTGAAGCTTCTAAAAAATTACCAGTATATAATTGTAATCCAGGCTTTGTGGTATAAACTTCCATTAATCTTCCGCTCTTTTCATCGAAAGTAACAGCTGCCAGCTCTAAATTCCTATTTTCCTTATTAAGAACAAAATAATGATCATAACCTGAGCCAAAATTTAATTGTTCATCAACATCATTGATATGGTTACCTATTTTTGTAAATTCACTAAAATCAAAAGGTGTATTTATTACAGATTTTTTATAACCCAATGGAATAGAGTTATTGTTAATGGGTAAAAAATAGTTGGCATTAATCTTTAATTGATGCTCTAAAATATCTGATTTTAAATTGCCTGAAAGATTAAAATATGAATGTTGGGTAAGGTTAACGATGGTCGTCTTATCTGTAGTTGCCAAATATTCTATTTTAAGTTCATTATTATTTGTGAGTTTGTAATTAACTTTAACCTCTAAGTTGCCAGGATAACCTTCTTCCATATCTTTACTTAAATAGGACAATTCTACTCCAACGAAATCATTACTTTTGATTGAATTTCCTTTCCATATTGCTTGACTAAATCCTTTTTTTCCGCCATGAAGGTGGTTGTCGTTGTTATTTGTGACCAATAGGTATGGTGTGCCCTCAATGTTAAATTTACCCTTAGCAATTCTATTACTAAATCTACCAATAATTGCGCCGAGATAGTAATCATTTTCTAAATATTCATCAAAATTATTATATCCTAAAACAATGTCTTCTTCAATGCCATTTTTATCAGGAACAACTAAAGAAGTAATTATACCGCCATAGTTTGTTACCTTGGCTGTTATTCCATTAGAATTCCTTAAAGTATATAATAGAATCTCTTTTGATCCTAATTTTCCAAAAGAATTAATTTTTAACTCCATTTTCATATTTATTGTTGACAAATATTACACTATTTGAAGAAGTTTTAGTGTTCAAAATTTGTATTTCTCTGAATGAACATGGCTAAAATAATAAATGTAAATAATACATTTACTATATTTTTAAATATTTTTTAGAATTTGTTGTACCGGATTTGGCAGAAAGTATATAAAATTAAGTATGATTCTTTTAACTCCCCGGAAGAGACAATAATTTCTAATACCTTGGTTAATGCAATATTTTTTTTAATAATTACAGATTAGTAAAATCAATATGCTTCCATTCAACGTTGATTGAATCATTTTTTTTAAGCGCTCCAGGAGTACTACGCCCTTCAATAATATACTTTATGAGTAATGATTTTAACTCTTCTACTTTTTTGGTATCTTATTGCCTGTAGATTGGTTATTTCATCTAAATTATTCAATTTTTATTATTGGTTCATTTTTTAAATATCCAAGTGATTGTAGAAATCTATCAGCTTCTAAAACTGTTTTCTTATAATATTCAATCTTTATATAATTAAAGAATCCATGTCCCTTTCCTTCATATAAACGAAGCTCACATCTACTTTCGACTTTTTCCATTATTTTTTGATAATATTTGGCAGTTTCTACCGGGATTAGCACATCATTTGTTCCCAAAAATAAGATGGTTGGCGGTGAACCTTTCTTGATATTATGAAGAGGTGAAAAGTTTTTGTATTCATTACCAATTCTTTCATAACCATAGCCTCCTGGGCCGTTATCTATAACAGGGTTAAAAAGTACCAATGCATTCGGTTTGCAGTTTACCGACAAGTTATCTGTATTTTCGTTATAACCGTCTATTAATGCTGTAGCAGCTGCAAGATGTCCTCCGGCAGAGGCACCAGCTGCAACTATCTTTGAAGTATCAATTTGCATTTCTTCTGCGTGTTCTCTAATATACCGAATAGCTGATTTGGCATCTTTTAATGATTCAAATGGAGTAGTTTGCTGTCGTTTTTTCACCCTATAATCAACTAGGAAGCAAATCATTTCTCTTTGAGAAAAGTATTTGGCATGTGGTTCAAATTGTTTGATAGAACCTGTATTCCATCCACCTCCAAAAAAGAAAACAACCACAGGATATTTTTTTGCCGTATCTATATTTTCAGGATGATATACTTCCATATATAAATTAGTCGTATCAAGCTGCTTATATAGTATTTGTTCTTGAGAAAAACTAAATGAATAAGCAAATAATGAAATCAATAATATTATTAAAATGTTTTTACTATGCATATCTATTTAAATATTACAATACTACCTCCTTTAATGAGTTACAAAGTTACATATATATTTAGTGTGTAAAAATCCGTTAGTAAATACACCCAAACCAAAGGGATTTCATAGCTTTAAGCTGATAAAAGTAGTTATTCACAGTTTTATCAAGTTTATGGCATCACAGCAATTCCCCGGTTTATTTTAATAGATCCTGATGGCAATATACCAAGGCCATCATATCCAAAATTGATTGAATTATTTGATTATGAAGGGATTTAATAGAACAACTAAATATATATTTACAAATTATATATATATATTTACATAATAATGTACAATCCAAAATAAAATTTTAACAACAATAATTTAAATCCAAACTTTTATGAAAACTATTTTAAAAAATGTATTATTAATAACTGTGTTATCATTATTTACACTAGTGTCCTGTACTAGTGATGCAACCCTCGACTCTACAAATGAACAAATCCTTTCTAAAAAAGCTTCTTTTAGTGAGGGATCTAAAGGAATAATTGAGGAGATTATATTGAATAAAAAAGGGAGGTCTTTACTTGAAAACAATAATACCTTTGATATAGAAAGAGCTGTAATTCCAAGTGAAGATTGTGATACAAATCGCCCTTTTGATCTAGTAATGCTGGAAGAGTTTAGCAAAATTGATACTCGCGGTGAGTTTAGATCTTTTTTGCTTTTTAACGTATTAAATCAAGTAAGTGTTTTTGATGGAATTTTTAACGATTATGCAGCCGAACAGTATTTTGGTATTGACGCAGAATACACAAATTATATACAAAACAGACAGCGAAATCTAGAAAAATTTTGGAGTATGGAAGATACAGGTATTAGTGTTAGAGGACAGCATAATAAAACGCTTGAAGATGCTGAGCACCTTATATACCTACTAATAAATTATTTTGTAATACTTAATCCAGATGACCCATTTGGACCTCCTATTCCTTATACAGAAGAAATGGCTGCTATACGAGTAAATGAATTAATGCAAGTAGCAGAAGAAAGTGATTTTGTAACTGAATCACCAGTCCTTTCAATGGCAGGGTTTACTACAATAATACCAACACCTGATGGTAATTTACATAAACCAATAGTAATTGGAGATGGCCTTATTGAGTTGATATCTCGTATTGGATTAGACCCTAAAGTAGTTTGGTCTAATATTTTAGCTCATGAATGGGCACACCAGATACAGTTTGAAAATAATTGGGTAACTCAAGGGATTCCTACACCTGAAGATACTCGTAGGCAAGAACTTGAAGCAGATTTTTTTGCGAGTTACTATTTAACTCATAAAAGAGGTGCAACTTATAATTGGAAACGTGTTGAAGATGTTATGGAAGCCTTTTATAGTGGCGGAGATTGTTCTTTTGAATCTCCGGGGCATCACGGTACACCTGCTGAGCGTAAAGAAGCTTCATGGCAAGGTTATTTGCTAGCGCATAATGCTAGCCCCAAAAGTCATATTTTAAGCACTTCAAAATTACATGAAATCTTTTTAGATTTACTTGATGACATTGTAGCTATAGATAATTAAAGCTAAATTTTTGATGTATTGTATATGGTTGTTTTTATTGATTCAAAAAAAATATGAGGTTGTATTTTTGTAATAGTCATGAATTAATTAAGAATAAGTATCAATAGCTAAGTAGAATAGTAGAGTAAATGTCAAACTAAAGTGAGATATATGCTCTGCTATTTTTAGTTTAATGCTAAAAGTGGTTAAGAAAAAGCAATTGGGAGACGACTTCTTAGTAGGGAAGTATGAAAATTATTTATCTGATATTATTATTGTAGGATTTTTTAGGAAAATATTCTTTCCCGGCCAGCCAATTATATTTATCAATTTCTTTTTTTTATGCAATAAATGTACCTGTAATTTGAGATCCATACAAATAGAAACCCTGTAAACTGATTACTTAGTTTGGGTTGCATCCAAGTCTATCAAAATAGGTGAGAATTCATATTATCTTATTACTATACCCCTTAGGGTATTTTTAGGGTAAATGATATAAGTCATATTCTATTTTGGGTGATAAATTTAATTTTAACTACTAATATTAAAATGAATTTTAATGAAAAAAGTATTTTTAATAGTATTATTAGTGTTAGTATCATGTTCGGATAAGAAAGATGTTTCAAATGATAAACTAATATTATTAATTGAAGACTACGAGAGAAAAGTGATAGATGTTAAAAGCATAGATTATATTAAAGAAATTCATCCTATAGACCGTATTCCTAAACTGCAAGCATTAATAGAAGTTGAGATTGGTTCAATAGAAATGAATATTGATGATTTATACCATAGTGATATGGTAAAAGAATTGGTAAATAATCCTGGATTATCTGCTGACGATGTACGGAAAAAGTTTGTAGAAAGGGAAATTAAAAAAAGCATAGAAATAAAAGGATTAAGTGAACTAATCGATAAATCGAAAAATGATTCAACAACAATTTTAGCAGAGATATACAGGGTTAAATATGTAGTTGGTAATGATATTTTCATAAAAGATTATCTCGTAAGAAATGATACAATAATAAATTCAGATACAAAATAATCAATGAAATATTATTTAAAGTTTAGTATTTAATTATTGTAATTTTAAAATGTATTATTTAGCTTCATGAAAAAGAAACTATTTTTAGGATATTTAAATGGATTGGATTAGTTCCCTTCAGTTCTATTGCACTGATATTAGTCTATAGCTTTTATCGAGTATTACAATTTTTAACGCTAAGTATCATAAATCCCGACTCATTGATAAACATTATATTTTATGAATAATGAGTAGTGGGATGTCAACGTATGCTTTTGTTTATGCAGGTGTATGGTTAGCGCCCTAGTTCAAGAAAGAGGTAGCCTTATTATTAACAATATTAATTTCCATGATTGGAGCGGTGTTAATATTTGCTGGGTATCTAGTTGAAGCTGAATATTTCTCTTACATAGCAGTTATTTCTGGGATTATTGGTGTTATTATTGGCTATTTACAAATACAAGAGAAAATAAATGATAATGTCGAATTATTATGAATATTACTCTTTTTAACACATCATTATTAAATATTAAACTTAAACATAATTATAATAAGCAACTGGTACATTAAAGAGAAAAGACTAAGCAAAAGAATTGAATATTGGTTGATTGGAATCCTATTTGC
>JBDLJB010000012.1:0-63296 GCA_039714555.1 Bacteroidota bacterium
ACAGCTGCTTATTAGATAATCGTATAAATTATACGAAAATCAAATAATTTATAACTAGTGAAAATAGGTAGTTTTAAAAATCATGGTATTTGGGTATTTTTTGTTTACTATTTAAAATAAACAAAATGTTAACCTAAAACTATTTATTACACTAACCTTACAAAATGAGTTGTTTTAAACCATGGTATTTTGTTTAAATCTATTAAAAACTCTTAACTATTTTTCGATGTCTCACTAAACCTCCTTTAAATGATATTAAAAAAAATTAGAATTGCACGATTAGAAAAAGAACTATCACAAGAAAATATGGCTGAATTTTTGGGTATATCTCAATGTGCTTACAGTAACTTAGAAAATGGTAAAACAAAACTCAATTTGAAATGTTTTATTAAAATTTCAAAAATTCTTGATATTGATTTTTAAATGATGAATGATGTTTTCTTTATTTTTAATCATTCAACCATTTAATCATTCAATCATTATTTTATTATCTTTGTAGGCTAATTGAGTAACTATGTTTTTATTTATTAGTGGAGCTGAAATTTTTATAATACTAATTATTGTAGTAATGCTATTTGGTGCTGATAAAATACCCGAAATAGCCAGAGGTTTGGGTAAGGGTATGAAACAATTAAAAAATGCTACCAATGAGGTTAAAAAAGAGATCATTGAAAGTGGTGTTGAAAAAGATATTGATACAAAGTTTACACGTGATATTCAAAAAGAAGTAACCAAAATTAAAAATAAGGTTCAAGACAACATAGACGATATCACAGGGCCTATAAAACGAAATTTATAATTTGACCTTCCTAGATAAAATCATTCTAAACGATAAAGAACTATTCATTTATCTCAATTCGCTAGGAAATGAAAACTGGGATACTTTTTGGATAGTTATTACCGATCAATTGAGTTGGATTCCTTTGTATTTATTGTTTTTATACCTCATATTTAAGGCTTTCGGTTGGAAAAAAGGACTCTTATTTCTCATATTAACAGCTATTCTCATTGCATTTTCAGATCAATTTGCCAATTTTTCAAAAAATTTGTTTGAGCGTTTACGTCCAAATAGAGACCCTTCAATTAATCAATATATCCGTATTTTAAAAAATAGCGGTAGTTATAGTTTTTATTCTGCTCATGCTGCCACATCTACTGCTGTTACTTCATTTATGTTTCTTACCCTTAAAAAAAATTACAATTACACATATCTTTTTTTTATCTGGCCAATTCTATTTGCCTATAGCCGCGTTTATGTAGGTGTACACTTCCCTATTGATATTATTTTTGGAACTTTTATGGGTTTCCTTATCGGAATAATATATTATAAAATAAGCATGATCTTATTAAAAAAGTATAATTAATTTTTTACTTCCATACAGATATATAAATATCTAATTGTCAAGAATTCAGGCATTTGTAACTAATATTACATTAATTAGTTAAATTCTTTAAAAACAATACTATAACATGATAAAAGTTAGTTTTTAGATTTTAATAAACCAGTATTTTTATTGAAAATTTAAAATGCTTACAATTATGAAAAAAATTATCACTTTTATTATTATGTTTTTTGTATTTATCGGATATCAATCGGTAAATTCTCAAAATCTATCACCGTATATTAAAGTTGGGGTTTCCAATGATAACATAGAAAACACTGCCGAAAAAGTAAAATCAACATTACAAGGAAAAGGTTTTGACATTATTGGTACTTATAATCCTGAAAATAAATCCAATTTTTTGGTTATTGTTTTCTCAAGAAAAGACTTACAAACTACGGTATTAAAAGTTAAAGATCGTGGTGCACTTGCTGCCGCTTTAAAAGTTGGGTTAAAAGCAAATGGCAATAGTACTACTATTAGTTACTTAAATCCTCCTTATTTGTTCAATGCTTATTTACGAGATGATTATTCAAAACACAAATCTGCTTTACAAACAGTAACTAACGATGTGAAAACTGCTTTATCAACTTTGGGAAGTGAAAATAAATCCTTTGGAGGATCTTTATCAGAAAGTAAACTACGTAAATACCAATACAAAATGATGATGCCTTACTTTTCTGATCCAATTACCTTAAAAAAATTCAGTTCTTTTGAAGTAGGTGTTAAAGCCATTGAAAAAAACCTAGCTGCTAAAAAAGGAAGCACAAAACTGGTTTATAAATTAAAATTTGCTTCAAAAAATGTAGCTGTTTACGGAGTGGGATTATTAGATAAAGAAGATGGAGAAGGATACTTTTTACCTATTATTGGTGAAGACCATATTGCAGCCATGCCTTATGAAATAATTTTACAAGGTAATACGGCAACTATGTTAAATGGCCGTTACAGACTTGCCGTAAGCTGGCCGGAATTAAGTATGGGAACTTTTATGAAGATCGTTAATACTCCGGGATATATTGAAGATACCTTTGAAGAACTTTGTGAGTAGATATATTAGTAAGGGTTTAGTTCAAAGCTAAACTCTTACTTTTTTTAAAGTTTATTCTACAGCTTTTAAATAAGCACATACCGGAAAATGATCGCTATAACCTCCAATATATTTTTTTCCTAAATAAGTCCTTAATGGTGCACCTTTAGCTTTACCATGCTTTTCTTGTAAAAAGTATTCATCAAAGACCTCAGCTTTTTTAAATTGTATATTTACATCACTCAAAAAATTATTACTGAAAATAATTTGGTCAAATAAGAACCATTTTCCGTTGTGAAGAATACTTCCTTTATTTTTTTGCTGTAATTCAAGCATTGGGTTAAAAAAATCTGGTGTTACTAAAATATTATTAATACTATTACTATTTGGAACATCATTAAAATCTCCCATAATAATAATTTTTGGATTTGATACTTCTTTATAAATTTCAGCAACTATTTTTTGTACCAATTGTGCAGCTTTAATTCTTTTATTCTCAGTGAATTTAGTGCCATTTGTTCGTGATGGCCAATGATTTATAATAATAAAAACGGGTTCACTAAAAAGTTTGCCTGAAATTAATAAAATATCACGTGTGTAGTCTCTATTTTCTTCATTATCTGTTAGGTACAAAGTATATGTATCACTATAATCAAGTTCAAAATTTTCTTTTTGATATAAAAATGCAACATCTATTCCTCTTTCATCTGGAGATTCATAATGCACAAAATCATATTGATAGGGTTTTAGATTTTCTGATTGAACTAAATCATCTAAAACATTATCATTTTCTACTTCTGCCAATCCTAAAAAAACAGGAGGTAAATTAGAATATTCTTTACCTATTTTTGAAATGGCATTACTTATATTATTGATTTTTAGGTCATAGCGATCTTTATTCCATTGAAACTCTCCATCAGGTGTAAAATCCTTATCTAAAGTATATTCATTATGATTTACATCAAACAAATTTTCTAAATTATAAAAAGCTATTGAAAATAAATCGTTTACTTTTTCTACCAGCATTTAAAAAATATTTAAAACCCGAAAGTACAAAATTTAATTTCTGAATAACTATATTAAACCGTATTTGTAAATTTGCAATATGATAGAAGAAAGAAAAACAAAAATTGAAGGTGTTGTATTAATCGGAATTATTACCGGCCAACAAAATGAAGAAAAATCCAAAGAATACTTAGATGAGTTAGAATTTTTAACTTTTACTGCCGGTGGAAAAGTTAAAAAACGCTTTACACAAAAGATAGATTTTCCAAATCCGAAAACTTTTATTGGATCAGGAAAATTAGACCAGGTAAAACAATTTATTGAAGAACATCATGTACAAACTGTAATATTTGATGATGAATTGAGTCCGGCTCAATTGAGAAATATCGAAAAAATATTGGGGTGTAAAGTGTTGGATCGAACAAATTTAATATTGGATATTTTTGCACAAAGAGCTCAAACATCCTATGCCAGAACACAGGTAGAATTGGCTCAATGTGAATATTTATTACCTCGTTTGACCCGAATGTGGACGCACTTAGAGCGTCAAAAAGGGGGTATAGGTTTGCGTGGACCGGGCGAGACTGAAATTGAAACTGACCGACGAATTATTCGTGATAAGATTTCTCTTTTAAAAAAGAAGTTGAAAAACATTGATAAGCAAATGGCCGTTCAACGCAAAAACCGAGGGAAAATGGTTCGTGTAGCTTTAGTGGGCTATACCAACGTGGGAAAATCAACTTTAATGAATGTTGTAAGTAAAAGTGATATTTTTGCCGAAAATAAATTATTTGCCACTTTAGATACTACTGTTAGAAAAGTAGTCATTAAAAATATTCCTTTTTTATTAACTGATACTGTTGGTTTTATAAGAAAATTACCTACACAATTGGTTGAATCATTCAAATCAACTTTAGACGAAGTTAGAGAAGCAGATCTTTTATTACATGTTGTAGATATTTCACATCCTAATTTTGAAGATCATATCGACTCTGTAAATAAAATATTAGACGAAATATCAAGTACAAATAAACCAACTATAATGGTTTTTAATAAAATTGATGCTTTTAAAAATGAAATTATTGATGAAGATGATTTGGTAACCGAACGCACAAAAGCTCATTATACATTAAGAGAATGGGAAAAGACCTGGATGAATAATATGAATGGAAATTGTATATTTATTTCTGCTTTAAAAAAAGAAAACTTAGAAGAATTCAAATCTAAAGTTTACGATGAAGTTAAAAAAATTCATATTACAAGATTTCCTTATAACGACTATTTGTATCAGGAATATGAAGAAAACTAAAGCAATTTTTGATTAGTTATCATTATCAATCTCATCTTTGGTAATAATTCCCAATCTTTTGGCTCTATCTTCCCATATCTTTCTAGCTAAGATTTGAAGGTCTGCTTCGTTATCACTTTCATCAACAATTTCTAAACCAAGCAGTGTTTCAATTATATCTTCTTGGGTAACTATACCACTAACTGAGCCATACTCATCAACAACCAAAGCAATATGTTCTCTATTCTTAATTAAAGTATTTAAAAGATTTGGTATTGGGAGGTTTCTTTCTGTTACAAAAATTTCTCTTTCAATTGTTTTCAACAAATCATTTCCTTTTCCTTTAATAATGGAATCAAGCATTTCATCTTTTAAAATATAGCTTTTGACCTCATCCTGAGTTTTTCCATAAATAGGAATTCTGGAAAACATTAAATTTGGGTTTTTATCATAAAACTCTTGAATCTTCATTTTATTTGAAGCTATTTTCATAACTGTTCTTGGGGTCATAATATCCTTTACCAAAACTGTTTTGAAATCGATCAGGTTTTTTATTACCTTTCTTTCTTGTTCTTGAAAAACACCTTCTTCATGAGCAATTTCAGCCATTGCATGAAAATCTTCTCTACTTACTGCAACATCATGCGGACTTTTACCAATCAATTTGGTGGTAAGTTGTAAAAGCCATAAAATACCAGTATATTTTAAAGGAAACATTAATATGGATATTGCTTTTGAAGAAAAATTTGCCAATTGTTTCCAATAACTTGCGCCTATTGTTTTAGGAATGATTTCAGAAACCACTAATATTAAAAATGTCATGATGGCTGATACAATTCCAACAGCATTATTTCCAGATATCTTTTCGGCTTGAACACCAACTAAAATTGCACCTACTGTATGTGCAATTGTATTAACTGTTAATATTGCAATTAAAGGTTTATCAACATCATCTTTTAATTTTTCAAGTGTATTTGCATAATTCTTTCCTTCATTTTTTTTTACTGCAATAAATGTTGGTGTCACACTAAGTAAAACTGCTTCTAAAATTGAACATAGAAAAGAAAATAAAATCGATACAAATCCATAAAGTAATAATAAGGTCATGAAATATTTTGTATTATTAAAACCATAAATTTAATTCTTTATTGTTAATAAAATTACAAAAATCTAATCTAACTTATAATTCAATCCAAATAACCAATACGATTGTAATTTATTATCAACTGTATCAAAAGTTATCTCTGGAACCGTTTTTAATGAATAATTCAAAGCTTCTTGTTTGTTTTTTCTCAATCCAAAATCAAATCCTAAACCTAAATTTTTCCATATCGTATAGGCTAATGAATTTGTCCATGTAAAATTTGAATAATTAGATGATTCATAACTTTGAAAGATGGAAAAATTTGAAGACAAGTTCAAATTGCCTATTTTTTTAGTATAATCAGCAACTATTTTAGCACCCAATGATGAATTATATTGAGAATCTCCACTGCTAAAAACAAAATTATAGTTCAATGGGTGAATGATCACTACTAAACCATTAATAGGCGTCCATGTACCACCAACACCAAGATCAAGAAATCCCGGATCGTTAAAATTATTTGCCAATGAAGAACGGTATTCTCCATATCCTGAAAAGGCAAATTTCTTATTTAATCTTCTACCATACAAAGATGAAAGTGTAAAAACATCTGTTGCTACTTCATATTTATCACTATCAGTATCATCATCTTTATCATCAAATTTAATTAAGCTTACATTAATATTTGCAGTGTTTTTCCAAAAGAATTTATCTTCAATTAAATCTGCAGTAGCATTAATACCAACACCAAAATTTCCTACTGAAGAGTTGGGTATATCTTTAGAGTACCAATTATTAAATCCAGAAATACTTCCTCCAATTGTTCCAAAAGCTACTATTCTCCAACCGGGAAGAGCATCAATTTCAGCTTGAATATCATCTACTTTCTTTTGTAGTTTACTAATGGAGTCTTTTTTAGTTTTTTGCAATGATAGTAATTCTTCTTTTGTTTGTGCATTAATTAAAGAAATACTTAATAGGAATACAATTAAAAATACTGATTTTTTCATTATTAAAAAATTAAGGTTTTAGTTTTACAAAAGTAATTAAATTTTTAGGTTTTAGTTTTAAAAAGAGGAACATTTGAGCAGGCTTCACCAAACATTAATGATTTCACAACCGGAAGAAGTCGAGTAACAAGAAAAGTATATGCAGTATGAGGAATTTCTTTTTGAGAACAACCTTTTATAATCACAGGTTTATTTTCAAATTGTTTTAAGGGTAATTTAGTAATAATATCTTGAAAAATTGAAGTTTCTAATTGTTCAAAATTTCCAACTACAATTTTTTTAGCATAAGGTGAAAGGTATATAGTAATTAATAAATATGCCCATGAAGGAATTATAGCATCTATACTACAAGTTAATGCAACAAATTTATTTTGATAATTACTCCAATTATTATTTTTTAAAGCTTCTCTAAATTCTCTTTCTTTTAAAATTTGTTCTTGAAAAAGCCATTTTTTTATATCGAGCATTACCCTTTCTCCCTCTGGATAAAATTCTTCCAGATCAATGGTTACTAATTTACTATTGGCAACTTTATTTACAATTTGACGTGACATTTAACTTTGTTTTTATAAAAAACCAAGTTCTAATTTTGCTTCTTCACTCATTAGATCTTGTGTCCAAGGAGGATCAAAAGTTATTTCTACTTCTGCATTCTTTACTTCATCAATTGTTTTAACTTTTTCTTCAACTTCAACGGGTAAAGTTTCGGCAACTGGGCAATTTGGAGTAGTAAGCGTCATTAAAATTTTAACTTCACTGTTTTCATTAACAAAAACATCATAAATTAAACCAAGCTCATAAATATCTACCGGAATTTCAGGATCATATATAGATTTTAATTTTTCTACAATTTTTATACCTAAAGCTTTTGTATCAATAACTTCCATTTATCTTCTTTAAAATGATTCTAAATAAGGGCAAATATAATACATTTATGATAACTTAGACTGATATGCCAAAGCATATAATTTAAATTGTTTTATCATTGATACCAAACCGTTTGCTCTAGTAGGAGATAAATGTTCTTTTAAACCAATTTCATCGATAAAAAAAAGTTCGTTGTTTAAAATATCTTTTGGAGTTTGATTGGAAAAAACTCTTAATAATAGCGCAACAATTCCTTTAGTAAGAATCGCATCTCCATCGGCTTTAAAGATCAATTTACCATCTATTAATTCGGTTTGAAGCCAAACTTTTGATTGACAGCCTTTGATTAAATTATCATCTGTTTTTGACTCATCATCAATTAAAGGAAGAGATTTTCCTAAATCTATAATATAATCATAACGTTCCATCCAATCATCAAACATTGAAAATTCATCTATTATTTCTTCTTGTATTTCTTTAATAGTCATTTTTTATTATTTGAAATTATATTTTCCTTTTTATTAGTTTTATGTTTATTACTTTTATAAAATTATAATATTTATTTTTGCAAATCTAAACAAATACATAATAATGAGTAAACTTTTAATTGTTGGAACCGTAGCTTTTGATGCTATTGAAACTCCTTTCGGAAAAACTGATAAAATTTTAGGGGGAGCTGCCACGTATATAGGTTTAGCTGCTTCACAATTTGATGTTAAATCTGGTATAGTATCAGTAGTAGGAGGAGATTTTCCTAAAGGCTATCTAGAAATGCTTAACAGTAAAAATATAGATACAACGGGTATAGATATTGTAGAAAATGGAAAAACTTTCTTTTGGAGTGGTAAGTATCATAATGATCTAAATACCCGAGATACTTTATCAACTGAACTCAATGTTCTAGCAGATTTTAAACCGATTGTACCGGAAAAATTTAAAAACTCTGAATTTTTAATGTTGGGAAATTTACATCCATCAATACAAATGGCAGTAATTAAACAAATTCCTAAACGGCCAAAATTAGTAGTTTTAGATACCATGAATTTTTGGATGGATAATACGTGGGATGAATTGATGGAAGTTATTAAAAAAATTGATGTAATTACCATTAATGATGAAGAAGCAAGACAACTTAGTGGAGAGTATTCATTAGTTAGAGCTGCACAAAAAATTCATAAAATGGGTCCAAAATATGTAATTATTAAAAAAGGTGAGCATGGTGCTTTATTATTTAACAATGATAATGTTTTCTTTGCTCCTGCTTTACCTTTAGAAGATATTTTTGACCCAACAGGCGCAGGAGATACTTTCGCCGGAGGATTTATTGGTTATTTAGCCAGCACTCATGATATTTCTTTTGACAATATGAAGCGCGCCATAATTTATGGTTCAAATTTAGCTTCTTTCAGTGTAGAAAAATTTGGAACAAGACAAATGGAAGGGTTAACTAAGAAAGAAGTACAAAGTAGATTACAAGATTTTAAACAATTAACTCAATTTGAAATTGAGCTTAATTAATTCTATAAATTAATACATAAAATAAAACACTGTAATGAGTGATGCTATTAAACATGAATGTGGAATTGCCTTAGTAAGATTATTAAAACCTTTACAATATTATAAAGATAAATACGGAACTGCTTTTTACGGCATTAATAAAATGTATTTATTAATGGAAAAACAACACAATCGCGGTCAGGATGGTGCGGGTTTTGCCAGTATTAAATTTGATGTTAAACCGGGAACAAGATACATGAGTAGAGTGAGGTCGAACAAAGCACAACCAATTCAAGATGTTTTTAAAAAAATTAATAAAAGAATTAACGGTGTTTTTAAAGAAAATCCCGATAAAATTGATGATGTTGACTGGCAGTTAAATAACATGCCTTATCTTGGAAATGTATTCTTGGGCCATGTGCGTTATGGAACTTTTGGTGGCAATAGTATTGAGAATGTACATCCTTTTTTGCGACAAAATAATTGGCAGCACAAAAATCTTATAGTAGCCGGTAATTTTAATATGACTAATTCGAAAGAACTTTTACAAGAATTGATCGACCTTGGTCAGCATCCAAAAGAAAGTGCTGATACGGTAACCATTATGGAAAAAATAGGCCATTTTTTAGATGATGAGGTACAACAATTATACGATAAATACAAAGGCAAAAGTATTGGAAAAAAGGAAGCCTCTCCATTAATAGCTAAAAATATTGATGTTGCAAATATTTTAAAAAGAGCTTCAAAAAATTGGGATGGTGGTTATGCAATGGCCGGACTTTTAGGGCATGGAGATGCCTTTGTTTTTCGTGATCCTTCAGGAATACGCCCAGCCTTTTATTATCAAGATGATGAAGTTGTAGTAGTAGCATCTGAAAGACCTGTAATTCAAACAGTTTTTAATGTAGATATTGAAAATGTTAAAGAATTAGAACGTGCACATGCTCTAATTATTAAAAAGGATGGCACAACAAAAGTTGAACAAATTAAAGAACAAATGGCCAACAAAGCCTGTTCTTTTGAAAGAATCTATTTTTCACGCGGAAGTGATGCTGATATTTATGAAGAACGCAAAAATTTAGGAAAATTTATCTTCCCTAAAGTATTAGATTGTATTCAAAGTGATATTAAAAATACTGTTTTTTCATATATTCCCAATACGGCTGAAACATCCTTTTTTGGTCTATCAGAAGCCGCAGAAGATTATTTGAATCAACATAAATTAAAAACTATACTCAATGGTAAGAGAAGTATTCCTGCAAAAGATCTGTCAGATCTACTCTCAATAAGGCCTCGTATTGAAAAAATTGCCGTTAAAGATGCTAAATTGAGAACATTTATTGCCGATGATAATAGTAGGAACGATTTGGTTGCCCATGTTTATGATATAACTTATGGAGTAGTAAAACCTACTGATAATTTGGTTATTATTGACGATAGTATTGTTAGAGGAACTACCCTTAAAAAAAGTATCATTAAAATTTTAGACAGGTTAAATCCAAAAAAAATTATTATAGTTTCTTCTGCTCCGCAAATTCGTTATCCGGATTGTTATGGAATAGACATGGCGAATTTAGAAGATTTTATTGCTTTTAAAGCAACTTTAGCACTATTAAAAGATACTAATCAAAATCATATTTTAGATGAGGTTTATCAAAAATGTAAAACAAATTTCGATAATCCAAATCCCATAAATTTCGTAAAAGATGTATATGCACCTTTTTCGGTTGAGGATATTTCAAATAAAATAGCTGAATTGTTAAAAACTGAAGGTATAAATTCAGAGATCAAAATTATTTTCCAATCTATTGAAAATTTACATAAAGCTTGCCCCAATCATTTAGGTGATTGGTATTTTACAGGAGATTATCCTACTAAAGGAGGTATGAGAGTTGTAAACAAAGCATTTATAAACTTTTATGAAGGAAAAAAAGAAAGAGCCTATTAATTTTAAAAAAAGTGAAAGTGAAAAATATATCTTTAATAATGGTTTTAATTATAACTGTTTCGAGTTTAACCCAATGTAAATCACAAGACAATTTACTCCAAAAAAAGACACCTTTTAATATAACCGAAAAAACTTATCAATATTGGATTGGAGGAAAAGAAGGTTCTAGTGGTACAAATCTAGTGATCAAAGGTGATTATGATCTTTCGCCCTTGCATTTTGATACTGTTTTTTTTCAAAATAGAGAAGAAAAAATTACTGCTGAATTTAATAGTAATCAGTTTCAAATATTTTTGAGAATTGCAAGTATTGATGATCCTGAAAAGAAAAATCTTATCATGTCTAAGAATCCGGAAGATGAATATGGAAATAAAATACCTGTTAAAACTAAAAATATACCTTTTGATTTAAAAGAAGATGAAGCTGTGTTACTTTATAATGTCAATGGAAAAGAATATTATTACAAAGTTATTGGAATTAAAAAACTAGAAACTATTATTTACCCATAATTATAAATTAATACTCAAACCAATACTTCCGTTTCTACCAATTTCGGCGTATATTCCAATTTTTTCTGTAAAGAAATATTTTGCTCCGATAAATGCATCAAAACCAATGTCATTACCCGATAGATATCCAACCTGAATACCTGGATAGAGATCAAATTTTGAATGAAAATCTAGCAATAAACCTAGGTGAATAGCTGTCCTACCATAAAGATAATAATCATTGTCAGGATTACTGAAATAATAAGAGGCTCCTGCCCCAACAGAAAATATATCGGTTAAACCATAATCTAAATTTGCCCTTATACCATTACCAAAACCATATAGGTCATATCCTATGCTGAGCTTTATATCACCCTTACCATCATATGATTGAGAAAAAATAACTGTAGTAAAGAAAACTAATAATAGAAATAATCTAAATTTTTTCATAGCAAAAAAATAATTATTATATCTATAATAACGTAATTCACTAAATTTTCGTATCAAATTTTAACTTTTTTTTTGTACTTTTTTTTATTATTTCACTTACATTTGCAGTTGTTATACATTATATGTCAATAGGCTTGCATAACAAGCTTTTTTAAGAAAATTTTAATATTTTAAAAATTGTATTGGCACGAATATTGTTTTAATGAAAAAGAGAGAGGTTTTATAATTATATTTATAAATATTTTCTCTTTAAAACAACAAAAATAAAAAGTTCTCGTTTTAAGTTAATATACTTGAAATAAGCGTAAAAATAAGGTTTGGTTAGTTGATTTTGGTTGATTTATTTCAACCAATACCCGCCCCGATTATTCGGGGCGGTTTTTTTTTACCTTTTTTTAATTCTTTTTACTTAAAAAACAAATTCATAAAAAAAGCGTCTTTAAAAAGACGCTTATAAAAAAGTAATATTATTTAACTTTTAAAGATCAAACTTAATTCCCTGAGCTAAAGGAAGTTCCGTTCCGTAATTTATAGTACTGGTTTGGCGTCGCATATATACTTTCCATGAATCAGAACCTGATTCTCTTCCACCCCCTGTATCTTTTTCTCCTCCAAAAGCACCACCAATTTCAGCTCCTGATGTTCCAACATTTACATTGGCTATACCACAATCTGAACCGCTAGCTGCTACAAATAATTCTGCTTCTCTAACATTTAAAGTAAAGATACATGATGATAATCCTTGAGGAACATTATTTTGAATATCAATTGCATTTTGAACTTCACCACTATATTTTATCAAATAAACAATCGGTGCAAAAGTTTCTTCTTGAACAATTTCAAATTCATTTTTTGCTTCAGCTATACAAGGCATAACATAATTACCAGATTCAAAACCTTTACCTTCTAAAACCTCTCCTCCAAAAATAATTTTACCCCCTTCTTCTTGTACTTGTTCAACTGCATTTGTAAAAGCATTTACCGAATGCTCATCAATAAGTGGTCCTACTAAAAAGTTTTCATTTAAAGGATTTCCAATTTTATTGGAGATTTTTTTATACGCATTTACTATTTTATCTTTTACATCGTCATAAATATCTTCATGAATAATAATTCTCCTAGTTGATGTACAACGTTGACCTGCTGTACCAACAGTTCCAAAAACAGTTGAAGAAATAGCTATAGGAATATCTGCATTGGGTGTAATTATAACGGCATTATTACCTCCTAATTCTAAAATTGTTTTACCTAATCTTTTCCCCACAATACTACCAACCCTTTTTCCTACAGCTGTTGAGCCAGTAACTGATAATAATGGTACTCTTTTGTCAGCTAAGAAATTATCTCCCATCACAGAAGACTTAGCTACTACAAGATTAAATACTCCTTCAGGAACATTATTCTTTTTTAATACATCATCAATAATCTTTTGCGTAGCAATTGCTGAAAGAGGTGTTTTAGAAGATGGTTTCCAAATAACAACATCTCCTGCAATAGCAGCTAATGCAGTATTCCATGCCCAAACTGCAACAGGAAAATTAAAAGATGTAACTATTCCAACTATTCCTAATGGTTGGTATTGTTCAAATAACCTGTGATTTCTTCTTTCCGATTGTAAAGACACCCCATTGATCAAACGTGATTGTCCTACTGCAAAATCACATATGTCAATCATTTCTTGTACTTCACCAAGTCCTTCTTGATAAACTTTACCCATTTCATAAGAAACCAAAGCACCAAGATCATCTTTATACGCTCTCAACGCCAACCCTATTTGTCTAACGATTTCACCTCTTTCTGGTGCTGGAACTAACCTCCATTCTTTAAAAGCTTTCTGTGCTTTTGCCAATACCATTTCATAATCATCTAGAGTTCCATTTTTAATTTTTGCAATTTCTTTTCCGTCTATTGGTGATGATGATGATGTAATAGCTCCAGTAGTATCAAACCACTCTATTCCAGTTGATACTCCTTTGTTTACATCTGTAATTCCAAGTTTTTTTAAAACTTTGTTTATATCTATTGCCATAGTATTAAAATTATTTTGTTTATTAATTTTTTGCTAAAACATTTAACTCCTTTACAAAAGTTTCAATATCTTTTTGATTGTAATTTTTTTCGATACAAGCTTCTTCTAAAGTTCCCCAAATAGGTTCTCCACATGCAATACATCGAATTCCTTTTTTAGAGAGAAAATTTACTGAAAAGGCGTATTCTTCAACCAAATCTTCTATTGTAATTGTTTTATCTATCATTTTTTATAGTAGTTTTTTAAAGAATGCTAAATTAACAGTATTTCTTATAATATTTTAATCAATTTTAAAAATGTTTATAAAAAATACTTAAATTTTTATTTGGTCTATTAAAAAGAAATAACCAAGCTTTAAATAAGCTTGGTTATATAATTTATATTGATAATTTGATTTTTTTTAAAATCTGTAATTTATACCTGAATAAACTCCGAAATAATAAGGTTGAAAATTTCCTGCACTATTTGAAAAGGTATTGAATTGATATTTAACCATTGGTGTTAAGTTTAAAAACCAATCCTTATTAATCTTATAATCTATATCAAATCCAACATTTCCACTAAAATTAAAAACATTTAAATTATTAGCTTCACCAAGTTTTGTGGTGGAATTAAGTGATACCATTGACACCTGATTATTAGTTAATATAAATGTACTAAATCCACCTACAACATTCAATCCAACCCTACTTTTGAATAAATTATATTTCATTTCTAATGGAATCTCAACATATTCAATAGATTGATTCAAATCTCCTTCAACATTTGATTTACTGAGCTGATTTATTGGCTCCTGAGAATTTGCATTTGAAGTATTTGAAGATGAAATATGTAAACCAGAGTTTGTTGTATTTATATTGTGATTAGGTAACTTTGAAGATGTTAAAACAGTATTTACACCTTTAGTAGTATAAGCCAATTCAACTTTATTAACCCCTGATTGAATTATAAACTTATTAGAAAGTTGGTAATCAACCTTAACACCATATGATAAGGCTTCATCAGTTGTTTTATTATTATTTTCAAGGTCACTGCTTATAGGTGATCCTTTTTGTAAAGTATTATAATAAACCGGTGAAACGGAGGGTCCTATTGACCATTTTCTATCTTTTTCGTTTTTAATATCAACTCCCGTTATTTGATTTTTATTTTGACTTATCAAAGAAATATCAAATAGTGGTTTTTCTTGAACAGTTTTCTTTTTTGATTCGATTTCGTTTGCTATAGCAATATTATCAAATTCACTATCGTCAATATTCAAAGTATTTTGAATGTCTTTTGTTTCAATATAATTAGGAGAATTTATTTGATGCTCTTTAATATTTGTTTGATTATCTTTATTTACTGTAGCTAAATTATCTTTAGCTTCTTTTAAAGAAATAACCGGAATTTCTTGTTGAGAAGTATTATTTACTACTGAATTATCAGTACTTGAATTATTTATTAAACCGTTTTTAATAATCGGTTTTTTATTTAATTTGAAATATCCAAAACTAACAGAAAACATGAGTAGAAAAATAATAGCAACCCCACTGAGTTTTTGCCACAAAGCAATAACATTTCTTTGAGGCTTCCCCTGCAGATGATTTTCTATGTTTTTCCAAACTCTATCATTAGGATAAATTTCTAAATCCTTTAAGTTCTCTTGAAAAACTCTATCAATATTTTTATTCTCTATCATTATTAAAACAAGCCAACTTTTTGTTGTTGTTGATTTAATTCTACTTTTTCTTTTAATATTAGCCTCGCTCTCGATAAATTCGATTTTGAGGTCCCTTCAGCGATTCCCAAAAGATTTGAAATTTCTTTATGAGAATATCCATCTAGAACGTATAAATTAAATACCATTCTATATCTTTCAGGCAATTCTTGAATAATATTTAACAAAAAATCCAATGATATATCTTCTTCATTAACTTCAAGCTCAACTTCATCAGGTAAATTATTTTCAATTAAATTCAATACATTTTTTTGCCTATATGTTTGCAAAGCAGTATTGATAACGATCCTTTTCATCCACCCTTCAAAAGAGCCTTTAAACTTAAATTGATTTATTTTATCAAAAATTGTAATAAAAGCATCTTGTAAATTATCTTCCGCTTCTTGTTTATTTTTAGAATACTTTAAACATAAAGCAAACATTTTGCCTGCAAAAAGATGATAAATCTCTGATTGCGCTTTAATGTCTCTCCTCTTACATTTATGTATGAGTTGCTTTAGACTCATAAGTTTTATTGTTTATTATAAATTACAAGAAAAGAGTAAAATTACAATAAAAAATAAAACTCAATGTTTTTTTCATTAAAAAAATAACTTATTATTAATTTAAAGATGCTTAATCCTTAATTGGTTGCGTAAAAAAAAATTACTTTTGTACATATTAATAATTTATGAATACGCCAGATATTTTTAATATAAACAGTAATAAATCCTTTGAGGATTTAGCTTTGAAAATATTTAAACATCAAGCCAAAAATAATGCTGTTTATAAAGAATTTATATCCTACATTAATATTAATCCTTTAAATGTCAATAATTTAAATGAAATTCCTTTTTTGCCAATTCAGTTTTTTAAAACTCACAAAATCATTTCAACAAAGGCCAAAATTGAAACAACTTTTTTGAGTAGTGGAACAACTGGAATGACTCAAAGTAAACACCATATTACTGATATTTCTATTTATGAAAAAAGTTTTAAAAAAGGATTTCATCACTTCTATGGAAATGATGAAGAATATATAGTTTTAGCCCTTTTACCTAGTTATTTAGAACGAAATGGTTCATCATTAATATATATGGTAACCAATTTTATCAAAAATAACAGTTCCGAACACAGTGGTTTTTACCTTAAAAATCTTGAAGATCTTGCCAAAAAATTAAGAGAACTGGATACCAAAAACAAAAAAATCTTATTAATTGGCGTTTCATATGCTTTATTAGATCTAATTGAAAAGTACCGTTTTTCATTAAAAAACACGATTATTATGGAAACGGGAGGTATGAAAGGAAGGCGAAAAGAGTTAATTCGTAAAGAGCTGCATCATTTGTTATTAGAAGGTTTTGGAGTTGAAAAAATACATTCTGAATATGGTATGACCGAATTGCTTTCTCAAGCTTATTCAAAAGGAAATGGAGTTTTTTTTACACCTCCTTGGATGAAAGTAATGATAAGAGATACTGAAGATGCTTTAACGCTTTTACCTCATCATAAAACCGGTGGAATCAACATTATTGATCTTGCTAATATTAACTCTTGTTCTTTTATTGCAACTCAGGATCTCGGTAAAACTTACCCGGATAATTCTTTTGAAATCATGGGTAGATTTGATAACTCTGATATAAGAGGTTGTAATTTGATGGTGGTGTAATTCTTATTGATTATAATAAAAAACCAAGTGGTTGAATTATAATCTCAACCGCTTAGTAAAAATCTATTTAAAAGTAAAATTTAAACAACTTTTAGTAAAAAGTAATTGCGTTTCCCCCTTTGTAATAAGATAAATTTTTCGGCAATTAGATCGTTTATTGATAATTCAAAATCATCCTTAACTTTTTCTTTATTTACCGAAATTGAATTTTCTTTTAAGGCTCTTCGCGCTTCACCATTCGATTTTAAAAATCCTGATTTTTCATTTAGAGCACTAACAATATCAATCCCCTTGGATAATTCAGATTTTGAAATATCTGCTTGTGGAACACCTTCAAAAACATCTAAAAATGTCATTTCATCTAGTTGTTTTAAATCTTCAGCAGTCGATCTACCAAATAATATTGATGAAGCCTTTAACGCATTTTCATAAGCTTCAATACCATGTGCCATTGTAGTAACTTCTTCTCCTACACGTTTTTGTAACAAACGTAAATGTGGTGCTTTTTTATGTTCAGCTATCAATTCTTCAACTGTTTTCTGGTCTAAGAAAGTGAAAATCTTAATATATTTTTCTGCATCTTCATCACTCGAATTAACCCAATATTGGAAGAATTTATACGGTGAAGTCCTTTTTGCATCTAACCAAATATTACCTCCTTCGGTCTTACCAAATTTAGTTCCATCTGCTTTTGTAACAAGTGGACTGGTTAGGGCAAAAGCTTTTCCCTGAACTTTTCTCCTAATCAATTCCGTACCAGTAGTTATATTTCCCCATTGATCACTCCCTCCAATTTGTAATTTACAATTATTATTGTTGTATAAATATAAAAAATCATATCCTTGAACCAGTTGATAAGTAAACTCTGTAAAGCTCATTCCTTCATTAGACTCAGCATTTATCCTGTTTTTAACAGAATCTTTTGCCATCATATAATTTACAGTAATATGTTTACCTATATCCCGTGCAAATTCTAAAAAAGTCAATTCTTTCATCCAATCATAATTATTAACCAATTCGGCACTATTAGGTTGATTACTCGAAAAATCAATAAACCTTTCTAAAGTTTTTTTAACTCCGACAATATTCTTTTTTAAAGTTTCTTCATTTAACAAATTTCTTTCGGCTGATTTTCCTGATGGATCACCAATCATTCCGGTTGCTCCTCCTAATAAAGCAATGGGTTTATGTCCGGCATTTTGAAAATGTTTTAATAATATTATTTGAACTAAACTACCTATATGCAGTGTATCAGCTGTTGGATCAAAACCTATATATGCTGTGGTCAATTCTTTTTTTAATTGCTCTTCCGTACCAGGCATAATGTTATGTAACAATCCACGCCATCTTAATTCTTCAACAAAATTCTTAGTCATTTTAAATAAAATTTTGACAAAGATAAAAAAGAAACTTTGACAAAGTTCAAATCAATTTTATATTTTCGCTAAATGATTTTAGTAACCGGAGGCACGGGTTTAGTTGGTTCTCATCTTTTGTACCATTTGGTAACAGAAAATAAATCTGTAAAGGCCATATACCGCAAAAAAAGTGATTTAAAAAAAGTTAAAAGGATTTTTAGTTTTTATACCTCTGATTTTGATATTTATTTTCAAAAAATTGAGTGGGTCTTAGCTGAATTAAATGATATTCCATCACTTAAAAAGGCTTTTTTAAATGTTGTAAAAGTTTATCATTGTGCTGCTATAGTATCATTTAACTCAAAAGATTACCATGAAATGCGTAAGATCAATATTAAAGGTACTACCAATATTGTAAATTTATGCATTTCTAATCAAATTAGTAAACTTTGTTATGTAAGCTCAATTGCAACAATTGAAAAGTCTTTAAGTAAAGATCATATAACTGAAAAAAATTTCTGGAATACATCTATTGATAAAAGTGGTTATGCTATTACCAAACAAGGGGCTGAAATGGAAGTTTGGCGTGCAAGTCAGGAGGGTGTTGATGTAATCATTGTTAATCCCGGTGTAATTATTGGTTCCGGTTATTGGAATAAGGGAACCGGTAATATATTTTCAAAAATTTATAACGGTTTTAAATATTATACCAATGGTGTTACAGGGTTTGTTGGAGTTAAAGATGTTGTGAATATAATGATTGCTTTAATGAAAAGCGATATTAAAAATGAACGCTATATTTTAGTTTCAGAAAATGCTTCTTTCAAAGATGTTTTCTTTTCTATTGCAGATAGTTTTAATGTTAAACGCCCTTCTAAAAAAGTAACAAAAACATTAAGTGAAATTGCTTGGAGAATTGATTTACTTAGAAGTTCAATTTTTAATATATCACCAATGCTTAGCAAACATTCTGCAAGAGCTTCTCACAATAAAAAATATTATTCTTCAAAAAAAGTAAAAATAGCTCTAAATTATACTTTTGAACCTTTATCTAAAACGATACAAACAACTTGCAAACATTTTTTAAAAGATCTTTAAATTATCTTGGTATTTTCTTTTTCGAGCTTTTGTTATTACGAATAAATTTTAATGAATCGTATGCTTGTTTAGCTATTGAATCAGGTTCAATTTCATATCGTTTTCGAATATCATCTAACCTTTTATTAATCTCTTCATACATTTCTCTATATTCATCGACATTTGAAGTATAATAAAGGTTACTAGAAGCAAAACGAGTACTGTCTATTTTGTATTTATCAAAGACCAAAAACATATATTTTTTGCTTTTTTCACTATTAATATTATTAACACTAGTGGCCCCGATAGCCAAGTGCATGTCAGTTAGCAAATCAATCATTTGATCTTTTGCAATTAAATCCTTCGGTTTTTTATAATTTGTTTTCCCTTCACATGAAACAAAAAAAACCAATAATAGTATGTATTTAAAAAACTTCATCTATCTATTAAATATTAGTCGTTTACCTTTAATACTTTCATCAAAAACTCCTTGGTTATAACTCAAATTACCATTTACAAAAGTATGTGTTACTGTACTGTTAAAAGTTGTTCCTTCAAAAGGAGACCAACCACATTTATATAAAATATTTTCTTTTGAAACTGTTTGAGGTTGATTTAAATCAACCAAAACGAGATCTGCAAAAAAGTCCTTTTTTATAAAACCCCTTTTCTCAATTTTATAAATCTTTGCCGGATTATGGCACATTTTTTCTACAACTTTTTCTAAAGAAATTCTTTTGTTATCTACTTCTTCCAACATAGCCAAAAGCGCATGCTGTACCAATGGTCCGCCACTAGGTGCCTTAGTGTAAACTTTTTGTTTTTCATCAAGTGTGTGGGGAGCATGATCTGTAGCGATAATATCTAATCTATCATCGAGTAAGGCTTGCCATAAACCTTCTTTATCATTTTTAGTTTTAACCGCAGGATTCCATTTGATCAATGTCCCTTTTTCTGCATAATCACTATCATCAAACCATAAATGATGAACGCAAACTTCGGCGGTAATTTGTTTTTTCTCTAAGGGAATATCATTTGAAAATAAATTGGTTTCTTTTTCTGTTGAAAGATGAAAAACATGTAACCTTGCACCTGTTTTTTTTGCTAGAGCAACCGCTTTTGATGATGAAATATAACAAGCTTCTTCATTTCTGATGATCGGATGAAATTCAATAGGAATATCATCACCATACTTTGCTTTATATTTTGATAAATTATTTTTAATCGTTGTTTCATCTTCACAATGAACAGCAATTAGCATTTTTGTAGAAGAGAATATTTTTTCAAGTACATTTTCATTATCAACCAGCATATTACCGGTTGAAGACCCTAAAAACAATTTAATTCCAGCAACATTTTTAGGATTTGTTTTGAGTAATTCTTCCAAATTATCATTTGTACCTCCTATCATAAAAGAATAATTTGCATAGGAATCTTTTGAAGCAATTTTGAATTTGTCCTCTAATATTTCTTGGGTCGTTGCTTGTGGAATAGTATTTGGCATTTCAATGAAAGAAGTTATTCCTCCTGCTATTGCAGCTTTTGACTCGGTCTTAATATTTGCTTTATGAGTTAATCCTGGTTCACGAAAATGCACTTGATCATCTATTATTCCCGGAAGTAAATATTTACCATCAGCATTAATAATCTTACTTATTGAAGGGTTTACATCAATATTATCTTTAATTTCAGCAATAATATTTCCTTTAATGAACACATCTTTTTTTTCAATCTTACCTTCGTTAACTACAAATGCATCTTTTATTAAAATAGAACTCATTTCTTTATTGTTTTAATTTCTAAAAAATACTTATTTATTTTGGCAAACCTTTAAAGCGCATAGAAATGATTCCAAAAATTGCTTCAGTGATTATGGTTTTACTCATTTTAGATTCACCCAAAGTTCTATCAGTAAAAATTACGGAAACTTCCTTTATATTAAAACCGTGTTTCCAGGCTTTAAATTTCATTTCAATTTGAAAAGCATATCCCACAAATCTAATTTTATCAAGTTTAATAGTCTCTAAAACTTTTCGTTTATAACAAACAAAACCTGCCGTAGTGTCATTAATTGGGATACCTGTAATAAACTTAACATATTTTGAAGCAAAATATGAAAGTAAAACCCTTTTCATGGGCCAGTTTACTACATTGACACCTTTTGAATACCTCGACCCTATCGATAAATCGGCACCTTGAACAACACATGCTTCATACAACCTGTTTAAATCTTTTGGATCATGCGAAAAATCGGCATCCATTTCAATAATATAGTCATACTTTTTAGCTATGGCCCATTTAAAACCATGAATATACGCTGCACCTAAACCATTTTTTTCTTTCCTTATTTCAAGAAATAAACTTTTGGGAAATTCTTTCTGTAAATCTTTAACTATTTTAGCTGTGCCATCAGGAGAACTATCATCAACAACTAGTATATCAAAAGCTTTTTTTTGCGAAAAAGTTTTGCGAATAATCAATTCAATATTCTCTTTTTCATTATAAGTTGGAATAATAACCAGCGTGTCTTGCATAATATAATTTTTGTTGCAGCAAAGTTAATACAAATTATTACTAATTTTGTGTTAATAAATTTTCTAGATGAAAGTAATTCTAAAACCCAAATATCAATTCTTCTTTTTTGTTGTAATATTTTTTTTGATCAACTTTTTTCAAAGTAAGTATACAGCGTTGTTTGAAGATGAAGCCTATTATTGGGTCTGGGCTCAAAACATGTCTTTTGGATATTTTGATCACCCTCCAATGGTTGCTCTTTGGATTAAAATTAGTAGTTACTTTTTTGATAATGAACTTGGTGTACGATTTTTTTCTGTAATAGGTTTTACGATATTACTAATTATTATTTGGAAACTAATTGATGCAAGAAATAAACAAAACTATGTATGGTTATTTTTTTTATTAATTGTGTCCGTTGCATTTTTAAACGTTTTTGGTTTTATAACTACACCTGACACACCTCTTTTATTATTTGTAGCCTTGTTTTTATATTTCTATAAAAATTTCTTACAATACAATAATTGGCTCTATACTTTGGGCTTAGGTTTTTCAATGGCAGGAATGTTGTACAGTAAATATCATGGTATATTGGTCATATTTTTTGTAGTTCTATCAAATCTATCTTTGTTAAAAAATAAAAAGTTTTGGATAGCAGGTTTATTTGGTTTTTTATTGTTTTTACCCCATTTGCAATGGCAATTCATCAATGATTTTCCTTCATTTAGGTATCATTTAATTGACAGGGGAAAAGAACCCTATAAAATTGAAAACACTTTACTTCATTTTGTAAATCAAATCGCTATTGTTGGTATTACTTTTCCTTTAGTTTATTATGCCTTTTTTAAAGAAAAGACTAAAAATCTTTTTGAAAGATCATTAAAATATATTGTATTTGGGTTTATCTTTTTTTTCTTTTTAAGTACTTATAAATCGAACCCTCAGGCACAATGGACCATCGCAATTTTAATACCGCTGATCATTTTGTCATTTCGTTATTTCATCAAACATCAAAAAGCGAGAAAATGGTTAATTATTTTAGGGTCTATTCAATTCTTGATTATATTAATCGCAAGAATTTTTTTAGCTGATGAAAATATTTCTCCTATAAAATTAGAACCACATATAGCAAGTATATGGGTAAATGAGTTAAAAGAAAAAACTAATAGTAAGCCCATTGTATTTATGAATTATTCTTATCGGAATGCTTCAATTTATAGATTTTATACCGGAATAAAAACACATTCTCATAGTATTATTAAAGGAAGAAAAAGTCAATATGATTTAGAAGATTTTGAAAAAAATATGCAAAGTGATAATGTTGTTGCAATTAGTAATTTGATAGATGGGCCTCTTTATGTTTTAAAGGGTGATAAAAAATTATATGGTACAGAAATCAAAAAATACACAACTTTTCAAAGAGTTACCTGTACAATTTCTTTAAAAGAAATTTTACTAACTCCCGGTAAAGAAAATTTTGTAGAATTTGAATTTCACAATACTTATTCTAAAGACATATCATTTGAAAACACCTCATTTAAAGGTGTTTTTCAAGAGAAAAGAAATAAAATATTATATGAAGTTCCTTTGAAAATTGATAATTTAGCTCCGGTTAAAGGGAATGAAATACGAAAAATGACTGCTAAATTTATAGCTCCTGAAATTGATCAAAATGAAGAGATCACGTTTAGAATTGGTATACAGTTTTATGACCTATTAGCAGGTTTTCAAGGAAATAAAGTAACCGTTAAACTGAAAAAATAAATGTTTGAAGGACAAGAAAGACTATTAATTTCGAATGACTGGATTACTATAATTCTTATAATTATTTTACTATTAATCGCAATATTAAAATATCTTTATAATGAACGATTTACTAAGCTTTTTACACTTTTGTATTCAGAAAAATACTATACTGATTATTCAAAAAACAAACCATTAATCTTTAACCCATTCAATACATTATTCTTTTTTATATTAACTTTAGGTATTTCATTATTGATATATTTTTATTTTGATTCATTCAAACCCCAAAATATTGATCAAAATTCTACTTTCTTTTTAAAAATATATTTTGGAGTAATTCTTTATATTGTAATACGATTTATTATTGGACTTTTTTTAAGTATCATATTTGAAGCACTGGAATATCAAAAATACTTTACATTCTTAAAAATTAGTAATTTATCACTATTTTCAATCTATTTATTTATTTTATTGATCTTAATAAATTATACACCTATTTCTTACAATAGATATCTTTATATAATTGGTGTATTTTTATTATTTATATTGGTAGTTTCCCGTTACTTTTCAATGCTAAAAAACAGTAAAATAAATTTTAACAATTTGTTTTATTTATTTTTGTACCTTTGCGCCCTTGAAATAACACCTTTTATTGTTGTTTATAAATTATTTGCTATTTAACCGTAAGAGAACATGAAAATAAAAAGTATCCTTGTTTCACAACCGGCTCCAAAATCAGAACAATCTCCTTATTTTGAATTATCAGAAAAACAAAAAGTAAAAATTGATTTCAGATCATTTATACATGTTGAAGGAGAGGCTTCTAGAAGTGTACGGGAACAAAAGATTGATTTTTCAAATTTTACTGCTGTAATTCTTACCAGTAAGAATGCTGTTGATAATTTTTTTAGAATAGCTGAGGAAATGCGCTATAAAATTCCTGATGAAATGAGATATTTTTGTCAATCAGAAGCTATTGCTTATTATTTACAAAAATACGTAGTTTACAGAAAGCGTAAAATATATGTTGGAAGACGAACTTTTGAAGATTTAATTCAACTGATTAAAAAACATAAAGAAGAAACTTTTTTACTTCCTTCTTCTGATAAATTAAAACCTTCTATTCCTAAAAGTTTAGATGAAATTGATATAAAGTGGAAAAAAGTAATTTTATATAGAACCGTAATTAGTGATCTAAGTGATCTAGAAGGTGTTTTTTATGATATATTGGTCTTTTTTAGTCCTTCAGGTATTGAATCATTATTTAAAAACTTTCCTGATTTTAAACAAAATAATACGCGTATTGCTGTTTTTGGAAATTCGACTGTTAAAGCTGCAGAGGATTCCGGTTTAAAAGTTGATATCACTGTACCAACAAAAGAAACTCCATCAATGACTATGGCGTTAGAAAAATATTTAGAAAAAGTTAACAAAGGTTAATAAAACAAATAATAATGTGTTAAAAAAAAGCGTTAAATAAGAATTTTAACGCTTTTTTTTAATATCTAACCTGCACTGTTAATAGTGTCTTTTATTTTTGCTTCTAATTCTTCAGCTAATTCCGGATTATCTGCTATCAAGCCTTTAACGGCATCTCTACCCTGGCCTAATTTTGTATCACCATAACTAAACCAAGAACCACTTTTTTTGATAATTCCGTATTCAACACCTAGATCTAAAATTTCTCCAACTTTTGAAATACCTTCACCATACATAATATCGAATTCTGTTGTTTGAAATGGAGGTGCAACTTTATTCTTAACTACTTTGACTTTTGTTCGATTACCAAGAACTTTATCACCATCTTTAATTTGTGCACGTCTTCTAATATCCAATCTAACCGAAGCGTAAAACTTTAAGGCATTTCCTCCTGTAGTTGTTTCTGGGTTACCAAACATTACACCAATTTTTTCACGTAACTGATTGATAAATACTACTGTACAATTTGTTTTATTAATTGTTGCAGTTAATTTTCGCAAAGCTTGTGACATCAATCGTGCATGTAAACCCATTTTTGAATCACCCATTTCACCTTCAATCTCACTTTTCGGAGTTAGGGCTGCCACAGAATCGATCACAATAATATCAATTGCTCCTGAACTTATCAAATTGTCCGCTATTTCAAGCGCTTGTTCGCCATAATCAGGTTGTGAAATAATTAAATTATCAATATCAACTCCTAATTTTTCAGCATAAAAACGGTCAAAAGCATGTTCTGCATCAATAAACGCTGCAATACCACCACTTTTTTGTGCTTCTGCCATTGCATGAATTGCAAGGGTTGTTTTTCCGGAAGACTCAGGACCGTAAATTTCAATAACTCTACCACGTGGGTAACCGCCAACACCTAAAGCTAAATCAAGCCCCAATGATCCTGACGAAATAGCATTAATATCTTCATGTACTACATCACCCATTTTCATTACTGAGCCTTTACCATAGGTTTTATCTAATTTATCTAAAGTTAGTTGTAATGCTTTTAATTTTGCCTCTTTTTCTTTGTCGTTTGCCATTGTTTATTTGTATTATTAATTTGAAAGGCTAAAAATACAAAAAGATAATTATGTTTATGAAATTAATTATATGTATTCTTTAATTAGTAAAATAATTTTTGATAAACGTATCTTTGTTAAAATCAATAAAAATAGTATTATGAAAATAACGATTCTTGTTGAAAATCAATCAAGTCACACAGGTGCTAAAGTTTGTTTGGCAGAATGGGGTTTTTCTGCCTATATTCAAAAAAATAATGTAAATATTCTTTTTGATACTGGTCATACAGGTATTTACAAACAAAACGCCAAAAACCTTAACATTGATCTCCAAAATACAAATTATATCGTTTTATCACATCATCATTGGGATCATGCAGGAGGGTTACAACATCATGATTTTAAAAAAGAAAAGAATCTTGTCATCCATCCAGAAATACTCGATAAATTACCGATAAAAGAATCTCAAAAATTACAAACCGATTTTAATATCATTCCTTCAAAAAACCCTTTAGAATTTTCTGATGGAATATATTATTTAGGTGAAATTCCCCGAGAAAACACTTTTGAAAAAGGAATTTATAAAAACGATTCTATGAACGATGATTCAGCTATTGCCGTAAAATCTTCAAAAGGTGTAATTGTTATCACAGGCTGTTCCCATGCAGGTATCTCAAATATTTGTGAACATGCAAAGCATGTTACCGGTCAAAAATTATATGCTGTAATTGGTGGATTCCATTTATTTGAAGATGAAGAAGAAGCTGTTAAAGGAACAATCGCGTATTTTAAAAAAGAAAAACCTAAATATCTTTATCCTATGCACTGTGTTGATTTTCCTACGTTAGCTAAATTTCACTCAATTTTTGGGATTGAAAAACTATCAACCGGTGATATTATTGAGTTAGATGATTAAGTTTTAAAAAATCAATTGTTTCTTTTTAAAGATTTAGATAGATTGCCAAATTTTAACAAACTAATTGAATATATTTGTTAATACAGTTCATCAATTCAATTCAATATATTTATTCTAATGCATCATATCTTTATTTCAACTCAAAAAAAAATCTTTTTATTATTAGTTTTAAGTTTAATATTAATTCAATGTAATAAAGAAAAAAGTATCAAAACAATTGATCCTGCCTTTACAGGTTATATTTCAGCTTTTACAAGCAATATAATCAGTAACCAATCAACCATTAAAATTAGGCTGACAGATCCTGTAAATGATATATTGCCAAATCAAAAGATTGAAGAAGATCTATTTGACTTTAGCCCAAATATTGAAGGTGAATCTTATTGGCTTGATTCACAAACAATAGAATTCAGGCCCAGCAAAAAATTACCTCAGGGAAAATTATTTGAAGCCTCCTTTTTTCTTTCAAAACTTGTTAAAGTTCCCAATAAACTAAAAACTTTTCCTTTTCAGTTTCAAATCTTAAAACAAGGTATAAGTATTGAATATGAAGGAATGAAGCCCTATAAAAATGATCTGGAATGGCAAATGATTCTTGGAAACGTACTAACAAATGATTTTAGTGAAGGTGATAATCTTGAAAAATCATTTTCTGTTCTTCAAAATGGCAAGAAATTACTTTTAAACTGGAATCACGGTGTTGATGGAAAGATCCACCAATTTACAATTGATAGCATTCATAGAACTGAAGATAAAAGTCAGGTGATTTTACAATGGAATGGAAATTCATTAGGCTTTGATGAAGAAGGAGAAAAGGTTTTTGAAATTCCCCCTTTAGGTGAATTTAAAGTATTAAATGTAAATGTTAACCAACAACCTGAACAATTTGTAACGATATATTTTTCAGATCCTCTTAAAAATAAACAAGACCTTGAAGGGTTGATCTACTTACAACCCGAATCTAATATTAAATTAATTCGCGAAGAAAATACTGTTAAAATTTATCCTTCCAAAAGGTTAAAAGGCTCTTTTAAAGTTTTGATTAATGATGGTGTTAGAAATATAATGAACTATCAATTAATGCAACCATTTGAAAAGCAAATTAACTTTACAAGTGTAAAGCCAGCTATTGAATTAATTGGGAAAGGAGTTATTTTACCAAGTTCAAATGGAATGATATTTCCATTTAAGGCCGTTAATCTAAATGCAGTAAATGTTAAAGTTATAAAGGTTTTTGAAAACAATATCTCACAGTTTTTTCAAGTAAATCCATTTGATGGAAATAGAGAAATAAAACGTGTTGGAAGGATTGTTTATAAAGGAGAAATCGCTTTAAAATCTGACGTTAATATCGATTATAGTAATTGGAATACTTTTTCAATTGACCTTTCAAAATTGATAACCACAGAGCCTGGTGCTATTTATAGAATTCATCTAAGTTTTACCAAACAACAATCATTATACCCTTGTGATAAAACATCTAAGGATGATTTATCTGAGAATTATTTCGAAGATGATCAGGAAATTGCTTCCTATGACAATCCAATAAATTCTTGGTATTATGATGATGACTATTATTATAATTCTGATTATAATTATAAAGATAGAAACAATCCATGCAAATCTTCATATTACATGGTTGGGGATAGGTTTGTTTCTAAAAATATTTTAGCATCTGATTTTGGTATTATTGCTAAATCAGGACATAGTAATTCTATGATAATTGCTATTACCAATTTATTAACTACCAAACCAATTGCAGGAGTTACTTTAGATATTTATAATTTTCAAAATCAACTAATTACAAGTGAAAAAACAAACAAAGAGGGTATATTAGAAATTGATCTGCAAAAAAAACCTTTTTTGGTAATTGCTAGAAAAAACAAACAAAGAGGGTATTTAAAATTAGATGATGGGTCTGCACTTTCACTAAGTATGTTTGATATTGGTGGTCAAAGAAATCAAAAAGGTTTAAAAGGTTTTATTTATGGTGAAAGAGGTGTTTGGAGGCCTGGAGATTCACTCTTTTTATCTTTCTTTTTAGAAGATAAAAATAAAGTTTTACCCAATAATCATCCGGTGGTTTTTGAATTGTACACACCTCAACAACTACTTTATGAAAGAAAAGTTAAAACTAATTCTCTAAATGGTTTCTATGATTTTAGAACAACTACTTCTATTGATGCACCAACTGGAAATTGGCATGCTAAAATAAAACTAGGAGGTACTGTTTTTACTAAAACTATAAAAATTGAAACCATTAAACCCAATCGTTTAAAAATAAACCTCAATTTTAATACGCCTTTTTTATCTAATAATAAAAAAGTAAAAGGTGATTTAGAAGTCAAATGGTTACATGGAGCTGTTGCTAGTAATTTAAAAACTGATATTGAATTAAATCTAACCAAAGGAAAAACTTCATTTGAGCAATATAAAGATTTTATTTTTGATGACCCTTCAAAAGAATTTTATACAGATAATGAAATGATCTTTGAAGGTAATGTTGATAATAACGGTAAAAAAATTATTTATCCCAACTTTCAAATTCAAGACAATGCTCCTGGAATGCTACAGGCACATTTTAAAATAAGAGCTTTTGAAAATGGTGGAGATTTTTCTATTGATCGATTTAGTATTCCTTATTCTCCTTATCGTGGTTATGTTGGTTTAAAAGTTCCGGAAGGAAAGGGTTGGAATGGAGCCCTATATTCTAATGAACCAAATATTATTCCTATTTTAACTGTTGATGAAGATGGAAAATTAGTTGATAGAAAAGGAGTTAAAATAGAAATTTACGATATTTACTGGAGATGGTGGTGGGAAAGATCTGATAATGATAACTTATCAAATTACGTAGCAAATCGTAAGAAAAACCTTATTAAAACCGAAACAATCAACACAAAAAATGGTAAAGCCATGTATGAGCTTAATCTTGGTGGTGATTATTATGGTAGAAAATTTATCCGTGTAATAGACCCCGTTACAGGCCATAGTGCCGGGCAAACTTTTTATGTTACTTACAAAGGTTGGTGGAATAACGGAGGAGGTGAAAACCCGGGAGGAGCAGAAATGTTAACTTTTAGCACCGATAAAAAAACCTATAAAGTGGGTGAAAAAATTAAAGTAAATATACCAACATCCAAGCAAGGTAGAACTTTAGTTAGTTTAGAATCGGGTTCTAAAATCATCAAATATTTTTGGCTTGATATGGCAAAAGGCGAGAATAGTTTTGAATTGGAAACAACTCATGAAATGGCACCAAATGTTTACATTCATCTCACATTGATTCAACCTCATAATAATGTAAAAAATGATTTACCAATCAGGCTTTACGGTATTCAATCTGTTACTGTTGAAAATCCTGAAACACATATAGAACCTATTATTAACATGCCTGATGAATTGAGTCCTGAAAAGAACTTTACAGTAAATGTAAGTGAATCTTCCGGTAAAAAGATGACTTATACACTTGCTGTTGTTGACGATGGTCTCTTAGATCTTACGCGCTTTAAAACTCCTGATCTTTGGTCACATTTTTATGCAAGAGAAGCTTTGAGTGTTCATACCTGGGATATGTATAAATATGTAATTGGTGCCTTTTCAGGAAAAATGGCAGGATTACTTGCTTTAGGAGGTGATGAATACCTTAACAAAGATGGAGGAGCTAAAGCCAATAGGTTTAAACCTGTTGTCACGTTTTTAGGCCCGTTTGAATTAGAACCAAATAAGAAGAATAAACATACCATTAAAATGCCCAATTATATTGGCTCAGTTAGAACCATGGTTATTGCCGCAAACAATGGTGCTTATGGGTCTGTTGAAAAAACAACTCCGGTTAAAAAACCTTTGATGGTTCTTGCTACTGCTCCGCGTGTTGTTGGTCCTGGGGAAAACATTGAATTACCGGTTACTGTTTTTGCAATGGATAAAAAAATAAAAGATGTTTCTATAAGAGTACAAACAAATAATCTATTGAATATTGTAAATCAAGAATCAAAATCTATACATTTTGATAGAGAAGGAGATCAGGTTGTTAATTTTAATTTAAATGTTACTGAAAAACTTGGAGTAGCTAAAATACAGGTATTTGTAAAAAGTGGTGGTCAAAAGGCTTCTTATGATATTGAGCTCGATGTTAGAGCCCCAAATCCAAGAATTACCGATGTAATAAATGCTGTAATTGAACCCGGAGAAACCTGGAATGGAAATTATACTGCAATTGGTATGATAGGAACAAATAAAGGGGTTGTTGAAATTTCTTCAATTCCTTCCTTAAAATTGCAGGAAAGATTAGAATATTTAATGCAATACCCTCACGGATGTTTAGAACAAACTACTTCTGCTGCTTTTCCACAATTATTTTTAGATAATTTACTCGATTTAACCAATGGAGAAAAAATGGAAATTCAAGAAAATATTTTAGCCGCAATTAATAAACTAAAGTCCTTTCAAATATATTCTGGTGGTTTGTCTTTTTGGCCGGGTGAGCAAAATACCGCTAGTGATTGGGGAACAAATTATGCCGGACATTTTATGTTAGAAGCAAAAGCGAAAGGATATAGTTTACCTCCCGGATTTATATCGAATTGGATAAAATTCCAAAAACAAAGAGCCAATAGTTGGACTTCTGATAGAGAAGGAAGAAGTTCTTATTCTTCTTCACAATTAATTCAAGCATACCGTTTATATACACTTGCTTTGGCAAAAACTCCTGTTTTAGGGGCAATGAACAGAATGAAATCAATCAAAAATTTATCTCTAGCAGCAAAATGGAGACTAGCTGCAGCTTATTATCTTATAGGGAAAAAGAAAATTGCAGAAAATCTGATAGCAGATCAATCTACTAATATTAAACCGTATAAAGAACTATCTTATTCATTTGGTAATGCTACTCGTGATAAGGCTATGATTCTTGAAACATTAAGTTTACTGGGAAGAAAAAAAGATGCAAAAGTAATTTTAGATGAACTGGCAAATGATTTGTCATCAAACAGGTGGTACAGTACACAAACAACTGCATATTCCTTACTTGCAATTTCCAAATTCATTGGAACAACCGGAGATAATAGCAAGCAATTAAATTTTGAATACACTATCAATGATAAGAAAGTAAAAAAGTTATCTGGTGCTTCTCCCCTATATCAGATTGATCTAAACTATAAGGAATCTTCAAATGGAAAAATAATTTTAAAAAATACCGGAACAAAAACAATTTTTACAAAAATGCAGCTAGAAGGAATTCCTTTAACAGGAGATAAAACCAATGCTAATAATGACCTTAAAATAAACATACGATACTTAACATTAGATGAAAAAGAAATTGATCCATCAAAATTAGATCAGGGAACAGATTTTATTGCTGAAGTACAAATTAAACATCCTGGAATTCGTGATGATTATAAAGAAATGGCATTAACACAAATTTTCCCATCCGGATGGGAAATAAGAAATACCCGTATGGATATTGTTAATTCCAATAATTTAATTGATCAACCAACATATCAAGATATTAGAGATGATAGGGTTTTAACTTATTTTGATTTAAATAGGGCCGAGAAAAAAACTTTTAGAATATTATTAAACGCTGCATATTTAGGAAAATATTATTTACCTACTGTAAATTGTGAAGCAATGTATGACAATGAGATAAATGCCAGAAAAGCCGGATTGTGGGTTAAAGTTGTTGAACCTGGAGAAAAGTAAAAATATGTGTTTTGAAATTTAAAAAGAATTCTAAAAAAATATTTTTTTATTTAGTGTTTTCAATACTAATTCTTTGGTTTATTTTTAGTTTAAAAAATCCTCTTTTTAGCGATCCAAACAGTACTGTAATAACTGACAGTCAGGGTAGGTTATTATCAGCTAAAATTGCCAATGATGGTCAGTGGCGATTTCCTGAAATCGATTCTGTTCCAACAAAATTTAAAAAAGCCATAACCTATTTTGAGGATGAATATTTTTATTACCATCCCGGTATAAATCCTATTTCAATTTTTAGAGCTCTTAAACAAAATATACAATCCGGAAAAATAGTTAGCGGAGGTAGCACGCTAACCATGCAAACAATCCGATTATCCCGAAAAGGGAAGTCAAGATCAGTAATTGAAAAATTAAAAGAAGCTTTATTATCCTTAAGGTTAGAAATTTCATATAATAAAAATAATATTCTAAAACTATATGCTTCACATGCTCCTTTTGGTGGAAATGTGGTTGGTTTAGAGGCGGCTTCCTGGAGATATTTTGGTAGAAAACCCTCACAGTTATCCTGGGGAGAAATCTGTACTTTAGCTGTCTTACCAAATGCTCCTGCACTAATTTATCCGGGTAAAAATCATGAAAAATTAAAAGCAAAAAGAGATCGGTTATTGGATAAATTATATGAAAATGGTGAGATCGATAATGAAACTTGTGAGCTTGCTAAAGCAGAATCTTTGCCGGGTTCTCCACACGCTATTCCATCAATAACACCGCATTTATTAGATAGAATAGTTAAAGAGGGAAAAAAAGGAGAAAAAACTACCACAACTATAAATATCTCACTTCAAGAAAAAGTAAATAAAATTGTTAAAAATTACCACAGTGTTTTAAGTCAAAATGAAATTCATAATATTGCTGCAATAGTGTTAGATGTAGAAAAAAGTACTGTTTTGGCTTATACAGGAAACAGCAATTGTCCTGAAGTAAATTCAGGTAGAAATGTAGATGTTATTACCTCACCAAGAAGTACGGGCAGTATTTTAAAACCTTTTCTTTATACTTTTATGTTACAAGATGGTGAAATTTTACCCAATACATTAATTCCTGATATTCCTACACAATACACAAGTTATGCACCAAAGAATTTTGATAAAACTTATGATGGTGCTGTTCCTGCAGATGAAGCTTTGGCGAGATCATTAAATATTCCCGCTGTTAGAATGTTACAACAATACGGTATTGAAAATTTTTACATCCAACTTGAAAAACTTAATTTAAAAACAATTAATAAACCGGCAAATCACTATGGTTTATCAATAATACTTGGTGGTGCTGAAGCTACCTTATGGGATTTGAGTAATGCTTATATGAATATGGCGCAAACTTTAAATGATGCTGATTTAATTTCTGAAGCTTCCTATATAGAAAATGATCTCTCAAATACAAATCACGTTTTAGGTAGATCTAAACCCTTTGAATCAGGTGCTCTTTGGTGGACTTTTGAAGCACTATCATCATTAAACAGACCATGGCAGGAAACCGGTTGGCAAGAATTTGAATCCTCTAAAAAAATAGCATGGAAAACAGGAACAAGTTTTGGTCATCGTGATGGTTGGGCTATCGGTATAACTCCAAAACACGTGGTTGGAATATGGATTGGAAATGCTGATGGAGAAGGAAGGCCGGGTTTAACGGGTTTAGGTGTTGCTTCACCAATTTTATTTAAAATATTTAACTATTTAGATTATAAAGAATGGTTTGAAAAACCGAAATGGGATTTAGTGCTTACAAAAGTTTGTAAAAAAAGTGGTTATCTGGCTTCTGATATTTGTGAAGAAACAGAAGAAATAATGGTTCCCAAAAATTCAATAAAAACATCTTTATGCCCTTTTCATAAAATTATTAATTTAGATGAAAATAAACAATTTAGAGTAAGCAGTAATTGTTATTCCGTAAATAAAATGAAATCTGTTTCTTGGTTTGTACTCCCACCTGTTCAGGAGTGGTATTTTAAAAAGAAAAACCCTTTTTATAAATCACTTCCTTCATTTAAAATAGGTTGTCAGCAAGAATTATTAACCAATATGGCTGTGATTTATCCAAAAAATCATACTCAGATATTTATTCCCAGAGAAATTGATGGGAAAATGGGAAAAGCAGTTTTTGAAGTGGTTCACAGAGATAATGAGAAGACCATTTTTTGGCATTTAAATAATGAATTTATTGGAAGTACATTTGGGACCCATAGAATAGAAATTGCACCCGTTTACGGTAAACATATAATGACTTTGGTTGATGAAACCGGAGAAACAATAAGTTGGAATTTTAATATTCTTGATAAATAGAAATGGATCATCAAAAAATTTTATCTACTAAATTAAAGGAAAAAATAAGAAATATATCTCCTCTCTCTGGTGGAGATATTAATGATGTTTATAAAATTGAAACAGATAAAAATAATTATGTTTTAAAGTTAAATCAAGAAAATTCTTTTCCTGATATGTTTAAAAAAGAAAAGAATGGATTGATTTCTATTGCTCAAACCGGAGCTAAAACACCAAAAGTAATTCATTGTTTTACTGATTCAGGAATTCAATTTTTAATTTTAGATTTTATTAAAGAAGAAAGTATCAGTAATATATTTTGGAAGTATTTTGCAGAAGATCTTGTAAAACTTCACAAGAAACAAAGTAATTTTTTTGGTTTAGAATATGATAATTACATTGGTTCTTTAAACCAAATAAATACAATCAAAAAAACTTGGAATACTTTTTTTGTTGAAGATCGTTTAGATCCTTTAGTAAAAAAAGCCTTTGATTTAAATAGATTACAACGATATCATCTAAAAAGTTTTAAAAATCTTTATCTAAAATTGAATGAAATACTCCCTATTGAAAAGCCTTCTTTGATACACGGTGATCTTTGGTCAGGAAATTTGATGTGTGGAAAAGGTCAAACTCCATTTTTTATCGATCCTGCAATTTATTTTGGAAATCGTGAAATAGATATTGCCATGACACAACTTTTTGGTGGGTTTGATCATTCTTACCTAACTTTTTACAATGAAATTTATCCCTTAGAAAAGGGTTGGGAAGAAAGAATAAATATACACAACTTATATCCGAGATTGGTACATTTAATACTTTTCGGAAAATCTTATTTGAATGGAATTGAAAGTGTTCTTAAAAAATTTTAGATCTATTCAAATAACGCTTTTAGCTCGGTAGCTTCATCGGGTTTGATCTTTTTTGCCAATAACAAACTCAATTGTTTACGTCGTAAAGCACCGGCATAACGTTCTTTTTCCAATTCAGTTTCTGGTAAAATTTCCGGAACTTTTACTGGTGTTCCTGTTTCATTAACTGCAACAAAAGTATAAATGCCTTCATTTACCTTGGTTTTTTCTCCAGATTCTCTGTCTTCTATCCAAACATCAACAAAAATCTCCATAGATGATTTAAAGGCTCTTGATACTTTAGCTTCAATGGTTAAAACACTACCAACAGGAACTGCTTTAGTAAATGCTACATGATTTACCGACGCTGTTACAACTATTCTTTTACAATGTCTTCTGGCAGCAATACTTGAAGCTCTATCCATTCGGGCTAATAATTCACCTCCAAATAAATTATCTAACGGATTTGTTTCACCGGGTAAAACCAAATCAGTTAAAATTGTTAAAGATTTTTTTGGAGTTCTAGGTGTCATAAAAATTAATTTTGAAGTTAAAAAAATATGAAAAAACCAAACCTATTAAAATTCTTGAACTAAAACCCAAGCCTCTTTGTCTTTTGTTTGTTTTAAATGGTGTAAACTTTGATATGATTCTTCCCGGGTACGATAACTATCAAATGAAACGATGGTCAATCCCCATTTATTTATACCTAAAATGCGTGAATCAAAACCCTCTGCTTTGAGTTGTTCTACTTTTCTTAATGCATTTTCAGGAAAACGAAAGGCACCGGCGATTACATGAAAACTTTTCTTTTGAGCTATAATATCAAGATTTAATGTTGGTAAGGGTTTGCTAATAACAAAAGTGGCATTTTCAATTTTTGACTCCATTACTTTTTGTTGTTCTTCAGAAGCAACAATTACTTTTTTATTTTGATAATTGCGGTATATTTTACCTCCAATTCCCAAAACTGAAAATCCTAAAACAAAAATCGCTGCATATTTTAAATAATTAGGTGCTTTTTTTCGTTCTGGTGAAATAAGAATTGGGGCTTTCTCTTCAAGTTTTTCTACTTGTTTTTTATAAGATTCTCTTTTTATTTCCGGACTAACAATATTACTCAAGCCAAATGATGACGTTAAATAATTGGTTTTTTGATTGGGTTCAAATAATAATTTATCATTCTGAAGGGTAATTGTACCAATATTTTCAATATCTAAATCTTGGTATTTTAATTTTGTAAACCAATCTTCAACTTCAAATTTTATATAATTTAATGCACTTTCATAGGGTATTTTATCTATCGAAGCAATATAATTGGCCAATAAACCATCATTGTTCAATAAATGACCATTAAAGGTAATTTGCTTATACGGCGGGTGAAAAGTATTTGAAAAAGCATTGATCTTAGCCGGTTTATTATTTGTAACAAAGCCACCAAAATTAGGAACGATTACACATTCATATCGATATAAAAGATCGCTTATATAATTGGAGAGACTCAAATGTTAACTTTTAATAAATTATTTAAACAAATCTAAAAAAAAAGAAAAATTAATCAACATTAATACAGCTTTTTTATTAACAATTAATTAAAGTTAAAAAATATAGGTTTATAATTATGCAAGACAATAACATTATCTATTATTTAGCGCTTCAATCAGCAGGTGGAATTGGCGATATCAATGCAAAAAAATTAATAGCACATTGTGGAAGTGCAAAAGCTGTTTTTAAAGAAAAAAAGACAATACTTGAAAAAATTCCCGGTGTTGGGAAATCCGTTATACAAGGATTAAAAAATAAAAAACTCTTTATTAATGCCGAAAAAGAAATTACATTCATTCAAAAGAATAATATCAGTGTTTTTCCTTTTTTAGATGATGCATATCCTGAAAAATTAAAACATTGCATTGACGGGCCAATCTTATTGTTTCAAAAAGGAAATATCAATTTAAAGAATCAAAAAATAATCAGCATTGTTGGAACACGACAAATGACCAATTATGGTAAAGCATTTTTAGAAGAATTTATCAGTGACCTTAAAAAACACAATCCGGTTATTATAAGTGGTTTGGCTTATGGTGTAGATATTTTTACACACAAACTGGCTATTAAAAATAGCATACAAACCATTGCTGTTTTGGCACATGGATTAGATATGATTTATCCAAAAATTAATACAAAAGAAGCAAAAAAAATGATAGAAAACGGAGGTTTGATTACGGATTTCTGGTCGAATACAAATCCTGATAGAGAAAATTTTGTAAAAAGAAATCGTATTGTAGCCGGTATATCTGAAGCAACCATTGTCATAGAATCTGCCGCAAAAGGAGGCTCGTTGATTACCGCTGATATTGCAAATTCATACAATCGTGATGTTTTTGCAGTTCCCGGCAGAACAAGCGATCAATTTAGTATTGGTTGTAATCAGTTGATTAAAAGTAATAAAGCAGCAATGATAACCTCTGTTAAAGATCTGGAATATATCCTTAATTGGAAGTTGGATAAAGAGCATAAACCAAGATCTATACAAAAACAATTGTTTGTAGAATTGACTGATGAAGAGAAAAAAGTATTTAAATATTTATTAAAAGAAGGTAAACAAAGCTTGGATATAATTGCTTTACATTGTAAGTTTCCTATTCAAAAAACAGCCACAATATTGTTTAATTTAGAAATGAAAGGAGTGGTTAAACCTATACCGGGTAAATTGTTTGAAGCAATTTAAAAAGAAGAAGATAGATTGGGAGATTGAGTGAAAATAAATTCTTAGTATCTCCCTATCACTCCGTCAACCCAACTTATTTTCTTTTTCAAAATACATTACAATCGCTTCTTTAATTAAAACAGTTTGTTCACCGGATTTTAAGTTGGGTAATTCATCAATAATTTTAAAATGTGGCCAGCCTTCTTTATCAAAATAATCAAATTCATAGTATCCAAAAGGCTCTAATAAAGTGCAAATAGCAATATGCATGATATTAATTTTATCATCTTTTTTAAAGTTTTGAATACCTTTACCAAGTTCCTGAATTCCGATCAAATAAATTATTGCATCAATATCCAATTGCTCACCGCCACCAAATTTTTGAGAAAGTTTAGTTTGAATTGCTTCCCAATCTTGTTTTGTTTTTTCGTCTCTTGACATTTTTTTATATATAATTTTGCAAAAATACAAATTCCTAAATTCAAATGATTCTCAAATTTTTAATCAATGATAATTCCTTACTTTTGTACTACTTTAAAAAATAAATCATGTACGGCAAAATAAAAGAACATCTGCAAAATGAACTGGAATCTATAAAAGATGCTGGTTTGTATAAAAGTGAACGCATTATTACCAGCTCTCAGGATGCTGTGATCAAGATCTCAACAGGAGAGGAAGTAATTAATTTTTGCGCCAATAATTATCTCGGTTTGTCTAATAATCCTGAGGTAATTCAAGCTGCCAAAGATACTATGGATTCTCATGGTTATGGAATGTCATCAGTTCGTTTTATTTGTGGAACTCAAGATATACACAAAGAATTAGAGCAAAAAATTGCCAATTTCTATAAAACTGAAGACACCATTTTATATGCAGCTGCTTTTGATGCAAACGGAGGGGTGTTTGAGCCTTTGTTAAATAAAGAAGATGCAATAATTTCCGATTCTTTAAATCACGCTTCAATTATTGATGGTGTTCGTTTGTGTAAAGCTGCCAGATATCGCTATGAAAATAATGATATGGCTGATTTGGAAAATCAATTGATCGAGGCCAATAAACAAGATCACCGATTTAAAATTATTGTTACTGATGGTGTTTTTTCTATGGATGGAATCGTTGCTCAGCTCGATAAAATTTGTGATCTGGCAGATAGATATGATGCAATGGTAATGGTTGATGAATGTCATGCTGCCGGATTTATCGGTAAAACCGGAAGAGGCACTGTTGAACTCAAAAATGTAATGGATCGTGTAGATATAGTTACAGGAACTCTTGGAAAAGCATTGGGAGGCGCTATGGGTGGTTATACGACAGGTAAAAAAGAGATTATTGAAATTTTACGCCAGCGATCAAGACCTTATTTATTTTCAAATTCTTTGGCTCCATCAATTGTGGGGGCTTCTTTAAAGGTTTTTGAGATGATTGATACCGACACTTCTTTACGCGATAAATTAGAAGAAAACACTAATTATTTCAGGTCAAAAATGGAATCTGCCGGATTTGATCTTGTTGGTGCTGATGCTGCTATTGTTCCGGTAATGCTTTACGATGCAAAACTTTCACAAGAAATGGCAAATATGCTATTGGATGAAGGAATTTATGTAATAGGTTTTTTCTTTCCTGTTGTTCCAAGAGACAAAGCAAGAATTAGAGTTCAGTTAAGTGCCGCACATACAAAAGAACATTTAGATAAAGCCATTGCTGCATTTATAAAAGTGGGAAAAGAATTAAGAGTGATCTAGCCCCCTAAATCCCCAAAAGGGGACTTAATTAAATAAATAATATGAAAAAAATAAGAATTACTAAACATTTTGATTTCGAATCAGCACATGCATTGTATGGCTACGATGGAAAATGTAAAAATATTCACGGTCACAGTTATCATTTATACGTAACTGTAATTGGTAGACCTATTGAAGATTCTCAAAACCCCAAAAACGGAATGGTGATGGATTTTGGAGATCTTAAACGAATCGTAAAAAAAGAAATTGTAGATGTTTTTGATCATGCTGTTGTTTTAAATCAAAATTCACCTCATAAAGATCTTGCAAAAGTGATAGAAGGACATTCCCATAGAATTGTTTTGGTTTCTTACCAGCCAACCAGTGAGAAAATGTTATTTGATTTTGCAGATAGAATAAAAATACACTTACCTCAAAATGTTTCCTTACATTCGTTAAAACTATATGAAACTGCAAACTCTTATGCTGAATGGTTTGCCGATGATCAAAATGAATAAAAACAATAAAATATACTTTGCATCCGATCAACATTTTGGCGCTCCAAATGTTGAAGAAAGTCGTATTCGTGAAAAAATATTCATCAATTGGCTTGATGTAGTTAAAAATGATGCTGAAGCAATTTTTTTATTGGGTGATCTGTTTGATTTTTGGTTTGAATACGATAAAGTTGTTCCGAAAGGATTTATAAGGGTTTTAGGTAAACTAGCAGAAATTCGTGACAGCGGAATCCCAATCTATTTTTTTGTAGGTAATCACGATCTGTGGATGCGGGATTACTTTGAAATCGAATTTAACATTCCTACTTATCATCAGCCAAAAGAATTTACTTTTAATAATAAAACTTTTTTAATTGGTCATGGTGATGGTTTGGGTCCAGGCGACAAAGGGTTTAAACGAATGAAAAAAGTGTTTACCAATCCTTTTTCAAAATGGTTGTACAAATGGTTACATCCGGATATTGGTGTGCGTTTAGCACAATATTTATCTACCAAGAATAAATTGATCTCAGGTGAAGAAGATGTGAAATTTTTAGGAGAAGATAAAGAGTGGTTGGTCCAATACGCCAAAAGAAAATTAGAAACCAAACATTATGATTATTTCCTTTTTGGTCATCGTCATTTTCCAATGGAAATTCAAGTGGGTCAAAAAAGCAAATATATAAATACCGGAGATTGGATCTCACATTTTACCTATGCTGTTTTTGATGGGGTTGAAATGGTATTAAAGAAATATAAATACTAAAAATTATAAGATAAAAAGTTAAGACAATAATTCAAAAATGGCCAAAACCAAAACTACTTTTTTTTGCCAGAATTGTGGCGCTCAATTTCCAAAATGGGTAGGTAAATGCTCTGTTTGTAATGAATGGAATACTGTTGTAGAAGAAGTGATTCAAAAAGAAGAAAAAAGAAGTTGGAAACAAAACTCTTCTACCAAAAAAGTGAGCAAAGCAATTAAAATAAAAGATATTTCTGTTTCACAAGAAGATAGAATTAACACTAATAATAATGAATTAAACAGGGTTTTAGGTGGTGGATTAGTAAATGGTTCTGTTGTACTATTAGGAGGTGAACCGGGCATAGGAAAATCTACGCTAATTTTGCAAATTGCTTTATTGATGCAAAACAATGTTTTATATGTTTCCGGTGAAGAAAGTCAGTCTCAAATAAAATTAAGAGCTGAAAGATTGTTGGGTAAAAATGAACATTGTTTGATCTTAACTGAAACTAAAACTCAGAATATCTTTAAAAATATTGAAGAAATCAATCCGGATGTTATAGTGATCGATTCTATTCAAACATTACATACCGATTATATTGAGGCATCGCCGGGAAGTATTTCACAAATTAGAGAAACTGCTGCTGAGTTGATAAAATTTGCAAAAGAAACAAATACTCCGGTTGTTTTGATAGGTCACATAACAAAAGATGGAGCTATTGCCGGACCAAAAATTTTAGAACATATGGTAGATGTTGTTTTGCAATTTGAAGGCGATAGAAACCATACTTACCGAATTTTACGAGCACAAAAAAATCGTTTTGGCTCTACAGCTGAGTTAGGAATTTACGAAATGCTCAATACAGGTTTACGAGAAGTTAGTAATCCGTCAGAAATATTGATCTCTGAAAAAGATTCTGATCTAACAGGTACCGCAATTTCAGCAACTTTAGAAGGTATGCGACCCTTGATGATTGAAGTTCAGGCGCTGGTTAGCAGTGCTGTTTACGGTACACCTCAGAGATCGGCAACTGGATATAATATCAAACGACTCAATATGTTATTGGCAGTTTTAGAAAAAAGAGCTGGTTTTAGATTGGGCGCAAAAGATGTTTTTTTAAATATTGCCGGAGGTTTAAAAGTTGAAGATCCTGCTATTGATCTGGCTGTAGTTTGTGCCATTTTATCTTCAAATGAGGAGATTGCAATTCCTCAAAATGTTTGCTTTGCAGCAGAAGTTGGTTTGGCAGGAGAAATTAGAGCTGTGAACCGCATAGAACAACGTATTATAGAAGCAGAAAAGTTAGGTTTTGACAAAATTATTCTATCAAAATTTAATAAGATCAGTCAAAAATCTTTTACTATTGAAATTATTAAAGTTTCAAAAATTGAAGAAGTAGTTAGGGTGTTGTTTTAAATTCAATTATTTTTAGAATTCTTTACTTTTTTCAATAACTTTTAAACTCCAACCATCATATTGACCTTTAAATATTTCTGCATATACTTTAAGAGTCTCTGTTAATTTTATGATAGATTCCGGTTCTATAGAAGTTTTATGGGATACTTGTAACTCATAAGGGTATCTATTTTCTTTTTTAAAATTTAGAGAATCGATTGAGAAATTATATTTTTTTAACACATCAACAAGTTCATTTCTTTTTTTTAATTTATTAAAATAAAACCAATGGGTCAAGTTTCTCTTTTCAGTTAGATCATCTCCTTCAAAAACCATTTCACTTAAAAATTGTTGGTCAATAAAAAAATCATCTGAATTGAACTCCGGATACAAGTTCTTTTTATAATAATTCCATTTTTTATCAAATTCTATAAAAATATATTTAGCAGTATTCTTAAAACTTTTATCAAATAATTCATTCAGATTTTTTCTGATCCCTAAAGTATCCTTAACATAAAATACATCCAAACCCATACATTGATAAGTTATAATGCCAACTAATCGATTTTTAGTAAGTTTATTAATAATTATTGCTGATGAATCAGAAAATGTAGAAAGTTTTTTTAATCCTTCTTCATTTGGAAAACCATTATTTAAACATCCTCTTCTAAAACTTGTCCCTACAATAAGTAAATTCTTATAATTTGGCTTTTTATAAGCTAGATCCATGTCAATGGTGATAGACATTATTCCTTTCTTTTTCTTAACTACATAATTTATCCAATCTTCTTGAGCATAGATATTTGAAATTGTAAAAAAGAAAAATATGATGAATTTTAAATAAGACAAATCAAGTTGATTTAATTGTTTTTAAAATTAATGATTAAATGTCCAATTAAATATATGATTTTTAAAATCTATACCCAAATGAAGTTCCTAATCTAGGAACAAATTCAAAATTATCATCACTGTCACTCGTAAATAAATTTCTTCCTATACCTGCAAAAAATTCAAATGCAAATCCTTTTTCACTAACAAATTTGGCTCCTAAAGAAATACCAAGAGCAAAATTATTTGATTTGTTATTCGCGTTGGATTGACCTTCGATCATATCAGAATTATAATCATAGTAGTAATGATCTTCTTGAACATTATACATTCCAAAACCTTCCATAAAAAAACCTGAAGCATATTTTCTTGAAAAAAAATGTCGGTAATATGGTGTTATTGCAAAGGTTTCATTATAATATGGGCCATCAGTATTTAAGTCATTTAAATTAACCATAATTGAAATTCCTGCAGAGGATTCTTTATTAATTAAATATTCATAGGAAGCATCGAGGGATTTAAATATTAAAGTATTTAAAGCATTAAGTTTTAACTCGTGTAATTTTTCTTTTGTTATATCTTCTTGAGCAAAAGAATTTATAGACATGAGTAACAAGGAAATTATAATTAATTTTTTCATAAAAATATTTTAATTATTAGATTTTATATTATCAAAAAATATACTTCGGTAAATTTACTTTATTTATCTTCCTTAATCAAATAAATATATACCGGAAAATGATCACTATAACCTCCTGTATAGTTATTGTTTTGAAAACTTCTAAATGGATAACCCTTATAACGCCCTGATTGAGAAATGATATATTTTGGATTATAAATACCTGCTTTATAAAATTTATAATTATTAAAATTTTTATATAAACTAACACATTGAAAACTCATTAATATTTGATCAAATAAATTTAATCCATCCCTATAACCCAATGTATTTAATCCATTTTTATACATGTTTTGCATTGGATTAAATAAATTTTCATTTTCTAATTTATTAATATAACCCAAACTTTTGAGTCCTGTTTTTATACTTTCATCATTAGGGTCATCATTAAAATCGCCCATCACAATAATTTTCGCATTTTTATTTTCATTTTTAATCTTATCCATTATTTGTTGTACAACATATGCCGCCTTTGCCCTTTTTTGATTACTTCTTATTTGTCCACCCCTTCTTGATGGCCAATGATTAACAAGAATATGAAATAGTTCGTTATCTAAAAAACCAGATACCAATAGGATATCGCGTGTAAATATTCTTTTTCCACTTTCTTCCCAAAGTTTTACTTCAAACTTTTCTTGACTAATGGGGGTAAAATATTTTTCCTGATACAATAAGGCTACATCAATTCCTCTCATATCAGGTGAATCAAAATGTATGATTTGATATTGTATATTTTTAAGATATTTTGATCTTACTAAATCTTTTAATACATCGTTATTTTCAATTTCTGCCAAACCAATTATAGTTGGTGAAGTTTTTGTTTTATCCTTTCCGATTTCTGAAATTACTCTACCCGTATTTTTAATTTTTTCCCAATATATTTTTGATGTATAATGATTTTTTCCCTTGTTTGTGAAATCCTCGTCAAAAGTTTCTGGATTGTCAATGGTGTCAAATAAATTCTCCACATTATAAAAAGCAATCGTCCTTATTTTGTAGTTTTTAGTTTGAGATTGAGGGGCTTGTATAAATAAAAACACAGTAAATAAGAACGATATAAATTGCCTCATATAAATTCAAAAATTCTATTATATATTCCTTTAATGTCAAAAAATTTTAAAGGTTAACATAAATTTTTATTTTTTTTATGTTAACCTTTTTCATTCTCTACAATTAACTTTTATCAACTCAACCCATAGATGATGAAATATATTTTTTATTTATTCATATTTATCTTTTTTTCAATTTATAAAATAACCTCTCAAAATTCCAATATTTTATCAGGTATTGTAATAGATAATTATACAAATGAATATCTGCTAAATGTCGAAATTTCAGTTGTAAATAGTGATATTAAAATCCTAACCGATAAAAATGGATTTTTTAAAATTGAAAACTTACCAGATGGTGAAAACATTATTAAAATAACTCAAAAAAGTTATACAACTAAAAAGATTCCTGTTAATAATTATGGAAATAATAAATTAATTGACCTTGGTATTATCCGCTTGACAGAAAAAATTATTGAAGATATTGATCAAGGTATCATAAGTTTAAATGAAGATGAGTTAATTGAAAATGAAAAGGGTGAATCTAATATTATTGCTGGGGTATTGGTTGCTTCTAAAGATGTCTTTTTAAAAACCGCTGCTTATGAATTTAGTCCTACATTTTTTAAGCCAAGGAACTTAGGTTCTGAATATTCAACAGTTTTACTAAATGGTGTGAATATGAATAAATTATTTAACGGCAAACCGCAATGGAGTAATTGGGGTGGTTTGAATGATGTTTTGAGAAATCAAGAATATACTTTAAATGGTGGTCCATCAAATTTTAGTTTTAGGGGTATTGCTGGTTCAACCAATATTTCAACTCGCAGTTCTGATTATAAAAAAGGTGTAAAAATTTCATATGCTGCATCAAACAGAAGTTATAAAGGAAGAATAATGGCAAGCTATAGCTCAGGTCTTTTGCCAATGGGTTGGGCTTATACTTTTTCGGCTTCTCGCAGATATGCTAATGAAGGATTTAGAGAGGGAACATTGTATAGTGCTAATTCATTTTTTACATCAATTGAAAAAAAACTCAATTATAAGCATAGTCTAAATTTTACAGCAATTTATGCTTCAAATATTAGAGGAAAATCATCACCAAATACTCAAGAAGTTTATGATCTAAAAGATAATAAATACAATGCTTATTGGGGAGAACAAAACAGTACCATAAGAAATTCAAGACTCAGAAAAATTAACGAACCTATTATACAATTATCACATTTCTGGAATATCAATTCAAAAACTTCACTTCAAAGTAATATTACGTATCAATTTGGAAAAACAGGAAATACCAGATTGGATTATGGAGGTACCAACTTATTATCTAATAGTGAGGAAAGTCAAAATATTACAGTTGGCGGTAAAAATCCCGACCCTACTTATTACCAAAAATTACCTAGTTATTTTTTAAGGGATAAAGATAACCCCAATTATACCAATGCTTATCTGGCAGAACAGGAATTTTTAAAAAATGGCCAGGTAAAATGGAATGACCTCTATGCCGCTAATCAAAATATTCTTAAAAACGGAACAAATTCAATATTTGCATTATATGAAGATAGAAATGATGATAAACAGCTTACCCTCAATTCAATATTAAATTTAAAAATTAATGATAACTTCAATGTGAATTCAGCTGTTAGCTATCAAAAATTAAAATCTGAAAACTTTGCAAATATGCTAGATCTTTTAGGTGGAAATGGATTTTTAGATCTTGATATTTATGCTGATAATATTGATGAAGCTCAAAGCGATCTGCAAAACCCTAATAGAATCGTAAAAGAAAATGAACGGTTTAAATACAATTATATACTTGATATTTCGGTTATAAATGTGTTTGGGCAAACCCAATACAATTCTAAAAAAATTGATGCTTTTGCGGCTTTAAATTATACAAATTCTAACTATCAACGAAACGGACTTTTTGAAAATGGAGCTTTTCCCGGTAATACTTCTTTAGGTAAAAGTGAAGCTTTAAATTTTAATAATTTTGGAGTAAAAACAGGTTTAACTTTTAAGTTAACCGGAAGGCATTTATTCAATGCAAATGTGGCATATTTAACCAAAGCTCCAACTTTACAAAATTCTTTTTCAAACATCCGTGAAAACAATGACATTGTTATCGGTTTAACCGATGAAAAAATCCTTTCTTTTGATGTTGGATATTTTTTTCGTCATCCAAAAATTAATGCAAAAGTTGCTGCATACTGGATCAATTTAAAAGACCAGACAGATATTTCATTTTATTTTGCAGATGGTTTAACTGGAATTGAAAATTCTGAAACAACTGCTTTTGTTCAAGAAGTCCTTACCGGAGTTGACAAACAAAATATTGGAGTAGAAATTGGGATTGAAATCCCAATTTTACAAACTATAAAATTTAAAGGAGTTGTTGCTGTAGGTCAGTCTATTTATAATAATAATCCTAGTTTGTATTTGACTTCTGATGATTTTATAGAACCGTTGAATTACGGTGAAGTGTTTTTAAAAAATTATTTTGTTTCCGGTGGACCACAACATGCTTATTCTGTTGGTTTTGAATATAATAGTCCGAAATATTGGTGGTTTGGAGCAACTGGAAATTACTTTAGAAATGCTTATATAAATATTGCTCCAATTTTACGAACCAGTAATTTTTATAAAGATACAGATGGGCAACCTATAAATAATTATGATGAAGAAATAGCTCAAGAACTATTAAAACAAGAAAAATTCAAACCTTATTATTTATTAAATCTTGTAGGTGGAAAAAGTTGGAAAGTTAAAAACTATTACTTTGGTTTTTTTGCAAACGTGAGTAATCTATTGAATACTCCTTATAAAACAGGTGGTTTTGAACAATCAAGAAATGCTAATTATCAAACATTAATAGAAGATAAAAGTAGAACATTACCCTTATTTGGACCAAAATATTGGTTTGGATATGGAACTACATTTTATACTTCGATCTATTTTAGGTTTTAAAGGTTAAATGATGAAATGTGGTAATATTTTAAAAAATGACAGAAAAAGAATTATTCATAGAAAAGATGAAAGACACAAACACATCTAATGAACATAAAGAATTAAAGAAGCTTTTACAGGGTATAGTTGAAATAATAAAAGTAATGTCTAATGCAAAAAACTCAACTTTTAAAAAAGACCATAAACATTTCCTCATTAAAGCATTATGATATAACAATATTTTAAAATTTAATAAGCATCATGAAAACAATAAAATACATAAGTTTACTAACAAATTTAATTATATCCCTTTCATGCGTTCAAACCGATGATTTTGATCTTCCAAAAATTGAAATTCAAGAACCTGATATTGTAGTAAACACAACTATAAATGCTATCAAAAAAGCTTATGATCAATCTGGTGAGAAAATTTTAACATTTGATACTAATAATGATTCCATTTTTGAATCTTTTGTTATTTCAAGTGATGAATCCGGTAATTTTTATAAACTTTTAATCCTACAAGACAAGCATGAAAACCCTACTTCGGGTATAGAAATATTAATCGATCTAAAAACTTATTATACCAAATATAATTTTGGAAGAAAAGTGTTTATTAAAATAGCCGGAATGAGTATTACCAATGAAAACGGTAAATATAAAATGGGTTTATTAGATAGAAATCAAGTAAATGAAATACCAGAATCTTTAATCAATGATTATATAATTCGTTCGTCTAAAACGGAAGAAATAATTCCTAAACAATTACAATTCTCTGATTTTTCAAAAGAAAATTTAAATACATATTTACAATTAAAAAACGTTCAATTTCAATATGATGAAATAGGAAAAACTATTGCCGGAGAACCTTACGATAAATACAGCGCCGAGAGAAAACTTATTCAATGTGATAATCAAATTACAACTACTTTAAGTACAAGTACATATGCAAAGTTTAAATCTTTTTTGATACCTGAAAAAAATGGGTTATTAAGTGCTGTATTTACTATGGATTTTTATTCAGAAAAATATGTTTTTGTATTAAATAATCTATCAACTATTGATTTTACAGATGAAAAACGTTGTGATCCATATTTTTTGAATTGTGATGGAAATACAGATAGTAATCAAATTCTTTTTTATGAAAATTTTGAAAATATTAAAAAAACTGAAGATCTTAACGATTTGGGCTGGACTAATATTAATGCCAATTTAGGAAATGTAAAATTTAAAAAGCGCACAGTAAACACAAATGGTGTGATGCGTATTTCAGCTTACAATACTCAAGAAAATCCTTTAGAAGCCTGGTTGATAACACCTAAAATTAATTTAGATAATACTTTAGATGCTATATTAACATTTCAAACAAACGCATCCTATGATAATGGAACAATTTTAACCGCATGGGTTTCTACTGATTTTAAAGGAGATGTTAAAAATGCAAGCTGGCAACAGCTCAATGTAAAAATTTCGGTTGGACCAACCAATACTTTTACATCAGAATTTACTAATTCAGGAAAAATTAGTCTGAGTTGTTTAACAGGAGATGTTTATATTGCTTTTAAATATTTAGGTGGAGATCCCGGAATTACAACAACTTATGATTTGGATAATGTGAAGATTATGGTAAAATAAGTGAATGGCTTACTAAAAGATCTCACCAATAGATTTATTCTTTAATCATATAAATATGAGGTATTCCATCTTCGAGGTATCCCTCTCCTACTTTATTAAATCCGTGATATTTATAGAAATTTTTTAAATAAGTTTGGGCTCCAATCTTTATTTCTGTAGTTCTAAATATCTTTTCTATTTGTTGAATTGATCTTTTAATTAATTCATTACCTAAACCAGTATTTCTATATTCCTTATTCACCACTACCCTACCTATAGCAGCAAATTTATAATAATCACCAGGTTTAAATAAACGTGTATAAGCTAAAATTTGCGATGAATTTTCATCCGCTACAGCATAAAAATGATAAGCTATTTTATCTTTACCATCTAATTCAGGATAAGGGCAATTTTGCTCTACTACAAAAACATTAATACGTAATTGTAAAATATTATGAAATTCTTCTAGTGTTAATTCACTGTATTTCTTTAAAATCCATTTCATATATTATAAAAATTATCTTAAGCTATTGATTTAATAATATTAATCTTGAATTATAAATTCTTTTGTATCATCACGTTCATATTCAGGTTGTAAATTAGAATGATTTATATTAAAATCGTCAAATAAAATCTTTTCAACATTATTACAAATTTTATCAAAACTTGACAGTTTAATATCATTATAAAATTCAATATGCGCTTCAAAATGAATATCAGTATCATTTAGTTGCCAAATATGCACATGATGGATATTTTTAATTTCTTCAATTGCTAAAACTTTTTTTTGAATTTCTTTAATATCTATGTCATTTGGTGCAAAAAGCATTAAAATTTTTAATGAATCAATAAATATATTCCAACTCATATATAATAAATAAAGTGAAATAAGTATTGTTAATAAAGCATCTATCCAATAAATTTGGTAGTATTTCATTATCAATCCTCCAATTAGAACAGCAACAGAGGTAAGCATATCAGACATTAAATGTAAATAAGCTGATTTCATATTTAAATTATGATCAGCATCTTTTTTTAATAATAAAACACTAAAACCATTTGCTAAAATTCCTAATAAAGCAAGAAAAATTACCAAATTACTTTCTATTTCCTGAGGTTGTTGAATACGTTTAATAGCTTCAAATCCTAAAAAAAAAGCAATAACAATTAAGGTAGCAGAATTAATAAAAGCAGCAATGATCTCAGCGCGTTTAAAACCAAAAGTTTGATGTAAAGTTTGTTTTTTCTTAGTTGTTAAATGATTGGCTACATAACTTATAATTAATGATATAACATCTGATAAATTATGAACAGCATCAGATATTAAAGCTAAACTTCCTGAAATAAAACCACCTATTACCTGTGCAATTGTAATTACAATATTTAATAATATTGAAATAAATAATTTTTTACCTGATAGTGATTTAGAGGAATGATGATGATGTGAATGTCCCATAAAAAGTTAACATTGTATAACTGGAATCTTATTTATTCTTCGTTCATGACGCCCAGCTTCAAATTCAGTGTTTAAAAAAGTATCTACAAATTCTATTGCTTCTTTTTCACTAATAAATCTTGCGGGTAAACTCAAAATGTTTGCATCATTATGTGCTCTTGCTAAAATTACCAATTCATTATTCCAACATAATGCTGCTCTAATACTATGATGATGATTTGCAGTCATTGCAGCCCCGTTTCCACTACCACATAAAATAATACCAAAATCTGCATTACCCCTTTCTACTGCTTTAGCAACAGGATGAATTGTATCAGGATAATCCATACTTTCTTCACTGTTTGTACCAAAATTTATTGTTTTTATACCTTTATCTTCTAAATATTTAATGATAGAAAATTTGTATTTTGTTCCGGCGTGATCGTTACCAATTGCTATAGTCATAGTAAATAATATTAAAATTTTTACAAATTTACATTTTTGTATAGTTATAAACATTAAAATTATGCATTGTTAATTGAATTTTTAAATTATTTGATTTTTAAAGCTTTATAATATTAAGTAATTGTTAATATTATTTTATCTAAAAATTAAAAATATATTTTTTTAATTTAAAAATATTACTAAACAAAAACTGATTTTCATCTTGCAACTTTTTTTGTTATAATTTTAAATATTTTTATTAACATAAATTAACAATGTTATAAAGGATATTATAAATATTTTTATTAAGAAAATATGTTAATATATAAATTAAAATTTGTGAACAACATATAAAATTATATTGATGTTTAGACTTTTAAATATTTAAATATTGTTCATTCTTTTTTAAAATTAATATATCAAAATTTAAGTTTATTTTTTTACACTACATATTAACACACTATATATATCATCATATATTTTTTAAATAATTTTAAATAACTAATATATTATATAATAGTTGTTAATAACTTAAATTTTTAAAGAATAAAAAATAAGAGAGTACATTAAATTATAAAAAAGTACTCTCTTAGTATTAACTAAACCTGTTTTGTGTTTTCTAATATATTATTAGAAATATTAACCGAAGATATTTGTTCTTTTTCTACTTTATTAAAAGTATGATCAATACTAATTTTAGTTATAATAATACCTAAAAAAAATAGGATTACCACAATTATTATTATTTTATAATAAATTTTCACTAAAATTATATTTATCAATCATTATTCTATATTAAAAAAGACGATAAATATTATCAAATGTTACAAAAATGTTAAAATTTTATTATGATATTACAAATTGGAGAGCATTATTAATAATATTAACTGTGCAATTACCTTTACCTAATAATTCACCGTCAGCTTGAATATATGGTTTATAACCTTTATAATTAATTGATAATGAATTAGTTTTATAAAAATTAAATTCTTTTATATTAACAATATTACCTTTAAAAACTTTAGATATACTTTTTAAAATAGTATTAAAATCAATTTCTTTAATTATGGTAATATCAAAATACCCATTTTGGTGATCATTATAATTAGTAAGTTGCATACCTCCACCCGAATATTTACAAATTCCGACTGAAAGTAAAAATAATGAAGTAGTAAATTTTTGTTTATTAAACTCAATTTCAATAGTATTATCTTTATACTTATTATAACTAAAAAGTGTACTTAATAAATAAGATATTGATCCAATTTTTTTAAATTTATGATGATTTTTAACCACTAAACCGTCAAAACCAATACCAGCAATATTATTAAAATAAAAAGGTTGTTGAATACCTTCTATTTTTATTTTACCAATATCCTGCTCAATTGTTTTTTCATTTTTAATAATTGAAATTACTTTTTTAATGTTTTTTGGAATTCCGTATGTTTTAACCCAATCATTTCCGGTACCAACCGGCATAACAGCAATTTTAATTGTATGGGTTGCAACTTTATTTTGTTGCATAATACCATTAACAACATAATGTAAAGTACCATCACCACCAATACAAATAAATTTTCTAAACCCTTTTTTTAAAGCATCTTGGGTAAGTTCAAAATCGTGTTTTTTATATTTTGTAATAGCAAATTCAATAGAAATATCATTCTTTTTAAATTGATCTTTTAAATGATCAATTTTATTTTTTACTTTAAAATTACCTGACGTTGGATTTAAAATTAAAAACCACTTTTTATGAATGGTTTTTTCCATTTTTTTTATTTTAGAATTGCAAAGTACAATTTGTTTTTTTACATAACAATTATTTAATATGGGTTTGCATTTTTATATGTACTTTTAAAAATTATTAATTATAAAATTTTATGTCTAAAAAAAGAAAAATTCCAAATAAAAAAAAGAAAAGAATATCTAATCAATTAACAAAAGATATTTTACAGGTTTTTAATAATAACACCAATAAAGCCTTAAATTATAAACAAATAGCTTCAAAACTTAATATAAATGATGCTGGAGGTAGAAATAAAATTATACAACAATTAAGTTATTTAAAATCCAAAGAAAAAATTAAAGAAATTACAAGAGGAAAGTTTATTATTATTCCTGAAACTCATTATTATTACGGTACTGTTGATATGACTTCAAATGGTAATGCTTATGTTATTTGTGATGAACTTGAACATGATATCTATATACCTTCACGTAATTTAAATAATGCACTTCACCACGATCAGGTTAAGGTTTATGTATATAAACGAAAAAAGAATAAAAAGCAAGAAGGTGATATTGTAGAAATTGTAAAAAGAGCAAAAACTGAATTTGTTGGTGTTCTACAACTTAGTAAAAATTTTGGTTTTGTTATTCCAGATGACACTAAAATGTATGCTGATATATTTATTTCTAAAAATAATTTAACTGGAGCAAATGACGGTGATAAAGTATTAGCAAAGATTACAGATTGGCCGGATAATTCTAAAAATCCGTTTGGAAAAATAATTGAAACTTTAGGAAGACCCGGAGATCACGATACTGAAATTCATTCAATTTTATTAGAATATGGTTTACCATACAAATTTACTGATGAAGTTGAAAATTTTGCTTCAAAAATTCCAATTCAAATAACTGAAAAAGAGATTGCTAAACGAAGAGATCTACGTAAAGAGTTAACGTTTACAATTGATCCGAAAGACGCTAAAGATTTTGATGATGCATTATCGTTTAAGCAATTAGAAAACGATAATTTTGAAATTGGGATTCATATAGCTGATGTTTCGCATTATCTTCATGAAAATAATATTTTAGATAAGGAAGCTTATAACAGAGCAACTTCGGTTTATTTGGTTGATAGGGTAGTACCAATGTTACCCGAAATATTATCTAATAATGTTTGTTCTTTACGGCCGAATGAAGAGAAATTAACTTTTTCTGCCATATTTGAATTAAATAAAAAAGCACAGGTTATAAAACAATGGTTTGGAAGAACTGTAATACTTTCTGATAAAAGATTTACTTATGATGAAGCTCAGGAAATAATTGAAAATAAATCAGAATTTAAGGAACATAATATTATTTCAGCTATTTTAAAATTAGATGAATTGGCTAAAATATTAAGAAATGACCGTATGAAAAGTGGGGCAATTTCTTTTGATAAAACTGAGGTTAAATTTGAATTAGATGAAAATAGTGAACCGATTAGTGTTTTTGTAAAAGAATCAAAAGATGCTCATAAATTAATTGAAGAATTTATGTTATTAGCCAATAAAAAAGTTGCCGAATTTATTGGTAAAAAAGATAATTCACCAAAACAGAAAACCTTTGTTTATAGAGTACATGATGAACCAGATATTGATAAACTTGCTGCTTTGCAAAATATTATAAGTAAGTTTGGTTATAAAATTGCAACCGACACTAAAAAACATACCTCAGATTCTTTAAATAAATTATTGAAAGATGTTCATGGTAAAGCCGAGTCAAATATGGTTGAAACATTAACCATTCGCTCTATGAGTAAGGCAATTTATACTACACAAAACATAGGTCATTATGGTTTAGCTTTTGATTTCTATACTCATTTTACTTCACCTATCAGGCGTTATCCTGATGTTATGGTTCACCGCTTATTACAACATTATTTAGATAAGGGTAAATCAGTAAATCAAGAAAATTTTGAAGAAAAATGTAAACATTCTTCCGAAAGAGAATATATGGCTGCAAAAGCCGAAAGAGATTCTATTAAATACATGCAGGTAAAATACATGCAAGATCATAAAGACCTAGAATTTAAGGGAGTTATTTCAGGAGTTACTGAGTGGGGTATTTATATAGAAATTATTGAAAATAAATGTGAAGGCATGGTAAGAATTAAAGATATTAAAAGCGATTATTATATCTTTGACGAAAAACAATACGCACTAATAGGTCAGGTAACTAAAAATAAGTACCAATTAGGTGATGAAGTAACCATAACAGTTAAAAACACCGATTTAGAACGTAAACATTTAGATTTTAATTTAATAGAATAATAATATAAAAATAAATAATCATGAAAAAAATACTAATCCTTTTATTTTTTGTTTCAAATTTTATCTTTTCCCAGGGTATTATTACTAAAAATTTAGGAGATTTTAATGAAATCAAAGTTTATAGAGGTTTAACAGTTGAGCTGATAAAGTCAAGAAATCCAAAAATTATTATTGAAGGTGATAAATCAAAAGAAGTTATTGTAAAAAATGTAAATGGAGTTTTAAAAATATCATTATCGGTCTTAGAAACTTTTTCAGCAGATGAAGTAAAAGTTTTCCTTCATTATAGTGATGATATTAATGTTATTGAAGCAAATGAGGGGTCTTTAATAAAATCTGATGATAAATTCAAACAAGAAAAAATAGAAATTATTTCTGAAGAAGCAGCTAAAGTAAAACTTACTTTAAAAACTACATATGTAGATGTAAAAGTAAATACGGGAGCACAAATAATATTAGAAGGTTCTTCAAAAAATCAAGATATTGCAGGTTATACCGGTGGTATTTATAATGGTGATGACCTTAAAACAGAGTATACCAATGTAACTTCTTCTACAGGTGCTGTTGTAACTGTAAATGCATCAAAATTAGTAGATGCAAATGCAAAGTTAGGAGGTACAATTAATGTAAATGGAGATCCAAATGAGCTAAAGAAAAAAGAATCTTTAGGTGGATATATTAAAGATTAGAAGATTAAAAATTTAAGATTTGAAATTTAAATATTATCTTTGTTTAAAAATTAAAGAATAATGATGATTCAAACAATATTTTTAGGTTTTGTAGGACCATGGCAATGGATAATTATTGGCTTGGCAATACTTTTACTTTTTGGAGGTAAAAAATTACCCGAATTAATGAAAGGCTTAGGTACCGGTATTAAAGAATTTAAAAATGCCACTACTGAAGAAGAAGAAGAGGAACAAAAAAAGGAAGAAACAACTAAAAAGTAAAATTAAAATATAAAATTTTAAAAACCTCAACATGCTTAGCGTGATGAGGTTTTTTTATTTAACTATAGAGAAAATTTTATTATTTAAGTTTCTTAGAATTTGCAGCAGTTTCACTAATTTTATTTGCAGCTAATAAAGAAGCTGTCATATCATTTAACATGCTACTTGCTGCTGTAGGGTTATTTGGTAATAAGATCAAATTACTACTAGAGTCTGCCCCTATTGATTGTAAAGTATCATAATGTTGTGTAATCACAATCAAAGCAGATGCTTCTTGAGGGTTAATTCCAGCCTTATTCAAAGTATCAACACTTTCTTCTAAACCACGGGCAATTTCTCTTCGTTGATCAGCAATACCTTTTCCTTGAAGTCGTTTACTTTCGGCTTCAGCTTTTGCTCTTTCAACAATTAAAATACGTTGGGCATCACCTTCATGTTGGGCAGCAACTTTTTCACGTTCGGCAGCATTAATTCTATTCATGGCTTCTTTTACTGAAGAATCCGGATCAATATCTGTTACTAATGCTTTAACAATATCATAACCATAATTAAGCATTGCTTCTTTTAAATCACGTTGTATAGCGTGTGCTATATCATCTTTTTTCTCAAAAACATCATCTAAGATCATTTTAGGAACCTCAGCTCTTACCAAATCAAAAATATAAGCTGTTAATTGTTCATGTGGATTTTGTAATTTATAAAAAGCATCGTAAACTTTATCTCTTTTAATCTGATATTGAACGGATATTTTTAAATGAACAAAAACATCATCTTGAGTTTTAGTTTCAACAACAACATCTAATTGTTGAATCTTTAAACTTAAACGAGCAGCAATTCTATCAATAATTGGAATTTTTAAGTTCAACCCGGCATGTCGGATACTTTGAAATTTACCAAAACGTTCAATAATAACAGCTGTTTGTTGTTTTACAATAAATAAACCGGCAATTATTAGAAATAAAATAATTATTAAAATAGGAATACTTGTAGTCATATATTTATTTTTAAATTGATTAATAGTATAATAAATATACAAATAAATTTAATCTTTAATTGAAAGAAAAGAAATTTATTATATTTATACTTTAAAATAAATAGTTAAACATGAAAAAATTTTTAACCATTAGTATAATTGTTGTAATCTTAGGGTTTATTGCCTATTTTATATTTGTTTATAATGTTACTTTTAGTGAAGGTTTCAGATCTGGTGAATTGATAAAAATTTCTCAAAGGGGAGTAATTTTTAAAACCTGGGAAGGTAGATTGAGTCAAGGGGTTTCTGAAGAACAACAATTTAATTTTTCGGTAGAATCAAAAGATAAAGAAGTTTTAGAAAAACTTAAAGATCTTCAAGGCTCTAGAGTTAAATTAACTTATATTGAAAGATATGGCACTTTTCCGTGGATGGGCGATACAAAACATTACGTAAAAGAGGTTAAAAAGGTTGATAATATTGAAAATCAATAAAACTCTTAATTAGAACTCCCGGGGTAAATATTTAACTACTTCATTATTCACCCCGTGAGTAAAGTAAGGTTTCCACTTCAAAAAGAAGAACTTAATTAAATTTTTTAACAGCAGATTTAATTCTTTTAATCGTTTCTTTTTTACCAAGCATTGATGCTATATCAAATAAATGCGGACCTTTTAAAGCACCAACTAAGCCCAAACGAAAAGGTTGCATTACTTTGCCAAAACCAATTTCTTTAGAAGTGATCCATTCTTTTACTGTAGCTTCGATATTTTGAGAAGAAAAATCTTCAATATTTTTTAAAACAGCTATTAATTCCAGCATCAATTTTTTTGTTCCTTCTTTCCAATTTTTCTTAACCGCTTTAGCATCATATTCAGTAGGAGCAACAAAGAAAAAACTATTCAAGCCCCAAAAATCACTTACAAAAGTTGCGCGTTCTTTAATTAAACCAATAACTTTGGTTACGTATTTAAGGTCATCTCCCTTGTCATTTCCATGTAAATGGGAATCTTTTGATTCATTGATAAACAACTTTGCCAATTCCTCATCATCTTTACTGATCAAATGTTGATGTTGGAACCATTTGGTTTTTTCTGCATCAAATTTTGCACCCGATTTACCTACTTTTTTAAGATCAAAAGTCTCAATTAATTCATTTAATGAAAATAATTCTTGTTCTGTACCGGGATTCCAGCCTAAAAAAGCCAACATATTGATAAAAGCTTCAGGTAAATAACCATCTTCTTTATATCCTCTTGAAATTTCCCCTGTTTCTTCATTCTTATATGCTAATGGAAAAACAGGGAACCCTAGTTTATCACCATCGCGCTTACTTAATTTACCTTTTCCTGTTGGTTTTAAGATCAGCGGCAAATGTGCAAATTCTGGAATTTCCCATCCAAAAGCTTGATATAAAGCTATATGAAGTGGAAGTGAAGGCAACCATTCTTCACCACGAATAACATGGCTTATCTCCATTAAATGATCATCAACAATATTAGCTAAATGATAAGTAGGCATTCCATCTGATTTAAAAAGAATTTTATCGTCTAAAACTTCTTTTTTAAATGAGACATGTCCACGAATCATATCTGTTGTACTTATTAACCCATGAGAACCCTCATTTTTAGGATCAAGCATTTTAAAACGCACGACATATTTTTCACCATTGTTCAATTTTTCTTGAACCTCTTCTGCACTTAGCGAAAGAGAATTGTTTAAATTTATTCGATTGTGATGGTTATAAATAAAAGTCTTACCTTTTTCCTGATAATTTTTTCGCAGCGCATCTAATTCTTCAGTAGTATCAAAAGCATAATAGGCTTTTCCGTTTTTAATCAACTCATCTACATATTTTTTGTAAATATCTTTTCTTTCAGATTGTCGATAAGGTCCGTATTTACCTTCTTTTCCGGGTCCTTCCTCAAAAGGAATTCCACTCCAGTTTAATGCATCAATAATATATTGCTCAGCATTGGCAACATAACGGTTTTGATCAGTATCTTCAATACGCAACACAAAAGTTCCGTTGTTTATTTTTGCAAATAAATAATTAAAAAGAGCAGTTCTTATACCGCCTATATGTAAAGGTCCGGTTGGACTGGGAGCAAATCGAACTCTAACGGGTTTTGACATTTCAAAAAATTTTAGGCAGCAAAGATAATTAAAAACTAAGAAGATAAATACCTAGTTATGATAAACTCTAAAGCCTGAAATTTTATCTTAATTTAACTTTCACTATTCGAAGGGATATTAGCAGATTTGTTTTACTGACTAAAATCAGTTTAAATTGAAATAGAGTGAATTATATTTGGAACCTCTAAATTGTAAATCAAATATTATGAAACATGTGAAAATATTTTTTTTAGCCCTAAGTCTTTTTATGCTTAGTTATCAATCGTTTGCCTGTACTGTAGCTGTTATTTCAGGAAAATATACCAAAGATGGCCGTCCGTTATTGTGGAAGAACCGTGAAACCAATTATATTAATAACCAAATTATGTTTTTTAATGATGGAAAATATGAATATATGGGTTTGGTAAACTCAGGAGATATCAAAGGAAATAGTGTATGGATTGGTCAAAATAGTACCGGTTTTGCCATAATGAATTCAGCTTCCTATAATTTAAATATTGGTGATAGTACAAAATTAAGTGGTTTAGAAGGAAGAATTATTAAAGAAGCTTTAGCTAGTTGTAAGACCATTCAAGACTTTGAAAAATATTTAGATAAATTACCAATACCAACACGATTAGAAGCTAATTTTGGTGTAATTGATGGTAATGGAGGTGCCGCGATGTACGAGTTAAACAACAAAGGTTATGTGAAGTTTGATGCTAATGATCCAAAAATAGCTCCGTTTGGTTATATTATTCGGGCAAATTATTCCTTTATGGGAAGTTATGGTGATGAAAGTAGCGGTTATATTCGATACAATACAACCAATGAACTTTTTTATAATGCCATGGCAACAAACAGCTTTGATGCACAATTTATTATTCAAGAGGTTACCCGCGGCTTAAAACATTCGTTAACAAAAGAAGATTTGTATAGAGATTATGGTAATATTCCCGAAAACACTCCTACTTATACTTTTTTTTACGATTTTATTCCTCGAAGAACAACATCTTCCGCTTGTGTTGTACAAGGCGTTAAAAAAGATGAAAATCCTGAATTTACAACCTTATGGTCTGTTGTAGGTTTTCCACTTACTTCAATTGTAGTTCCAACTTGGGTAAAAGGGGGAAATAATTTTCCTGAAGTATTAAAACGTAACGAAAAGCTAAAAGATTCACCTATTTGCAATGCAGCCCTAACTCTTAAAAAAGAATTTTTTCCAATTCGTTGGGGGAGATATGCTATGAGAAATTACGTTAATATCAATGCTTTGATCAATAATGATGGTACCGGAATCAAACAAAAGATACAACCTTATGAAAATAAGATCTTTAAAACAACGAATGAGAAATTAGATAAATGGAGATCAAGTGGAATGAAAAAGGCAGAAATCAAAGCTTATTATGATGAGATGAATAAAGGTTTAATAAAAATGTTTAATGAAGAATTTGAAATTGACTTAAACCATTAAAAAAAATACTATGAAAGTTCATTCTATTATTATAATTATAATATTTTCCCTTTTTGCATGTCAAAATACTGAAAAAGAGAAAGTAATAAAATCAGATGAAAATCAAAATAAATTAAAAGTTGCCGTTTTTAACGGAAATGGAGCCGGAGAGGTTTCGGTTATTGAAACCATTGAAGCTTTAAAAATTGATAACGGAATTATTGCTGAACCTATAAGTGCTTCAGCAATACAAAATGGGCAACTTAATGAATTCGATGCTTTGATATTTCCCGGAGGAAGCGGAAGTAAACAATTACTAAATCTTGGTGAAAAAGGGAAGGAAATTGTAACCGATTTTGTTGAAAAACAAGGAAAAGGGATTATTGGAATTTGTGCCGGAGCATATTTATTATCGTCAACAGATGGATATCCAAATTTAAAGATTGCAAGTTCAGTACACATTGATAGAGCACATTATAATAGAGGTAGAGGACTTGTTGAATTTGAATTGAAAGAAAAGGGAATAAGTGTTTTTCCTGAATTAAAAAACCATAGCCTTTTTGTGCAATATTATGACGGACCAGTATTGGTACAAAATGATTCTTCAGGTATAAAATATGAAGAATTAGGAAAGTATGTTACCGATATTCACCCTGATAATTTTGCGCCAGAAGGAATTACTCCCGGTAAAACATTTATACTAAATCAAAGTAAAGGAAAAGGAAAAGTGTTTTTAATAGCAGGGCATCCTGAATCAACACCCGGAATGCGTTGGATGATACCACGTATGGCGCGTTGGGTTTGCGGAAGTGAATTGGTAACCTATAATAAAAAATGGGTTAGGCCTCAAATAAACGACAAATCCATTATTTTTGATAAAACGCTTAGAAAAAAAGAAAAGGATAATTACTGGCTATTATTTAGTGAAGATCCTAAAGAGCAAATCAAAGCAATAAACACATTGTATTCTTACCGTTCACGACCCGCAGTAAGATGGAATATCGGACTTTTACGAAGTGTTCATCCTGAAACACGTCAATTGGCAGCAAAAATGTTAATGGAAACGGAATATACACATGCAATTGATGATTTAGAACTTGCCTTAAAATTTGAAAAAGATACCAATACCAAAAAGGTTTTGCAAGAAACCATTGAGTTTTTAAAGAGTAAATAAATTTTATTTAATAAAATGTTAACCTTTCTGATTTAGATTGATTAAAAGAATATAATTTAAAATATTTTTTATGAATCAATTAACCAAGAAGCATGGACAAACCATGCTTTCC
>JBDLJB010000013.1:0-62149 GCA_039714555.1 Bacteroidota bacterium
TATTTGGTAACTCTTTTAATTTGCACTCAATTTTTGGTGTATTTTGGGTTTATATGAAATGATTTGATTTATTAATTTGAATTTTCAATTTTATTTATTTTTTCTAATTCTAAATCGATTATCCAAAAATAGATTTCATCCCCGAAAGATTTTTCATTTAGATTGCCAAACTGCAATAAATACGCTACCCCGGATTTATTATCTCTGAATTCTCTAAAGAGCAATTCTCCATCTGTAGTTTTTCCCGAAGCACTTTGCTCATATTCTTTTAATGAAATATTGAACTCACTATTTAAACCTTTCCTAAATTGATCAAAACCTTCAGAATCTATATCTGTAAATCTTACATTAAAATCTGAAATAAAAAACAAGCTCCAAATTCTACCCATCTTTCAAAGTACTTATTGCCAAATCACCCACAATACCTTCAACAGCAGTAGTATGTATAACCTTTTTTGAAGCCATTTCTCCTAAATTATATCCTTGTAATCCTTGTGATTTAACAGTAAAATTCACTAGAAATGATAAAACAGTAAGCAATAGCACCTTTTTCATATTTATTACATCAATTTTTAATTATTATTAACACTTATTTTTCTTTTATTTAATATCCTAATTCCCATTATAATTAAAAACACTATCAATCCAATAAAATATATGGTTGTTGAAATACTCTTTATAATCGTAAATGAATTAGTTATTCTTACAACAATTTGTGATAAGTCAGGAAAACTATTTAACATTGATATTATTCCAAAGTTTTCTAAATAATCAGCTACTCCGGCAACAATCGGTAATAAGGACAAATAGAAATAAGGAGTATCAAATTTATCCAATTTCTTTAGTAAGAACGCAAACACCAAACAATAACTTAGTCCAAAGAGAAAGGGGTAAATCATATCTATTGGAATTTGGTTAAACAGGTAAATTTCACGTCCTTTTTCTCCAAGTGTTTCAAAAAGTTTATTTACATAATCTAAATCATAGCCTGTTGGCATCATATCCAACAATTTCATTCCATTTGAGAAATTCATTGTTTTTGGGATCGTTATAATCAACATAAATGCATAAACAAGGTTAGTAAGGATAAAAAGAAATAAAACTCTTTTTCCTTTCATATGCTTTTCAATTATTTCTTTTAAATTTTTCATCTATTCTAAATAATTGCTAACTAGTTATATCCATACGAATATACATCTTTAGAAGGAAAAGATATTGGATAATCAATATCTTCATATCTAAAAAGGATGTTTCAAATTACATACTTCTTTATAAAGCTACGATAATTTTAAAATATGTTCCATAATTTTTGATACTGAGATGGCTTATATTTTAAATAAAAAAACTTTATGAATATGTTTTTTTATATATTTAACCTCTTAAATTAATAAGCTCAAAATGTCTAAAAAAAGAATCTATACTATCGGGATTATCTTAACACTTATTATTGTCTCTTATTTTTCATTTTCTGTAACTGAAGATGAAAAAATCACCATTACTTCTAAGGTTGAAAAAGGTACATTTAAAAGTGAAGTAATAATTTCCGGCGAAGCACAATCAACAAGTTTGAAAAAAATAAATGGACCTGAAAATCTTAGAAAGTTTAAATTACGAAACATAAAAATTCAAGATTTAATACCAGAAGGAACTGTTGTAAAAGTTGGTGATTATGTAGGTAGACTGGACCCAACTGATGTAAATGAGCAAATTATTGATGCCAGATTAAATTTAGAAACAGCACAATCAAAATATACTCAGCAGAAATTAGACACAACCTTATCTTTAAAGAGTGAAAGAAATGGAATAAAAGATCTAGTTTTTAATATGGAAGAAACAAAATTAGAGCTGGAACAATCTACTTATGAGACACCGGCTACAATTAGAAAACTTGAGATTAGTTTCGAAAAAATAAAAAGAGAACTAAAAGGAAAAAGAGATGATTATATCATTCGAAAAAGGCAAGCTGAAGCTAAAATGGTTGAAGTTGGTACCGAAGTTTCTAAAATAAATAAACAATTAGCAGACTTAACGGCTTTGTTAAAGTCATTTACTATTCATTCAGATTCTCAAGGTATGATAACTTATGCAAAAGAGTGGAATGGAAACAAAAAGAAAGTGGGATCCTCTATTAGTCCTTGGGATCCAACTATTGCAAATGTGCCAGATTTAACAAAAATGGAATCTAAAACTTATGCCAATGAAGTTGATATTAGAAAAGTTAAGAAGGGTTTACCCGTAAAAATTGGTTTTGATGCATTTCCTGATATTGAATTAGAAGGAATAGTTACTTATGTTGCCAATGTTGGTGAGAAAAAACGAGGTTCTGATATAAAGTTATTTCAAATTCTAATTGAACTCACAAAAACCAACGACAATATACGCCCTGGAATGACAACATCAAATCGTATTTTAACATCTTCAAAGGACACTGTTCTAACTGTTCCACTTGAGGCTGTTTTTTCTAAAGACTCAATAAATTTCGCATATGTTAAATCCGGTTTTTCAATTGAAAAAAAACAAATTGAATTGGGTGAATCTAATAATGATGTTGTTATAATTAAACAAGGTCTGAAAGAAAAGAATATGGTTTTTTTAACCGAACCGGAAGGATATGAGACTAAAAGTATCAAAATGTTAGAACAATGATCGATAAAATACTTTTAGAAAAACTAAATACCAATTTCAGTGAAGCTTATCGAGTTATTAAAGCCAATAGAGTAAGAACCTTTTTAACTGCATTGGGAATCATTTTTGGTGTTGCATCAGTAATTACCATGTTAGCGATTGGTAATGGAGCAGAAAAAGAAATACTTTCTCAATTGGAATTAGTTGGTGTTAACAATATTGTTATCAATCCAATTCCTGATGATAAATCAGATGATGACGAAACTGATGAAGAAAAGAAAAATGAAAATAATAGATTTTCCAAAGGTCTGGATATTTTAGATGCAAACAGTATTTTAGAAACTATATCAACGGTAAAACACATTAGCCCGGAAATTATTTTAGACACTTATGTCATTAATAAAGGTAGACAAAATAAAGTAAAGCTCATTGGTGTGAGTCCTTCGTTTTTTAAAGTCAATAATATAACTATTTCCAAAGGAAAGAATTTTTCTGAGGATCAAATTAAAAACGCAAAGCCTGTTTGTATCATCGGTAAAAAAATTGAAAATAGGCTATTTACAGGAACAAGTGCCTTAGGGAAATATATTAAAGTCAAAAATGTTTGGTTACAGATTGTTGGAGTTATTGAGGAAAAATTTATTTCGAATAAAGCACAAGAAAACCTTGGAATAAGAGACATAAATTTGGATGTTTATTTACCAATAAAAACTTTTTTAGTTCGATATAAAGATCGTAAAGTGCTTGTGGATAAGGTTGAAGATCAGGGTAGTGGAATAATAATCATTGGAGGTAATGAATCCGGTCCACAAAAACGAATTCCCAGGGGAAATTATCATCAAATTGATAAATTAATTGTTCAAGTAAATAACTCAAATGAATTATCGGCAACTGCTAATGTTATTAGTAGAATGCTAAAAAGAAAACATAATGATGTTGTTGATTTTGAAATTTCAATTCCAATTCATTTGTTAAAACAACAGCAGAAAACAAAGCAGATATTTAATATTGTCCTTAGTATAATAGCAGGAATTTCTTTATTGATTGGAGGTATTGGTATAATGAATATTATGCTTGCCTCGGTTTTAGAAAGAACTAAAGAAATTGGTATTATCATGGCAATTGGAGCAACCAAACAAGATGTTGTTTTACAATTTTTATCAGAATCAGTTTTAATTAGTATTGGAGGAGGAATTATTGGAATCTTTTTAGGAATTGCTTCGGCTTATATTATTGAATTATCAACAGGAATTGAAACTATTCTATCTTTAAACTCTATTCTTTTATCCTTTTTTATTGCTACTATTATTGGGTTAATTTTTGGAATTGCACCGGCAAAATCTGCTGCAAATAAAAACCCTATTGAAGCAATTAGACATGAATAAACAAATTTTTATGAAGAAAATACATCTCTTAGTTTTATTGTTTTCCCCTTTATTATTAATCGGGCAAACACAAAAAATCAGTCTAAAAGAAGCAATTAAATCAGCACAAGAAAGATCACCGGATTATAAAGCAAATTTACATAGAAATGAAGCAAGTTATTGGAGAAATAGAAACTATCGTGCAAGTTTTTTACCTCAATTTAGATTAAATGCAACTTTACCCGCTTATTCAAATTCTATTCAAAGAATTACAAATGATGAGGGACAAGATATTTTCGTAGATCAAAACCAAGCTCGTATTGATGCAAGGCTTTTTATTTCACAAAACATTGGATTTACCGGAGGTAATTTGTCTATCAATTCTCAAATTGAAAGAGTAAATATTTTTGGTGAATATCCTTCCAAAGGATATTCCATAGTTCCATTTTCTATAAATTATTTTCAAAATTCATTGACTTATAATCCCTATAAATGGGATAGAAAAATTGAACCATTAGTTTTTGAAGAATCTAAAAGAGATTTTATTGAAAGTATGGAACAAATATCTTTAAAAACCTGTCTGCTATATTTTAGTTTGCTAAAATCTCAAATACAACTAGAAATTTCAAAAAATAATTCATCAAATCTGGATACTCTATTCCAAATTACAAAAGGAAGGTATAGAATGGGGAAAATTGCAGAAAATGATTTATTGCAAATGGAACTTAGATTACTAAATTCCAAAAACGAAATAACTACAAATACAATTTTATTAAAGAAAGCTTCTCAAGATTTATCACGTTATTTAGAACTAACAAATGAAGATTTTGAATTGGAAATTCCAGAAACCTTAATACAATTTGAAGTGAGTACAGAAAAAGCTATTTTGGAAGCGAAATCCAATCGAAAATTTGTAATTGAATATAGAAGGCGGCGATTAGAATCAGAAAAAGAATTAGCAAGGGTTAAAGGAGAAAATGGTTTAAAAATTAATTTAAATGCAAATTTTGGAATATCACAGCATGGTCCGGAATTAAATGATTTATTCCAGAACTTTGATCAGCAGCAAAACTTGACACTTACTTTAGGAGTTCCAATTTTTGACTGGGGGGTTTCTAAATCTAAAAGGAGGTTGGCAAAGGCTAATTTAGATTTATTAATAACTAATTTAGATCAAGAAAATCAAGCATTTGAACAAGAAATATATTTACATACTCTAAATTGGGCAAATCAAAGAAGTTTTCTGGCAACTACAGAAAAAGCACAAATAATAGCAAGTAAGCGTTATGAAATAGCTAAAAAAAGATACGTTCTTGGGAAAATTTCAATTACAGATTTAAATTTAGCACAAGAAGAAAAAGATAAATCAGTTGTGAATTATCTAAATTCATTAGGGAATTTTTGGGTTGATTATTATACTTTGAGAAGATTGACCTTATATGACTTTGTTAATGATAAAAAAATTGAGGCTCAGGATATTATTTATGAATAATGATATCAAAGAATACATTTTTTCAAAATCAGGCAAGGTGTGAAGATTCGAGCCCTTTCGCCCGCACAAAAAGCCGAAGATTTTTCTTCGGCTTATTTTTTGCTAACATTTAAGTTTTTTAAAAATCCTATAATTCAATATAATTTTATAATAAAGTATCATTACATCCGTTATTCAGATTATATTTATTTTTTAATCAATCTTTTGGTTAGATCTTAAAAAAATTGCGCTTAAAATACTTGCTATATTTATGAAAAAGTTAGAAATAGAATCACTAAAAATTTACTCTTTAGAATTTAGGGTTTTCCTTTTAGAATTAGATAAGAATTTAATGAAATTGGATATCAAAAGATTTAAAAATAAATATTAATTTATTACAAATTCATTTACAGTTAAAATTGATCTTTAAATGGAATAATCTCTACAAGAAATACTTCTTTTCCATTGGATATTCTCATGTTTTTTTCTGAATAATTTTGGGTTTCAATATCCGGATATTGAGTAATAGGTTCTAAACAGACCATATTTTTTACTTCAGTCCAAAACATGATATTATTAAATCCTTCGGTTTTTAGAAGGATATTTTGCCCGTCTTTTTTTATCAAAGAAATTTGATTTACATCAAAGAATGGATATGCAGCACCACCTTTTTCCATCACATCATCAATGGTAATATTTTGATCTTTTACTTTGATATGTTCATTACCTTTTCCGGATAGTTTAAATGTAGGATGAAATCCAAACATAAAAGGCATACCTTTTTCTGAATGAAACTCAAAATTGATCTTTAATGAATTGTTTTCTAATTCAAAAGATTTTTTAAAAGAAAAATCATAGGTCCAAAAAACAAATTCTTCATTAGAATATTTTGGAAATCTGTGATTTTTAATTTTGGTATTTGCTGTATATATTTTTTCAAGAATAGCAATATTTTGGTTCTTCTTAATTATATGATACTTCAAATCTCTTATAAATCCATGCTGATCTTGAATACATTTACCTTTTTGTGTTGAAACTTGATTGTTATTTGCAGAAGTCGGACCGATAATTGGAAACATTTCTATCTCTGATCTATGCCAACCCGGATTACCCTTTTGATGGATTAATTCTTCGTTATTTTTAAAGTAGCTGATCAATTCACCACGTTCTATTTTAACAATGGAATTTTTATCAGTGCTTGTGAGTGTAATTATATCGTTCATAAGAGTTTTAATTTTATAAAAATAGCCATCCTATAATCAATACAAGCGTAATTCCGGTTAATCCTTGAAAAAAAGTTGAAGCAGTTTGGCTTTTTAAAGCGGTAGCAGTATCCATTCCTGTAAATTGGGCCACTACCCAAAAAAAACTATCATTTAAATGTGATACTGTCATTGCTCCTGCGCCAATTGACAGAACCGCTAATGCTCTGCCAAGTGAAGAATCTAAACCAAATGAGGCCAATGTAGGAGCTATAATTGCAGCTGTTGTTATAATCGAAACTGTGGAAGAACCTTGTGCCGATTTTAATACTGCTGCTATAATAAATGGTAATAACAAACCAATATTAAAGTTAGAGAAACTGGAGCCAATTACATCTCCAATTCCGGTTGCACGTAATATGGCCCCAAAGGCACCACCAGCTCCCGTAATTAAAATAATGATACCCGCTTCTTTCAAACCACTGGTTACCCAATTGAGGTGTGTTTCTTTAGTTTTTTTATCTTTTAATTTGAATGCTAAAAAAACACCTGTAAATAGGGCAATGATTGGATTTCCGATAAAATTAATAATAGATAGAATTGCACCTTCTCCAAAAGGATGTGTTGGATAATTTGCTATTGATTTAAGTGCAATTAAAAAAATGGGTATTATGATAGGACTAAAAGACAGGCTGGTTTTGGGGAGTTTTTCATTTTTAGTTTCAAGAACTTCATTCTCATCATTATTAGTCTTCATCTTTTTGCCAATGAATTTTGCCCAAAAAAGACCCACTAGTGAAACCGGGATTGCAACAAACAAACCTAACAAAATTACCAGTCCTAAATCTGCATCAAGAGCTGCTGCTGCTGCCAGTGGTCCCGGAGTAGGTGGTACAAAAACGTGTGTAGCGTATAATCCGGCAGCTAAAGAAACACCTAATACCACCAAAGGTATTTTAGAATTTTTACTAATAGCTTTATTTAACGGAGAAAGAATAATAAATCCTGAATCACAATAAACCGGAATTGAAACTATAAATCCTGTAATATTCATGGCAAGTGCCGATCTTTTTTTACCAATAACTTTTAACACAGATTTTGCCAAAGTTTTAGCACCACCGCTTTTTTCGAGATATGCACCAATGATTGTTCCGAAAGCAATAATTATTCCAATACTACCGAGTGTTTTTCCAAATCCATCTGTTAAAGTATTTATTACTTCTGATTCGTTAAGTCCGCCTACAAATCCCATGACAATGGCAGCCAATAATAGCGATAAAAATGGATGAAAATTAAACTTGGTAGCAGCTATAACCATAGCAACAATTACAATAAAAAGCACTATTAGTATTTCCATATGGATTTTTTTATAAAAATAGTATTTAATTTTTATTCTGATTAACTTTAAAATCAAAAACATCGGGACGCGCATAATGTCCAACTACATCAAACATTCGTTTGGCAGAAATAATATCGTTTAAGTCAATGTCAGCATATAAAATACTTTCTTCTGCTTCTATTGGTCCTGCAATAATTTTTCCGGAAGGTGAAACAATACAACTATTACCTGTATTGATCCATTCTCTTCCTTCCGGGTATAATTTTTTAAATTCATATTCATCAGGAATATCACTCATTTTAAGGGCTTGACAAATACTCACAACAAACACACCTCCTTCTCGAGCAATATGTTGCATAGAAATTTGCCAATTCTCACTTTTATCCCAGGTTGGAGAAACAAGAATTTGAGTACCGTTTTCATACATTGCATTTCTGGCTAAAGGCATAAAGTTTTCCCAACAGATCAAACCACCTAACTTTCCTACGGAAGTATTATAAGTTTTTAAGGTGCTTCCATCCCCCTGAGCCCATACCAAGCGTTCACCACCTGTTGGAATCAATTTTCTATGTTTCCCAATAATTTCTCCTTTATCATTAATGAACAAAAGACTATTGAATAAGCTTGCATTACTTGTTTCAGTATTTTTTTCATGCATACCCATTATCACATTGATATTAGCTGTTTTGGCCGCTTTACACAGCTTAGCTGTAGAATCATCCGGAACTGAAACAGCATTTTCAACCAATTTTAAATACAAATTATTTAATTCTGCTCCCTTACTGTTGGGTATAAGCCAAACCCAATCGGGGTAACCCGAAATAAAAGCTTCCGGGAAAACAATTAATTTTGCTCCTTTTTTGGCTGCTTCAGAAATGGCATTGCATGCTTTTTCAATGGTCTTATCAATATTTAAAAAAACTGGTGCTAATTGTGCTGCTGCTATTTTCATATTTTATTTGATGTTTTTAAATTCTTTGTTAATAATAATTTCTATAGAATCAATCAATTTAAGTTCTTTTAGATATAATCGATTAAGAATTATAGAGCTCATAGATCTACCATGTAAATGATTTCGAAATTTCGTACTGGAAAGAAATTCATCTTTTGTCTCAGAGATGATGATAGAACTATTACTATCTATATTTGTAAAATCAACAAAATCTGTTAAATAATTTGTGTATTGAACAGAGATCGTTTTCTGGAATTCCTCATATTTTTTTATATTCTCTAAATGAGAATCCCACGATGCTATAAAACTTCTGATGGTCTCATTTTTAATGATATTCAAGTTGCCCGAATTTATTATTTCATTGATAATTCCCTCATCTGGTGTAAATATTGCATAGTTTATTGAAAGTCTAATTAACGAATCTAAAGTCTGATACGAAATTGATGCATTATATGAACGAGAAATAAATATTAAAGAATCACTGCTTAACCAAGATTTTTTTGTTTTTTCTATGATTCTGTTCAACTCAACTTTTGAGTTTTTTAAGCCATTATTAAGATCTCTCAAGTAAAACAATTCTTTTTGATGGTTTTTATTTTCCTGATTCCAATTATTAATTTGCAAGGCAATTAAAATACCAATGACCACCAACACAATTTCACCAATGGCATAGCGGGAATATTTTAAAAACTGATTATCATCAGCTAGTTTTTTGCGTATTTTTCTAAAGAAATTGATCATATAAAAAGTTTATAAATAACTTAACCATTTTTTTTCTTTATGCTTTAATTTATACAACATATAGTTTTTACAAGGAAAATAGAGTAAAACAATCACAATTATCCAAACTGCATAAACAACTAATAGTGAATATCCGTAATTTATTAGTTTGGCATACTGAAAAACATCAGCGGTTAAGATCATATCTTTCCAATTTCCTCCAAAAATCAATATTCCAATTATTGCAAATACATGTATTGTAAAAACATGTAAAAAATAAAAGTGGTGTAGTTGTATCTAAATCGTTTGGATCAACAAAAAATGATCCGTAATAAAAATAATCTCTTGCATGATCTAATGCCATAATTATCATTACAACACCACGTAAAATATCAATAGATTCAATTCTTGTTGACCTTACTAGTGACATGAAATTTTTTAGTTAGTTTGATAAAGATAACTAAAATATTAATAATTAGTATTTTATAGCTATCAGTATCTGTAATTATATTAATAATTATAGTATTTAACTATTATAATCTTATTTGATTTTATCATTTTTAGAGTCACCTCAATTTAAAAAAAATACTCTTTCATCATTATCAAACCATTTTTTATAAAACGGTTGATAAATTTTTTCAATAGCATTTCGTTTTAACTTTAAAGTTGGGGTTAAAAATCTGTTATCAATAGTCCAGTCTTCTTTCATTACAACTACTTTTTCAATTTTTTCATGCTTTTCAAGAAAAGGATTCATTTCGCTAGTTATTGTAATTAATTTGCTGGTGAGTTCTTTCTTATTTTGTTTTTTACCTTTTTCAGAAAGGGTTACCAATGCTATAGGTTGAGGAATACCTGTTCCAACAATACAAATTTGTTCGATAACAGGATTTTTTGATAGTTCTAATTCAATTGGTGCAGGAGAAATATATTTTCCTTTGTCGGTCTTGAACTGATCTTTTACCCGGCCTGTAATACTTAAATATCCATCACTATCATATTCACCAATGTCCCCGGTTAAAAAAAAGCCATCTTTATCAAAAGCTTCATCAGTAAGTTCTGGTTCTTTAAAATACCCTTTTAATAAACATTTATTTTTAATACAAATTTCACCTTCTGAAGAAAATTTTATTTTTACACTGGAAAAAGGTTTTCCTACAGTACCAACTTTATTTTTACCAGGAATATTAAAATGTGAAATAATGCAATCTTCTGTCATTCCATAAACCTGATGTATTGTAATACCTATTGTTTCAAACCATAAGATCAGACTTTTTGCTATTGGAGCTGCACCTGAGCAAATAAAAACGGCTTCTTTAAGTCCTAATTTTTGTTTTAATTTATTTTTAAGAATTGTATTTATCAAAGGTATCTTCAATAGCAGATCTAATCTTCTTTGAGGAATCTTTTCTAATATTTTTTCTTGAAATTTGCACCAAATTCTTGGTACTGCCAAGAACATGTGGGGTTGAGTATTTTCCAGATCTGAAGCAAATGTTTCTAAACTTTCCGGAAAAGAAATACTTGCTCCATAGAATATCGAAGCTGTTTCAACACCAACTCGTTCGGCAATATGTGACAGTGGTAAGTATGAAAAAAGCCTTGGATGAATAGGAATATCCAAAGTTTTAATAAAAGTATTTATGCTTTCAGCAAAATTACCAACACTATGCATAACACCTTTTGGTTTACCAGTAGTACCGGAAGTATAAATTATAGTATGTAGTTCATCTTTTTTTGGAATCTCAATATCAGTTAAGGGCTCATTAGTTTTAAGAATATCTTCCCATATTTCCCCATCATTATCGCCATACAAAGCAATGCTTATTTTTGGTATGTCAATAATTCCTTTTTGCTGTGATTTATAATCATCTAATTTTCCAATAATAATTGCTTTAGATTCACTATGCTTTAAAATGTATTTAATAGACCGTGAATTAAGTGTAGGGTAGATAGGAATAGATACATGACCTAACATCATTATTGCAATGTCAGACATGACCCAATGTGCACAGTTCTTTGACAGGATAGCAATATGACTTTGCCTGGGTAAATTATATTTTTTTAAAGCCGAAGCAATTTTTCTTATTTCATCACCAGCTGATAAATAGCTGTAAGTTTTTATTTCTCTGTTTATCGGCTGATTTAAAAATATGTTGTTTGGGGTATTCTTTTCCCAGTATAAAAAAGCTTTAAGAGTAGAATTAAATTGTTTCATTTTTTCTCAATTTCAAAAATAGATTTACAAAATTCTATTTTTAATTGTGCTTCATTTGATTTTCTTAGGTCTTTAGTAATATTTTTAAAGTATTTTTCGTATTTACTTAAATCATTATCCTTAATGCTTTCTATATACTAATAGATATATTCTTTAAACTAAGTAGTGTAATCACGTGTTAACCATTGATCAAAATTATGATAATTTATTATTTTGTTATTTCTTTATTTAGTTAAAGATGAGTCTAATATAATGATTTTTGATTAGTGTAACAAACATCACATATAAACTGGTATTATTATTAAAAGTTGTTTTATGAATTCTTATTAAAAAAACTGTAATTTTGTGTAATATAAAAATGATTATTGAAGATTATGGAATTAGATAAGGCCAAAGAGAATATAAAAGAAGTAGGTTTTTTAGATTTGGATGCTCCAGAAGATATAGATTATGCAACTGAAATCTCAAAACTTAAAAAAGAGAAAAATGCAGTAATATTAGCACATTATTACCAAGAGCCTGCTATACAAGATATAGCTGATTTTGTTGGTGACAGTTTGCAATTATCTTATAAAGCTGCCGAAGTTGATGCTGATCTGATCGTTTTTGCCGGAGTTCATTTTATGGCTGAAACGGCAAAAATCTTAAATCCGAATAAAAAAGTTGTTTTACCTGATCTAAATGCCGGTTGCTCTTTGGCAGAGTCATGTGAAGTTAAAGACCTTAAAGCATTTAAAGATAAACATCCTGATCATCTGGTGGTAACCTATGTAAATACTTCTGCTGAGGTTAAAGCGATTAGTGATTTGTGTTGTACTTCTTCTAATGCCAAAAAAATAGTAGATTCAATTCCTTTGAATCAACCTATCATTTTTGCCCCCGACCGAAATTTAGGTGCCTGGATCAAAAAAGAAACCGGAAGAGATATGTTATTATGGGATGGTGCTTGTGTAGTTCACGAGGCTTTTTCAATTGATAAATTATTAAATACACACCTTGCACATCCAAAAGCTAAGATTATTGCACATCCAGAATCACAAGATCATATTTTAAAAACTGCTGAATATATTGGTTCAACTGCCGGTTTGATCAATTATGCAAAAACCAATCCAGCCAAAGAATTTATTGTAGCAACTGAAGCAGGTATTTTACACGAAATGCAAAAGGAAGTACCTGATAAAGAATTGATTCCGGCACCGGCTGTTGAAGATAATAGTTGCGCTTGTAGTGAATGCCCATATATGAAGATGAATACCATGAAAAAATTATATTTGTGCATGAAATATGAATTACCTGAAATTGAAGTACCTGAGGAGATTCAGAAAAAGGCATTGGTTCCTATTCAAAGAATGTTAGAAATTTCATCTAGATAAAATGAGTTATTTTCATATAGACGTTTTGATCTTAGGTTCGGGTGTTGCCGGGTTAACAACAGCTATAAAAATAGCTAAAGATCTACCAAATAAAAAAGTATTTGTTGTAACAAAAGCTGAAGAAAGCGAATCAAATACCAAATATGCACAAGGAGGCATTGCAGCAGTTTGGGGTAAATTGGATTCATTCGAAAAACATATAAATGACACCATAATTGCTGGCGATTATTTAAATGAACCTGAAATAGTTAAAATGGTTATTGAAGATGCTCCAAAATGTATGAAACAACTCATTGAATGGGGTGCTGATTTTGACCAAAATAGTGAAGGAGATCTTGATCTCGGAAAAGAAGGTGGCCATTCAACACATAGAATATTACATCATAAAGATATTACTGGATTTGAAGTTGAAAAAACTTTATTAGAGCAAGTTAAATCCTTGCAAAATATTACTATATTATCTTACCATTTTGCCATTGATCTAATTACTGATCATCATATAAAAAAGAATCGTGTTTCCAATGATGATTTAAGTTGCTATGGGGCATATATATTAAATCAGAAAACCAATAAAATTGATAGTTATTTAGCATCAAAAACTGTATTGGCAACCGGTGGAACAGGTCAGGTTTACGCTTCAACAACAAACCCTAGAATTGCAACAGGAGATGGTGTTGCAATGGCGTATAGGGCAAAAGCAAAAATTAAAGAAATGGAATTTGTACAATTTCATCCTACTGCTTTATTTGAACCGGGAGAAAGTCCTGCATTTTTAATATCAGAAGCTGTAAGAGGTTTTGGTGCTTATTTACGGAATAAAAAGGGAGAACGGTTTATGTTGAAAGTTGATGAACGAGCCGAATTAGCTTCAAGAGATATCGTTGCCAGAGCTATAGATAATGAGTTGAATATATCCGGTGAACGAAATGTTTTTTTGGATTGCACTCATTTAAATTATGATGCATTCATCAAACATTTTCCTAATATCAATAATAAATGTTTGAGTAAAGGAATTGATATAAAACGCGATTTTATTCCGGTTGTACCGGCATCACACTATTTATGTGGTGGGGTTTCAGTTGATAAAAAAGGCCAAAGCTCGATTAATAATTTATTTGCCTGTGGTGAGTGTTCGAGAACTGGTTTACATGGGGCAAACAGACTGGCTTCAAATTCGTTATTAGAAGCTTTGGTATATGCTAAAAATATTGCCCAAGAGATTGTTGATAATAAAGAATTACTGAAACCTATTGAAAAAAATATTCCTGAATGGAATGAAGAGGGAACAATTATACCCGAAGAATTGGTTTTGATCTCACACAACAAAAAAACAGTTCAAAATATAATGACTGATCTTGTAGCTATTGTTAGAACTGATGATCGTCTTAGGATGGCTTTAGATCATTTAAACTATATATATCACGATACCGAAAAATTATACCTTAAATCAAAATTATCTCCACAACTTTGTGAATTGAGAAATTTAAATGCGGTTGCTTATTTAATTGTTAAACAGTCACAAGCAAGAAGTGAAAATAAAGGTGCTTTTTATAATCTAGATAACTTGTAGTTGGATGTTAGTTTTTTATTGAAAACTCCAATTCTTATAATCGGAAGAACTTTCCAATTGATTTTCTAACTCATCTGGTAAAATTGAAAAAAAATCAATATTTGTCAGACTTTCAATTTTATCAATAGTTGTAACAAATTCATAGATTGGCGCATCGCTTTCTTCATGAGGCATTAAAAAGGCAATCGCTTTAATTTCAGGTTCTCTATTATCTAAAATAATTTTATAAAAATATTTAGGAACAGCAACAGCCTCATAACCAATGGTTTCAAGATCAGAAGTAAGAATACCACCGGTTATTACGTAAAGTTCATCGTATTTTTGAGCCCAATACCTGGTTTTTTCTTCTAAACGAAGCCAAACTCCTGCGTTAAACTCATAAATTTGTGGGGAAATATTTGAAGTTAAAAAAGTCTCGTTATAAGCTTCAATATTAAATTTTCTATCGGCTGCAGGTAATAAATGTCCTTTAGTATAGCCTGAATCTTTATAGTTTCTCCAATCTGCTGAACCTGTTTTTACTTTATCATCTTGAATAAAATAAGGCCTTTCTAAAACTATATATGAAATATGATCTTTATCGAGTTTATAAGCAACCCATTCAGCCTGTTCATATTTTTCTGCATAGGATAGAGTATAATATTTGTGATATACTAAAGCATCAGTTGTAGAGGTTGGTAAATAATTAAAATCAGAATTGATTAATGGTGAAGAATTGTTATCCTCTTCACATGAAAAAAATATAAAAAGAAAAAAGAGTGTTATAATAAAACCAATTGGTCTAGGTGTTTTCATTAATTGTTTCATTTTTTAATTATTGGAATATTTTCAAAAATTTCTGTTTTATCAAGATTGCTAAAAGTAGTAAATATTTTTTGAGGAGGTAAAGTTAATTTTCTATTCTTAAGATCTAACCAAGCTCCATATATTTCAATTTCAGCAGCAAGTACACCGTTTTGTTTAAAGATCTTATGTTGAAATTTAAACCTTTCGCCATTTGCCGACAAACCTTTTAAAAATAACTCAACAATAATATCTTCGCTAAGATTGATCTCACGATAAAACTTGGTATTTTCACTAAACAATATCGGACCTAGATTTTGTTGATTAAATTCACCAAGCGATAAACCATTTTCATTAAAAAATCGAACACGGGTTTCAGCCGCATAATCGTTATATGCAGAATGCCTCATATGATTGTTAGGATCAAAATCGGCCCAACGTGTTGAGAATTTAACTTTAAAGCTCATATTAAATATTGATGATTAAGAAAATAAAGAGAATGAGTTAAGAAAAGTTTGGGAAATAGTTAAAACATCCACTTTTCTCACTACTTTTCATCTTATTTTTATTCTGCCAATACTTTGGCAATTCTATTAATAGCTTCAATTAGATTTTCTTGCGAAGCTGCATATGATAATCTAATACAATTGGGTGCGCCAAATGCTTTTCCCGTAACGGTAGCTACATTAACCTCTTCTAATAATAACATAGAAATATCTGTAGCATTTTTAATGGTTTTCCCTTTGATGGTTTTTCCATAAAAGTAAGAAACATTAGGAAAAACATAAAAAGCACCTTGAGGTACATTTGTTTTTAAACCTTTAATTTTACTGAGTAATTCTAAAACTAAATCTCTTCTATTTTTAAATTCATCAACCATAAATTTAATTTTAGATGGGGGAGCATCTAAAGCTGTTATAGTTGCCCTTTGTGCAATACAATTAGTTCCGGAAGTGATTTGACCTTGCATTTTAGTGCAAGCCTTAGCTATCCATTCAGGAGCTCCAATATAACCAACTCTCCACCCGGTCATTGCAAAAGCTTTTGCAACACCATTTATGGTAATTGTACGGTCATACATACTATCAATAGCTGCAATACTAAAAGTAGGTTTACCGTAATTGATATGCTCATAAATTTCGTCTGAAAGGATATAAATATTTGGGTGTTTTTCCAAAACTTTGGCTAAAGCTCTAAATTCTTCTTCACTATAAACAGATCCGCTTGGATTGTTTGGTGAATTGAAAAAGATCATTTTTGTTTTTGGCGTAATGGCAGCTTCTAATTGTTGAGGTGTAATTTTAAAATCAGAATCAATTGTTGTTGGGATCTCAACATGTTTTGCTTCACATAATTTTACAATAGCGGTATAACTTACCCAATAAGGAGCAGGTAATATCACTTCGTCACCCGGATTTAACAAGACCATAGCTGTATTGGCAATGGATTGCTTAGCGCCTGTTGAAACAACAATTTGATCGATTGAATAATTTAAATTATTATCACGTTTAAATTTTTTACTTATGGATTCACGGAGTTCTTTATAACCGTTAACCGGCGTATAGGAATTATAATTCTCATTGATAGCTTTTACTGCGGCTTCTTTAATAAAATCAGGAGTATTAAAATCGGGTTCACCCAAACTTAAACTAATGATGTCTTTTCCTTGCTCTTTAAGTTCTCTTGCTTTTGCAGCCATAGCTAAAGTTTGAGAAAGAGGTAAATTAATGATTCTGTCAGATAATGGTTTTGGCATCTAAATATTAATTGGAGTTTATAAAATAATTTAAGCTAATTTAGGTTGTTTTCCTAAATAATTCAATTGTTTAAAATGTTCAACAAATGCACCTATCATAGTTTTATATTCATGATAAGGTAAATTAAATTCTTTTGCAGTATCTCGAACAATTTCTGAAATATTTTTGTAATGAACATGTGAAATATGAGGAAAAATATGATGTTCTACCTGATGATTTAAACCTCCTGTATAAAATTCTACAAATTTATTATTAGGAGCAAAATTTGAAGTTGTAAATAACTGATGGATTACCCAGGTATGTTCCATATTTCCTTCTTTATCAGGTAAAGGCATATCTGTATTTGGCATTACGTGTGCCAATTGAAATGTGATACTTAAGATCATTCCGGCAGTATAATGCATTACAAAAAAACCAATGAGTACTTGCCACCAAGGAATATTCATGACTAATATTGGCAAAACTACCCACAATGAATAATAGAGAACTTTTGTAATTACTAAAACTGACCATTCTTTGACAGGATTTGGAAATTTGCCATAGGACAGTTTTCTTTTTAAATAACTACGCATTTGTTTAAAATCGGTTGTAATTGCCCAATTTATAGTCAAAAGCCCATATAAGAACAATGAATAATACTTTTGAAATTTATGAATTTTTAACCATTTGGCGTTTTTAGAAAAACGAATAATTCTACCGGCATCAATATCTTCATCCATACCTTGAATATTGGTGTAAGTATGGTGTAAAACATTGTGTTGAACTTGCCAATTATATACGTTTCCGGCTAAAATATAAATACTGCTTCCCATGAGTTTATTTACCCATTTTTTACTTGAAAAAGAATCGTGATTGGCATCGTGCATTACATTCATTCCCACTCCTGCCATACCGATACCTATAAGAACGGTTAGTAGTAATTGAGCCCAACCCGGCATATCTACAGTAAGTAATATGATCAATGGAACTAAAAATAAAGCAAACATGATAATTGCTTTGCTGTATAATTTCCAGTTTCCGGTTTTTTTAATATGATTTTCTTTAAAATAATCATTAACTCTCTTGTTAAGTGTTCTAAAGAATTTGGTTTTATCTCTTGTTACAAATTTTATCTCTTGCATTATAAATTGAATTAGCTTAAAAAAAGGGTGTTAAATTACAAATTTAGTCGTTTTCTAGGTGTAAATATAAGAAATTATAATATTATTAATAATTGTATTTTTGCTTGAAAGTTTAAGTTATGGAAGTTTTATTAAGGTATTTTGATAATTTATCTGACAGGCAAGTAAACCAATTTTCAAAGCTAAAAGATTTGTATAAGAATTGGAATGCCAATATCAATGTTATATCAAGAAAAGATATTGATGAGTTGTATGTACGCCATGTATTACATTCTTTAGGAATAGCTAAAGTGCAGGCTTTTAAATCAGGTTCTAAAATATTAGATGTTGGCACAGGTGGTGGTTTTCCTGGAATTCCATTAGCGATATTATTTCCTGACAGTGATTTTTATTTGGTCGATTCTATTGGAAAAAAAATAAAAGTAGTTAATGAAATAGCTAAAGAATTGAAATTAAAAAATGTAAGAGCCGAACAAATAAGAGCCGAAAAAGTAAAAGGTGAATTTGACTTTATTGTAAGTAGAGCAGTAACAAACATGAATGATTTTGTTAAATGGACACGTAAAAAAATTGCTAAAAAACAAAATCACGAAATAAAAAATGGTATTTTATATTTAAAGGGTGGAGATCTAACCGATGAATTAAAGAACTTTCCTAAAGCAACAATTTATAATTTATCGGATTATTTTATTGAAGATTTTTTTGAAACTAAAAAAGTAGTGCATTTACCTCTAAAGTATAAGCCTTAATCAGCTTTTATAACTTGTCATTAAAAAGTATTGCATAAAAAAAGCTTGCCAATGGCAAGCTTTAAGTTTTCTAAAAATTAAAATATAAATATTAAATCACTTTAACATTTACTGCGTTTAATCCTTTTTTACCTTCTGTTAATTCAAATTCTACTGCGTCACCTTCACGGATTTCATCAATTAATCCAGAAACGTGTACAAAGTATTCTTTGTTTGAATCATCTTCAACTATGAATCCAAATCCTTTGGAATCATTGAAAAATTTTACTGTACCTTTATTCATTTTAAATAATAATATAATTAGTTTGCAAATGTAATATTTATTCTTTTTAACAAAAAATTATTTTTCACTTAATTTTTAGATAGTTACATTTGTTTTTTGAAAGAAGAAAATAATTATATACAAATAACCTAATCAAATACTTTTAAAAATTAATTTATGGAAGATCAAAAAACATGTTTAGTCTGCAAAAAAGGAGCTGAAGAAATACCAGTTACTAAATTTTATTATCAAGAAACTCATTTTTATATTTGTCCGCAACATATTCCAATCTTAATTCATGATCCTCATAAATTAATTGGTTTATTGCCCGGAGCAGATCAAATGCAAGGAGGATAAACTGTATGCAGTGTGGAATAAAGATTGAAAATTAAACCCTTCTTTTATCAAAAAAGAAGGGTTTGTTTTATTATAGTTAATTCACAGGGTGTTTATACAAATTGGAAAATCACATTGTGAATCTATAAATAGAATTATTCACCCAAAAACGGATAACGATAATCAGTTGGAGGAACAAAAGTTTCTTTGATCGTACGGTTAGACACCCAGCGTAAAAGATTCCATACCGAACCGGCTTTATCATTAGTGCCCGATCCTCTAGCGCCACCAAAAGGTTGTTGACCTACAACTGCGCCTGTTGGTTTATCATTGATATAGAAATTACCCGCAGCGTTTACTAGCTTTTGAGTAGCAAGAACTGTTGCGTATCTGTCATTGCTAAAAATAGCACCGGTCAATGCATAGGGGCTTGTATTATCTATCACTTCTAAAACATCTTCCCAGTCTTTATCTTCATATACATAAACGGTTAATACAGGTCCAAATAATTCCTCTTCCATAGTTACATAATGAGGATTAGTAGTTAAAATAACGGTCGGACGTATAAAATACCCGGTATCCATACTATAAGTTCCGCCAATAATTACTTCAGCATCTTTATCTTTTTTGGCTTCTTCTATGTATCCTGTTAATTTTTCATAGGATCCACGATCTATTACTGCAGTAATAAAATTTGAAGGATCTTCGGGGCTTCCCATTTTCATGGAATCAATGTCTTTCTTCAATAAAGTTTCAACTTCTTTCCACATTGATTTAGGTATATATGCTCTTGAAGCTGCTGAACATTTCTGACCCTGAAACTCAAAAGCACCACGTGATAAAGCAGTTGCAACTTGTGCAGCATTTGAACTTGGATGCGCCCAAACAAAATCTTTACCACCGGTTTCACCAACAATTCGTGGGTAGTATTTGTAGCTATTCATATTATTACCAATCATTTTCCAGAAACTTTTAAATACCGGAGTTGATCCTGTAAAATGTACCCCGGCAAATTCAGGATGACTCATTACAACTTCAGTTATTGTACTGGATTTACCTGTTACCATATTGATCACACCGTCTGGTAAACCAGCTTCTTTAAAAATTTGCATGATTATATTTGCAGAAAAGATTTGAGTTCTGGCAGGTTTCCAAATAATTACATTTCCCATCATTGCTGGCGAAGCAGGTAAATTTCCGGCAATAGCCGTAAAATTAAATGGTGTAATAGCATAAACAAAACCTTCTAAAGGTCTGTATTCCATTCTGTTCCAAATACCGGATGAAGATACGGGTTGATTTTCATAGATTTCAGTCATAAATTCAACATTGAAACGGAAAAAATCTATCAATTCACATGCTGCATCAATTTCAGCTTGGTGAACATTTTTAGATTGTGCCAACATTGTTGCAGCATTTAGTTTGTCTCGGTAAGGACCTGCTAAAAGATCAGCAGCTTTTAAAAAGATAGCTGCTCGTTCTTCCCAAGGTGTTGTTGACCATTTTTTACGAGCTTCCAGTGCAACTGATACAGCTTTTTCAATATGTTCTTTTTCTGCAAGATGAAATTTACCCAAACTGTGTTTGAAATCATGTGGTGGATTCATTTCTCCGGTTTTCCCGGTGCGAATTTCTTCACCACCAATATAAGCCGGTACATCAATATTTTCATTGTACATTTTTTTGTACATAGCTAATAAACTATCACGTTCAGGACTGCCCGGAGCATAATCTCTTACAGGTTCATTTATAGCTTTTGGTACTTTAAAAAATCCGTTTGCCATTTGTTTTTTATTTAAGAAGTTTCTATTATTTTTGAGTCAGCTAAGATAAGAAATTTTGAAATAATTGTATTGCCTATTGTAAGGTTATTAAAATTTTTATTACTTATTGATTATAATTATTAAAACAACAAAAAATTAACATGTGTACCGTTACTTTTCTTCCGATAAGTGTTGATAATTTTATATTAACTTCAAGTAGAGATGTTCCGTTTTCACGGGAAAAAGCACTTTATCCAAAGAAATATATTGAAGATGATATTGAATTGTATTATCCAAAAGATGGGCAAGCAGATGGTACTTGGATAGGGTTCAGCGAAAAGCATAGATTGATCTGTTTGTTAAATGGTGGTTTTGATAATCATCAACAACAAGAATTTTATGCAAGAAGTAGAGGACTGATAGTTAAAGAATTATTAAAAACCGATGATATTACAAAAGCCTGTAAAGAAATTGATCTTGAAAATGTAGAACCTTTTACTTTGGTAATTGTTGAATGGGATTTTAAATTATTTTTATTCGAATTTGTATGGGATGGAGCGCAAAAACATCTTAGGATCTTACCTAATGAGGCAAGGATCTGGTCATCATCAACTTTATATACGGATCAAATGAAATTAATGCGAAACGGATGGTTCAATGAATGGTTGTATAAATATAAAATTCAAAATTTGAGTTTTGATATTGTAAAAGAAAAAATTTTGAAATTTCACCATACAGCAGGAATAGGAAATCCTGAAGTAGATGTTTTGATGAAACGACCTAAAGTTGGTACAGTGAGTATTACACAAGTCTTAAAGATCAATGAGAAGATAAAAATGGAGTATGAAGATTTTTAGATCAAATTAGAAAAGCGAGAAAAGAGATAATGATTCCACCAATAAGAGCCATGACCATGAAGAATGTATTCAAAATAAAATGTTTGACTAATGTTTTAAACCTTCCCTGTTTATAGAAATTTCGCATGGCTTTATATAAATAAAACAGGAAAATAATTAAGAAAAACGAAATCAGACTGGTATTAAAAATCCTGTCTATTATAATGGTTAGAATCAGAATAATAAAAAATGCAGTTTGTACGTGAAATACAAAGACCAAATGCTCTGTATAATTGTATTTACTTCTTATGTACAAAAGGGCAACAATAAGTGTAAATATTGGTAGAAGAAAAAATAATGCAATAGAGATCTTTGAAATAAAGCTATCTGCCCACGATTTCCAAAAGACTGGATCTTTTTGAGACTTGTTTATTTTTTTTGCATTATTGAAATAAAAGATATTCCAGTAGGATTTCTCATAACCCATTTCATCTAGGGCAATGTTAACATTTGCTTCTTTATTTTTACGATCATAATCTATAAAAGCTTTCATTTTTGAGAAGCGTTTATATTCGAAAAAAAGATTAAAAAGACTATCTTCAACTAACTTTGAATAATATTCGGGTATATCATAATTTACTTGTTTTTCTTTAAAAACAGATTTAATATGATCTAAAACATCACTTTTATGATCAATGATTTTCTTATGGCCATCCCAATCATCTGTATATAAACCTTCTATTGATTTTGAAGTATGTTCAGTAATACTATTAAAAACAAAATCAAAAATGGAATCTTTTTCAGCTTTTGAAAGTTCTGTACTACTAAGTTTTTCTAAATAATCTGAGTTTGTAAAAATTGAATCAATATAAGAATCAAATAAATGTGTTTTTGAATCATTAAGAGAATCTTTTTTATTTATATTGTTAAGAATTGGTTTCTTTAGAGTGTTGTCATTTGTTAAAAGATTTGAGAGGTCTTTTCCTTCTTTTGCCTCAACTCTATTTGAAGTATTGCTAAATTTGTATTCGTCGATAGTATTAAAAACTCCCTGAATTAAAAAGAAGATAATTGTTACATGTAAATAGAATTGAAAAGGATTGACGTATTTTTTTCTTTTACCTTCAATATACTCTCGCGTAACTTTACCGGGTTTAAATATTAACGGCATCACTGTTTTGATAAAGCGATTGTCAAATGAGTAAAAACCTGATAAATATTCTGAAAAATATTGTTTTAAACTAATGCGATTTTCATCATTTACCTGACCGCAGTTTGGACAAAAGTTATCATTTTCAGAAATTGTTTGCCCACAATTCAGGCATTTTATACCCTTTTTATTTTTTGAAAAAAAAAATGAAGGTTTCATATAATTACCACAATAATTTTTTTCAAAAGTAAAAAATTAAAGTATAATTTTAATTAAGTTGGGGTTATTAATTTAAAGTAGCAGGTACAACCAGTTGGAAAGTAGGAATTCGAACCTTAAATAATTTTGTTGTTGTAAAATTAACCATATTGTAATAACCACTCATTGCACCAATGGGTGAGGTAAGAAAACAATGCGAATTATAAGTGTATTTACTCTTGGGTGAAATAACAGGTTTTTTTCCTATAACACCTTCTCCTTCAACTTCTTCTATCTTATTTAATGAGTCAAAAATATTCCAATAGCGACTTAATAATTGTACAGTATCATCACTTTGGTTCTCAATGGTAATACTATAACTAAAGGTATAATACAAACGAAAATTTTGAAAACGAGTGCCTTCATAATTTGTATTAACAGTTATTTTTATTCCTTTTGTTACTTGTTGTACCATAATAAATACTTGGTAATATAGATATTATAACGAAACAAATATAAAAAATATTTTAATTAATTATGAATGATTTGCCTTTTTTGGTTTCTTCAGCAAAGTCGCCTATAGTTTTACGGGTTAATTCATCAAATAATTTAGTTTTGAAAGGATGAACTATATGATGTATTGCACAAGGGTTTTCATCAGAACATTTTGGCAAGCCTATAAAACATTTATCAAACTTATCTAAACCATCAATACATTCAACAATATCTAATAAGTTATTATGTCTTTCTTTATCAGTCAAATAAAAGCCTCCATTGGGTCCTTTTGTTGACTTGATCAGTTTAGCTTTACTTAAAGATTGAAATATCTTTGCTAAAAATGGAGCAGGGATATCTATTCTCTCAGCTACATCTTTAGAACCCATTTTATTATTTGAATTGGTATTTATCGCTAAACATAAAACGGCTCTAATGGCATATTTACTTTGGTTAGTTAGCATTTTACAAATATAGAATTTTTAATTATAGTAAAAGATAAATAAGTCATTTATTATGATATTTATCATCTTTTAAGTAACTAGAGTCACATAAATTTGTAACTTTGATTACTTAAAATTAATATTAACAAAATTAACTATAATGAAAACTAGAATTTTTACAGTTGTATTATTGTTTTCTTTCATTTTTTACTCTTGTAATAATGAAAAAAAACAAAACTCGGTTAAAAGTGAAGCTAAACAAGAACAAAAAGTAGTAGAAACTCATGGACAAGCAGGTGTGGCTGCAGTAGAAGGAGAGCAACAAAATGCACTTCAAGTAGCAAAATCAATTGAAGATTTTTCAACTTTAGTTACTGCTATTGATGCTGCAGGAGTACAAGATGCAGTTGTAAATGCAGGACCATTAACAATATTAGCACCTTTAAATAGTGCTTTTGCTAAATTACCTGAAGGTACTGTAGAGACTTTGGTGAAGCCTGAAAACAAAAGTAAACTTGCATTTATATTGGTAAATCATGTTGCACCGGCTAATTACCCTATCAAACAATTAAAAAAAGAAGCTAAAAAAGGAAGAAAATTATACATGGCTTCAGGAAAATATTTGGTTGTTGAAGACAAAGATGGAGAAATATTTGTTGAAGGATCAAAAATATTAAAATCTGTAAAAGTAAGTAATGGTTGGATACATGTAATTGATGACGTGTTGGTTCCAGCCGAATAAATATTAATAATAAATCTATCTAAAAATGAAATTAAATTTTTTAACTGCATTGGCACTAGTTGCTATAGCAACTAGTTGTGGTGATGAAAAAGCTAAAGAAGAGTCAGCGGTTTCTGAAAAGGAAGATGTAAAAACAGAGGTTAAAACTGAAACTGTTAAAGTTGATCCTATGACCGATAAAGGCGTTGGTACAATCAAAACAGTAACATTAGGTGATATAGATGAAAGTTTGGTTACTAAAGGAGAAGAAGTTTATAAAGCAAAATGTACTGCCTGCCATAAAATTTCAAAAAGATTCGTTGGACCTGGTTTGAAAGGTGTTACAGAAAGAAGAACTCCAGAATGGATTATGAATATGATTTTAGATCCTGAATTAATGGTTGTTGAAAATGAATCTGCAAAACAATTGTTAATAGAGTATAGTGCACCAATGGCTAATCAAAATTTAACAGAAGATGAAGCTAGAGCTATATTAGAATATCTTAGAACTAAGAATTAAAAATAAACTAAATTTAGAATAATTATGAAAACAATGATTAAATCTTTCATCGCTATTTTTACCTTATCTGTTATAATGGTAAGTTGTGGTGATGCAAATTCAAACAAATCTACAAAACAAAGTGGTGCTTTATCTGGTAATGCTGCCGAAAAAGTATATGTTGCACCAGGTGAACATGATGAATTCTATGCATTTGTGTCAGGTGGATTTAGTGGACAATTAGCTGTTTACGGATTACCTTCTGGTAGATTATTTAAGGTAATTCCCGTTTTCTCGGTAGATGCTGAAAAAGCTTATGGTTTTAATGAAGAAACCAAACCTATGTTAAATACTTCTTATGGTTTTATTCCTTGGGATGATTCTCACCATCCGGATATTTCTCAAACAGCAGGCGAATTAGATGGTAGATGGGTATTTATTAACGGTAACAATACACCTCGTATTGCAAAAATTGATTTAACAACTTTTGAAACTACTGAAATTATTGAAGTACCTAACTCTGCAGGTAATCACAGTTCATCTTTTGTAACTGAAAATACAGAATATGTAGTTGCAGGAACTCGTTTTTCTGTACCTTTTCCTCAAAGAGATATGCCAATTGATGAGTATAAAGGTAACTTTAAAGGTGCTTTAACATTTATATCTGTCAATCCGGAAGATGGTGGTATGGATATCAAATTTCAATTAAGAATGCCAGGCTTTGATTATGATTTGTCACACCCTGGAAGAGGTGATTCACATGGTTGGTTTTTCTTTACAACCTATAATACTGAAGAGGCTAATTCATTATTAGAAGTTAATGCTTCACAAAACGATAAAGATTTTATTGCTGCTGTCAATTGGAAAAAAATTGAAGAATATGTAAATAATGGTGGTGGTAAAAAAATACCTTCTAATTATGCTCATAATGTTTATGATGAGCATACACATCAAGCTACTTCAACTATGAAAAAAGAAGTTTTAGTTGTAGACCCTGCTGATGTGCCAGGAGCTATCTATTTTATGCCAACTCCAAAATCTCCACATGGATGCGATGTTGATCCTTCCGGTGAATATATTGTTGGTAGCGGTAAATTAGCTGCAGAATTAACAGTACACTCATTTAGTAAAATGTTGAAAGCTATTGAAGAGAAAAAATTTGATGGAGATGCTTATGGCATTCCAGTTTTACAATATGAGGCAACTTTAGCCGGTGCTGTAAAAAATCCGGGATTAGGCCCTTTACATACAGAATTTGATGGGAAAGGAAATGCTTATACTACTTTCTTTATATCTTCTGAAGTTGTAAAATGGAAATTAGGTACTTGGGAAGTTATAGATAGAAAACCTACATATTATTCGGTTGGTCACTTAATGATTCCAGGGGGTAATTCACGTAAACCTTTTGGTAAGTATGTGTTAGCTATGAATAAAATCACAAAAGACCGTTATTTACCAACCGGACCTGAAGTTACACAATCAGCTCAATTATATGATATTACTGGAGATAAAATGGAACTTTTATTAGATTTCCCTACTGTTGGTGAACCTCATTATGCGGCAGGTATAGCAGCAGATATTGTAACAAAAAATTCTAAAAAATTCTATAGTTTAGAAGAAAATAAACATCCATTTGCTGTAAAAACTGAAGCTGAAGCAAAAGTGGAAAGAAAAGGTAATGAAGTTCATATTTATTTAACCATGATTCGTTCTCACTTTGCACCAGATAACATTGAAGGTGTACAAGTAGGTGATAAAGTATTTTTCCACGTTACCAATTTAGAGCAAGATTATGATGTACCTCATGGTATTTCAATGATTGGTGCTCAAACATCAGAATTATTAATCATGCCTGGGCAAACAGAAACTTTTATTTGGGAACCTAAACAAGTTGGAGTTTGGCCATTTTATTGTACAGATTTTTGTTCAGCTTTACACCAAGAAATGCAAGGTTATGTAAGGGTGTCACCTAAAGGATCTAATGTGCCTATTAAATTTACTTTAGACGGAGATGCAGTTGATGCTGAATAAATTTTTTAAAAATAAATTAAGTATTTAAATTTAAATGGACAGAATATCGCAAGGTAATCTGTCCGTTTTTCATAATTTTAAAAAATGAAGCAATCTTGTTGTTTTCATGAGTTGTCACCATAATAAATATTGATTTTATGTAATCTATTTATTATAAAACGCTATTAATTTAAAATTTATAAAATGAAAATATCAAAAATATTAATGATAGTAGGATCACTATTATTACTAGGATTATTTGCTTTCCCATTATGGAACATAACATTAGAAGCTCCTCAATATCCTATTCCTTTAGGGATGGAGATTTATATCAATAAATTTGTTGACACTAATGAATTTGACATAAAAAACATCAATTTGATGAATCACTATGTAGGAATGAAATATATACCTGAAACAATTCCTGAATTTAAAATATTTCCAATAATAATTGGAATTATGGTTGTTTTAGGAGTGATTATTGGGATTATAGGAAAATATAAATGGTTTTTATTTTGGTTTTTCTTAATGTCAATATTAGGAATTGCTGGTATGTATGATTTTTATTTATGGGAATATGATTATGGCCATAATTTAGATCCAAAAGCAATCATGAATTTTAAAAACCCTGATGGATCAGTAATGGGATTCCAACCTCCATTATTTGGCTCAAAAGATATTCTAAATTTTACTGCACATTCTTATCCTAGGGCAGGGGCTTATTTAATGTTTGTAGGAATGTTTTTAACTTTTATTGCCTTTTTTGTAGGTAAGAAAGAAGCTAAAAATCAAAACTGATTTTCTATTATTTTTAAAACCATGTTAGTATAGTTTGAAATAAATTATACTATATTTGAAAACACTAACTTTATTAAAATGAAAAAGTTTTTACTTACTATTTTTACTATATTTTTATTGTTAACAACCTCTTGTAAAGTTGAACCCGAGGTGATAAATTATGGCTTAGATGTATGTAATTTTTGTAAGATGACTATTGTTGACCAACAGCATGCTGCTCAATATGTTACAGAAAAAGGTAAGCAATTTAAGTTTGATGCAATTGAATGTATGTTGAATGATTTAGCAGAAAAAGGCACTGATGAAATTGAAATATTTTTAGTTTCAGATTATGGAAACCCTGGTTTTATTGATGATGCACAAACATCAACTTATTTGATTAGTCAGGAAATTAAAAGCCCTATGGGTGCATTTTTATCTGCTTTTTCAAGTGAAGAATTAGCTATAAAAACGCAACAAGAAAGTGGGGGTAAACTTTATAATTGGTTTTCTATAAAAGAAAAATATGATGTTAAATAAAGTAAAAACTTTTCTTTTATTTATTTTTCTAATTTTATTTTTTACAACAATTCATGCAAGACAAATTGAAGTTTGTTCAAATTGTGAAGTAAAAACCATAAAAGAGGCCATTTTAAAAGCCCAAGATGGAGATGAAATAATTATTAAAGCCGGTACTTACAAAGAACATGGTGTTATTTTAATAAATAAATCTGTAAAAATTATTGGTGTTGGTAATCCAGTTATTGATGGTGAAAACAAAGAGACAATCTTAAAAATAAAGGCAGATAATTTTTCTATCGAGGGTTTAACCATTATCAATGTAGGCCAAAGTTATACTAAAGATTTTGCTGCTATTTTAGTTTCAAAATCAAATCATTTTACAATTAAGAATAATATATTAAAAAATGTCTTTTTTGGGATTTTACTTGAAAAGTCACACTATGGTATTGTTAAGAATAATAAAGTAAGTAGTAATGCAGTTGATCAGGCAAGCTCAGGTAATGGTATTCATTTTTGGCATTGTTCTAATATGCAAGTAAGTAATAATACCTTACATGGATTACGTGATGGGATTTATTTTGAATTTGTAAAAAAGAGTAAAATCTTTAATAACAAAAGTTATGGAAATTTACGCTATGGCTTACACTTCATGTTTTCAAATGAAAATGAGTATTTTGATAATGTTTTTATTAAAAATGGGGCTGGTGTAGCGGTTATGTTTTCAAAATTTATTAAAATGTATAACAATAAATTTTTAGAAAACTGGGGCTCGGCTTCTTATGGATTATTGTTAAAAGAAATTTATGACGCAGATATTGAAAACAATCTTTTTGAACAAAATACAATTGGTATTAGTGTTGATGGTTCTACTCGAATAAACTATAAAAATAATACTTTTTTAAGAAATGGTTGGGCTGTAAGAATAGTTGGAGCATGTTATGAAAATGATTTTACCCAAAATAATTTTATGCATAATGCGTTGGATCTATCGTATAACAGTAAAATAAATTCAAACAAATTTGATAAAAATTATTGGACTGATTACTCCGGTTATGATTTAGATAAAAATGGAATTGGAGACGTACCTTATCGTCCAGTAAAATTATTTTCATATATAGTTCATAAAACACCAGAAGCTATAATTTTATTGAGGAGTTTATTTGTTGATGTTATCAATTTTTCAGAAAAAGTGTCTCCTGTATTTACTCCTGATAATTTGGTTGATAACAATCCGTTAATGAAACAATTCAATGATACAAATTAATAATTTACATAAAAAATTTGGTAAACTAACCGTTTTAGACGGGTTGGATTTAGAGATTAAATCTGGTGGAATTTTTGCTATTTTAGGCCCTAATGGATCAGGTAAAACAACCTTAATTAAAAGTGTTTTAGGGATGGTTATTCCAAATTCTGGAGAAATTATAATTAACAATAAGTCGGTTTTAAAAAAATGGGATTATCGAAATCAAATTAATTACTTACCTCAAATTGCTAACTTTCCTGCCAATCTTTCCGTAAGTGAGTTGATTGCAATGGTTAAAAATTTACGACCAAAAGAAGCAAATGAAAAAGAGTTGATTTCACTTTTTGGTTTAAATCAATTTTTAGACAAAAAACTAGGAAACTTATCTGGCGGAACCAAGCAAAAGGTAAATATTGTTTTAACTTTTATGTTTGATAGCGATTTGATTATTTTAGATGAGCCTACCACAGGTTTAGACCCAATTGCTTTATTACATTTAAAAAAGATTGTCCAACAAGAAAAAGAAAAAGGCAAGACTTTATTGATAACAACTCACATCATGAGTTTAGTAGAAGAAATTGCTGATAAAATTGTGTTTTTATTAGATGGAAAAATCTACTTTAAAGGAAGTGTAAATCAGTTGAAAAAACAAACCAATCAAAATAATTTGGAACATGCTATTGCAAATTTAATGACCAAATAAAATGTTTAAAATTTTAAAATACAGCTTTTTTGATTTAATGCGTAGCCGATGGAGTTATGTGTATTTTGCCTTTTATATGGCATTAGGATTTTTATTGTTATTTTTAAATAATGATGTTAATAAAGCCATTATAACTTTAATGAACATCATTATTGTATTAACTCCTTTAATAGGAACAATTTTTGGTGTAATGTACTATTATAATTCGAAAGAATTTACGGAATTATTGCTAGCGCAACCCATTAAAAGGAGTACAATTTTTATGGGACAATATTTAGGTATAGCAATCTCATTGACTTTAAGTTTAGTACTTGGATTAGGTATTCCTTTCTTGTTGTATGGTTTGTTTAAATCAACTGCAATATTTGATTTTGGATTGTTATTACTTGTAGGAACTTTCTTGAACTTCATTTTTGTTGCTTTAGCCTTTAACATTGCTTTATCTAACGAAAATAAGATAAAAGGTTTTGGATATGCCATATTAATGTGGTTGTTTTTAGCAGTTATTTATGATGGTGTATTTTTAATATCATTAGTAATATTTAATGAGTACCCATTAGATAAATTAGCAATTACAGCAACTTTATTTAATCCAATTGATTTGTCACGAATATTAATTTTGTTAAAATTAGACATCTCAGCTCTTTTAGGTTATACAGGTGCCGTTTTTAAAAAGTTTTTTGGCACGAATTTGGGCTTATTCATTTCTTTATTTGTTTTATTTCTATGGGTTGTTTTTCCGGTTTGGAGAATTAATAGAAAATTGAGAAAAAAAGATCTTTAATTATTAGATTTAAAAGAATATAAATTAGCTAATAAGATAAAGTAACAGGAATCTTATTATTTTTACTTCTCAAAGTTTGTTTACTATAAAATTAATCATATTATAAACTCAATACATCTTTACTTTTAAGTAAAATTTTAAAATATTTAAAATGGGAAGAATTCATTTATTCGAATTTGAAGATCAAAAATGGTTTCCTGCATTTTTAAGAAATTATGGAACAGACTTCCTGCAATTCCTTTCTAATAAGTCTAAAATGTACAAACCCATTATTCCTGTTATTGAAAAAGGACTAAGTAAAAGTGATAATACACAAATAATTGACCTGGCTTCAGGTGGTGGAGGTGGATTAATATGGTTAAATGAAGAGTTGAAAAAGGATAATCCAAAATTAAAAATTCTTTTAACTGATTATTTTCCAAATATTTCAGCATTCGAATATACCAAAGCACAATCAGATAATTTTGATTATATAAATGAACCTGTTGATGCAAGGAATGTTACTAAAGATCTAATTGGACTTAGAACTCAATTCTTATCATTACATCATTTCAAACCAAAAGATGCTGTACAAATTTTACAAAATGCAATTGATACGAATAGCTCAATTGCTATTTTTGAAGGTCAGGAAAGAAGTGCTCTAAGTATATTAGCCATGTTCTTTTCACCTATTAGTGTTTTGTTGACCACACCATTTATTAAACCATTTAAAATTGGAAGAATTATTTTTACTTATTTGATACCCATAGTTCCATTGTTTGTTTGGTGGGATGGTATAGTTTCATCATTAAGAACCTATTCTGTAAAAGAAATGAAAGAACTTGTAGATAGTTTAAACAATAAAGAAAAATATGATTGGGAAATTGATAAATTAAAATCTGGGCCAAGTGTTATTTTGTATCTACTTGGTACAAAAAGGGAATAAAGTATCTATTAATTTTCAAGTATCTTTGAATTAGCAGATCCCATACCAATGACTTGAGTATAACGATCTCCAAATTGCTTAAAATATACAATTACAGTATATTCATTTTCGGTTTGATAATAGGATCCATCAATAGCCGTTTGATCAATACTTTTATTATTATCAGCTATAACATGGGTATAATTGTAAAAACCTTGTTTAAATAATAAAGTGGCTTCATATAGTTTTGTTTGATTATTGTAGGTCATTTTATTTTCATCGGTAATCTGCCAATTATTAAATGCACCATAAATATAGATATCATTGTCACCAATATCTTTAAAACTTTCTAAAGAAAAATGGACTTTACTATAATCTCCTTCCAGATCAGTATCATCACTATCAATAGTTCTTAAAACAAAATTTCCATTTACATCAGGATTAAAGCTATAAGCCCTATTATAACGTTCTTCAACTATATATAAATAGGTATTAAAAATATCGAATAATCTTGTTTTAGCTATATTATTAGTAGCATTTCTAATTTCTTTTGTATCAAAATATAAATATTCATTTGCTGCCCAAAATGAAATATCGCTTACATAATTGTACAAAAGTTGACCGTTTCGAGTATATTTTGGTTTAATATTTTTAATTACAGAATTCCAATCATTGTTTTGATAAACGGCGACTTTAATATCATTGTTTGGATCACGTAATAACAGATTAGGGTGATTGATCACAAATTCAACATCTTGCTTTTCATTAATATAATTTATTTCGCGACTGCGATGTACTGTAACACCAACATCAACTTTAGGTTGATAAACAATAAATTTTCTTGTAAATACGATATTTTCGTCATCATCTAATATTGAAATTAAATAATTACCACTAATCTTTATACGAATATCTTTATTTGGAATTTGAATTTTATAATGTGTATAAAAAAGTAAAGTATTAAATGAATTCTCATAATTTCTTATTCTGTCTTTTGAAAAACCCGAGAGGTATTCGGTTGAAACTAAATTTGATTTTTGCCAATCATAATCACAATGTTCAATTTTAAAATAATAGATTTTTTCGTCTGCTTCCAGATCGTCAAATGAGAGTGTAAATGATTGGCCTAATTTAATGATTGGTGCAAAAGCATTTTCTTTATTTGGGCTTAAAACGATAGATTTTATATGATCAGGAGGTAGAATCAAATTATTCTCTTGAGCAGTAATAATCGAAGATAGATTTATTAATAATATTAAAAATACATAGTTTTTAAAATACTTCATAAGTAGAATTTTTATAAATGTAAATTAAAAATAAAATACATCAATTTTTACATAAAAAGATTTTATTTTTTTAAAAAAATATTAGCGATGTAAATTTAATAGATATTTATGTGAAATAAACATAAAATATATATAATGTAATTCATTTTAATTATTAAATTTGTGTCACTAAAGTTAAATAAGACTGCTTCTTTAATAAGAATATTTTTTATTAAAGAGATTTCTAATCTAATTCAAAATAAATTATGTCAAAAGACATTAAAATTAAAAACGGCTTAACAATTAAGCTTAAAGGAAAGGCGCAGCAAAAATTATCTTCAGTATCTCGCTCAAATACATATGTAATTAAACCATCAAATTTTTACGGTATTATTCCCAAAATGACTGTTAAAGTTGGGGAAAAAGTGCAAGTTGGTGATGTAGTGTTTTATGCCAAACACAATGATCAAATTAAATTTACTTCACCTGTTAGTGGTGTTATTAAAGAGATTATTCGTGGTGCCAAACGTAAAATTTTATCGATTGAAATTACAGCTGATGTAAAAGATACTTATAAAGATTTTGGTGCTAAAGAACTAAATAATTTAACTGCACCCCAAGTTAAAGAGTTATTACTTCAAAGTGGTTGCTGGGCTTATATTAAACAACGTCCCTATAATATCATTGCAAATCCTGATGAACAACCAAAAGCAATCTTTATTTCGGCTTATGCTACTGCACCTTTAGCTGCAAACATTGATTTCACGTTGTCAGGGAGAGAAAATGAATTTCAAGCTGGTATTGATGTTTTATCAAAATTAACTGAAGGGAAAGTACATTTATCTGTCAATTCAAAAATTTCTTCTTTTTTGAATGAGGTTCAAGGTGTTTCTATACACAAAGTTTCAGGTAAACATCCTGCAGGTAATGTAGGTGTTCAAATTTCAAAAGTTGATCCGGTAAATGTTGGTGAAAGAGTTTGGGTAGTACAACCGCAAGATGTTGCCATAATTGGAAAATTATTCTTAACAGGCAAAAATGATCCAACAAAAATAATAGCAATTGGAGGCTCACAAGTTGAAGATCCTCAATATTATACAGTCATCCAAGGTGCTCAGATAAAAGATATTGTTAAAGATAAATTGGTTGATGAAAAGAATAGAATTATTAGTGGAAACCCATTAACAGGTGATGCTGTTGTAGCAAATGATCCTATAGGGTTTTACGATGATCTTATTACAGTTTTACCTGAAGGTGATCACTATAGTTTCTTTGGTTGGATGCCATTTTTTGGAAACGATAAATTTAGTATGTCACGTACCTTTTTCTCGTTCTTAACTCCAAACAAAGAATACAAACTTGATACAAATTTAAATGGAGAAGATAGGGCAATGGTTGTTACAGGTGAAATGGAAAAGGTGATGCCAATAGATATTTACCCTATGCAATTGCTCAAAGCAACATTGGTAGGGGATATTGAAAAAATGGAAAATTTGGGAATTTACGAAGTAGCACCCGAAGATTTTGCTTTAATTGATTATGTGAGTTCATCAAAAATTGAAGCACAGGATATTATCCGTCAAGGTATAGATTTAATGATTAAAGAAGTAGGCTAAATGAAATTTTTAAGAAAACAAATAGATAAAGTAAAACCTCTTTTTGAAAAAGGAGGTAAGTACGAGAAATTTGGTCCCGCTTTTGGCGGATTTGAGACTTTTTTATATGTACCTAATCATACTACTAAAAAAGGTGCGCATATTCGCGATGGTGTTGATCTAAAAAGAGTCATGATGATCGTGGTACTGGCTTTGTTGCCTGCACTAATTTTTGGTACCTGGAATATTGGTTACCAAAATATGGGTGAAGGTCATAGCTTTTGGGAATATTTTAGCTTTGGTGGTATTAGAATTTTACCAATGATCATAATCTCTTATGGTGTTGGTTTAGGAATTGAATTTGTTTATGCAATATTTAGAGGGCATTCAGTAAATGAAGGTTATTTGGTAACAGGATTGTTGATTCCTTTGATCATGCCAATTGATATGCCTTTATGGATGCTTACTGTTTCTGTAGTTTTTGCTGTGATCATTGGTAAAGAAGCCTTTGGAGGTACCGGTATGAATATATTAAATCCTGCTCTAGTTGCTCGTGCTTTTGCATTATTTTCGTATGCTCCGTTTATGTCGGGTAATACTGTTTGGGTTGCCGATTCAGTTGCTGATGGAGTATCTGGTGAAACAGTTTTGGGAACTTTAGGTGCTAACAATATGCCTTCTACCAGTGTTTATGATATGTTTATGGGCTTTATGCCGGGCTCAATTGGTGAAACCTCGGTTTTAATGATATTATTAGGTGCTGCATTTTTACTCTTTACAGGAATTGCTAGTTGGAGAATTATGCTTTCATCTCTTATAGGGGCATCTCTTATGGGATTCATATTTAATTTAATCGGTAGTGAAACCAATGCCTTATTTAATTTTCCTTGGTGGCAACATTTATTGGTTGGTGGATTTGCTTTTGGTATTGTTTTTATGGCAACTGATCCGGTAACGGCAGCACAAACTACTAAAGGTAAATGGATTTACGGATTTTTAATTGGAGTTTTTGCCATACTGATTCGTGTAATAAATCCAACATTACCTGAAGGTATGATGATGGCAATTCTACTGATGAATGTATTTGCTCCAACAATTGATCATTATGTAATTGAGAGTAACATTAAAAAAAGAAAAAAACGTTTACAAAAAGTTAAAGCGTAATTATTATGGATAGAAATAGTAATATATACACATTTACTTTTGCAATAATTATGATAATTATAGTTGCTTCCGGTTTGGCATTTACAGCAACTACATTAAAACCTTTGCAAGCTGAAAATGTTAGAAAAGAAAAAATGCAAAATATTTTGTCAACTATAGGTGTTGATGTTAGTAGAGATGATGCTTCTGCTAAATTTGATGAATTTATCAAACAACAATTGGCTTTAAATCCTGATGGAACTGTTAATGATAAAGTTGATGCATTCAAATTAGATCTAAGTAAAGAAGTGAAAAAAGATCACGATAACCAAAATTATCCTGTTTATCAAGCCGAAAAAGATGGAAAAACCTATTATGTTATTCCATTATACGGTGCAGGCCTATGGGATGCTCTTTGGGGTTATATTGCTTTAGATAGCGATAAAAACACTATTGTTGGAGCTTCTTTTGATCATAAATCTGAAACACCTGGATTAGGAGCTGAAATAAATCAGTCTTGGTTTGAAGACCAATATATTGGTAAAAAGATTTTTGATAAAAATAATGAGTTCGTTTCTGTAAAAGCTGTAAAAGGCGGTGCAAATGCTGATGATATACATGGAGTAGATGCAATATCCGGCGGGACAATTACTTCTGATGGTGTATCTATGATGGTTGAAGAACGTTTAAAGAATTATATACCTTATCTTAAAAATAACTAATTATGGCTGAAGAAAAAGAAGGCTTATTTTCAAAGAAAAATAGGACATTACTTATTGATCCTCTGGATGATAATAACCCGATTACAGTACAAGTACTTGGTATTTGTTCTGCTTTAGCAATAACAGTGCAGTTAAAACCTGCAATTGTAATGGCATTGGCAGTATTATTTGTACTTGTTTTTAGTAATGTGATCGTATCCTTATTACGAAATTTGATACCCAATAGAATTCGAATTATTGTACAATTATTAATAGTAGCTTCTTTAGTTATTATTGTTGATCAGGTATTAAAAGCTTATGCTTATGATGTAAGTAAAGAACTTTCTGTATTTGTTGGTTTAATTATTACCAACTGTATTATCATGGGAAGATTAGAGGCTTTTGCGTTGGCAAATGGACCATGGAAAGCATTTTTAGATGGTGTAGGTAATTCTGCCGGGTATGGATTTATCCTAATAGTTGTAGCTTTTTTTAGAGAATTGTTAGGTTCTGGCAAATTAATGGGGTATGAAATTTTAGGTCATAAGGCCAAAACTGTAGCCGAATCAACCGGTTTATACCACTTTGGATATGAAAATAATGGATTCATGTTATTATCACCTATGGCATTGATAACTGTTGGTATTATTATTTGGATTCAAAGATCTAAAAATAGAAAATTGATTGAAAATTAAAAAATGTAAAAAAATATGAGTTGATTAAATTATAACGACTCTTTTAAACTATATAAATTATCATGGAAGAATTAGGAAGTTTATTTGTTAAAAGCATTTTTATTGACAATATGGTCTTTGCATATTTTCTTGGAATGTGTTCCTATTTGGCAGTTTCAAAAACTGTAAAAACATCAGTAGGTATGGGGGCTGCAGTAATCTTTGTTTTGGTTATAACAGTTCCGGTCAACTATTTATTAGATACTTATATTTTACGCGAAGGAGCTTTAACATGGTTAGGTCCTGAATATGCAGAAATAGATCTTAGTTTTTTGAGCTTTATACTATTTATTGCAGTAATTGCTTCAATGGTGCAATTGGTTGAAATGATCGTAGAAAGATTTGCACCGGCGCTTTATGGTGCTTTAGGTATATTCTTGCCATTGATAGCAGTTAACTGTGCCATTTTAGGAGGATCGTTATTTATGCAACAAAAAAACTTTTCTACAATTACTGAGTCGGCAATTTATGGTTTAGGTTCAGGTATTGGATGGTTTTTAGCAATTGTAGCCATCGCTTCAATTAGAGAAAAAATATCATATTCAAATGTACCTCTACCATTAAAAGGTTTGGGTATAACTTTTATCATTACAGGTTTAATGGCAATAGCCTTTATGAGCTTTTCAGGAATAAAATTATAAAAAATTAGTAATTACCAAGAATAATGAAACGAACATGTAAAATAATAAAATTCAATTCACTTTTAGTGAAAAATTTATTTTACATGAAAGTTACATGTGATAGTAATAAAAAATAATAACACGCATGAATCCAATAGTTGCAAGTATAGTCTTTTCACTAATATTAGTCTTAATTTTAGTTGCAATATTATTAATTGCTAAAGCAAAGTTACTTCCATCAGGTAAAGTAAAAATATTAATCAATAAAGAAAAAGAAATCGAAGTTCCAATGGGAAGTTCGTTATTGTCAACTTTAGGAGATCAGGGGATTTTCTTACCGTCTGCTTGTGGTGGAGGTGGAACTTGCATACAGTGTGAGTGCCATGTGCAATCAGGTGGAGGAGAGGCATTACCAACTGAAACACCACATTTTACTAGAAAAGAATTGGCGTCAGGAGTACGATTGGCATGTCAGGTAAAGGTTAAAGATGATATGGAAATAACCATTCCTGAAGAAATATTTGGTATCAAAAAATTTGAAGCTACTGTTGTTTCAAATTATAACGTTGCTTCATTTATTAAAGAATTTGTTGTTGAATTACCAGAAGATATGGATTATCAAGCTGGTGGTTATATTCAAATTGAAATTCCAAAAACAGAAATAAATTATAAAGATATTGATATTACTGCTCATCCGAAAGAACATATAGGAGAACCTGAAAAATTTAAAATGGAATGGGATAATTTTAACCTATGGCCATTAACTATGAAAAATAGTGAAAATGTAGAAAGAGCATATTCAATGGCATCTTACCCTGCTGAAGGAAGAAATGTTATGTTAAATGTTCGTATTGCCACACCACCGTGGGATAGAGCCAAAAATGGATGGATGGATGTTAATCCGGGTGTAGCTTCTTCATATATTTTTAGTAGAAAGCCTGGTGATAAAGTTATTGTATCCGGACCTTATGGAGAATTTTTTATCAATGATTCTGATGAAGAAATGTTATATGTAGGAGGTGGAGCAGGTATGGCACCAATGCGTTCTCATTTATATCACTTATTCAAAACTTTAAAAACCGGAAGAAAAGTTACTTATTGGTACGGAGGTAGATCAAAACGAGAACTGTTTTATGTTGATCATTTTAGAGATCTTGAAAAGGAGTTCTCAAACTTTAGATTCTTTATTGTACTTTCAGAGCCTTTAGAAGAAGACAATTGGAAAGTTATGAAAGATGTTGATGATAGAGAAGGTGATGGATTCTTAGGATTTGTTCATCAAGCAGTAATTGATCAATATTTATCAAAACATGAAGCACCGGAAGATATTGAATTATATTTCTGCGGACCACCTATGATGAATAAAGCTGTACAGAAAATGGGAGAAGATTTTGGTTTGCCGGATGAAAATATCAGATTTGATGATTTTGGAGGGTAATTAAAACCAATTTAAATAAAAAAGCCGTCAATTTTTTGCCGGTTTTTTTATTGCATATAATTGATGAACTTGTGTTAAAAAATTATATAGTAATAAAAAATTATGTATTTTTATTAAATATACAAACGATATGCCCATTTGGTTAATCATATTAATAGTAATAATTTTAGCTTTTTTACTGACTAATATCGTTTTGTATTTTATTCAAGATAGATTCATTTTTCATTCCGAAAAATTACCAAAATATTATGAGTTTTCTTTTAAAAACGAATATGATGAAATTTATTTAAAAACTGGTGATGGTAATAATTTGAATGGATTACTATTTAAACTAAAAAACCCTAAAGGTGTTATTATAATATATCACAATCATTCAGGTAATGTATTAAATACGAGTGCTACAGCAACACTTTTTAATGATTTAAATTACGATGCTTTAATAATGGATTATAGAGGATATGGAAAAAGTACCGGAAAATATAATGAGAAATCAATGTTAGATGACAGTAAATTATGGTATGATTTTGCAAAAAAATATTATAAAGAAGATCATATCACTGTTATGGGCAGAGGAATTGGAGCAACTTTTGCAACTTTTGTGGCTTCAGAAAATAATCCTAAACGACTTTGTTTAGGATCTCCTTTATTTAATATGAATTATACAGTAAAATTTCTTTATCCTTATTTACCTTATCAAATATTATTAAAATACAAATTTGATACTGCTAAATATATTAAAGAAGTAAAATGTAATATTTATATTTTTCATGGAAAGCAGGATGAATTAGTTAATTATACAAATAGCGTGAAGCTCCATGAAGTAGCAAAAGAAAATTCGGAGCTAAATATTATACCTGATGGGAATCATTATAATTTGATCAATAATAAAATCGTTTTTAATAGACTTAAAGAGATATTAAGTAATTAAAAAAAGCTGATTGAAATTTCAATCAGCTTTTTTATAGATAAAATAAATAGATATATTTTATTCAGGTTTTTGTTCTAAGATATCAAAGAATTCATTTAATTTTGGTAAAATAACAATTCTTGTTCTACGATTAGTAGATCTTCCTTCAGTTGTATCATTACTTTCTAAAGGAACATATTCGCTTCTACCGGCAGCAATTAAACGACCAGGATCAACACTATAGTCATTTTGTAAAACTCTAACAACTGAAGTTGCACGCGCAACACTTAGATCCCAATTATCTTTCATACAATTTGTGCTAATTGGCACATTATCAGTATAGCCTTCAACTTGAACTTCCATTTCTGGCCTTGAAGAAATAACAGTAGCAACTTTTCCTAAAACAGTTTTAGCCCTATCAGATACTACAGCACTTCCGGTTTTAAATAACATCTTATCAGCAATTGAAATATAAACAACCGTTTTTTCAACCTCAATTTGAATGTCTTCATCCTGAATTCCATCTGCTAGTTCTTTTTTCAATTGGAAAGCTAAAGCAAGATTTATTGAATCTTTTCTTGTCATAGCATCGCGTACACCGTTGATATATTTATCTTTTTCACTCAATTGTGCGATTACTTCTTTGATATTATCTGATGAAGATTGCGTTAAAACTGTTAAATTTTCAACTTGTTGTAACGAACGTGATTTATCTTCTTTCAACGATTTGTTCATAGAGGATAGATGATCTTTTTCTATTAAACAAGATTGTAAATCGGCTTTTGCATCAACCAGATCTTGTTTTGTTACTCCATACTGATCTTCAAGTTCAGTGTATTTTTTTTGTGAAACACAGGAGCTTAAGAGAACAGATAAAGCTACTGCAGTAAAAAATAATTTTTTCATAATATTTATTAAATTTAATTAAGTTGCTAAGATATTAATAATTTTGTTGTTTGTAAACTTTTTGAGTATTTTACGAAGACAAATTTAATATATAAATTACCTTTGATTGTTAATTATTTTGTAATTTATTAAATAATGAAAAAAATTATTCTATTAGCTTTATTATCAGTATTGTTATACGCTTGTAAGAATTCTGGTGAAATAGGAAAAATATCTCAATTAGAAGGTCAAGCCTTGGGAACTACTTTTCACATTACTTATATAGACAGTGAACATAGAAATTTTGAAAGTCAAATTGATAGTTTATTTCATACTTTAAATAGATCATTATCTACTTATATACCTAATTCTGATATTTCAAAAATAAATAATGGAGATTCTACAATTTTAGTTGATAAGATGTTTACTGAAGTTTTTCAAAAATCTAAAAGAATTTTCGTGGAGACCAATGGTTATTTTGATCCAACTATTGGCGTTTTAGTCAATGCCTGGGGTTTTGGCCCCGGTGTGAGAATTGAAGATTTAGATTCAGTAAAAATTATAGAATTATTAAAATTTGTAGGTTTTGATAAAGTAAATATTAAAAACAATAGAGTTGATAAAAAGTATAAAAATATTTATTTAGATTTTAATGCTATTGCAAAAGGTTATGCAGTTGATATCATTGGTAGGTTTTTTGAAGAAAATAAAATAAACAATTATTTAGTAGAAATAGGTGGAGAAGTAAGAACAAGAGGATTAAATCAAAAGAATAAGCCATGGAAGATCGCAATAGAAAAACCAAATTTTGATGGTACGCGTTCATTCCAAACTTTTGTAAATTTGGAGAATGAATCAATTGCGACTGCAGGAAATTATAGAAAATTTAAAATTGATAAAAAAACCGGGAAAAGATATGCACATACTTTGGATACTAAATCTGGGTTTCCTAGTAAAAGTAATTTATTAAGTGCTTCAGTTATAGCAAATCTTGATTGTGCAGATGTTGATGGTTATGCCACAGCTTTAATGGCACTAGGTTTTGAGAAAAGTAAATTGTTTTTAAAAGAACATCATGAATTAAAGGCCTTTCTTATTTATATTGATAAAGATGGGGAAATAAATACTTTTGAAGCCAATAAAATAGAATTGGTGAAGTAATTATGGTATCAAAAATGCCGGATCTTTATTAAAACAAGATCCGACATTTTTTCATCAACCTAAAATTAACTTTTAATATTCAGCAATAACAGTTGTTTCAATGATTTTTGCAATATTAGTAGAAGGTTTCCCATCTTTAAAGGCAATTCCAAAATCGGCTAGGGTTAAATTTAGTGTACAATTTAACATAATGCTATTTCCTTTAACATTAATAGTAGCCTTTTCATTTATTTGTTTTGACTGACCATGTATTGATAATTCTCCTTCAATATTTACATTATATTTCCCATCACTTTTAAAATTTACATCACCCAAATTAGTGATTTTACCTTTTAATTTTGCTTTAGGAAATTTTTTAGTATCTAAGAACTTCGGACTATTATAATGTTGTTGCATTTTTGCTTTTTCAAATTCAAAGCTTTGCATAGGAACTGAAAAAATAATTTCTCCATTCTCTGGATTAATTGTTCCAACAGATTTATAATTATTGGCTTCAATATCTTCAACTGAAGTATGAGAATAAATTTTAAAATGTGTTTTTTTTGTGACTAATTTATTCCCGTTTTGAGCAAAAGTTGAAAGTGAAACGGCAATAATTAATGTTAAAGATAAAATTGTGTTCTTCATTGTTTTTGATTTTTAGATTATGATTGAATTATATTGATTAAACTACATTTTTCTAAAATTACATTTTCATACATTTCCAGATCTTCATCGTATGAAGCTCCTGATCGGATTACTCCTTTAACAGATATTAACTGACCTTCTTTAAGGTTTTTTACAATAGATTTTGATTCATCTGTAAATGTACATGTAACACCTGCCTTGCTATTATCCTCTTTTAAAAGAATAACAATTTGGTTATTAAAATCGGTGCTAAATGAGTTAATATTACCGGTTATCTCTAATATTTTTGATTCTCCTTCCTCATCAAGGTATTTTTCATTAGCAATAGTTGGATCCTTTAAATATTCATTTACAATTTCTTTAGCATTTAATTTATAGTCTGTTTTTGTTGTTTTAATATCACGATGAGGCATATTGAACATATAAATACCAATACCGATAACTATGATAATTCCAATACCAAGAAGTAAAAATATTATTTTGAGAATTTTATTTTTAAATAACATATATCTTAATTTGAATGAATAGTCACTTTAAAGTGATTATCATTACAAAAAAAATATAAATATTTTTAACTATTTAAAATACAATAGAATACAAAAAAAATTCTAAAATATAAATGAAAGAAGTCTTTATTTTATGGTTAAAGTTTTAAGAATTGATTCTAACTCAAAAACAAAATCACGTTTTTTGGTTGAAGGTGAATAGCTAAACCCTTCTACTATGACCAATCTATTTTTTGCTTTATCATAGACAGTATAATTTAAAAATGGACCTCCCATAAAATCATTTTTTACTATCCATAAACCTCTGGTTTCTACAGCATCTTTTGAGTTTATTTGAATTTTTTTAGTTACTGGTTTATAAAGAGGCTCTGTAAATAAATAGGTATTTTCAAATTGACCGGGAATATACATTTTACCAATTGAATCACGTATTTTAATGATATTTTCAACATTCAAATCGGCTTTTGATGAAACTGGTACAGCATAAGCAAGAATATTTAACTGACCTTTGGTAAAAGGATATCTGAACCATAAAAAATCACCGTTGTCTTCAATTTTATTGTAAGTTGAGGGAATTTTTAAGTTAAAATCTAACTTATTAAAAGTTTCAATATTGTTAATTTTCCAATGTTTTTTTGTAATCTTATTTTGATATAGTGCTAAATCTCTTTTCTTGTATGTGTCAATAATCTCTTTTTTGTGTTTCTTAATATTTTTAATCAAAGAATTTATATCTTCTCCTAAAATTGTAAGTGTAGTTTGAGGTGTTGCATAAATATTTTGATTTACATAAAAATTTTCTTCTTCGGCTAATCCTATAAAAAGAATATTACGAGTGCGTTTAAATAATTTTGTAAAATTATTTGGTGTTACTTGATTTACATAAAACTGAGCTTCATCCTGAGGTAACCCAACGAGCGGTTCGGCTAAAACTGTTCGTAAAGAATCTCCAACTTCACCTTGCCAGTTTTCATCAGTCATAACAACTAATAGATGATTAATCCTACCTGTTGAATCAACTAAGGTTATTTTTTTATCTTTTTCACAAGATACTACTGAAAGGAATATAATGAAAGGGAGTAATATTTTTTTTACCATTTTTAAATTGTTTAAATACACAGTTAAAAATAGTATATTAATATATTTTCAACTTGGTACCGGGTTTAAGATATTTACTACTCCAAATATTGTTCCAATTTTTAATTTCGTTAACGGTCACGCTTGGAAATTTTTGAGAAATCAACCATAAAGAGTCACCTTTTTTTACAACGTAGGTTGTATATTTACCTTTTGGAATGGGTTGTTTTTTACTTTTTGTTGTAGATTTTTTAGAATTGGTACTATTACTTGCAATTGATTTTCTAGGATAAATTGTTAAACGTTGCCCCACCCTAAGATTGTTGCTTCTTAAACCATTCCAGCGTTTGATACTACTTACCGAAACTCCATATCGTCTGGCAATTTTTCCTAAGTAATCTCCATTTCTAACGCGGTATCTTATTCTATCACTTGCTTCAAAATATTTTGGTAATGGTTTTTCCCTATTAGCATCTTCTGCTTTAGCATAAGCATATATCATTTCTTCATTTGCAACAAAAGTACCAGCCATAAATACTGGGAGTCTTAAAGTATATTTTCTGTTTTTTACATAAGGAATAATACCTAATTTATATTGTGGATTCAAAAAATCAATTAATTCTTTATCTATTTTTAGAATACGATTGACTTGATCAAACGAAACTTGTTGTTTTACCAAAATTGTATCGGTTTCAAAAATGTTTGTCAACTCATTTTTTGGATAGATTTTATGTTCATCAGCATATTCAAAAATATAAAGAGTAGCATAGAATGCAGGCAAATAGCCAGCAGTTTCCCTAGGTAAATAATGACGAATATTCCAGTAATTTTTTTTACCTCCAGAGCGTCTTATAGCTTTACTAACATTTCCCGGTCCTGAATTATAAGCAGCTAATGCCAAATCCCAATCATTAAAAATACTGTAGAGTTTTCTCAAATATTTACAAGCTGCTTCGGTTGATTTAATCGGGTCATATCGTTCATCAACGTATGAACTCACTTTTAAATCATACATTACTCCAGTGGAATACATAAATTGCCATAATCCTTTTGCACCCACTCTTGAAGTTGCATTTGGTTTTAAAGCTGATTCAACAATAGCCAGATACTTTATTTCAAGAGGTATATTATACTTATCTAAATGTTCTTCAAACATTGGAAAATAATAGGCTGCTCTTCCCATTAGATTTGCGAAAGTTTCTTTTCTGTTTTTTAAATAATGCTTGATAATCTTTTCGAGTGAAGGATTATATTCTACATGAAAAGGTGTTTGACTATTTAAAAAAGCCAGCCTTTGTTTTAAACTATCTGTAGGTAAATCAACTATTTCAATATTTTTCAAGCTATCAATTTCAACAAATAAAGTTGTTGTATCACGAATAGAAGAGTTTTCCCATGATGACATCCATTTTTTATCAATTTCTGAAGCAGCTGAATAATCAATAACCGCAATTTTTTTTCCTAATACTCCTAATGAATCTGTATGTAAAGTGTCTATATTAGAATTAGCAATATTTTTATTTATAATTGTATTCGAATTACTCAATGTGGAATCAATAGTTTGTTCTTTATCTTGAGAAAACCCAAAAAAGTTTATAAATAATAGTAATAGAGTTGATATCTTATACATTTATTTAAATATTTTCAATTAATTGTTACTGTCAACTGTGTTTAAAACTGCTAAACTACTATATTTATTTTATTAGAGATGATTTTTATGCTTCAAAAGATTAAAATTCAAAAGAATAATTGATAATTACTCTAATGCATTTAATTCTGACAATTTTTGTTTGTTACTTTTATTCTTAGTTTTTAAAAAACTTTCATCTAAGACTGATGTTGATTCTTTATTAACAATTTTAGTTTGAGATACCTTTTGATCTGTTATAACCAAACGCTGCCCGGCAATTAAATAATTAGTAAGTAAGCCATTCCATTTTTTTAATTGTAAAAGACTTATATTATATTTATTGGCAATTTTTGATAAATTATCACCTTGCTTCACTTCATAACTGTTCAATTCATTTATTTTTATTGAATTAGAGCTGTGTAAATTTCTTTGATTGGATAAATTATAAATTTCATTTTCTTGTTTAACAAATTCACCAATTTGATATTTTGGCAATGTTAAAGTATATTTTTTAGAATTTGAAAAAGGAATGATATCATTTTTATATTGGGGATTTAAAGCCTTTAATAATTCTGATTCGATATCTACATATTGTAAAATTGATGAAAATGAGATCTGTTTTTTTATATGAATCGTATCAATTTCAAAATATGATAACCCTGATTTCTTAGGCTTTATTTGATGAAATTCATTGTGTTCAAATAAGTAAAATGTGGCATAAAATGCAGGTAAATAACCTTGTGTTTCTTGGGGTAAATATTTTCTAATTTCCCAATAATTTTTATTGCCACCTGATCGTCTAATGGCTTTGGCTACATTTCCTGGCCCTGCGTTATAAGCAGCAAGTGCTAAATCCCAATCGTTAAAGGTTTGATGTAAACTTTGTAAATATAAACATGCAGCTTCTGTTGATTTAATAGGGTCAAATCTATCATCAACCATTGAATTAACATCCAAACCGTATTGCTTACCCGTTGTATAAATAAATTGCCACAAACCTTTTGCTCCTGTTGGTGAAACAGAATTGGGTTTTAAAGCCGATTCAACAACTGCCAGATATTTAATTTCTAAGGGTAAATTATATTTATCAAGTTGTTTTTCAAATAATGGAAAATAATATTTTGCACGATCCATTAAATTTGCTAATGATTCTTTTCTTGTATTTAAATAAACGCGAATATATCTTTCTAGTGTAGGATTATGAACAATATTAAAAGGTGTACGATTGTCTAAAATTTCCAATTGTTCCATTAGTTTAAATGAAGTAAAACCCTTATTTTGGTTAAATGATGATTTATTTAAGCTATCATTGTTTAATAAAGGAGAGTTATATTGTATAAGCAACCAATTTTCATCTTTTTTATTGGCATAGTCTTCCTCAACTAAAGCAAAATCTATATTTTTTTGTTGGATGTTTTTTAATTGATTATAAATCGGAATTAAATTACTTTCAATTGAGTTGAAGTTTTGATTATTTTGGCTAAAGGCTTTAAATGAAAAAAGTAAGAGAGCGAATAATATAAAGTATTTCATAGCTTTTTTTTAATGTGGTTTTATGTAAGATTCTTATTTATCCAATTGATAATTTCGCCAACAGCATCTTCTTTAATTATATCATTATGTAATTCATGGTAGGCATTTTCAAATAATTTTAAGTCAACATTTTTTGAGTTTTTAGCAAATTCTTGAGATGCTTTATAACTAGTCAATTGATCGCCTGTACCATGCATAAGTAACATCGGAACATTTAATTTTTGAGCATTTTCAATTGCCCATTTACCACTTTCAATAAATGGAATTGAGAAGTTAGGGCTCACTTTATCATGGTTTAAAGGGTCATTGATATAAGCTTCAACAGCTTTTTTATCACGAGAAATGGCATTAACATCTAAACCGCTATCCATTATAAATGAAGGGTAAATCTTTAATAAAGCTTTAGCTATATTCAATTTCCATTTTGGAGGTTCAAAAGATAATCTTAAAAACGGACTGGTAGCAATAACACCTTTAAAATCATTTTTACGACGCAAAGTATAGTTTATTACTGCATTACCTCCCATACTATGACCATATAAAAGAGTGGGTTTTTCGCCAAATAATTCTTTAGATTTTTCCAATACATAGGATATACTATTTAAAACAGCATCATAACCCGGATTATGGCCGCGTTTTCCTTCTGTTTTACCATGTCCAAAATGATCGAAAGTGACAACAGCAACAGAAATTTTGTTTAGCTCTGGAATTACATATTTTTTATAGCGACTGGAATGTTCACCCATACCATGAACTAGAACTACAACGGCATTTACAGTTTTAGGCTCAAAATACTGACCATATAACTTTGTTTGGTTTAAATTAAAATTAAATTCTTGATGAATCATTTTTAAATGTATTTAAAATCAAATTTATTAAAAGCTCGGTTTCTTTCATTATAATGTTAAAAAAAACTAATAACTTGAAACACAAAATACTGTTAATCAAATATATATAAACATATTCATAATTTATAAATCTAAGAAATGAATATTTTATCTAACATTTTTTATGATCTAAAAAGAATCAATTTTCATATTTTTTATATAATAAATTTCGTATATTTAGGTAGATTTTTTAAGCTATAAGTTATGAGTAATACTAGATCAAATAAAAAAGATGAAAAGTCTAAGAGCCTTGAACAAAAAATTCTTTCAATCATACAATTATTACATCCATATGTAAAACGGAGATTAAGAATGGGAGAAAATTTAGGAATTCTTCCCAGAAACATGTACAGATCTAATGAAATAATTGATGATGTTATCTTAAATGTTTATGAAGACAAAGTAAAAAGTGATATTGATATTTATCAATTGCGGTTAATGATGTTTACTAAAACAAATAACAAAATGTTTGATTTGTTTGAGAATGAAAAATGGCATAAAGATACCATAAGCACAAAAATATTACTTGAAAAAGAATTACGGCTTCTGGAAGAAAAATTTACAATTGATGCTGATTTTGATTTTATTATGAATGAAGAATTAGACGATATTTCTTATCATCAAAATAAAGGAGAACCTCATCTTCTTCAATCAGATGAAATTCAACAAAATGTGGTAGATTTTTTAGAGCTCAAAGAAAATATATTTTATGATAATGAAGAAAATCAGGATACTTTACGAAAAATGTATAGAAACCTACCGCTTCAAACTTCAAATGTGATGGACTTATATGTTTTGGGGAAATTAAATTATCAAGAAATTTCAACAATTTTAGATGCAGATATTGTAGAAATTAAAAAAATTATAGGATTTGTAAAAGAAAACTTTAGAAAACACTTTCTTTAATTGTTTACTTGATAAAGAATTGCAAAAAGTATTATAAATAATTTATTTTTTCTTTTGCTGTTTAAATTTTTATTCTAAATTTGCATTTCAAAATATGACAGAATAATTAAATATTATACTGCCAAATTTATATTATGCAAACAAAAACAAACATACTTAAAATAGTATTTAAATCAATCCTTGATTTAAATAGTATTGTTGTTTTTCCTCGCCGTCGTCGCCCGTAAGGGTATTCATTATTTATAGAGATCAGGTGTGTCCGTCTCATTTTTCAACATCACATTTCATAATTTATACAAATCATAAATAATTCAAATACTATACAATGGAAATTGTTATAGCAACAAATAAACATTTAAAATACGCAGATATTATCAGTGAAACTATAGATATTTCTGCCGAAGATAGAGGTACAGGTATTGCAAAAAGAACTCCTGAATATATAACCACCAAGATCAAAAATAGTAATGCAGTTATTGCACTTGATGGAGACAATTTTGCAGGTTTTTGTTATATCGAAACTTTTAGCAATAAAAATTATGTTGTTCACTCAGGATTAATAGTCCATAGTGATTACAGAAAACAAGGTTTGGCAAAAAAGATCAAGACCAAAGTTTTTGATTATTCCAAAGAAAGATATCCTAATGCAAAGATATTTGGTATTACTACTGGTTTGGCAGTAATGAAAATTAATTATAATTTGGGTTATAAACCTGTAACATTTTCTGAGATCACTGATGATCCTGAGTTTTGGAAAGGTTGTCAGACCTGTAAAAATTATGATATTCTCAATCGTACAGACCACAAAATGTGTTTGTGTACCGGAATGCTCTATGATCCTAAGCACAAAGACGAGATCAAAGATCATCCGTATGATAAAAAGACATTGAGCAGATTAAAAAGAATTAAACAAAGTTTGTTTTTAAAGAAAAACGGAAAAAAAGAAAATAACAATAACAAAAAAACATTACTTCCAATATTTTACTGGAATAAAAAATAACAATTATGAAAAAATTAGTTTTAGCATACAGTGGAGGTTTAGATACTTCTTATTGCGCAAAATATTTATCGAAAGATCAAGGATATGAAGTACATGCCGTAAGTGTAAATACCGGAGGATTTAGCGATGAAGAAATTATGGAAATAAATGAAAAGGCTTTACAATTGGGAGCTTCAACTTATACTTCGATCGATGCAGTACAATCTTTTTATGATAAAGTTGTGAAATTTTTAATTTTCGGTAATGTTTTAAAAAATAATTCTTATCCGCTTTCTGTTAGTGCAGAAAGAATTGTTCAAGCAATTGAAATTGCAAACTATGCCAAAAAAATTGGCGCAAAATATATTGCTCATGGCAGTACCGGAGCAGGGAATGATCAAGTGCGATTTGATATGATATTTCAAATTTTAGCACCGGAAATTGAAATTATCACTCCTATTAGAGATTTGAAATTGGCAAGACAAGCAGAAATTGATTACTTGCAAGCAAACGGAGTTGATTACCCATGGGAGAAAGCAAAATATTCAATAAATAGAGGTCTTTGGGGTACAAGTATAGGCGGTGAAGAAACACTAACTTCTGATAAAGCCTTACCAGATTCTGCTTATCCTAATCAATTAAAAGAAGAAAAATCAAATGACGTAAAACTAACTTTTGAAAAAGGAGAATTGGTTGCGATAGATGATGAAAAAGATAGCTCGGTAAACAATATTGAAAAATTAAATACTTTGGCTTCTCAATATGCCATTGGTAGAGATATTCATGTTGGTGATACGATTATCGGAATAAAAGGAAGAGTTGGATTTGAAGCCCCCGCACCATTAATTATTATTAAAGCGCATCATTTGTTAGAAAAGCACACGCTTACCAAATGGCAGTTAATGCACAAGGATCAGATGTCAAATTGGTACGGAATGATGTTGCATGAAGGTCAATATTTAGATGAAGTAATGCGAAACTTTGAAGCATTTTTACAAGATTCACAAAAAAATGTAAGTGGTAATGTTTTTATGACACTAAAACCTTACAGTTTTTTCTTAAACGGAATTGAATCTAAACATGATTTAATGAGTAATTCTTTTGCACAATACGGTGAAACCAATAAGGGTTGGACCGCTGAAGATGCTAAAGGATTTATTAAAATTACTGCAAATCAAGGTAAAATATATAACCACGTAAATTCTTAAAAAATGATAAAAACAGGAATCATAGGCGGAGCAGGTTATACAGCAGGTGAGTTGATTAGGATTCTGATTAATCATCCAAAAACTGAACTTGATTTTGTTTATAGCACTTCTAATGCCAATAACAGAATTTCAGATGTTCATCAGGATTTATTTGGTGACTTTGGGTTAAATTTTACTGATAAGATCAACCCAAATGTAGATGTTCTATTTTTGTGTTTGGGTCATGGAAATTCGAGTAAATTTTTACATGAAAATAAATTTTCAAATGATACAAAGATCATTGATCTGAGTAATGATTTTAGATTAGAAAATGATAAGGTTTTTGAAACCAAAGAGTTTGTTTACGGTTTACCCGAATTAAATAAAGAGGCAATTAAAAAAGCAGATTATGTAGCAAATCCAGGATGTTTTGCAACAGCAATTCAATTGGCAGTTTTACCTTTAGCAAAAGCGAAATTAATTAATAATGATATCCATGTAAATGCTACAACCGGAGCAACCGGTGCAGGTACAAGTTTGTCAAAAACCACCCATTTTACATGGCGTGACAATAATTTTTCATCTTATAAAGTTTTTACACATCAGCATTTGGGAGAAATAAATCAAAGCATAGAACAGTTACAAGATAGTTTTAAGAACGAAGTTATCTTTATCCCAAACAGAGGTGATTTTAGTCGTGGAATCTATACTACGATTTACACCAATTTTAACGGTACAATTGAAGAAGCAAAAGAACTTTATAACGATTTTTATGAAGATGCTGCTTTTACATTTGTTTCTAATAAGGATATTCATTTAAAACAAGTAGTTAATACAAATAAGTGTTTGCTTCATTTACACAAACATGGAAATAAACTTTTGGTAACAAGTATAATTGATAATTTATTAAAAGGAGCCTCAGGACAAGCAGTTCAAAATATGAATTTAATGTGTGGTTTTGAAGAAAGTTTAGGCTTGAATTTAAAAGCAATTTATTTTTAAAAAAAACAAGTAAATGCTATAAGTTTAAAATTTATAGCAAAAAGTAATTTATTATGAAAATAGCAATTTTAGGAGTAGGGAATTTAGGTTATTCGATTGCAGTAGGATTGTTGAATAGAAAGAAAGATATTAGATGTCAGGCTTTGTATCTTACCAAAAGAAACATTTCTTCTTTAGAACATTTGAACAAATTATCGGCAGTTAAATTAACAACTGATAATAAAAGGGCGGTTAAATATTCCGATGTTATTATTATTGCAGTTTTACCAACTCAATTAAAAGAAGTATTAGAAGAAATAAAAGATGTGATCAATCCTAAAAAGCATATAATTATATCGGTTGCCACCGGAAGAAAAATAGAAGAAATTGAAGAGGTTTTAGGAAGTGAAGTCTCAATTATAAGAGCAATGCCAAATACAGCAATTTCTGTGGGTGAATCAATGACTTGTTTAAGTGCTAATGAGAATGGTAATAAAAATATTGACAAGGCAAAATCAATTTTTAATGCTTTAGGACAAACTCTTAGTATAGAAGAAAAACACATGCAAGCTGCTACGGTTATTTGTGCAAGTGGTATTGCTTTTTGGATGCGTTTGATTAGAGCAACAACACAAGGAGCCATACAATTGGGGTTTCACAGTGAAGAAGCACAGCAACTTTCTATGCAAACTTGTTTAGGAGCTGCTAGTTTATTGATTCATTCACAAAGTCACCCTGAGCAAGAAATTGACAAAGTTACAACCCCAAGTGGTTGTACAATTGAAGGATTAAACGAAATGGAACACAATGGCTTGAGTTCTTCTTTAATTCAAGGTTTGGTTGCATCGTATGAAAAAATAAGTGAAATATAGAAATTAAAATGAACACACAAATCTCCACTTTTGAGAGGGAATTAAAAGGTGTGTTATCAAATAAATAATCATGAACCTATTCAATGTTTATCCACTTTATAACGTAACCCCTGTAAAAGCAGAAGGATGTTATGTTTGGGATGATAATAACACAAAATATTTAGACCTATATGGAGGTCATGGCGTTATTTCAATTGGTCATACACACCCGGATTATGTAGCAAAATTAAAAGAGCAGATAGATAAGATTGGTTTTTATTCAAATTCGATTCAAAATCCTTTGCAGGTTGAATTAGCCAAAAAGCTTGGTGATATTTCAGGATGTGAGGATTATGACCTGTTTTTGTGTAATTCGGGGGCAGAAGCCAATGAAAATGCTTTAAAATTAGCATCTTTTAAAACTGGTAAAAAGAGGATAATTTCTTTTGAGAAAGCTTTTCATGGAAGAACTTCAGCAGCAGTTGCTGCAACTGATAATTTGAATATTAATGCACCAATAAATTTACAACAAGAGGTAACTTTTTTACCATTGAATCAGATTGATCTTGTAGAAAAAGAAATTGAAAAAGGAGATGTTTGTGCTATAATTATTGAAGGAATTCAAGGTGTTGGAGGTTTAGATGAGGGTACAACAGATTTTTTTCAAGAATTGGAAAAATTATGCATTAAAAATAAGGTAGTTTTTATTTTAGATGAAATTCAAAGTGGATATGGTAGAAGCGGAAAATTCTTTGCTTTTCAACATCATAATATTCATCCTGATATAATCACAACAGCCAAAGGAATGGGTAACGGTTTCCCTATTGGAGGAGTTTTGGTTTCGGATAAAATAGAAGCTAAATTCGGTATGTTGGGCACCACATTTGGCGGGAACCATTTGGCTTGTTCAGCTGCAATTTCTGTGTTGAATGTAATGAAAAAGGAAAACTTAATTGAGAATGTTAATGAAGTCTCAGCGTATTTTTTAGAAAAGATCAAAGAAGTTCCACAGGTTAAAAAAGTTAAAGGAAGAGGCTTGATGTTGGGAGTAGAATTTGATTTTGAAGTAGCCGAAATTAGGAAAAAATTGATTTTTGATAAGTATATATTTACCGGAGGAGCAAGTAATAAAAAACTATTGCGAATTCTTCCGCCTTTGAGCGTTACAAAACAACAAATTAATGTGTTTGTTAATGCTTTAAAAATAGTATTGAGTATAGAGAAAGATGTAAGGCTTTATTAGGTAAGGCTGAAGATAAAAAATAAAAACCTTGTGCACTTTGCAGTTAAAACTAAATAAAATGAATTCTATTCTATCCATAAAACAACGAAACGCAGTTTTAAAGAGCATGGCAAAGCTGGTGGAACAAGAAAAGCAAACTATTTTGGATGCTAATAAAATTGATGTAGAGACTTTTGCCGAAAATGATAAAGCCATGTATGACCGCTTGATAGTTAATGATGCAAAAATTGATAGCATGATTGACTCATTGGAGCAATTAGCATCTCAGGAAGATCCGGTTGGAAAAGAAATTTTCAATTTCACTCATGAAAATGGTTTAAATATCATTAACAAAACAGCAACTTTTGGTACAGTGATGATCATTTATGAATCACGTCCGGATGTTACGGTAGAGGCAGGTGGAATTGCTTTTAAATCTGGCAATAAAATTTTACTAAAAGGAGGTAAAGAAGCAATCAATTCTAATATAGCAATAGTAAATCTTTGGCATATAGCTTTAGAGGAAAATGATATTAGTAGAGATTGGGTAGAATATTTAAACTATAACCGACAAGAAACACAGGATTTTTTAATAAATCCAAGACAAAAAATTGATTTAATTGTTCCAAGAGGAGGTGAAAAATTAATCGCTTTTGTGAAGAATAATGCTACTTGTCCGGTAATTGTAAGTGGTAGAGGAAATAATTTTATATACATTCATTTAGAAGCAGATCTAGACAAAGCAATAAATATTATTATTAATGCAAAAATTGCAAAAATTTCGGCTTGTAATGCTTTGGATAAGGTTTTGATCGATTCTAATTTGCAAGGATTTGATGTTTTTATGACAAAATTATTAACTAAATTGAAAGAGCATCATGTTGAAATTTTAGGAGATGAAATTATTTCAGAATTTGATGGAATTTCTAAAATTGAGGATGAAAACATTTGGTATGAAGAATTTTTAGATTATAAAATTTTGATTGCAATGGTTTCTTCGAAAGAAGTGGCAATTGAAAAGATAAATAAATATAGTGGAGGACATTCCGCAGGAATTATTACAGAAAACCTGGAAGTTGCTAATCAGTTTTTAGAATCGGTAGATTCAGCAGCGGTTTATCACAATGCTTCTACGAGGTTTACTGACGGATATCAATTTGGTTTGGGTGGTGAATTGGCAATTAGTACCGATAAATTACATCATAGAGGTCCGATGGGAATGCAACATTTAGTAACTAACAAATGGTATATTTTAGGTGATGGGCAAATCAGGTAAAAAAAGAATATTATTAAAAATTGGCAGCAATACACTTACCAAAGAAACCAATCATATTTCCAGAGGAAAAATTGAGGATATAGGTAGGCAAATTTCTGAGTTGAGTAATGAATATGAATTTATTATTGTTAGTTCAGGAGCAATTGCTGTAGCCAAACAATTTGTAAATCTTGAAAGTAACGGGAAGGATATCAATGTAAAGCAAGCTTTGGCTGCTATTGGTCAGCCTCATTTAATGCGAATTTTTCAGGAAAATTTCAGGGAATTAGGTTTGTTAACATCACAATGCTTATTGACTTATGGTGATTTTAATAGAGAGAAATCAAAAACAAATATTATTAATACGATCAATGTCTTGGTTGAAAACGGTTATATTCCAATAATCAATGAAAATGATACCGTTGCCACGGATGAAATTCAGTTTGGCGATAATGATAAACTGGCAGCATTAACAGGTTCATTATTAAATGTAGATTTGGTGATCTTTGCATCTAATACCGATGGAATTTACACTAAAGAATCAATTGAAAGCAAAGAAAAAGTGACTATTAGAGAAGTTAATGATCTTTCAAGGTTGCAAGATGAAGTTTCGGATGTAAAATCCACTCATGGTTCAGGTGGAATGCAATCAAAAATTGATGCAGCAACAATATTGCAGAAAAATAAAATTGAGACCTGGCTGGTTAACGGTATTGAAGATAATTTTATTTTGAATGCCTTAAAAAATAAAGTGAATTATACAAAAATATTAAAGAACTGATTGTCATTCCCGCAATAGCAGGAATCTCATTAGACTTTACTAAAATTTAATTAGAAATGAATTATTTATCAATTAATGATATCGATAACCTAAAAGAATGGGTAAATGAAGCAATTGAATTAAAAGAAAATCCATTAAAACATCAAAATTTAGGGAAAAACAAAACCATTGGTTTATTATTTTTCAATAATAGTTTGCGAACTCGATTGAGCACTCAAAAAGCAGCAATGAATTTAGGAATGGAACCCATTGTAATGAATTTTGGAAACGAAGGTTGGGCTTTAGAATTTGAGGATGGAACAGTGATGGATCAGGGAAAATCTGAACATGTAATAGAAGCAGCAAAAGTAATTTCCCAGTTTTGTGATGTGATTGCAATTAGAGCTTTTGCTTCTTTAACAGATAAAGAAAAAGATCTTGCTGAAGAAGTTTTAACTGCTTTTGCAAAATATGCTACTGTACCAATTGTAAATATGGAAAGTTCGGTTGGACATCCGATGCAGGCTTTAGCCGATGCTATTACTTTAGAAGAAAATTCACCAAAACACAGACCAAAAGTTGTATTAAGTTGGGCACCACATCCAAAAGCTTTACCGCATGCCGTTGCAAATTCATTTATTGAGATGATGCAAAAAAAAGATGCCGATTTTGTGATAACACACCCGAAAGGTTATGAATTAAATTCGGAAGTAGTAAAAAATTCTGTAGTAGAATACGATCAGGATAAAGCTTTTGAAAATGCCGATTTCATTTATACAAAAAACTGGAGTTCTTTTAATGATTACGGAAAAGTGATTTCGAAAGATAAAAATTGGATGATCACGAGTGAAAAAATGATAAAAACAAATAATGCTAAATTTATGCATTGTTTACCGGTTAGAAGAAATGTTGTTGTTGCCGATGAAGTTTTGGATAGTAAAAATTCAATAGTTATTGAACAAGCAAATAACAGAACTTATTCAGCGCAAATCGTGTTGAAGAAGATTCTTGAAAAGTAGTGAGAAGTTAGTATTGAGAATTGAGTGTTATTGAATGTGTTGTATCTTCGATTTCCACTGAAATAGGGAATCTTAAATGTTTAAAAATTTGCGAACTTTGCGTGTCACTTTGCGACCCTTGCGGTTAAATAAACAGAGAGTATGAAACAAAAATTAAAAATAATTAAAATAGGCGGTAATGTTATCAATGATAAAGAAGCATTATCTTCTTTTTTAGCAGATTTTTCAAAGATGGAAGAACTAAAAATTCTGGTTCATGGAGGTGGGAAACGTGCTACCCAAATGGCCAATGAATTGGGCTTAAAACCAAAAATGATTGGTGGAAGACGTATTACAGATGAAGTAACTTTGGAAATTGTTACCATGGTTTACGCCGGACTTATAAATAAAAATATAATTACTGAACTACAAAAAAATAATTGTAATGCTATAGGATTATCAGGTGCAGACGCGAATACTATTGTAGCACATAAACGAATAGTAAAAGATATAGATTATGGTTTTGCCGGAGATGTTGATGCTGTAAATTCTGAGGTAATAAAAGTTTTTGTCGATAATAATTTAACGCCTGTTTTTTGTGCAATTACACACGATAAGAACGGACAACTTTTAAACACGAATGCAGATACCATTGCAGCTGAATTGGCAAAAGGGATGAGTAAATATTTTGAGGTAGAATTAATATACTGCTTCGAAAAATCAGGTGTATTAATTGATGTTGAAAATGAGGATTCAGTTATTGAAAAAATCAATTCAGAAACATATCCAAAACTAAAAAAAGAAGGAATAATAGCTGATGGTATGTTACCAAAAATTGACAATTGTTTTGATGCATTACAAAATGGAGTTAAAAAAGTAGTAATTGGGAAACCTGAAATAGTTATTGATAAAAATTTAAAACATACAACCTTGATTTTATGATCTCAAAACTAACAAAAGGAGCATTAGATTTGCTTAAAAAATTAATTGAAACTCAATCTTTTTCAGGAGAGGAAGATAAAACAGCTTTGTTGATCCAAGAATGGTTTGAACTAAATAAAATTCCTTTTGAAAGAGATAATAACAATGTGTGGGCAAAGAATAAATATTTCGACACAAGTAAGTCTACAATTTTACTCAATTCACATCATGATACCGTAAAACCAAATAAAGCTTACACAAGGGATCCGTTTAAAGCGGAAGTGATAGAGGATAAATTATACGGTTTGGGCAGCAATGATGCAGGGGGAAGTTTGGTTTCTTTACTTGCAACTTTTACTCATTTTTATGAGAGAAAGGATTTAAAATACAACCTAATTATTCTCGCTTCTGCAGAAGAAGAAAACTCGGGGCCAAAGGGGATCAGAACTGTTTTGCCTTTATTACCTGAGATCGATTTTGCCATTGTTGGCGAACCAACGTTAATGCATTTGGCTATAGCCGAAAAGGGTTTATTGGTTTTAGATTGTTATGCGCACGGTAAAGCAGGACATGCTGCTCATGGTACAGGAGATAATGCGCTTTATAAAGCTGTAGAAGCTATACAATGGTTTAAAAATTTCAGCTTTGCAAAGGTTTCAAATACTTTAGGAGAGGTTAAAATGTCCGTTACACAAATTGAAGCCGGGAAACAACATAATGTGGTTCCGGCCGAATGTCATTTTGTTGTAGATGTTAGAACTACAGATCGATACAGTAATAAAGAAGTTTTAGAGATCATTAAAGAAAATGTAGATGTTGAGGTAAAAGAGCGATCTTTACGACATGATTCATCATCAATTCCAATTGATCATCCAATCGTTTTGGCTGGAAATAAATTAGGAAGAAAAACTTATGGTTCACCAACCATGTCAGATCAAACCGCCTTGACTTGTTCGTCTTTAAAATTAGGGCCTGGTGATTCGCACAGATCTCACACCGCTGATGAATTTATTTATTTAATTGAAGTTGGGGAAGGAATAAAAATTTATATTGAACTCATTAATACATTAAACTATGAAACTTTGGGATAAAGGATATAGCACTGATAAAAAAATTGATATTTTCACTGTTGGAAATGATAGAGAATTAGATTTGGTATTGGCAAAATACGATGTGATCGGTTCGTTGGCTCATGCAAAAATGTTACACAAAATTGATTTGTTGAGTAAAGAAGAAATAAATTTAGTAGAAAAAGAATTGACACATATTTTAGAAACCATACAAAAAGGAGAATTCATAATTGAAGATTCTTTTGAAGATGTACATTCTAAAGTAGAGTTTTTACTTACTGAAAAACTTGGTGATACCGGTAAAAAAATTCATACAGCTCGTTCGAGAAATGATCAGGTTTTAGTTGATGTTCATTTGTATTTAAAAGATGAATTGGAGGATATTAAAAACCAAACCAAAGAGTTGTTCGATCTGTTGATTGAATTGGCTCGAAAACACAAAAAAGTATTGTTGCCAGGTTATACTCATTTTCAAGTTGCCATGCCTTCATCTTTTGGGATGTGGTTTTCTGCCTATGCCGAGAGTTTGATAGATGATGTGTATTTTATTAATGCAGCTTATAAAGTGGTGGATCAGAATCCGCTGGGATCTGCTGCCGGTTATGGAAGTTCTTTTCCAATTGACAGAGAAGATACTACCAAAATTTTAGGATTTGATACTTTAAAATACAACTCTGTAGCAGCACAAATGAGTAGGGGTAAAACGGAAAAATCAGTTGCATTTGCGATGAGTTCTGTTGCCGGAACTTTATCAAAATTTGCATATGATATCTGTTTGTATATGAGTCAGAATTTTGGTTTTGTTTCCTTTCCGGATGAATTAACTACCGGTTCGAGTATCATGCCGCACAAAAAAAATCCGGATGTGTTTGAATTGATTAGAGGGAAATGTAATAAAATTCAGGCTTTACCCTTTGAATTGACAATGATCTCCAATAATTTACCAAGTGGTTATCATAGAGATTTACAATTATTAAAAGAGGGATTACTGCCTGCAATTCAAACCTTAAAATCTTGTTTAGAAATGTTTACCTATTCACTACATAATATAAAAGTAAACAAAAATATTTTGGAAGATAAAAAGTATGATTATTTATTTAGTGTGGAAGAGGTAAATGAATTGGTACAAAAAGGAACGCCATTTAGAGATGCCTATAAGATTGTTGGGGGTAATATAGCAAAAGGTGAATTCAAACCAAACAAGCATGTTAATCACACGCATATTGGAAGTGTTGGTAATTTGGTTTTAGAAGAGATCCAATTTAAAATGGAAAAGGCTTTAAAAGATATTTGATTTATTTTTTGTTCAAAGCATTTTTCATAGCATTAGCTTTAATCATACATTCATTATATTCATTTTCAATTATTGATTGTGAAGTTATTGCTCCGCCAACTGAAAAAGAAATATATTTATTAG
>JBDLJB010000014.1:0-59173 GCA_039714555.1 Bacteroidota bacterium
CACGATTATTGTGGCTAATGTTCCAGGTACCTATGTCATCCCCCCAGATCACTAAAATGTTAGGTTTGTTTTGTGAAAATACTGAACCGGCTATTAATAGAGCAGTCAGTAATGAAAATAAATGTAGTTTTTTCATAAGAATTAAAGTTTGATTAATAAAATTGTTAAAAATAATAGGTATAAAATTAGTGAATTCTTATGAAGTTTACAATTTTTATTAAATATAAAGCTTAGATTGTGTTTAAATGTTGACAGTATTCACTAAAAAGGATGATATAAAAAAGGCAGAACAATTAGTTCTGCCTTTTAAATTCTGTTTAAGATTATATTTAATTTTTGTCTTGAATAAAATCCATATTATCTAAAATAGTAAATCGAATTCCATCAGATATATAATGTTCAATTTGATAAAATTGGGAAGCAACTAACGGGCTGGTATTTTTTTTAATTTTATCTGAATACTTCATTATTAAATTATCTTGAGCGGCCCTAATTATTATTGCTTTTTTTAATAATTCTTCCGCTAAAGTATTGCTAACTGCACCTGTTTTTAATGAATATTTGTGCAATAATTCTAATTTTTCTTTAGCAATATCTCTTCTTTGAGCTTCATATTCATCATATAATTTCCAGAATTTTTCTGAATCTACACCATAAAGATTTATATTCTCATCAATAATGGCTTTTTTTTCACTACCAAAAAGTTCTTGAATAACTTCAATTTCTTCATTTGTATAATCTTGAGCAAATGATATATTCATCAATAAAACTGTTGCAATAAATAGAATTACTTTTTTCATAATTTAAAAGGTTTAGTTTAATTAAAAATTGATTATTAATAACAAATTTAACTAAAAATGTTTACAATTCAACTATCAATATTTAAAATCAATTATTTCTTAAAATCAATAATTTATTAGAAGAATGTAATATTTTAGAATTTAAAGTACAGGTAAAAAAATAATTATTGCATGAAGCAAATTACTTTGTTTTAAACTAGAAAATGAATTTATGCAATTTATTAAGTGGAAGGGATAAAGGTTTGAGAATTTACCTTTAGAAGATTTTTGATTGGTATAAAAAATAAAATCATAGCAAAATTTAGTGTTTTTTACAATTTTATACAAAGTATATTATTGTTATTTTTTTCGCCCCCCTCAAGGCTTAATTTTGCTATGACTTCCTCAATTAAATATTGACTAACCCTTTTCGCAATTTTTTTTAACGTGTAAAAAAAATAATTGAAGTTGAGAGGATTTTAATGTAATTTTTTTAAACTTTTTCATAACATTTTTCCCAACTCTTTTCAAAAAACGCACAAGTTTGTACAAAATTGCATAAAGTTTAAAAAATATGTCAATTTAAGTGAAAAATACCTGTTTTCAGGGAGAAAAAAATACAAAAAAGAAGACTTTAAATTATAATTTGTTAAATTTTTAAAAAGCTTGCAAAATTTAAATTATAAAATATAAGAAATACACATTATCAATGTTGATCAAAGCAAAAGTTAATTTATTCTTCTGAAGATCTGCTCATATCAATTTTTTAATTCATTTGATTTTCAAGTATTAACATAATTTTTCAGTAAGTATTTGTAATTATTCAAAAAAAAGCATTCAACAACCTTACTAAATACCTACTTTTGTAACTTGATTTTAACAAAAAGGATGACACTTACACAATTAGAAAAGCAGGAAAAGAAAATTGGCAAGAAACTTTATGATTATCAACACGGTGCAATAGATAAACTTTTTGACTACATAAATAACAATCCTGATAACTATAATTTACTATACCAATTACCTACAGGAGGGGGTAAAACTGTTATTTTTTCGGAGATAGCAAGAAGGTATATCAATACAACGAAAAAAAAAGTACTTATTTTAACACATCGAATTGAATTGAGTAAGCAAACTTCACATATGCTTACCGAGTTTGGTGTTCATAATAAAATTATTGATAGCAATGTAAAAGAAGTTTCAACGGATGATGATTATACTTGTTATGTTGCCATGGTTGAGACTTTAAATAATCGTATTAAAGATGAAAAAGTTGCCATCAATAATATTGGTTTGGTAATTGTTGATGAAGCCCATTATAATTCGTTTAGAAAATTATTTAAATATTTTGAAGAGTGTTTTATTTTAGGTGTAACAGCTACTCCTTTAAGTTCAAATATCAATTTACCAATGCATGAAATCTATAATAACTTAATTATAGGTGAAAACATAAGTTCTTTGATAATAAAAGGCTTTTTAGCCGAAGCAACTACTTATAGTTTTAATGTGAATCTTACTTCATTGAAAATTGGAATGAATGGAGATTATACAGTGAAATCTTCAGAAGAACTATATGTTAAAACTGATATGCAAACCAAATTATTAACTGCGTATAAACAAGAGGCATTAGGTTCTAAAACATTAATATTCAATAATGGAATCAATACTTCAAGACATGTACACGAAACTTTTTTAAGAGCAGGTTACAAAATTAAGTATATTGATAATACAAATACAAAAGAAGAACGGAGAAGTATTTTAAAATGGTTTAAAGAAACTCCTGATGCTATATTGACTTCAGTAGGTATTTTAACTACCGGATTTGACGAGCCTTCAATTGAAACTATTATTATAAATAGAGCTACAAAATCATTAGCATTATATTTTCAGATGATAGGCAGGGGTTCAAGAATTTTTAAAAATAAAACCACATTTAAAATTTTAGATCTTGGTAATAATCTTTCAAGGTTTGGATTATGGACTTCAGATATCGATTGGATGCATATTTTTAAAAATCCAAATTTATATCTTGAAAATTTATTGAGCGATGAAGAAATAGAAAGTAATTTTACCTATGTAATGCCGGAAGAGTTGCGAAAAAAATTCTCAAATTCAAAAGAAATCGATTTTGATGTAAAGAAAACTTATGCAGAAATTATCAAAACCGGTCAAAAATCTAAAGCTGTATTGTTACAATCAATCATGCAACATGCTAAAATGTGTGCAGAAAACAGTGAAGATGTTTTTGATGCCCAAATATTATCAAGAGACCTTAATGAAGATATAGCTTATCGAATAAAACAGTATTCTTATTGTATTTTAAAAAGCTCTAAAAACTATTTAAAATGGTTAGAAGAAGATTACAAAAGGCAATTAAGAGTTAAAATAAGTCAGGAATTCTATTAATAGTTAGACCAAAACTCTCGTTTTTTATTTAATTCATCTTCTTCTTGATGGTATTTATCAATTGGAGTTACTTTTAAAAATGAAGAATGTTGTTCAATGGCATATTCAATTTTCTCAACAACATCATCAACAGAATCATTTTCATAATCAATATCAAGAGGTTCTTTTATAACCATTGTTTGTAATATACCACGTTTTTTAATCATTAATCCTTTCTTATCAAAAGAACGCCTAAACCCATCAATAACAATTGGTATTACAATAGGTTTATTTTGCATTATAATATGAGCAGTTCCTCTTCTTATTGGTTTAAAGGGAGTTGTTGTTCCTTGGGGAAAAGTGATAACCCAACCATCAGCTAAAGCTTTACTAATATTAGAAATATCAGTCATTTTAACTTGTTTCTTTACATCTTTTCCTTTCTCTCTCCAAGTTCTTTGAATTGAAATTGCTCCTGCATAAGCCATTATTTTTGGGAGAATTCCTGAGCGCATTGTTTCTTTAGCAGCTACAAAATAGATATTTAATTTTGGATGCCAAAGATAACCCACATCTTTAATATTGTCAACCCTACCACTTAAAGAAGCATTAAAAACATGTTGCATGGCTGTTACATCTGCAAAATATGTTTGATGATTTGCTACAAATAAAACATTATTAGGCGGAAGATCTCTTATTATTTCAGAACCGTCAATTTGTAACTCATTAAAACCTCTGTATCTACGGTGTGACAATAATCCTAGTGTTCTAATCACTGTCTTTTTAAGAAACAAACTATTACCAAAAACATCACTTTTAAATAAATCCATATAAAGCTATTTGCGAAGCAAACTTAAAAAAAATTACGAATTATAATGAAGTAAATAAATCTTTTATTTCACTTAACACCATTGCAGTTGCACCCCAAACGATATAATTATTTAATTTAAAGCAAGGTACATCAATATTTTTTAAATAACTTGTTGTTAAATTTTTTGATGTTATTGATCTTTCATCCAATAAATCAGCTAATTTTACTTCAATAATTCTTTCAACTTCGTGATTGATATTAAAATTAGGGGTACTTGTTATCTTTCCAATAAAAGGACTGACCAAATAATTACTGGGGGGAATATACGTTTGGGTCATCTCTTTCAAAATCTCAATTTCAGAATGATCCACTCCAACTTCTTCATATGTTTCTCTCAAAGCAGTATTTTGTAAGTAATTGTCTTTCATTTCAAATTTCCCTCCAGGTAAACTAATTTGAGCAGCATGTACACCATTATAATTTGCCCTTAAAGTTAATAAAAAACAAGTTTCATTTCTAATATTTGGGTAAAAAAGTGCCAATACTGCTGCTTTTTTTGGTTTTAAATTTTTAAAATCATCATTTAGAAATAATTTTCGTTCTTTAGGAGCCATTTTATATTGTGAATAAGGACCCCCAAGATCTAATTTTTGTAGTTGATCAATTTGTGATATAAATTGGTTAAAATCCATTAAATATTATATTTTTACAAATATCAAAAATATAAATTAGCTATTCAAATAAGATTTATCATATAATGAGCATTATAAAATTATCTAATACCTTTCTACACGCCGGTAGAGGTAACCATAAATGCAATAAATATTAAATATGAAAAAGATTTTCAAAATTTTAATTATAACACTTTCTATACTGATAATTGTCTATTTTATCAGTACCTTGATCGTTCCTTCAATAATAGATAAAGATCATAATAAAATTAGGAATTTGCCTCCATATACCGTTTCGCAAGAAGCACAAAACCTTTATGATTCGTTTGATTTTATTGCAGATCTACACTGTGATGCACTATTGTGGAAACGAAATTTACTCAAAGACAATTCATACGGTCAGGTTGATATTCCAAAAATGTTAAAAGCTAACGTCGGCATTCAAGGATTTACGCTTGTTACAAAATCACCAAAAGGACAAAATTTTGATAAAAATACCGGTGAATCCGATAATATTACATCGTTATTTTTTGTTCAGGGTCGTCCAATTTCTTCGTGGTTTAACTTAACAGAACGTGCTGTTGCACAATGTAATGACCTGATGAAGTTCCAAAAAAGATCAAATCAAGAATTTAGAGTAATTTTAACGAAAATTGATTTTCAAAACTACCTTAAAGACAAAAAAAATGATAAGAATATAACTGCAGGGTTTATTGGTGTTGAAGGTGCTCATGCACTTGAGGGTGAGCTTAAAAATATTGATGTATTATATGATGCAGGTGTAAGAATGATGGCACCTACTCATTTTTTTGACAATAAATTAGGTGGTTCTGCTCATGGAATTACACAAGAAGGATTAACTGGTTTTGGTAAAGAAGTGATCAATAAAATGATAGAAAAAAATATGATTATTGATATTGCACACTGCTCTCCAAAAATGATAGATGATATTTTATCAATGTCTTCTAAATCTATTATATCATCACATACCGGTGTAAAGGGAACTTGCGATAATGTTAGAAATTTATCTGATAAACATATCAAGGCAATAGCAAATTCAGGAGGATTAATTGGTATTGCCATGTTTAAAAAAGCTGTTTGTGGTTCTGATGCTAAAGCCACTGCTCAAGCAATAAAATATACTGTTGATCTTGTTGGTGCTAATTATGTAGCTTTGGGTTCAGATTTTGATGGCTCTGTTGCAACGCCTTTTGATGTTACTGGCTTACCTTTGATAACAGAAGAATTAATAGAACTTAATATGAGCAATGAAAATATTAAAAAAGTTATGGGTGAAAATGTAAAAGATTTTTTATTGAAAAATTTACCTGATGCATAGAAAGTTTTTTAACAATTAACGTCAAAACAAATAATTTAGATCTTAATACATAAAATTTTATACTAGTGAAAATAGGAATAGTTTGTTATCCAACTTATGGTGGAAGTGGTGTTTTGGCAACTGAACTCGGAATGGCTTTAGCAAGAAAAGGACATGAAGTACATTTTGTGACTTCTCACCAACCCGTAAGACTAGATTTTTTAAATGCGAATTTATTTTTTCACGAAGTCTTTGTTGAAGAATATCCTTTATTTCATTTTCAACCTTATGAACTGGCTCTATCGAGTAAACTGGTTGAAGTAGTTGAAAAGTACGGATTGGAAATTTTGCATGTTCATTATGCAATACCTCATGCATATGCTGCTTATATGAGTAAACAAATGTTAAGCCAAAAAGGTATTACTATTCCTATTGTTACAACACTTCACGGTACAGATATTACTTTGGTTGGCAGTCATCCTTTTTATAAAACGGCTGTTGAATTCAGTATCAATAATTCAGATATGGTTACTGCAGTTTCTGAAAGTTTACGAACCGATACTTTACGACTTTTTACCATTTATAATAAAATTAAAGTAATCTATAATTTTATTGATTTTGAACATCAAAAAACTTGGAATGATGAAGATTGCTTGCGCCAAACATTAGCTAGAGATGATGAAAAGGTAATTACTCATGTAAGTAATTTTCGTCCGGTAAAAAGAATCAATGATGTGATTACTATTTTTAATAAAATCCAGCAAAAGGTAAAGTCAAAATTACTTATGGTAGGGGATGGGCCAGATCGTGAAAAAGCAGAGATCTATGCTATTGAATTAGGAATAAAAGATAAAATTTTATTTTTAGGAAAAAGTGATGAAGTTAGAAAAATATTATGCCTTTCAGATTTATTCCTTTTACCTTCAGAAACAGAAAGTTTTGGTTTGGCCGCTTTAGAAGCAATGGCGGCAAGAAATGCTGTAATATCTTCAAATACAGGTGGTTTACCTGAAGTAAATTTACAAGGTAAAACAGGTTTCTTATGTGATGTTGGCGATACAGATACAATGGCAGAAAAAGCCATTTATTTACTTGAAAATGAAGATCGGTTAAATAAATTTAAAGATATGGCTTATCAATATTCTCAAAAATTTTCAATTGATAAGATCCTACCACAATATGAGCAGGTTTACAGAGAAGTTAAAGGAGATTGTTGCTGATTAAATTAGTAATTTATCAATTTAAATAGTATAATAAACCTTCTTCAATTAGATCATCAGAAACTTGTATATCAATCATGCATTCTTCTATGTCTTTGAGTAATATAAAATTTACTTTTCCACTTACATTCTTTTTGTCATAGATCATTAATTCTTTGATCTCTTTAAAATCTGTTTTTTGTAAATCTATTTTTCCAAATAAACTATGTGTAAATGCTTTGAGCTTATCTGTTTCTATCAAAGGAAATCCAAAGAGTTTTGAAGAATAATACAATTCTACAACCATACCAACTGCAACAGATTCGCCGTGTGTTAGTGATTTTTTACCATCTTTTTCTAAAAAATAGGATTCGATAGCATGGCCAATAGTATGCCCAAAATTTAATGTTTTCCTTAAATTTTGTTCCTTCATATCTTGTAAAACCACATCATTCTTAATAGATATAGACCGATAAATCAAATCAGCTACTTTCTTATAATTTACTGTATCAAATAATTGAATTTCTTCCCACAATGATTTGTCAAATGTAAAACCGTATTTTATGATCTCTGCCAAACCTGATCTAAGTTCTCTTTCAGTAACAGTTTTTAAATAATTTTCATCAATTAAAACCATTTCAGGGTTACTAAATAAACCGATCTGATTTTTTAAAACTCCAAGATCAATTCCCGTTTTTCCCCCAACCGAAGCATCAACCATACTCAAAAGAGTTGTAGGAATATTGATAAAACGAATACCTCTTTTAAATGTAGATGCTACAAATCCGCCCATATCAGTAATCACACCACCACCAAGATTTATCAAAATACTTTTTCTATCTGCTTCTTTTTGTGTTAAGGTATTCCAAAGTTCTATACAAGTATTCAAATTTTTAAACTCTTCACCATTTATAACTTCAATGATCTCAAATTGATGATTACCTTTAAAAGAATCTAAGAAATGGGGTAAACAATATTTTTTAGTATTGCTGTCAACTAAAATAAAGATTTTTGAATGAAAATTATGATTCAAATAATTATCGAGTTCTTCGTATGCTTTACTTTGAAAATGTACATAATAATCAGTAGATAAAATTGACTGCATTGCAAATACTTATTTAAAATTTTGAAAGGTACAAATAACGGTCAATTTTTTGGAAAAAATAAATTTGAGTACCTATCTTTGTAAAAAATTTAAATTATGAGCAAATTATTTGATAATACACAAACAGCTTTTGCTTTAAAGTCGGATACCGATCTAGAAAAAGCCTATTTTTTATTCAAAATGATAAAGAGTGAACCTCTTGTAAGAATTGGAACTGCTGTTACTAAATTCGCATTGAACTCGCATTTACCGGTTGAAGGCCTAATACGTTCAACTGTTTTTGACCATTTTTGTGGGGGAATAAGTGAAAAAGATTGTATTCCTTCTATTGATAAATTATATTCCAAAAATGTATATTCAATTTTAGATTATTCTGCAGAGGGTAAAGAAGAAGAAACACAATTTGAAAAAGCCAAAGATATTACCATTGGTATTATTAAAAATTATGCAAAAGATAATGAGGCTATACCATTTGCAGTTTTTAAACCCTCAGGATTTGGAAGATTTGGTCTTTATCAAAAAGTAACCGAAAAAAAAGAATTAACTAAGGGTGAAGCCAATGAATGGAATAAGGTAGTTGAAAGATATGATGCTGTAGCTAAAGCCGCTTATGAAAATGATGTCCCTTTATTGATCGATGCTGAAGAAACATGGATGCAAACTGCAGCAGATGATCTGATTGAAGATATGATGGAAAAATACAACAAAGAAAAGGTCATTGTTTTTGGTACTTTACAGTTATATCGTTGGGATAGAAAAGACTATTTAATATCTTTACACAAACGTGCCAATGAAAAAGGTTATAAAATTGGCATGAAACTTGTGCGTGGAGCATATATGGAGAAAGAGCGTGAAAGAGCGCAAGAATTAGGATATAAAGATCCGATCTGTAAAGATAAAGCTGCTACTGACAAAAATTACAATGATGTTATGCGCTATATGTTCGATAACTTAGAAGATATGGCAATTTTTAACGGTACTCATAATGAAGACAGTTCTTATCTATTAATGGATTTCATTACCGAAGCCGGAATTGACAAAAAAGACAAACGCTTATGGTTTGGTCAATTATATGGTATGAGCGATAATATTAGCTTTAATTTAGCCAGTGAGGGTTTTAATGTGGCTAAATATTTACCTTTCGGACCCGTTAAAGATGTGATGCCTTATTTAATCAGGCGTGCGGAAGAAAATACTTCAGTTGCCGGTCAAACTACACGCGAATTGAATTTGATCTCCGCTGAAAAAAAACGAAGAAAATTATAATATGTCAACACGAAATATTTCACCAAATGTTACACTGATCACTCTTTTTTTAATAGCAATCGATGCCTATATTTTCTTTGCGCTTAAAAAAGGATTAAAAGATTTAAAGTATAAGAATTTGGTGAAATATTCGTATATTATTTCAGTAATATTTGGTTATATTGGCTATTATTTTTTGTTTAATAATTTTTTGAATTCTCCACTTGAAGCAACTTTTATAAAAAATATATTTATCGGTTTCTTCTTTACCTTCTTAGTATCTAAGTTAGTATTAATTGTAATTTTATTAGCTGAAGATATTTACAGGTTTTTTCATATTATATTTTTGACGATTTTAAATTTATTTCGAAAACCTGATCACAAAGCTACAGTTCCGGGTAGAAGAAAATTTATAAGACAAGTAGGATTGTCAATGGCTGCAATACCCTTTACTTCAATGTTCTACGGAATAACTAAAGGAAAGTATAATTTTAAAGTAAAAAATCTGAAACTGTATTTTGATAATTTACCAAAGGCATTTGACGGATTCAAATTGGTACAAATATCTGATATTCATTCAGGTAGTTTTGATAGTAACGAAGCTATTAGGGATGCCGTAAAAATGATCAATCAACAAAATGCTGATGTGATTTTATTTACAGGTGACCTTGTTAATAATGATTCAAGAGAGATTATTCCTTTTATTTCAGATTTTAAAGAACTAAGTGCTAAGCAGGGTGTTTATTCTGTCTTGGGTAATCACGATTATGGTGATTATAAAAGTTGGAATTCTGAAGAAGAAAAACAAGAAAATCAGCAATTGATTCACGATCTTCAAAAACAAATGAATTTTAATTTGTTGAACAATGAAAATGTAATATTTTCTAAAGATGATGAGAAAATTGGTTTATTTGGTGTAGAAAATTGGGGGCACAAACCTTTCCCTCAAAGAGGCGATCTTGATTTGGCACTTCAGGGAGCAGAAGATATTCCTTTTAAGATCTTAATGTCGCATGACCCAACACATTGGCAAAAGAAAGTCATTCCACATCAAACCCATTTTGATCTAACATTATCGGGACATACTCATGGTATGCAATTTGGGGTTGAAATACCAGGTTTTAAATGGAGTCCCGTTAAATACTTATACCCTCAATGGGCCGGTGTCTATCAAGAAGCCAAACAATATTTATATGTAAACCGTGGCTTTGGTTTTATAGGCTTTCCGGGAAGAGCAGGTATATGGCCAGAAATTACTGTAATTGAATTATCGAGTTCTGTGGTTTAATATTATGACATTAAAACTCAAGGCTAATAGCATAGCCTTGAGATTATTTAATTTTAATAATTGAGGTCTAAGTATCTGTATTTTTCTTTTTACCACCATGTAAAAATCCTAATAATACGATTACGAGTGCTAAAAATACTGCAAACATAAAAATTGCACCAATAATTCCCCAATTCCAATCAAATAAAGGAAGAAATAAAGTTGTCATAATTATTTAAAGTTTAATTAGTTAACCAATTTAACAAATCTAACAGATAATATTGAAACATTTAATGATAAAAATCATTTTTAGGCTTATTTATCTTTAAAAATCAACTACTTTTGCACTTTCAAAAAATAAGGTATGCAATCAATTAGAAATATAGCCATTATTGCCCATGTTGACCACGGTAAAACAACGCTTGTAGATAAGATTATCGACCAGGCAAAAATTTTGGATGAAAGAAAAGTACGCACAGATTTGTTATTAGATAGTAATGATCTGGAACGTGAAAGAGGAATAACGATCTTGTCTAAAAATGTGTCGGTAAATTATAAAGATGTAAAAATTAATGTAATTGATACCCCGGGTCACGCCGATTTTGGTGGAGAAGTAGAACGAGTACTAAAAATGGCTGATGGTGTATTATTATTGGTTGATGCTTTTGAAGGCCCGATGCCTCAAACCAGATTTGTATTGAGCAAGGCTTTAGAACTGGGATTGATGCCTATCGTTGTAGTTAATAAAGTTGATAAAGAAAATTGTACTCCTGACTTGGTACACGAAAAGGTTTTTGACCTAATGTTTGCTCTAGATGCAACAGAAGAACAGTTGGAATTTGCAACTATTTATGGTTCTGCAAAAAATGGTTGGATGAATACTGACTGGAAAGAAGAAACGGATAATATTATTCCACTCTTGGATGCTATTCTTGAAAACATACCCGAAGCACCTTATAGAGAAGGAACACCTCAAATGCAGATCACTTCATTGGATTTTTCTTCGTTTACCGGAAGGATTGCAATTGGCAGAGTATTTAGAGGAGATCTTGTAGAAGCAAAAGATTATGCACTTTGCAAAGCTGATGGTTCTACTAAAAAAGTAAGAATTAAAGAATTACATACTTTTGAAGGCTTGGGAAAAGCCAAAGTTAGTAAAGTAAGAAGTGGAGATATTTGTGCTATTACCGGACTTGAAGGTTTTGAAATTGGTGATACTTTAGCCGATTTGGATAATCCTGAAGCATTGCCAAGAATTGAAGTAGATCAGCCAACAATGAGTATGTTGTTTACCATCAATAATTCTCCATTTTTTGGAAAAGAAGGAAAATTTGTTACTTCAAGACACCTTCGTGACAGGTTATTTAAAGAAACTGAGAAAAATTTAGCTCTTCGTGTTGAAGAAACTGATAGTGAGGATAAATTTAATGTTTACGGTAGGGGAATATTACATTTATCTGTTTTGATAGAAACCATGCGAAGAGAAGGCTATGAGTTACAGGTAGGAAGACCAAAAGTGATATTTAAAGATATTGATGGTGTAAAATCTGAGCCCTATGAAACATTGGTAATAGATGTTCCTGAAGAATTTGCCAGTAAAGCTATTAATCTGGTAACTATCCGAAAAGGAGACCTTCATGTAATGGAACCTAAAGGAGATCTTCAACATTTAGAATTTGACATTCCTTCTCGTGGATTGATTGGCTTGAGAAATAAAATTCTAACTGCAACACAAGGTGAAGCGATCATTAACCATCGTTTAAGAGGTTATGACGCCTATAAAGGTGATTTTAATGAGGTTATTAATGGAGCAATTGTTTCATCAGAATCAGGGAAAGCTACAGCTTATGCCATTGACCGTTTGCAAGACAGAGGAAAGTTTTTTATCGATCCAAATCAAGAAATTTATAAAGGTCAGGTAGTTGGTGAAAATACACGGCAAGATGATATGGGGGTTAATTTGATCAAAGGAAAAAAATTAACTAACGTTCGTGCTTCAGGTACTGATGATAGTTCAAAAATATTTCCAAAAATTGATTTTTCTTTAGAAGAATTTATGGAGTATATTAGAGATGATGAATATTTAGAAATTACACCTTTGAGTTTACGAATGCGTAAAATAGAATATAGGTAACAATTAATGTATTAGTTATTAGTCATTTTTTTTACATGCAACTTTCTAATTACTAAATATAAAATTAGGAAAATACATAGAACTAATACAATTACAAACAAGTAAATATATCTGAAATTATTTATTTTGATTTACCTTTAGATAAAAAAGTCTGAAAATTATAAGTCCCAACTTTCCTATTATTGTATTTCCTTTGATAATCCTTATGCATTTCGGAAGTTGGATAATGTTCATTTTTTTCATATGGATAACTATCCATTCCATGAAAAGGTAAAGGTAATACGGTTTGTCCTTTTGCCGTATTTAAATCACCATCTTTCACCCACCCAACACTGTAAATTAAAAAATCACGTTTCCATCCTTGTTTCAATTTTGGAAGCTGAGTGGCATCAAAGCTAATTGTGGTCTCATCACCTGCATTGGCTATGATATACATGTCATCTGCTTCCTGAAGCAATTCACTCACATCTCCATACCTGGTATAAGTTCCTGTAAGGTCTCTCCATTTCTGACTCGTTGATACTTCACTATAATCAAACCAATGTGGACCATATCTTCCTCCCTTTCTGTATTGTTTTGAAAAACCCCTATAATGATGGTCTGCTGATACAGGAAACATTTTTGTCATTTTTGTTTCAACTACTTCATCCTTTGCAAAAAAGATATAATCCCAATAAATCTCCATATTGGTCCTAATTCTTACTTTTCTTTCCTTAGATAAAAATTTATCAGAAAGATCTACAATAATGGTTTTATTCTTTCCACTTGGAAAACCTATACTAGGAATTACTTCCTCCCATTCACCCTTTGTATTGATCACTTCAATTGACGGATGCTTGATTTTCAGACTCTCTGTTTGAGACAAAGCTACATTTATACTGGCATCTGTTGGAAATATCCAGCCGTTTAGAAATAGTTGAAGATTTTTAGTATCCTGAACATTTCCCAGATCAAGGATAAGGTCTTTCATTTCAGTTATACCCTGATATTTTTCATGCTTGAAATTGGAAATATACTGATTATCCTTTTTGCTGATGAACTCTAGCAAGTCGTTACCTTTTCCATCTTTTAATGATATTGGTAATTGATGATTTTTGACTTTATAAACTTTTAATTCAGGATATGGAGGAGGAGCAAATTTTTCATCAATATAGATATCCGTTTCTTCAGGATGATCAACAGCAATCAGCTCGATTTTATCATTATAGATAGTTTCCCAAAGTTCTTCCGTTATTTGAATATTATACCTACCATCATTTTCACGAAGCAACTCTCCCGGAATTTTTAAATATTCTTCAGAGGCCTCAGCAAAAGCATAAGCTGTTTTGCCACCCATGATTCCTAACGGCATACCCAGAGCACTGCGCCACATCATATCTTTTACAAAAACATATTTTTCCCCATTCCAGGTATACAAAAACGGACAACTCCCTTTAAGCTCTTGGGCTTCAATCAAATCTTCATCGCTACCTGGACTAAAAATATTTTGCGGAACTCCATTGGACCATAAAATACGAACAACATCTGCCTTGGTACGATTGCCCATACCAAAATGGATATCAGAAGAAGATACCACTTGCATTTGATACAAATCACCTGCCCTTACTTCAACCTTAGCACCAATACCAAAATGATTATTCTTACTGCTCCCTGTCTTTATTCCAACCAATTTCATTTTCAAATAATGATTGCCATTACCACCATCATTTCTTAAAAGTTTCAATTTTCCATCAATTCCCGCTATATACATATCCAAATCACCATCTCCATTATAATCTGCCAAAGCAACTTTCCTAGCTCCCAATATATTCTGAGGTAATAGTTTGCTCATATCATTAAAATATCCCTTGCCATTATTATGGAACAAGAAAACTCCTCTTTTCTCGTTCTTCATTTTATCACCTACAACTAATATGTCCTGATATCCATCATTGTCAAAATCTAAAAATGTTACATCATTTACCTTTGTAGATTTTAATAACTCAAAAGTACGGGAAGATGTATTATCCTCTTTAAATGATCCATTATTTCTATTTTTGTATAGCTTAGATTTAGAGCCATCAGAGGATGTTATGAAAATATCAAGATATCCATCATTATTATAATCTCCTATTGCAACTGAACCAGAATTTAACATTGGTTGAATTCCTGCTTTTACAATAACGTTACGAAACATACCTTGCCTTAAATTTGAAAAAAGAACATTATTTCCATCTTCTCTGGATACAAATAAATCAATATCCCCATCATCATCAAAGTCCCCTAATCCTGTATCCCTGCTAAGACTATTGTTTTGCCCAAAACCCATTTTGGTGGTTACATTTTTAAAGCTACCATCCCCATTGTTTCTATACATTAAATCACTTTTGCCGCCTAAGAATAAATCTAAATCTCCATCGTGATCTGCATCTATAAATAAACAAGTTGAAGCAATAATTTCTTTATGACTTTTAAATGCCGAAGTTGTAACATCTTTAAATTTTCCTTCGGCCACATTATTGAATAACTGTATTCCCTTTTCTTTAATAATTAAAAGATCAAGATGCCCGTCATTATTGTAATCTGCAAATTTTGAATTTCGAACATTCCCCTTAATTTTAATATTTGAATTATTTATAATATTTTCATATCGTCCAAATTCATTTTGAAATAAATAGTAAAATTCTCCAGAAGAATAAAAAACATCAATATCCCCATCACTATCAATATCTGCAACCGACAAACTATTAAATTCTGAGTTTGATTCTATAGTTTCCAAAAAGGCAGATTCGGTTGTTTCTATGAATCTAATTGACTCAATAATTGATCCATCTGCATTCATTACGGCAGTAGTAGATTCGCTGAAACTCATAACAGGATGACCAACATTAGCTCCGGAAAAACCTTTCAGTTTCTGAATACCCGATTGATAGGGTTTAGTTAACTTCAAAAAATTATGGAAAATTCTAAAAGAAGTTAGTGCTTCTTTCAAGTTATTATTATGCAATTGCTTTAAGGTATTTTCGTAATATTCTTTGGCTTCTGTTGGAAATTCCGGGAATACCTGCACCAATTCATCCAGTTGCTTTATTGCACCATCTTTATCTTCTTTTTTTAATAAAAGCTCTGTTAGATATAATTTTGATACAATGTTGGTTGGTGCTGCTTTTACTATTTTATTTAAATATTTTTCCCATTCAGCCATTGAGTTTTTATCTGAATACCCACTAAATGTTTCTGCCAAACTATATAAGGACTTTACATGATCTGGAGATATCTCAATAGATTCTTTGAGCTCGTTAATTGATTTTTCCTTTTCATTATTGTACTCGTAAACCTTAGATAAACTTAGTCGAATATCAGCATTATCAGGATCTAATTCTTTGGCTTTTAATAGTTGTTTTTTTGCTTCATCATATTTTCCCATTCTTAAATATACAATTCCAAGGTTGGCATATCCCAGAGACTCCTCAGGAGCCAGTTTAATCACTTTTTTAAATTCAATGGCAGCTTCTTCGAGTTTATTTTCTTCCATATAGGCTAATCCAAGTGCCCGGGCGCTCAATTTGTTTGTATTCTTTATTTGGTCATCATTATTATGCTTAACAATTTCCTTATCTTGCGATGAAGATTGTTCTTTTTTATCGCCTTTTGTGCAATAAAAATTAGAAAATAAAAAGAGAAAAATTATTAGGTAACGAAAATTTGATTTCATAAGTAAAAGTTAATAATTCGACTTACTAAATATTATTATAAGCATTACTAATGTTTTTAAATCAGAGCCAAAATGTACTAATTCTCCAAGACCTTAATTACCTGCAGTTTGTCATCATTGCAACCTAATAAGATATATGGATAGCCTTTAATATTTATTTCTGCCATATTTTTTACATTATATGGTGCTAAAAAACCACTATTGTTATGATGTATAGCTTCAAAATTCCCTTTTCCGTCACCAAGCATCAATAATCCGATGCCTGAATCATTTCTTGCAGTTTCAATTTCTGCATTATACAGGTTTCCTGCAGTTAGTATATCCAAATTACCATCACCATTGTAATCTTTAATGATAATATCATTGATGGAAGAAAATTGGGCTTTTTGTGGTAGCTTGTGCATAAGAAATTTACCATTTCCCAGATTTTCAATGTAAGTGCTAGCAAAAGTTTTTGCCTTGTAATTCAAAGACCTTTTAAGGTTTTTATCTCCATATACTTCAAATACATTAGCTTTTGCAAAAAGGTCAAAGTTTTTGAATTTTTTCTTTAAAGCCGGAACCTGAAAAGAGGAAGTTTTTCTGCTTCTTAGTGGATATAAGATTCCAAAATTATAATAAGCAAGTACAAGATCTTTTGACCCATTGTTATCAAAATCATAATAATATACTTCAAAAGGCTCATCTTCCGTGGCTTTATATTCATAATTTAAACCAAGGTTTCCTGCAATAAAATCTAGGTCTCCGTCATTATCCATATCTGCAGATTCTATGCTAAACCACCATCCTGTACTTTTTTCTAAGCCGGAAGTATTTGTGATGTTTCTAAATTTTCCATCACTAAATTTTAGCAGGGTGATTTCCATCCATTCACCAACAACAACAAGATCCTTTTTCCCATCCCCATCAAAATCAGTCCAACAGGCATCATTTACCATTCCTATATCAATGAGATCTTTTGCCATTGTTTTTGTTACATCTTCAAATTTCCCATTTTCATTTAACAATATAGTACTTGATGCAGGCTCCGGATAAGACCATGATACCTGCCTCCCTGCAACAAAAAGATCTAAATCTCCATCATCATCCAGATCATTAGGATATACTTTCGAGCCACTCGAATATAGTTCCGGGAGTGCATCTTCCACTTTGGTAAATAATCCTGTACCATCATTAAAGTATAATCTGTCCTGAAATTCTATTGCATCTTTCTGGAATTCATTACCTCCGCTCACCACATATAAATCCAAATCATTATCACCATCGGCATCAAAAAAAACAGATCCTACATCTTCCTGTATTTTATCATTTACCAAATCATTTGTATTCAGCATTTCAAAATATCCTTTTTGATTTTGCGTATAAATTCTGCCTTTATGGCCAGAAGCTCCTCCTATAAAAAAATCATCCAGTCCATCTCCATTTACATCTCCAACAGCAAGGCTTGGGCCCATGGTTGACATTTTGTGAGGGAGTAACACTTGCTTTGTATAATCATCAAAATCATTTTCTTCATGGTTAATAACCAATCCTATTTCTTTTGTTGCATTCGTAAACAAGTTTTGAGTATTTTCAACAGTAGTTCTTCCTTTGGTAACTTTTGACTTGCTGTATTTTACTTCAATAGTTTGTCCGGTGTTTATGTTTTTCAGAATATTTTGATTTCCATCCGGCCATTCTATTAATACTTTGTCTACCTTAGTTTTATTATGCAATCCAAAATGAGCTATTTGTTCACTTGTAGAATACATACCCCGAACACTTGTAATTTCAACCAACTGCTTTTGGCCTTCAATTTCTATCCAGATTCTTGTACCCAGTTCTACTATTCCGGGCTTATCTGCTATTGGTTTTATTCTTAAATAATTAGAATTTGGTATATTTTCGCTATTATTCCTATATACAAGAGCAATGTCGTTTATATTATTTATTATTAAATCAAGATCGCCATCATTGTCTAGATCTGCGTAAGCTGATCCATTTGAAAAGGTTTTTTCATTCAATCCCCAATCTTTCGTTTTATTTTCAAATGTAAGGTCTTTATTGTTTTTATATGCATAATTTGACAGCTTTACTGATGGATTTATATTCATTGTTTCTTCAATATCCACAACATCCCAAATTGTAACATTTTCTGCTTTTGGATTTTTTATGATGTAATCGTAAATTTTAGTTTCAAGATGTTTTGAAAAAGCACGAGCAGCATCAATATTTCGAATATCTTTCATTAAGCCATTTGTGATATAAACATCTTTCCATCCATCATTATCAAAATCAGCTATCAAATTTGACCAACTCCAATCGGTAGATGCCATATTGGCAAATTGGGCAATTTCACTAAATTGAGTATCCCCATTATTGTACTGAAGGGTATTAAACATATACTGGTAATGCCCTCCTTCATTTACAATCTTCCGGTATGTTTCAGGGTCATTCATCCCACTCATGTTGGCTTTTCGCCGATAATTATCTTCAGCAACCATGTCCAGTATCATGACATCCAGATTACCATCATTGTCTATATCAGCGGCATCACAACCCATGCTACTAAACGTAATATGACCTGTTAGCTCATGGACTTTATCTGAAAAGGTTCCATCCCCGTTATTAAAATAAATATAGTCCTCAACCCAAAAATCATTTGATACATATAGATCTGTCCAACCGTCATTATTCAAATCGCTAGCCGTAACACTATTTGGAAATCCCGGTTTGTATAAACCTGCTTTTTTCGAAATATCAATAAATTTGTTTCCCAGATTTTCATAAAGAATAGTTCCATATTTTTCAATTAATAATTCGGTGCCATAAAAATCTGAGTAATCTCCTGGGTTGGGAGGTTGATTAAGAAGAAAGAGGTCAATATCTCCATCTTTGTCATAATCAAGGAAAGTAGCATGTCTGGTACGTTCACTATTATCAACTCCCCATTCTTTTGAACTTTCAGTGAATGTGTTATTACCATTGTTAATATAAAGCTTATTACGCCTGATTTCAGGTTGATGATCATATAACTCCCGTGTCACATAAATATCCTGAAACCCATCATTATTAATATCACCAAATAAAACACCTGATGACCACCCACCATTATCAATAATTCCAGCTTTATCAGTAATATCTTCAAAGACCATATTTCCTTTATTCAGATAAAGCTTATCGGCAACAAGGTTACCTGCAAAAAATATATCCAATAGTCCATCATTGTTGATGTCGCCAACACCAACTCCAGCACCTCCATAATAATTAGAATACAAAAGAATGTTATGATCCCTGGTGTCTTTCAATTCATTGTTAAAATAAATATTGGTTTGTTTGGGATTCAATTTTGTAAATACTTTAACATTTGTTTGTCCATATACATTTTCTGAAAAAAGTATTCCTAAAACACATATATTAATTAAAATTAAATACCTTATTAGCATATATATATCTGGCAATAAGCCCACTTTTTTTATAATTAATAAATTTCGTTATAAAGGTAATATTACAAATATATAGTAAATTATACTAATTTAGAACAGAAAATCAATTCCAAAAATCTAATAGCAGTCTTTTTATAAATTTAAAAGACGAAAATCAAATAAACATCACAAATGTGTCATTTTTATTTAAACATTTTTAAAATAATTTCCGAGTAGATGTAGTATCTCCAACCTTTAATGTATACTCATCTTTATAAGTCTTATTTTTATAAAGTACTCTTATTTCTACAGTGTTTTCTCCTTGAGATAGTGAAATCTGATTGCTTAGAAACTGTACAGAATTTATCCCTTTTATCATCTTTCCACGGCTTTTGCCATTTATAAAAAGTTCAGGAATACCAATATTACAATATGCCTTAAAAGTAAGGTCATTTTTATCTAGGTTATTATTTCTACGACCAGTGAGATATAAAACCGGGTCTTCAGACCAATTTGCTTTGTACCAATAAAAAGCATCTTTTTTAATTTTTCTATCATATGTAATCAATCCTTTATGATTTCTTCCTTTTATATCACCTCTATCCCATTCTGGTACTGAAAAATCAAACATATTCCAAACATAAGACCCCCAAATAAATGGACTCTTTTCAATTGCGTCATACGTAAGTTCATGATAATATGTTTGATACGTTTCCGGGAAAAACTGACCTACTGGATCAGGTTTGAAATTTTTAAAATCAATTGTTTGATGTGCAATATTTCCTCCAGCACCGTATTCTGAAACTGAAAAACGTATCATTGGTTTTGCAGTATGATAGTTGTTTATCCATTTACCTAACTCAGACGGTTTTCCTCCATACCAACCTGTATATTGATTGAATCCTTGCAAATCAGTATTTTCGTGAATTGGATGATCATACACCCACCAAATATTACTAACACTTACGGTAAATCTATCCGGATCAATTGTTTTGGCAAGTGTATGTAATTCTTTTGTAAGTGATACAGGTTTTTGAACTACTTTTCCTTTAACAACTTCGTTATGAACACCCCAAACAAAAATTGAAGGAGAATTGAAATGTTGTTTTATGAGTTCTGTTAATTGTTGCTTTGCATTATTACTTGCACCGTCTTTATATCCATTTACAAAAGGAATCTCTGCCCATATTAAAAAACCCATTGAATCCGCTAAGGAATAGATGTAATCCGATTGCTGGTAATGTGCCAAACGGATAGTAGTAGCGCCTATCTCATTAATTAGATCCATGTCTTTTTTATGATGCTCCGGGAGTAAAGCATTCCCTTTATCTTGCCATTCTTGATGTCTGCAAACACCGTGAAGAGCATACGGTTTACCATTAAGCATAAAACCTTTTTCCCGGTCAATAGAAAAAAATCGAATACCTATTGACTGGCTAATTTTATCAACTGTTTTTCCATTTTCTAATACTTCTGTTTCCAAACGATATAGATAAGGATCAATTTTTCCATTCCACAATCTGGGTTTTTTAATAGTTAGATTTGTGACAATAGGAATTATACCTCCAGGATACATAATTTGTTCTACACTATTTTCTGAAACAACTTTCGCCTCTTTAGAAATAAGCCTGTTTATTACAGTAATATTTCTTGCTTTTGAAGTTTCATTTTTTAAAAGGCTTTGAATAGTTAAGGCAGCTTTTTTTTTGCTCACATTCTTTTGCTGAACATACACCCCCGAAGAAGCATAATCAGTAAGAGCCAAATGCAAATCATTAGTAACTATTAAAGAAACATTTCTATAGATGCCACCGTAAATACCAAAAAGAAAATTGTCTTTAGGATATGATTTATTGAGTTCATTATTTACCTTTAATAATATACTATTTTCTTTGTCTGAATGAAGAAATTCAGTAATATTAAATACAAATGCAGCGTAGCTTCCAAGATGTTTTCCAATATACTTATTATTAATATAAAGTTCTGCATATTGGCCTACACCATCAAATTTAAGAAAGTATTGGCTTTTATTATCTAGCGTATCTATTTTTAGTGTTCTTTTATACCAAGCTGTACCATAGTGTACTTTTTTTCCGGATTGAATATCTTTGTTATTCCAGGTATGAGGAATTGTTACTTGTTTCCAGGAAGCATCCGTTAAGTTTATATAGTCAATATCTCTTTCAACAAGGGTAAATTTCCACTCTTTATTTAAATTTACTGTTTTTCTAACTTGACCCATCAAATTTTTAATGGGACTCATTAAAATGATTAGTAAAATGCTTGTTCTTAATAAATTGTACTTCATAGTTAGACTATTTTTTTATCTTGTTTAATACATCAATTGGAAACTATATCAGTTCTCCTGTTATCTTATCTATTGGCATTTGTGCTTAATCAATAAATATAAGTAAAATATGTATTTTTTAAGAGGGTAAATCAAAAAATTTACAAAAAACAACCTTAAGTGTTCAGAAAGAAAAAAAAATTGAAACATTGTTATCCCAATTTTGTGACCAATTCATGATCAGAAGAAATTATACGAATAGTTTTAAAGGTTTTAAAACCAGAATTCTATCCAAGATAACTTCTTTGACTGTTATCTAATATATCAACAAGTTAGTGTTTGATAGAAATGTAAAAAAACATAAAAATTCAAGTCACTTAATAATTCATAACGGGTCATATTATATATAAGCTTTAAAAATATTGTTTTACGTCTATATTTATTAGTCATTAGTCGAAAATATTTGAGTATTCTATTAAATTTATACTTATATTTATATTTTATTAACTTAAATAATTAATTATATGTTCAAAAATTTACTAAAACTGTTGTTTTTAGTTTGTGTATTTGGTATGCAAACTATTTATGCACAAATTACAGTAACAGGAACAATTACTGATGCACAGGATGGGACAACTCTACCTGGTGTTAATGTAATTGTTAAAGGAACTACAGTGGGTGTTTCATCAGATTTTGATGGAAATTATAGTATTGAACTATCAGACCCAAATGTTGTACTGGCATTTTCTTTTATTGGTTATTCCGATCAGGAAATTGCAGTTAATGAATTAAGGGTCATAAACGTTGCACTTGTGCAAAGTAGTGAATCTCTTGACGAAGTTGTTGTTACAGCTTTAGGTATTAAAAAGGAAACCAAGGCATTGGGTTATTCTTTAACTGAGCTTAAAGGAGATGAGATGTCTGCAATTCCCGAAACAAATGCGATCAATTCTTTGCAAGGAAAGGTTGCAGGTGTGAACATTACCCAAAATTCTACAGGAGCTGCTGGTTCAAGTAGAGTTATAATTAGGGGTGCTAGTTCATTGACAGGGGATAACCAACCGCTATACGTGGTCGATGGTATTCCTATTAGTAATGAGAATAATGGATCTGCAGGTATGTGGGGTGGTAATGATGGAGGTGATGGTATTTCCAGTATTAATCCGCAGGATATAGAATCTGTAAGTGTATTAAAAGGTGGTGCAGCATCAGCTTTATACGGTTCAAGAGCCTCTAATGGTGTAATTATTATTACAACAAAAACAGGTAAAGATCAAGAAGGGTTCGGAGTAGAGTTTAATAGTACAACTACAATGGAAAAAGTAGATACTTCCTTATGGGATTTTCAAACCCAATACGGTCAAGGAAGAAGAGGAGCAAAACCAATTAGTGCGGATGATGCTTTTGATATGGGGTTAAGTTCCTGGGGTCCAAAATTAGACGGTACCAGTGTTGTTCAATGGGATGGTGTATCAAGGCCTTATTCTTATGTTGGAAACAATGCAGAACATTTTTATAGAAATGGAACTACATATACAAATTCTTTGGCAGTTACAAATTCCAATGAGAAAATAAATTACAGATTTTCAGCTACTGACATGGATAATAATGATATAATGCCAAATGCAGGATTTGATAGACAAACATTCAGTTTGAATGCCAGCTCAGTAACAGCTGAAAAATTAACATCATCAGTTAATGCTAAATATATAATCGAAGATGTTTATAATAGGCCAAGATTATCTGATGCTCCTGGTAATGCTAACTATACAGTAGCCAATCTTTCACCAAATGTTGATGTAAGAGATATGAAACCGGGTACAAATGAAGATGATAGTGAACGTAGATATTCCAGTAATATTTATTCTCAAAACCCATATTTTGCAGCAGAAAATTTTAGAAGAGAAGATACTAAAAATAGATTAATTGCATCTGCGTCTTTAAGATATGATATTACTGATTGGTTGTACATCATGGGTAGGGCAGGTATTGACCATTATACAATTAAAAAAACAAGTGTTGATCCTTGGGGTACTGCTTATAAACCTTTAGGTGCAATTACTGAAACTGAAATCAGATATAGCCAGGTTGATATGGATATGATGTTGGGTTATGACAGTGAAGTTACTGATGGCCTTAATGTATCTGCTTTTGTTGGGGTAAATAGCAACACCGTTGAGGATGAGATTTTAAACCTTAGAGGTAATAATTTTATTGTACCGGGATTAGAAGACATAGGAAATACAGAAAATCAATCCAGAGATAGAGGATATGGTAAAAAAGCAATTGGATCAGTATATGGTTCGTTAGAATTGGCCTGGGATAATTGGGCTTATCTAACATTCACAGGAAGAAATGACTGGTTCTCAACTTTATCTTTCCCAGATAAGACAACGCCAAATGATGATTTTTATCCATCAATAAGTGGTAGTTTTGTATTATCAGAACTTTTTGATTTGGATAACTTCCTTAAATTAAGAGGAGGTTGGTCACAAGTAGCGGGTGGTGCTGAAAATCCTTATGCATTGGCATTGACATATCAAATTTTTGGACAAGGACATTTAGGTCAGTCTTTAGGTCGAATTAATGGTGGTTCAGTACCAAATGGAAATTTAGTTCCTTATACTAAATCTGAATTTGAAATTGGAGTTGATGGTCGTTTGTTTGATAATCGATTCTCTTTTGATCTGGCGTATTATAGTAATGAGACAACAAATGATATAGTGCCTGTAGGGGCTTCTGTATTTTCCGGTTATGGATCTGCTTTAGCAAATATTGGAGTTATTCAAAATGAAGGTTTTGAAATGTTGCTATCGGGTACACCTATTCAAACTGATAATTTTAATTGGAAATCTAGTTTTAATGTTTCATATAATGACGGTACAGTTATAGCAACCAATGAAGAAGATGCTGAAATTTCATTAGGGGCACCTCGTACACGAAATGTAGAGATAAAACATATTGTTGGAGAGCCTTATGGTTCAATTGTTGGAGTTTCATATGTACGTGATGATGCCGGTAATATAATTTATGATATTGATAGCGAGGGTGTACCATTAGCGCAAAGAGGTCCACGTGAAATATTAGGTGAAGGAGTACCTCCTGTACAATGGGGTTGGTCAAATACTTTTACATTTAGAAATTTCAATTTGTACTTTTTGATCGATGGTAAATCCGGCGGACAAATATTTTCAGGAACAAATACTATACTTACTGGTAATGGATTACATAAAAATACTTTAGAAGGTAGAGAAGGTGGATTGACAGTAACGGGAATTGATGCTGCAACAGGTACAGAGTTTAGTACAGTTGTTGCACCTGAAAATCTTTCAACTTATTATGGAAGAATTGGTTCTATTGCTGAAGAATTTGTTGAAGATGCTGATTTTATCAAATTCAGACAATTGAGCATTGGTTATTCTTTACCTTATGATTTATTAAAAAATGTATTTTTAGAAAACGTTAATATATCATTTATTGCCACAAATCTATTTTATTTAATGAGAAGTGTTGATAATATAGATCCTGAGTCAGCTTATAATGTTGGAAACGCACAAGGACTTGAATATTTTGGAGTTCCTTCTACAAAGAGTTATGGGTTAAATTTAAAAGTTAAATTCTAGAAAATATAATTATGAAAAAAACAATTTATATATTATTATTTGCACTTGTTTTTAGTGCATGTGATGATGGTTTTGAGGAGATGAATGTGAATCCTACAAAACCTTCACAAGTTGACGTTAGAAATAAATTGACTGCAGTACAGTTATTTACTTCTGGAGAACGTTATGAAAACTGGAGAGCTAACTTAATCTATAGTTCTACCATGATGCAACATTTTGCAACTACTGCCGGTTATTGGGCAGGAGATAAATACACTTGGAACAGAGGTTATGCTTCCTCTATGATCGATCGTATTTATGGTAATGCTGTTAAAAATGTTGAAGATATGTTAGTGCAATTAGAGACAGAGGAAGGCTCTAAAGAAATGAAAGCTGTAACAAGAATAATGAGGGTTTTTATTTATCACAGGTTAACTGATCTGTATGGTGATGTACCCTATTCTGAAGCAGGTAAAGCTGTAATTGAGGGTATTTTATATCCTAAATATGATCGCCAAAGTGATATTTATGCTGATCTGTTAAAAGAATTGGAAGAATCTGCAGCTGATCTAAGTTCAGGTGATTCAGGTTTTGGAAGTGCTGATCTGTTTTTTGGCGGAGATCAGGCACAATGGAAAAAATTTGCAAATTCAATGATGTTACGCTTAGGGTTTAGATTGATAAAAGTTGATCCTGCTGCTTCACAATCATGGGTATCTAAAGCAATTAGTGGCGGTGTAATGACATCAAATGATGATATTGTTTTTGTTCCACATTCAGAAGGACCTGATGGTATTAATAAAAATGGAAATGGTCAGGTATTTACCGTAGATGGAAGTCCTCGTATGAGCAAGACTTTTATTGATTTTCTACAAGGAGACCCTAGGTTACCTATACTAGCAGCTCGTAGAAGTGATGGAAGTACAGACCCTGCGGATCTAAAAGGATTTCCAAATGGTCTTGATTTTACAATGCTTGAAGCCTTAACAGGAGAAACAAATACAGACGCATATGCAGAACCTAACAGAAGTATTATAACCGGTGAAGATGCACCAATGTTTTTTCAAACTTATGCTGAAGTTGAATTTATGCTGGCAGAAGCATCAGTTCGTTGGGGGCTTGCAGGTGATCCGGCTACACATTATGCTGCAGGAGTAACTGCTGCAATGAAAATGTTGGAATTATACGGACCAGATGCTGCAATTAGCGATAGTGATATCTCAGATTATTTAGCTGCAAATCCTTATGATGCTGCAAATGCACTTGAGCAAATAAATACACAATACTGGATTGCAACATTTTTAAATGAATATGAAACTTTTGCTAACTGGAGAAGAGTTGAACTTCCTGTTTTAGTTCCTGTTAATTATCCTGGAAATGTTACAGGTGGAACTATTCCAAGAAGATTGACATATTCTTCAAGTGAAGAAAGTAACAATGCTGCAAATCTTGCAGAAGCTGTTGCCAATCAAGGTCCAGACGAACTTTCAACAAGAGTTTGGTGGGACGTGAATTAATGCACTTTTAGTAGTGCTTTAATAATAAAATTAATTTTGATATAAATAGGAGGGAGAGTTCAAATACTCTCCCTTTTTTTTGTAATTTATTTTCATGAAATATTTATAGAATTAAGGAGATAATTCCCACAAAAAAAACTAAATAAGTAATTATTAAAACTTTCCAAAAAGGATTGGCATGCTTTAAATCCATGAAATTAAAGGCAACCAATAAAAATTTTAATGCTGATAATACCAGGATAATAATTGTAACATATCTGAAAGTATTAAAATTTGTAGAAAACAGAGCTGTTAGAAAAGTGAGTATAATAAGTAAACCCAGTGTGTAAATATCTTTTTTCTTCATTTTTTAAAATATTAAATAGAGCGTAGGAAAAAGTAATAACCAAATCAAATCACACATATGCCAAAAAGCTGCACTTGCCTCAACATCTTCAAGTAGAGATTTTGATTTTTTTATACCATTCTTCATGAACAATAAAATAACAAGCCCAACAATTACATGAATAACATGAAAACCTGTAAGTAACCAGTAAAATGTAAAAAAAGAATTATATCCAATGGTATGTCCTGTATTGATCTTAAGATAATATTCAATTCCTTTCAGTATTAAAAATAAAAGACCCCCAAGCATAGTAAGATTTAAATAGAAGGAAGCTTTTTTGGAATTTTTCAATTTAAACTGATGTACAGTTGTTGCCATAAAAAAACCACTAGTCAATAGAAATATAGTGTTTAAAGCTCCAAAGGTTGCATTTAAAGCCAATCTTGATTGATGAAATATTTCTGGTTCTTTACTACTATTTATCACTAAAACTATAAGCGCTATACCAAAAGTAATAAGTTCTAAAAAAATTAGTATCCATATTAATATTCCTCCGGGTGGATAGTAGATGTTTTTATAATCAATTTTTATAGCTTCCATTTTAAATTATTCTTTAATATTATCCACTATAAAAAAAATAATTGCAATTCCAAATGAAATACCTGCAGCAATAAGGACATATTTCATGTAAGGCCACCCTACAAAATCACCTATTGAAGCTATCATTGCTAATTGTAACCCTATTGCAAATGCAATTTTTACTTTTTTACTCATTTATATTATTTTCAAAAATGAATTAAATGTGCTTTAATATAGCTAAAACACAAATAATTAGATCATTCATCCTATTATGATTTATGTTTTATTCTATCATATAATTTTGCTAGCGATTGTAATAATTCAACAGGGGTAGTTAAGATTTCGTAATGATTTGAACCAAACATTTGAGGTAAATAAAATTTAGCGTTTGCCTCAATTGCCAAAGCATAAGAATTTATATTTCGTTCATTTAATTCTCTTAAAGCCTGTTTTACGTCATTAATTCCATATTTTCCTTCATACTTATCATAATCATTTGGTTTGCCATCCGAAATTAAGATTATCCATTTATTTTTAGTGTCTCTTTTGTCTAATAAAGCACCTGAATGTCTTAAAGCAGTACCTATTCGGGTATAACCTTCAGGTTCTATAGCACCTACTTTTAATTTGGCCTTATCCCAATTTTCATCAAAACTTTTAACAGTTAAATAAGTAGCAAAATTTCTTGTTTTTGAATAAAAGCAATCTATTGAAAAATCTACATTAAATTCATTTAAAATCTCACCAAATAAAATAGAAACTTGTTTTTCTACATCAATCACTCTATTTCCGGCAGCATAACCATCACTTGACAAACTTATGTCCAATAGCATTAAAATGGAAAGATCTTTTTCTTTTTTCCTTTTGGATAAATAAATATTTTCAGATGGAGTATGACCCGAATGAACATCAATATATAGATCAGTAAGAGCATCAAGATCAAACTCTTCACCTTGAATTTGTTTACGTTGTTGTTGATACTTGTTGTTAATATTGCTTAACATTTTACGCAAGCCAACAAGGGTAGAAGAGTTATCAGAAAGTGTTTTTTTGTAATATTTCAGATCTGTATTCGTAATTATTTTCGGATATAATTTACAAAAATCTTCTTTGTATTCACGCTTAGAATAATCCCATTCATCATAAGTAATATGATAATTATTTGAATTGAGTTCTGAACTTTCAGAAACTGTAGTGTTCTCAATAAATTCTGATTGATATACAGAATGTGTTGTATCATCAACACGTACCGTATATTTCATATTCAATTCTTCTAAAGCCTTACTATGCTCATCTAACTCATCTTCACCATCAAAATCGCGCCAGCCACCTTCCCATTCTTCAGCAGTATCAATTTTCTCAAAATCATGTGTTAATACATAATCTTCCTGTTGTTTTTGATCAACTTCAAGAGAGATAACTTCTTCCACAGCATTTGCTTTTAAAATAGTTTCAATTTCATTTGAAATGGCTTTTTTTGCTTTGTCATTAAAATTTTTAAGTTTGTTATCAGAATTAGTCTCAAGATTATTTCGCATCCATTTTCCATATAAAAAAGTATAATCGGCTGGTATTTTTGAAGTAGCTTTTGAATTATAATATTTTAATAATTCTTTGTGAATGTCTTTAGAGATAGGAAATTCTTTAAATAATTTTTTCAATATTATTTTAGATGAATCCAACGATTTTTCTTGTGATTCCTCTAAAGAATGGTCTATTACATCATGCCAGTTTATATTTAAATTCTTTTGAATAGAGAGAAAAAGTATTCTAAATAAGTAAAATGAAAGATTATCTTCATAAGTTGATAGTTCAGAAAATAGGGTAGGTAAGAAAAAGTTATTGTTTTTATAGCCACCTTCACGTTTGGCAGGATAAATATCAATTGGATTTCCCGTAATTGCTCTTGCAAAAATAGTTAGACGTGGTTTAATATCTATAAGTTTGACCGTTTTTGTATTAGCTTCAAGAAAATCTTTTTTACGTTTTGTAAAAAAATTTGCTATTTTGCCGTATAAATATTCGTCTAAAGCCACTTTGTTTTAATGCTTAATGTTAAATAGTTAATATATAAGGTTAATGTGGAGTTTTGGTATTTCATTACTTAATCATAATTATTTGTTGCTGTTTTTAAAATAGCTGTATTAATTTAGATCATAAGATTACACAAATCTCGCAATGCGTCAATGATTTCCAGATCGTCAGTTAGAGGTTCAACAACAGCTACTTCAACAGATAATCTTTTTGGCAGGCCACTATGGATAAGTTTGGCTGCATCGACCAATAATCTTGTTGAAACAGTCTCAGTCAATCCAAGTTCAGTCAGGTTTCTTATTTTATTGCCAATATTGACTAATTTTTTAGCTGTAGCTTTATCAATTGCAGTTTCATTTACTAAAATTTCAATCTCAATTTTTTCGATAGGATATGCAAAAGAAATTGCAACAAAACGTTGGCGGGTGGAGGGTTTTAATTCTTTAAATCCTCTTTGATATCCCGGATTAAATGATGCTACAAGCATAAAATCAGGATGTGCTTTATAAACTTCACCTAGTTTGTCAATAAACAATTCTCTTCTGTGATCGGTCAAAGAATGTATTGCTACAATCACATCAGGTCTAGCCTCGGCAATTTCATCTAAATAAATAATTGCACCTTCTTTTACTGCTTTTGTAAGTGGGCCATCCATCCAAATTGCTTCAGAACCTTTTATTATAAACCTTCCAATTAAATCGGTAGAAGATGTTTCTTCATGGCAAGAAATAGTAATCAATTGTTTATTCAATTTATAGGCCATATATTCAATAAATCTAGATTTACCTGTTCCCGTAGGTCCTTTTAACAAAAATGGGATTTTGTTATTATAGGAATGCTCAAAAACCTCAATTTCTTTTCCGGTTTCTTTATAATAGGGTGCTTTATTTTTCATTTATTAAAATTATTAAAAAAAATATCCAGTGCTAAAATAATGTAAATATCTTCAACTAATTTTAACACTGGCTATTATAAACTAACTAATAGAATAAAATTGTTATTGATTAGTAATTTCTAGGGCTTCGTCAGTTGGTTGGCCGTGTTTTATAAATTCTATAATATATAATGTAATACCAATAGAAAATAATGTTGCCATGATTATTAAAACAATAAAATGAACCTCAATTTCCTGTTGTACAACCATAAAATCCATTTTCATTTTACGCTCTAAATAAACCTGAGCTACTCCAGCAACACCAAAAGCAACTGTCATACCTAACATACCAATATTTGATAACCAAAATGCCATTCTACCTCGTGCACTATCATAAAATTTTCTTCCGGTCATGTTTGGTAATGAATAACTAATAATTGCAAATACAATCATTGCATAAGCGCCCCAAAATGCTAAATGACCATGCATTGCTGTTACAATTGTACCATGAGTATAAATATTTGTTTGTGGTAAAGTATGTGCAAATCCAAGTAAACCTGCACCAACAAATGAAACTATAGCAGAACCAAGAGTCCAGTATAATGCAATTTTATTTGGATGTTTTTTCTCACCTTTTCTATACATATTTACAGCAAATAAGGCCATGGCTAAGAAAGCTAATGGTTCAAGAGCAGAAAATATTCCACCAACGATTAACCAAATATTATTGACACCTATATAATAGTAATGATGTCCTGTTCCTAAAATACCGGATAAGAAAGTTAATCCAACAATTACATATAACCATTTTTCGATAACTTCACGGTCAACTCCGGTAATTTTAATTAATAAGAATGATAAGATACCTCCCATTATTAATTCCCAAACTCCTTCAACCCACAAGTGAACAACCCACCAACGGAAGAATGAATCCAATACCTGACTGTCAAAATAGATCATTCCCGGTAAATAGAGTAGTGCTGCAAAAAGCAATCCCATTGAGAGTACTAAAGCTGTTGTTGTTTTTCTTTTTCCTTTAAAAAGTGTGAGTAAGATCAATCCTAAGAATAATAACACATTAACAACTACCAAATAATCTAAAGGTCTGGGTATTTCTAAAAATTTTCTACCTTCCCAATAGTTAAAGTGATATCCAACTATGGCAGCAACACCTACCAATGCTAAACTAATAAGTTGAACATAAGCTAATTTTACATTTACCAATTCAATTTGTGCTTCTTCGGGTATAATATAGTATGCGGCTCCCATAAAACCGGATAATAACCACACAACTAATAAGTTAGTGTGAACCGCTTTTGCAGTATTAAAAGGAATCCAATCATGTAATACATCCATTCCGGAATGTGCAAATCCCATGATAAAACCATAGGTTAATTGTAATATTAACAATAGCATTGATAAAGCAAAAAACCAATAAGCTACTTTTTGTGATTTATATTTCATAATGTTTTATTTTTTTGATTAGTGTTATTTTTTTGCTAATGGAGATACAACTGTCTCAAATCCGTTTAGATCAATTTCTCCAATCCACTTAAAGAAAGCTACCATATCATCAGCTTCAGCTTCTGTCATATTATATGCAACCATTTTACGTTTATTTGGTTGCCATGGAACAGGTGTCATCAAAGCGGCTTTAATGTAAGCATCACCTCTTCGTTCAACTACTTTAGTTAATTCTGGCGCATAATATCCACCTTCTCCCATTATTGTATGACAACCCATACAATTATTTTTTTCCCATAAAGTTTTCCCACGAGCTACTTGCTCAGTAAGCTTATCATTATTAGATTGATCTTGAGCTTCTGACAGGGAATACACCGTTAATCCAATAAAGATTAAAAATGTAACCAATGTACCACCTAGAAAGAATGCACGTGCTTGTTTTTTTGATAACATATGATTTAATTTAAGGTTAATAAGATAAATATTAAAAGATAAATATGTCTTTTATAGTTTCAAAAATAAAAGAAAGGATATTATTTTTCTATGATAAATGTCATATAAGTTACATAATTGTTAAATATTTTAACATCTAGTGACTTGAATAATTTAATTATTGGTTTTTTCTGTATAGAAATAAAATAATCGAAATATTTCATTAATCATCTAATGAGTAATTCAATTCAATTTTAAGAGTGTATTCACTATAAAAAAATCTACTCTTTTTTAACAGTATCTATATAAAAGTTTTGATCAACTCTAAAAGTATTATTTGATGTAGAAGTTTTAATTTCTTGCCATTTACCATTTGGTTTGATCCATTTTTCTTTGTTATTCACATAGACTTTTACAGGAATTTCAAAGTTTTTTACTATATTTTTAAATCTATATTTAATTGCCTTATTTTCAATTTTATATTCTAAAACCGGAATTTGTACAGTTCGCAAATATTGATTAAAAAAAGCATTAAGATTCATAGTTGATTTATTGCTTAAATAATTTTCAATTTGTTGAGAAGTAACTGTTTGATGATAAAAATCTTCATTCATTCCTCTTAAAATTTGTCGGAATTTTTTATCATCATTCATCATTTGCCTCAAAGTATGTATCATTGCTGCTGCTTTTGAATACATATCGCCGGAACCTTCTTTATTAACATTGTAGATTCCAATTATTGGTTTGTCATTTTTTATATTCTTTCTTATACCTATCGCATAAGCATTTCCAGCTTCTTTACTAAAGTGATAATCCAAATATAAAACTTCACTATAAGTGGTAAATCCTTCGTGTATCCACATATCAGCAATGTCTTTATTTGTAATATTATTAGCAAACCATTCATGACCCGATTCATGAATAATAATAAAGTCAAATTTCAATCCAAATCCGGTACCACTAAGATCTTTACCTAAATAACCGTTTTCAAATCTATTTCCATAAGTAACAGAGCTTTGATGCTCCATACCCAAATAAGGAACTTCAACTAATTTATATCCATCTTCATAAAAAGGGTAGGGGCCAAACCAATACTCAAATGCCTCAAGCATTTTTGATACTTGTTTAAATTGAATTTTAGCCTTTTTTAGACTGTAAGGCAATACATAATAATCACAAGTTAAAATACCTTTTTCACCTTGGTATTTTTCAGAAAAATGACTGTAATCAGCAATATTGATATTTAATCCATAATTATTTATAGGATTGACAACTTTCCAATGAAAAGTTTTGGTACCATCATCATTATCTATCGTTTTAATTAATTTTCCATTAGAAACATCCATTAAACCTTTGGGAGGTGTTATTATAATATTGGCGCCTTCATCAGGTTCATCATACATATGATCTTTACATGGCCACCAAATACTGGCACCAACTCCCTGACATGTAGTTGCAATAAAACTCTTTTTAGCTTTGTCTTTTTTCCATGTTAACCCACCACTCCAAGGTGGATTTATACTTTCAATTGGTTTTCCTTGATAAAAAATAATAATTTCATTTTTATCTCCAATTTTTTGTTCTTTTTTCAGTTCAACATAATAAACATTTCCATTTCTTTTAAAATCTAATTCAATTTTATCTTGTATAACTTTTAATATTTTTAGAGGTTCTTGTAAATCTATTTGCATTAACTGATGACTTTTCAATACTTTATATTTAATGGTATTTGAACCAGAAATGTATTTTTGTTGTTCATCTACTTTTACATTTAAATTATAATGTAAAAGGTCCCACCAAACACGTTCTATTGTTATACTACCTCTTAAAGTATCTTGATGTGTAAATGTTTGTGATTGTAGCTCAGATTTAAAAAAAATAGATAAAATGACTATGAAGAATAGAAATTGTTTCATTTACTTATAAAATATTTGTTAAAAATAATAAAAACTAATGAGTTACACATTTGATTTAGTTCTATTATCTTTTTAAACTATGAAATGATAGATTTATTTTAATAGAAACATTTTCAACTCACCATAGGTTTCAATAAATGTAGCTTCTTTGCTTTTATTGATAACAATTTCAATCTGTTCAGGATATTCGATAACCCTATCAATTACCGGTTCAACTACATCTAAAAATTTTACAGGATGTGCAGTTTCAAGAAAAATTCCCAGATAATCCGGTTGATCAGCTAAGTATTTTTTTAAACCTAAATAACCAACAGCTCCGTGAGGATCAGTAATATAACTACTGTTATTATAAATTTCAAGCATCGCTTTTTTGGTTTCATCATCTGTAAAAGAGTAGGAGCTTAGGTGTTTTCTTAAAGTTTTAAGATCATTCTTATAAATTTCAAGTATTCTGATAAAATTACTCGGATCACCTACATCCATTGCATTTGATATCGTTTGTTTTGATTTTAAAGGAATATAATTACCGGATATCATATAATTTGGTACAACACGATTAATATTGGTAGCAGCAATAAAATGTTGAATTGGTAATCCCAATTGTTGCGCCATCATTCCTGCACAAATATTACCAAAATTACCACTGGGAATTGAAAAAACCAATGCTTTATTCTTTTGTTTTAATTGTTGGTAAGCAAAGGCAAAATAGAACATTTGAGGTAGCCATCTGGCTACATTGATTGAATTTGCTGATGTAAGTTGAATCTTATTGGTAATGTCTTCATCTAAAAAAGCATTTTTTACCATTCGTTGGCAATCATCAAAAGTACCTTTAACTTCTAGTGCTTTGATATTTTTACCCAGTGTAGTTAATTGTTTTTCTTGTACATCACTTACTTTACCGCTAGGATACAAAATTACCACATTTACACCCTTAACATTTAAAAAACCACTGGCAACAGCGCCTCCTGTATCACCCGAAGTTGCTACCAAGACTGTTACTTCATTGGTTGTGCCTTTATTAAAATAAGATAAACATCGCGCCATAAATCTTGCACCAACATCTTTAAATGCCATGGTTGGACCATGAAATAATTCCAAGCTAAAAATATCTTTTTCAATTTCTACCAAAGGAAAATCAAAGTTCAACGTATCAGCAATGATCTCTTTTAAATCGGTTTCAGGAATTTCATCACCAACAAATTGTGAAATTAGCCTAAAGGCTATTTCATTTTTAGAATATTTATCAATATTGTCAAAGAACTCTTTAGGTAATGGATCAATTTTATCTGGAAAATACAAACCTTTGTCAGGTGCTATTCCCTTTATAACTGCTTCCTGAAAAGTAACATTTGGGGTTTTATGATGTAAACTATAGTAGTTCATATTTGTTTTTTACGTTTGAGATGATTTTGGGGGTATAATAATAAGACTAATTAGGATTCCTTAATTATTTTAACTCCTTTTTCATTAATTTTTGATATATATATATTGAATCTAATTTCAGTATTCTTGAAAACACTATTAATTGCATCTGCTACAATTTCAGCATTTTGCTTTCCTTTACTGAATGTAAATATCGAAGGGCCAGATCCTGAAATTCCGCATCCTAAAGCACCAGCTTTTAAAGCACTATTTTTTACATTTTCAAATTCTGGTATCAGTTTAGAACGGTAGGGTTCAACAATAAAATCAGTTAATGAATCGGAAAATAGATCATAATTATTTGTATGTAATGCGTGTACCAATGATCCTACATTAGCCCATTGTTTTACAGCATCATTAAGTAGAATTTCATTGGGTAATATAGCTCTGGAATCAGCAGTTTTAATTTCAATTTGTGGATGAATAATTGTTGTATAAAGTTCATCTAAAGTTGGTAATTCAACAATTTTTAAAGGATCAGTATCTTTAACCAAAGTAAAGCCTCCATAAATTGCAGGAGCAACATTATCGGCTATGGGAGAGCCACAAGCCAATTCTTCACCTTTACGTGCAAATTCAACCAATTCTAGTTTTGAAAAAGGTTGATCTAACAATTTATTTAAAGCAAAAACAACTCCGGCTGCACTTGCCGCACTACTACCAATACCGCTACCGGGTTTAATATTTTTGTAAATTTCTAACTCAAAACCAAAATCCAAATTTTTATTATACTTTTCCAATAATGCTAAAGCAGCTACTCCAGCAACATTTTTATGTATATCGAGCGGTAGATCTTCACCAATTACCTTAGTAATCAATAAGCCTTTCTCTTGTGTTTTTCTGATAACCATTTCATCTCCAATACTATCCAAACAACACCCTAGAACATCAAAGCCACAAGATATGTTTGCTATGGTTGCAGGAGAAAAAATTCTTATTTCATTCATTTCTATTCGGTATTAAGATTTATTATTCTGAATAACTTAGATTAACAAACACAAAACTACAAACATTATTTATTACCTGTTCTAATTATATCACCAAAAATACCTGAAGCAGTTACATCTGCACCAGCTCCGGCTCCTTTTATTATCAAGGGCTGATCTTGATAACGATTGGTATAGAATAAAACAATATTATCTTTTCCGTCTAAATTATAAAACGGATGATCTTTGGCAATTTGTTGCAAACCAACTTTTGCTTTACCATTTTTATACGATGCAACATATTTTAAACGACAGTTATTTTTTATAGCATCATCACGTAAGCCATTAAAATGTTTTGCTTCAATTTTCAATGTTTCCATAAAATCTGCAATGCTATTAGCTTTTAAAGATGATTTGGGTAAAAAGGAATTATTTTCAATATCATCCAATTCCATTATCTTACCACTTTCACGGGCCAAGATCAATATTTTACGCATTACATCAACACCACTCAGATCAATTCTTGGATCAGGTTCGGTATAACCCTCAATTCCTGCCTGTTCAACAACGTCATAAAAAGAAGTACTCTCATTAAAATTATTAAAAACAAAATTCAAACTACCTGAAAGAACTGCTTGTATCTGAGTAATTTCATCGCCTGAAGCAATTAAGTTATTTAAAGTGTTTATTATTGGTAGGCCAGCACCCACATTCGTTTCAAATAAAAATGAAGCATTATAATTTCGTGATAACAATTTCAAATTTTTATAGTTTTCATAAGCTGAAGAACAAGCAATTTTATTACATGCAACAACCGAAACACTATCTTTTAAGTATTTGGGATATTTTAAAGTTACATCGCTATTTGCTGTATTATCAATAAAAACACTGTTTCGTAGGTTTAATTCTTTAACCCTGGTGTAAAAAGTATCAATATTGGCTTTTTCTCCCTTATTATTTAATTCCGTTTTCCAATTTGACAGGTCTATTCCTTCAGGATCAAAAAACATTTTTCTAGAATTTGAGATAGCAATAACACGCAAATTGATATGTTGATGATCTAGCAAATATTTTTGTTGTTGATGAATTTGTTCTAACAACTTTCCGCCAACATTTCCAATACCAATCACAAATAAATTCAATAATTTAATATGATCTTCAAAAAAAGCTGCATGTAAACTATTCAATGCCTTTTTAACATTGTGTTTGGCAATTACTGCCGAAATGTTCTTTTCAGTTGAACCTTGCGCTATAGCTCTAATATTCACATTGTTATTTCCCAGTTCACTAAACATTTTACCGCTAATCCCCTGATGTGACTTCATATTATCACCAACCAAAGCAATAATGGCCAAATCTTTTTCAACAATTAGCGGTTCAACTTTATGTTGTAAAATTTCATATTCAAATTGTTTATCAATGGCTTGTTTAGCATTTTCAGCTTCAGTAAGATCAATTGCCAAACAAATGGAATGTTCGCTTGATGCCTGAGTGATAAATTTCACATTTATATTTTCATGAGATAAGGCCTCAAATAAACGTTTTGAAATACCCGGAACACCCACCATACCATTACCCTCTAAAGTCAATAAAGCAATATTATCAATGTGACTAATACCCTTTACGATAGTACTTTTCCCATTAATACTTTCAGAAATTACAGTCCCATTATCATCAGGAGCCATCGTATTTTTTATTACTATGGGAATATTTTTATCTAAAACAGGTTGAATAGTAGGAGGGTAAATCACTTTTGCACCAAAATGTGACAATTCCATTGCTTCCTGATATGAAATACTTTTGATTGGTTTGGCTTGTTTTACCAATTTTGGATTTGCAGTGAACATACCACTTACATCTGTCCAAATCTCTAAAATTTCAGCATTTACAGCATTTGCAATGATTGCTGCTGTAAAATCAGAGCCACCTCTACCCAAGGTAGTTATTTCATTATTTTCATTTGATGCAATAAAACCCGGTAAGACAATTACATCGCTATCATTATTATTAAAATAAGACTGAATATTTTTATAAGTTCTTTGATAATTTACTTCTGCATTTTCGTAATTATTGTCGGTTATGATCAATTCTCTACTATCTTTTAAATTTACTTTCAAGCCTTGATATTTCATGGCCTCTGTTATTATAAAAGATGATAGCAGCTCGCCAATACTTACAATTTTAGCTTGTGATTTTAATGATAGATCATTCAGTAAAAACACACCATTCAAAGTAGTTTTTAATTGATCAAGAAGTTCTGAAATAAATGTTTCACTGTCTTTATTGTCATTAAAAAGGGTCTTAGCTGTTTCTAAATGCTTATACTCAATTTCTTTTAGAATTTTAATATATTCATTATCACCCTTTACAGCTAATTCACTAGCTTTAATTAACAAATTTGTTATTCCACCCATAGCCGATACTACAACAGCGGTTTTTGTGTTTTTATCAGAAATGATTTGAATGACTTTTTTGATATTTTTTGCAGAACCAACCGAAGTTCCACCAAATTTTGAAACTATCATTATATTATTTTTTTAGTTAATTTTTAATTCAAGAAAATCTATTAGTTTATTTGGAATAAAACAAGATTTAAACAACGGACATTAATATAATAAAAACCCCAATGGGGTTGTAGTTGTAGATGCAAATGAAGTAGTAAAAACCATTTTGTAACGGTTGATCTTTATTAAATGTTTACTTTAAATATATTTCAAGCAACAAATATAATTTATTTTTTTAATTGATAAATATTAAATTCATCTTTTTATATTTTAACAATATGATACTATTTATATTAAAAATAATTTATGATTTTAGTAAAAATATTAAATTATTTTCAAAGAGTTAATCTTGCTATTTGAGCTATTGTATAAAAAATTATATTAATTGGTTTTGGATTTTTTATTTGGAATTCTAATTGTAGTTTTTGCCTTTATGTCAATTATAATTCCGTTGATAGGTGCAAATTATTTGGTATTCACACTAGCAATTGAGTTATTACTTTTAGGAATAGTAAATGTATTTATTTCATTTAAACTAAAAGACTTAAAATCATTTGTAATTGATACAGATATCTTATAAAAATCTGTTTTAAACCGGATTTTTACTTATAATAAATTGTGAAAATTAGATTTCAATTTTCGTACCTAAAACCTTTAAAAATTCTTTTATAAATTTAGGATGTCCAGGCCATGCAGGTGATGTAACAAGGTTGCCATCAACAAAAGCCTCAGTAACAGCTATTTCTTGGTATTCACCTCCAGCTAATGTTACTTCAGGTCCAACAGCTGGGTAAGCCGTTAACTTTCTTCCTTTTAAAACGTTGGCAGCAGTTAAAATTTGTGCACCATGACAAATAGATGCAACCGGTTTATTAGCTGAAAAGAAATATTGTACAAACTCAATTACTTTTTTATTAAGCCTGAGATATTCGGGGGCTCGACCACCGGCAATAACCAAACCACTGTATTCTTCTACAATAACATCTTTAAAATTATAATTTATGGTAAAATGATGTCCGGGTTTTTCAGTATAAGTTTGATCACCTTCAAAATCGTGTATCGCAGTTTTAACTGTGTCTCCCTTTTTTTTATTCGGACAAACAGCGTGTACTTCATAACCCACCATTTCTAGCATCTGAAAAGGCACCATAGTTTCGTAATCTTCAGTAAAATCTCCTGTTAATAATAAAATTTTTTTCATTGCTTGATTTATTTTTATTGTTAAAAAATTGAAGTCCGATTTTAATTAAAATTATGACGATTGATCATACCACTAAGTTACTTAAAAATTAATTCAATTTCTTGATTTTTATAAAAAATCAGAAAAAAATTTAAAAATACTTTGCTTGAATTATTATGTTATTAACAATTTAAGATCTCTGCTATTATTTAACTGCTCAAATAGGTAAGTATGTTTAATTTCAAAGTGAAGAACAAAAAAAGAGTTACCAATTAAATTATCAGTAACTCTTTAATATTTAGTTAAAAATTAAGACTTAATATAATTCTTTATAATACTGACCAGCCATTCTTTCACTTGAAAATTCAGGAATTACATCATCTATTCCGTTGAATACAATTTCCGACCATTTTTTTGGGTTGTCATAATAGGTAGGCAAAACTTTTTTCTCAAGAATGTCATACAAGTTACTACAATCCTTTTTATCCTGTTCCCAAGCATGTAATTTGTAATCAACTTCCGGTAAAACAAAACTATTTTCACCATTTTTGGCAAATTCCGGTATCCATCCATCATTAATGGAAACATTTACCGAACCATTCATTGCTGCAGTCATTCCACTTGTTCCTGAAGCTTCTCTTGTAATTCTTGGTGTATTGAGCCATACATCTGATCCTGCTTTCATTTTTCTTGAAAGTTCCATTTCATAACCAATCAAAACAGCCATATTTGATGAATATTTTGTAACATTCACCAAGTGATTAAAAATATCAATAGCATGAAAATCCATAGGATATGGTTTACCTGCCCAAATGATCTGTATAGGATATTTTTTATTAGAAATAAGTTTTTCAAAACGTTTCATATCGTGTAAAAGGAGTTCTGCTCTTTTATATCCGGCAAATCGTCTTGCCCAAACTATAGTCAGCACATTCGGATCAAAGATCTTTTTAGTTTGGTTTAGAACCTCATTAAAAAGAACGCTCTTCAATTCAATTTTTCTTTCATTAAATGCTTTGGTACTTTTCTTTTTCCAGGCTTTTTTTATCTCTTTATCTTGCCAGAAATTTTGATTTTGAGCATTTGTAATCGGAATAATTTTACTTGTTCTTTCAAAATCTTTCCACATTTCTTGCGATACTTTGGCATGAAGTTTTGATACAGCATTAGATTTTTTAACCATTCTCAATGCAGAAACCGTATAATTTATCATTCCTCCATTAACCATCTCTTTTTCGAGTTGTTTATCAGTTAAAGTCTTTCCAAAAAATCCACAACGATTTAAAAGACGTGCATCACGTTCTTCATTTCCTGCTTTTTCAGGAGTATGTGTTGTAAATACCAGTTGATTCTTTTTTATTCCTTGATTACGTAAGTGATAAAATGCAGGTAAGGCATGGCCTTCATTAAGATGGTAAACACTTGCACCTCCTAAAGCTTCTACAATCTTAGCACCACCAATACCTAAAACTATACTCTGTGAAATACGTGTCATTTCATTTGCATCATACAAATGGTTTGTGATCGTTCTTGAAAGATAATCGTTTCCTTCTACATCTGTTGATAAAAAATACATAGGAACTGTTCCGAATATTTCTGGTTTAAGCACAAATGCACGAACCTTTACTGAAGGGTTGTCATGAAGTTTTACTTCAACTTCCAATCCGGAATCTTCTAAAAAATCATAATGTTTTTCAATAAAATTTGTTCGAAGTGTTTGGTCTTCATTTCTACCTTGTTCGTAGTAACCATATTTCCATAACATTCCTATTCCTATCATGTTTTGTTTGAGTTCAAATCCAGAACGCATATGAGATCCTGCTAAAAAACCCAATCCACCGGAATAGGTCTTTAATGCTTGATGGATACCAAATTCCATACTAAAATAGGCAACTTTCTTATTAAATTCTTTAGCTGGTTTATAGGGGTGATACCATTTATTATATTTGCTTATCATTGATTTCTTCTTTAGAATTTATAAAGGCGCAAATTAACACAATATATTTTAAACATCCTTGTTAATTATGCGCTAATACTTATTTATAATTAATTTTTTATGGATTCTTTTTAAAGTATCTAATTTTGAATTATAAATTAACTCCTTAATGATACTTTTATTGCTATTAAATAAAAAGAAGATCTGGGATAGGAATATCAATTTATAAGTAAATTTGATAAACTTACATTGATTACAATCAATAGTTTTATTGATCGTCATCATTGTAGATTCTTTAAAATATAAATAGCTTTATTCAATTGGTCTAAAGCTTTATATTATTAAACTCTATAAAAATAGAAATTATGAAGAAATATGTGTCACATTTTTTTTTAATAGTTTTGATATTATTAATGCCGGGTCATTCTTTTCCAAAAACTACTTCAAATCAAAGATTTAATTTTGAATCAAATAAAAAAATTGAGATAGGAGATATAATTATGCCATATTATGAAGAATATGACATTGATGTTAAGAATATATTCCGAACTGAGTTAGAAAGTTCTCTTTCTGAAAAAGGATTACTTTGTATTGCAAAACAAAAAAATGATTGTAATATTTTAAATATAAAAGTTAATGATTATGAAATGGGCAGTACATTTAAAAGATGGTTATTACCCGGTTTTGGGGCAACTATTCTTGAAGTTAAATGTGAACTAAAAAATAGTAAAGGAGAGCTAATTGCAATATTTGAACACAGTAGAAGTATAACATCCGGAGGGCTTTTAACAATTGAAGGAAGTACAACTGTTATCAAAAAAGTCTCTAAGGATATTACTGAATATTTAGAAAAAGGAATGACTGGAAAAGTAGGTGATTTTTGGATCCATGATCCATTATTTAAGAAAAAAAAAGTTAAAAAGAAAAGTAGTTTTATTGTTAACTTAGATCCTTGGCCTGAGAATGAAAATGAAATTCCAAAAGCAAAGATTGTAAAGAGTGTTAATTTAATAGATTTCACTGATAGTCGTTTAGAAAAGGAAAGAATTGGTAAAAGAACTGCAGCTTTTAATCAATCAATGGGTTATGTTTTTTTTAATAGAGATGTTATTGGATATTTTGATGAAGCTTTTAGAAATGAAATGTTAGCTACAGGCAATAGAATATCTGATAATGATTATGAAATAACCATAAACGGTGAACTTATAAAATTTTGGGTTAGAACTGAAACTACCTTAACTCATTGGGATGTTATTGCAGAAATTGAATTGGTTTTAATTGTGGAGAATAATTCAAAAGATAAATTATTCAAGAAAAAATATATATCTCAAGGTTCTTCTAGAACATATATCTGGCCTTCTAAAAAAATTGTTTCACAAGTTATTGAAGAAAGTTTTAGAAAGTTGATGTATGATATTAGAAAAGATAATATTTTGATAGATTGATTTTTTTCTTTCTATTAACAAACTATTCTAATTTAAATAAGGAAACATCTAATTTTTCATCAATATATATGGCATGATTATTAGGAATTTCTTCCCAGTGCTCTTTTTCCTCAGTTAGAATTTCTGATGATATTAATGAAGCTTTATCTTCTTTATTTTTAGATACCCGTAATTTTCCATTTTCACAAATACGACAACAAACTTTATTTATATAATATAGTGTTCGTAATTCGTCTTCAGGTGCTGTGCTGTATTTGGTTGCAATTAATCTCTTTCCATCAGTAAATACAATATTGTATAGCGCTACAGCATCTACACCATTCTTCTTTTTTAATTCTTCAATATCATGATAGGTTTTGTTAAAGCAGGCAACTAATTGTTCAGGATTTTCCATATTATCAAAACCTAATTTTCTTGAATTTGTCATAAAAAGTGCAATAATATATTGTGTGTCTGTTTGACCTCTAATCCACAAAAAAGCTTCCTCATCAAGTAAATTGACAAGATCGTATTTTATTTTTTCAAACTCAAGAATTCCTCCATTATGCATCATTAAAAATTCATTATAACTAAAAGGATGCGTATTTTCATAAGATACGTCACCTACAGTACCAGCACGTACGTGAGCGAAAAAACAATTAGTTTGAATGAAAGAAGCATTGTATAATAAATTTTGATCGTTCCATGCAGGAGAAATTGACTTATATAAACCGGGTTCTTTGCGAATCTCATGTCTATACCAACCAATTCCGAATCCATCACCATTTACTGGATAATCAGTTTCTTTGGCAGCAAAACTTTGGTGTACCAAAGAATTTTTGGGTTTGATAATTATTTTATCAGTTAAAATAGGAGTTCCGAGGTAAGCTACTAATCTACACATAATCGAAGATTTAAGACTACTAAAGTTACGAATTATATAAATATACACATAAATTATTGTAAACTTTCGGTTGATTTTTTTAAAAGAATATAAAGTTGTCTATTCCTGCTAAAACTCTTTATAATAGCTCCAATGATAAATAAATTTGCACTGCAATGTATTTTCCAACATCGCTTGTGTATGTCAATACCGATATATAACTTTGGTTCATGAGTGGTAAGTTGTGTGTTCATATTTTTATTTTTGTTTAGATAAAGATACTCGACTTACTGCTTTTTCATGGATACTATAATTCATTGTGGTTTTGTGCCACAGCAAAGTTTAGTATATTTAACACGGCTGATTTCTTTAGTGGAAAAAAACGAACAAAAGATGAACATTGAAACTGAATGGAAGAAAATAAGAAAGCATTTTAATATAAGTTTTAGGTCGAATTTTTATGTATCTATTGCTTCTGTAGACTCTGAAAACAACCCAACTGTTACACCTATTGGATCACTATTTTTGAATGACGATCAAACGGGTTTTTATTTCGAAAAATATCCTTCGAAATTACCTATTCATTCTAAAACAAATAGAAACGTTTGTGTACTTGCTGTAAACAGTAACAGTCTATTTTGGTTGAAAGCATTGTATAAAGGGAAATTCAGCAACTACCCTGCTCTTAAATTATATGGAGAACTTGGAGAAAGAAGAGAGGCAACAGAAAAAGAAATATTTCGACTGAATAGAAGAATGAAAACCACAAAAGGCCTTAAAGGAAATAAATACTTGTGGGGAAAAATGGAGTTTATAAGAGAGATCCAATTCAAAAAATGTGAAATGATAAATTTAGGTTCAATGACAGGTTAATTTATAATATTTAAAGTGAAGAAGTAATCGAATGAAAAAACTAACATAATAAAGAAATGAAACTATTAAAAAAATCCATCTTAATAATATTCCTAATTCTGTTTTTAATACCTTCCAAGGGCTTCAGTCAAAATATCGAACCAAAAGATTCTTTAAATAATAAATTAATTAAGGCTGCAAGAGAAATAATGACTTCTGCGGGTACTTGTGCACTAATCACTTTAGATAAAGAAGGTCGTCCCAGGGTTAGAGTAATGGATCCCTTTCTTCCCGAAAGTGATTTTACAGTATGGTTTGGAACTAACCCTAAAAGCAGAAAAGTAAGTCAAATTAAAAAGAATCCCAAAGTAACTTTATATTATTTAGATCCTGATGATACAGGATATGTTATGATTCATGGAAGAGCTCAAATAGTAAATGAACAAAAGGAAAAAGGAAAAAGATGGAAAGTTGAATGGGAGGCTTTCTATCCAAACAAACCCGAAGACTATCTTTTAATTAAAGTTTCTCCCGAATGGATGGAAGTCATTAGTTATACTCATGGTATTGTTGGCAATCCTACAACTTGGAAACCCCCAATAGTATTTTTTGATTAAAAATAAAGATTGTACGTATTGAGTTACGATTTAACTTTTTTTAATTTACTTTAGAAAACCGAGTATAATGAACAAAACACTAAGAAATATTTTAGCGATCAGTATTGCGATCTTACCAATCAATTTCATAATGATTTGGTATAGACTTACTCAAACTGAAAATTTTTCTACAACTGATATGATAGTTTATCCGTTACTTTTTGGCGGTGGAATAAGTGTTTTGATATTGTTTCTTAATAAATACTTGATAAAGGACACATTTAAAGAGACATTTAATTCAGGAGAAGGAACCTGGTATTGGGATATTTTAATAGGGATAGGTTTAACTGCTATATTTTTTGTAATGTTCTTTTTAGAAAGAGCAACATTATACCAATGGATACCAAATAATAATCCCCCAAATACAGAGCTGATTGATACAATGGTGGATTTAGCAAATAATCCATTTCTTTTGATAATCTGGTTTGGGCCTGTACTATGGATAGGGATTGCACTTTTTGAGGAATTATCGAGAGTATTTTTATTAAAATGCCTTTGGAATATAAACGACAACAAAAACTGGCAAATCGCAGTAATATTTTTAGCTTCTACACTTATTGGAATTGCTCATTTATACCAAGGGACTGCCGGAATAATTTCTATAGGATTTAAAAGTGTGATTATAAGTTTCTATTTTTATAAATATCGTCGATTATTACCCTTAATTATTTCTCACGTACTTTATGATGGTTTACAGTTTGCATTTTTTATAGTACAATTTCAAAATTAAAAAAATAGAATTAATTAACCAATCAATTATGAAATTCAGATTATCTTTACCAAAAAACTTGTTAAAAGTATTTGATATATAATTATTTGGGATATGAATTTTAGTAAACTTTTTTTTAGTGTTCTATTTTTAATAATACTTACTGTTGATTTGTTTTCTCAGGTAAAGAATTCCGGTTATGAAAGACTAAGTGGAAAACAATTTGAAAAATTATCTGAAAGAACTATGAAAGCCATTTCAGAAAATAATTTGCTTCCCTATAATATGTCGGTAAGTGTTGATAGTGCTTTTATTGACAAAGACAATAAAGTACTCAATATATATTATTCAAAAGATCTTTCTTACTACCGATTTCGTGAACCGTGGTTAAATTTTTTTAACTCTGAAATAAAAACTGCCCAAAAACGAAAAATCAGAAGAAAATACGAAGTAACAGGTTATATAGACACATTAACCTTATCTGAATATATTCCAAATTTATACCGCAAATCAACAGATATTGACAGCACCCGTTTTGAAGTTAGAAAAGAAAATGATATTGTACATGTTAAGAATACAGAAATCCCTTTTAATGTAACTGATGGATTGGAAAATAAACATATTGCCCTATGGGGAGGTCATGGAATTTATTATTCAAATGATGAAAAAATATGGAAGTGGCAACGCCCTAATCTTTTCACAACTGTTGAGGATATGGAAAACTTTTCCTATGTAGTACCTTACATTATGCCCATGCTGCAAAATGCAGGGGCTAATGTATATTACCCTAAAGAGAGAGATATTAATAGCGATGAGTTTATTATTGATATAGATAACAGTAGTGATACAATAGAAAAAACTAAAAACGTTGAAATTGCTGATGGTGGTTTTTTATTGAAAGAATTCTATGTTGATCATGAAAATCCTTTTGTATTAGGTAAGCATCTTAAAATGAGATCTTCAAAACTTAATAATGAAAAAGATTCGATAATTTATAATTTTAAGGTAGCTAAAACCGGGGAATATGCTGTTTATATTTCTTACACTAAAGGAAATAATGTAAGTGATGTGAAATATACAGTTCATCACGATGGAGGAGAAACAGTCTTTATGGTAAATCAGAAAATGGGATATTCAACCTGGGTATTTCTAGGAACATTTCAGTTTGGCGTAAAGAATTCAAAAGTAATTGTATACAATACTTCTGAAGAAGAAGGTATTATCAGTTCTGATGCTGTAAAAATAGGAGGAGGTTTAACCAGAGTTAGGAGGGAAGGAACATTCAGCCCTAAGCCTGCTTATATGAATGCTGCAAGATATTTTTTACAATATTCCGGAATACCAAATGATGAAGTATATTCTCTTTCTAAGTATAAAAGTGACTATAAAGATGATTACCAGGGAAGGGGAGAATGGGTAAACTATCTTTTAGGGGGTATTTACAGCCACAATAGAGATAGTACTCTTCAGGGTTTGAATATTCCAATTGATCTGTCATTAGCATTTCATACTGATGCCGGAACAACTAAAACAGATTCGGTAATTGGCACATTAATTATCCACAGTACCAAAGGATTAAAAAATGAACGATTTTTCCCTGATGGCAGAAGTCGTTTTGCAAGTCGTGATCTGGCTGATATCGTAGAAACTGAAATACTTAAGATCATAGAGGATAAACATAACAGTGACTGGACCTCAAGAGAAATATGGGATAAGAAGTATGCCGAAGCCACCTACACCAATATTCCTTCTATTTTAATAGAATTACTATCTCATCAAAATTTTGGTGATGAGAAATATGGTCTAAATCCAAATTTTAAATTTGATGTAAGCAGGGCAATCTATAAAGGTGTACTTAAATACCTTGCCTACTTTAACAATAGAGATTATGTGGTAACTCCACTTGCGGTGAACAGTTTTTCGATAAATTATCGGGATAAAAAGTTTGTTTTAAATTGGGAGCAAACTATAGATAAAACCGAAGAAACAGCAAATCCTGATGCCTATATTGTTTATACAAAAGTTGATGATGGAGGTTTCGATAATGGAGTTTTGGTAAAGGGAAATGAATATATTTTTGATAGAATCGAAGAAGGAAAAATCTACTCTTTTAAGGTGAAGGCTATCAATAAAGGTGGTGTGAGTTTTGATTCTGAAATGCTATCAGCCGGTATTCGTAATTTTAAAGATAATCCTATATTAATTGTAAATGCTTTTGATAAAGTCTCGGGCCCTGAATTTTTTGATACAGACAGTTTAGGAGGTTTTTCAAAATGGCATAAGTCGGCTATTGCCGATGGAATTGAATATTCTTTCACAGGATCTCAGTATAATTTTGATAAAAATGATCCCTGGATTTCTGATCCTATGACCGGACACGGTGCGAGTTATTCTGATTATGAAGGAATAAAAGTTGTTGGTAATACTTTTGATTATCCTTATAAACATGGTAAGAAGTTTTCAAATTTAAATCTTTCATTTGTGTCAACAAGTGCAAAGGCCTTTGAAAGAAACCCAGACAAATTTGCTAATTATAATAAAATTGATCTAATTTATGGCAAACAGAGTGTTTATAACCTTAACCAAAATCCAAAAGCAAAAGATTATAGCCTGTTCAGGCAATCCATGCGTGATGCTCTTGATCAATGGTTAAGCGAAGATAAATCGTTGTTAGTATCGGGAGCTTTTATTGCGAAGGATGTTTTTTTGGATAATAAAAAAGATACGCTGCGCAGCAACTGGGTTAAGAATAAGTTGCAATATTCATTGTATTCTGACTGGGCATGTCAAACAGGAGAAGTTATTGGAAAGAATCAATTACATATTTCCAAAAATCCTTCCGAAAAAATCTATGAACTCAGATCAGTCGATGCTTTAAAGCCAATAGGTGGAGCAACCGTAATTTACAGATATAAAGAAAACAATTTTCCTGCTGTAGTACTTGGCAAAAAGAACGGTTATAGAGTTCTAAGTTATGGTTTTCCTATAGAATCTGTAATAGAAAATCAGGAAGAACTGTTTGAAGAGATTGCAAAGCAACTGCTTTGGGTCAAATAAAATGAAATTACAAATAGGGTTGTAGTTATAGTGTATTGTCCTAATTTAATAAAACCAAAATAGTCCAAGAACCATCCAAGTAGGCAGATGTCCAAATATTTTTTCAGAGTAAATTAAAAAACTCAACATCATTTGAAAAGTTTATGAATTTATGTAACTTTAAGCTATATATTTAATATAAAAAAATGATACGAGAATTAAATCCTGATAAGTTAAGAAGGACAGTAGCTGCCAAAACTTTAAATTGGAAGAAAATAAGAGAAAAGCATACCAAAAAGTTGTTGATTGGTCAAGACAGAGCTATAAAGGCATTTGAATTTGGTATTGGAAATAAAAGTGGTGGGTTTAATATTTTTGTTTCAGGATATCCGGGTAGTGGCAAATTTACAGCTGTAAATCATTTTCTTGAAGAAAAAGCAAAATTGGAAACCTCACCCGGAGATTGGTGTTATGTTAATAATTTTAAAGATCCGTATTGCCCTAAAAAACTCAGTTTGCCACAAGGGGGTGCCGAAATTTTTAAAGATGAAATAAGCAAATTAATTGAAGAAGTACAGAACGCTTTAATTAAGGCTTTTGAGAGTAAAGAATATGCTGATAAAAGGAAAGATATTCTTGATGAATTTCGAAAAAATGAAGTTGACTTATTCAAAGGTTTTTACAAAAAAGCAAGTTCAAGTAATTTTAAGATCAGACGTACTCCTATAGAGATCATTGTACACCCTACAGATGAGAGCGGTTCTCCCATTAGCGATAAAAATTTTCGAAAACTTAGCAAAAAGAAACAGAATGAAATTATTCAGAAGCAGGACAAGCTTATGGAAGAATTGAATTTATTGTTGAGAAAAAACCGCGATCTGGAAAGAGACTGTAATGAAAGTTTGATACAGTTAGAAGAAGATGTTGCACTCTATGCCATAGAATCTTTATTAGAGGAGATTCGTGAAAAATATACTGAACACAATGACATACTTAGCTATTTGAAAGATGTTAGAAATGATATAATTGAAAACTTGAAAGATTTTTTGAAAGTTTCAAATGTAAATGATAGAATTTCTACAAAGCATGATCCTAAATTTTTGCAATATGAGGTGAATGTCATTACTAATAACGTAAATCTTAAAGGAGCTCCAATAATAATGGAACTGAATCCCACATACGCCAATCTGTTTGGTAAAGTTGAGCATGAATCGCATATGGGAACATTTCATACGAATTATACAATGATAAGAGGAGGCTCATTACATAAAGCAAATGGAGGATATTTGATTATTCCATTAAAAGAACTTCTATTAAATTATTTTTCATGGGATAGTCTGAAAAGAGCATTGAACAATAATGAACTTGTTATTGAAGATTCAAGCGACCGATTTGGTTTTATAAGCACTAAAAGTTTAAAGCCGGATCCAATTCCATTGAATGTTCAAATAGTCTTGATAGGTTCCCCAAGAATGTATTATTTGTTATATGAATGGGATGAAGATTTTAAGGAACTTTTCAAGGTAAAAGCTGAATTTGACACTTCAATGGATTATAACATGAAAAATGTAAAGGATTTTGCCATGGTTATAAATAAGATTGAAAAAGAAAATAACTTATTGCCGTTAAATGACGAGGCAATTGCACGTATGATTGAACAAGCATCCAGAATAACCCAAAATCGAAATAAAATTTCTATAAAATTTGGAGAATTAAGTGATATTTTACATGAAGCACATCATTATGCACAGATGAAATCTGAAGATAATATTACCCAAGAACATGTAAAGAGAGCGATCGAGGCAAAATATTACCGTTCTAACCTGATTCAGGAAAAAATTAATGAGTTAATTAAGCAGAAAAAGTTAATGATAACCTTAACAGGATCAAAAACCGGACAGATCAATGCTATATCGGTAATAGATTTAGGTGATATTATTTTTGGTAGGCCAAATAAAATAACTGTAAGTACCGGGCGAGGAAAAGGTGGCTTGGTGGATATTGAAAGAGAAGCAAAACTGGGTGGTCCTATCCATACAAAGGGAGTACTTATCCTGACAGGTTATTTAGTAGCTAAATATGCGCAGAATAAACCAATAAGACTTTTTGCCAGTCTTGTTTTTGAACAAAGTTATTCTGAAATTGAAGGAGATAGTGCTTCAAGCGCAGAATTGTATGCTATTTTATCCAGTCTTTCGCAATTACCAATAAAACAAGGGATAGCGGTAACCGGTTCTATTAATCAGAAAGGTGATGTTCAACCTGTAGGTGCTATCAATGAAAAGGTAGAAGGTTTTTTTGAAGTGTGCAGGCAAGCAAGTTTAACGGGTGAACAAGGCATTATAATTCCGAAAGGAAATGTAGAAAATTTAATGCTTAAATATGAGGTTGTAAAGGCAGTTAAAGAAGGAAAGTTTCATATATGGGCAATAAGTAACATTGATGAAGGAATTGAAATATTAACCGGGTATCCTTCCGGTAAACGATTAAAAGATGGATCTTTTAGTAAAAACTCTGTTCATCATATGGTGGATAATAGAATTGACGAATTAAATAAAGTCATCAAACATAATTCTAAGATAAAAGAATAGGATTGCCCAACTATTACAAATAACAATAAATACTACTGAAAGTGATTAAAAAACTAGTAGCCCTTTTTTTTCTAGTTTCAATAATCCTTTCACTTTATGTTTTAGATAGAGCAATAATTATCTTAAAAATTTAAGGCTTGGCATGAGGAAATAATTTGTAGTTAATTGAAAAAAGTACTCCATAGGCTTCGTCAGAGAATCAGGATTTAAAATCACTAATCCAATAAAGACTAACAGAGTAATCAGAGTTCCTTTAAATTCCAACTTTCAGACAATAAATAAGCAAAGTTAATATTAAAAGTCATCTTTTAAATTTCTTTCTACCAGTTCTTTTCGTTCATTGATCTCAGTTATAGAAAAAAGGAAATTAGTTTGATTTATGATACAAAAATACTCAACACCGTTTTTAATTGCATTCATTTCACCAAAACTTCCACCAGTACCGGAAGGGTCTGAAATAATAGCATTAAAATGAATTTCATAATGAGTTTCAATTTTCTCTATCCATTCTTTTGCCTCTTTTTTTCTCATTTTTATTCTTTCGTCTTTATTATCAGGAGTAAACATTATTGAAGGATTCAATAGTTCAGAAAATGTAATTGAATAGATCTTATCATCACTTGTCTTATCACAATACAATATTCCTTCAATACCTCCAACGGTTGTTTGTTTTGCTGATACATTCCCTAAAAGTTTTATTGTATTGGTAGCATCCTCTATATATTTTTCTCCAAGATAATAGCCCTTTAATCCAACCTGAGAATATACAATACTATTTGCTAGTATTACCACAATTAAAATAAGGTTTTTCATAATTAATAAATTTAAATTATAGTAAAGGTAATGAATTATCTCTATTTTTTATTATTTAATCATTACCTCCAGATCAAGATTTCTTCGGTAAATTTATTTTCCTGAAAATAGTTTTGTTATGTAACTGCTTAAAAGTTTTTTTAGAATATTTTTAACAAAAATAACTTGAATAGCTTTCAAAGTCATACTACAGTATAAATACGATTAACTTGTTGTAAAAATAGGTTTACTTTATATAATTAAATATACCTTTATCCATGCTAAGAGTTAGATTTATAGTTATTTAGTTTCATAAGCCAATAATTCAGTATATGCGTTTCCCTTTAATTCGAGAATAATTGCAAATGCAGGTTCAGTTTTATGGCCTTTTCTTTTTAACTCAATAATTTTTTGTCTAAATGATTCACCTCTTTCATTAAGAATTTTGTTTTCAATTATCATATGACGATAAGCGTTCTGTTTTCTTGTCGGTATGTTCTGTCCGAAAATCTCAATTTCAAAACCGTCTATTTTAAAATTCGCAACAATCGCATTTTGTTCCTGTCCATATTGCTCATAAATATTAAAATCTTTTGTGTTTCCAAACTTATTCTTAAGTTTTTTGGTAAAATTATTTTTGTCTTTGTAATAACAAATAATATCAAGGTCACTGCTTTCAATGTCAATGTTAATCGGAATTGTTCCGACAAATATTGGGTCAAACTGATGAAGTTTTGCCAAGATTTCGTTTTTAGTCAATGTATTGTAAGCAAGTCTTTGTCTATCGTTACCAATCTTTAAATATTCTATGTTTACAAAGTCAGTATTCAATTCTGTATATGTTTTTCGTTTTTTTGTCTTTTTTCAGCCTGACCATCAACGGTCTTAATATGGCGTATTTGGCACTATTATGTACTTTGATTTAAAGCTACAATTTTTCACTTTAGCACTGTTTGCCAAATGCGCTATATTTTTTGTTGTAGGCTGTTTTATTCAAGTTTTAACTCGTAAATTCGTGATTCCTCATTCCAAGGATGATAACCTTGCCCTAAATATTTATAGCCGAATTTTTCATAATAACCAATATGGTCTGTACTCAAATATAAGTAATCAAATCCTGCTTTTTTTGTATCAATTTTAGCTTTTTCAAGTAATAAACCACCATAATTATTTCCTCTATAGTCTTTATCAATAAATAATGCACAAACCCAAGGGTATAAATCCATTCTACTAATAAAGTCATTGGTTATTAGACCAGCGCAACCTATTATGGTATCATTTTCCATTAAAAGATACCATTGAGGTAATGATTGTTTTGCATTTATGCTATTGCTTATACTGTCTTCATATAACTTTGGCATTACACTTTTCCATGAATTTTGAAAATATTCTATGGCTTTTTTTTCGTATTCAGGATTTTCTCTTACAGAAATTATATTCATTTTTATCTTTTGTCTTTTGAATAGCCTACAACTTGTTTATATGCCTAACTCCATTGGCTAGTTAATAACTAATTTGGTATATAAGCAATGGGGGTTTTGTTACTTTTTATTTTTCTAAATTGATATTATATATTTTTTACAGTTTCGTAAGCATCTTTAATTGCATCTTGTGCTTTTCCTACTTTTTTAGCATCACCAATAACATAAGTTGGAATCTTATTCTTTAACTCTTTTTCTAATGGATTAAAACTTTTCATTCCGGTAGAAAGTACCACAATATCAACTCCCGTTAGGATTTCTTGTCCGTTTTCTGTATCAACAAATACTTTATTGTCATCAATTTCGGTTACTTTAGTTTTTGTGTAAATTTTAATATTTTCGGATGCTTGCAGATTTTTAAGTGTCAATGTTTTTTCAATCATTTCCATACCGCGAGCAATTTCATCGAGCATTTCTACTAAAATAACTTTGTTGTTTTTTTGCACTAGCTTATGCGCAATTTCCGTTCCAATTAATCCGCCACCGATAACCAAAATAGTTTTATTTTCCGGCAAATTTTTGTCTTTTAATATTTCTGCCCAAAAATATTCTTTCAAATTTTTGATAGGTGGATATGCAGGAATGGAACCTGTTGCTAATATAAGCCTGTCAAAATCTTTTAAATCATTAGCTGTGGCTTCAATATTTATGATATTGATATTATTTTCGGATAAAATGTTTTCGTAATAATCTATCAATTTTTTTAATGAATCTTTTTTAGGAGGTAAATAAGCTAGCCTGAACTGACCCCCAATTTTATCTTTTTCAAACAAAGTAACTTTATGTCCTCTTTTATGTAAAGTTAAAGCAGCTTCTGAGCCAGACAAGCCACCACCAATTACCGCAATATTTTGTTTGACAGAAGCTTTTTCAAGTTTCTCATTCTCGCTTCCAACCAATGGGTTTACAAGACAACCTAATCCATGCCCAGATTTAACACCTCCGAGACAGCCATCGGAACAAGCAAGGCAAGGGCGTATGGTTCCGTTGATTTGCTTTGTGTATTTTCCAACGAAATCAGGGTCGGCAATAAGTGCTCTTCCCAATGCAATATAATCAGCTTTGAAATTATTAAAAAGATTGTTAATATCTTCTTCTGTATTGATTTGTCCAACGAAAATTGTTGGAATACCTACTTCCTGTTTTATTTTTTTTGCAAATTCCCATGTTTTGCTTTTTGGCACAAACATATGTTGAAAATACCATGGAGGCGTATTACAAACCGTTCCTGCCGATACATGAATTGCTTCAACTCCTTTTTCTTTTAAAATTTTAGAGAACTTAATCATTTCATCTATCTTAATTCCGTCTGTCAACATTTCGTCTCCACTTATTCTAATAATAATTGGCAAATTAGTTGCCGATTTTACAGCTTCTAAAATTTGTAATGGGAATTTTATTCTGTTCTCAAAATTTCCACCATATTCATCTGTTCGGTTATTTACTTTTGGAGAAATAAACTGTGCTACAAGGTAACCGTGTCCAAATTGAAGTTCAATAATGTCAAATCCTGATTTTTCGGCTCTTTTTGTTGCATTGGTAAATAAATTTATGGCATGTTGAATATCATTTTTATCCATCTTTTTTGGAGATGCCCCACCATTTTCACAGGCTTTATCTGTTGATGACCAAAAATAATTTTCAGGAATTTTTGGATTAGCCATTCTTCCCGGATGATTCAAATGAGCAATTACTTTTGTGTTAAACTGATGAATTACAGTTGTTAGTTTTAACAATCCATCTATTTTATCATCATTGTCAATACCCATTTGAGTAGGTATTTCTCTTAATCCCTTATCAATATAAAATGGCTCAGGTATTACTGCACCAATATATTTACTTCTTGCTTGATAAAATTTAATATGTTTGTCTGTAACAACACCTGATCTGTTACTGTATCCTGTCTTTACAGGAGCCATAATGAAATTGTTTTTTAATGCTATCATAATATTCTGTCTTTAGTTCGCGCTAATGTGCATTTCACTTTTCATCTTAATATAGATTCCCGAGTTCCATAAATAAATCCAAATAAAGATCATGCCTTCTAAATGACGCCTGTCGAACAAGTATCCTACAAGCGAAAAATATGAAAATTTAATAAAATAATATATGGTTTTTAAGCTCAGTTATTCCTTAGTTTTCATTTAATATATTATATTATTATATATAGTGAAATTAAGCTTTTCTTTATAATTAAAGAAATAATTTCAAATTAATCAATCAGGTTTTTTTTAAAATATTATATTTATACCAAAATAATCTTTTAACATAATTTAAACTCAATAAAAATGAAAAATATAGTACTAAAACAAGTGAGCTTTCTGATGATCCTAACCTTGGCTCTTATGGTATCGTGTAAGGATACTAAATCTAACAAGACCGAACCAACTGAAGATACTGAAGTCAAAGCCGTTGCTGATTTCCAGATATCTTTAGCCCAATGGTCGTTGCATCGCACCTATTTCGGTGAATCCGTTAGTGACTATCAAAAATTCACAAGAATGCTTAAGGAGGACCCCGAATCAGTGCTGCAAGGTGAACTGGATCCCATGGATTTTCCAAAAGTTGCTGCCGGCTACGGAATATACTCCATCGAACTTGTGAATACCTTCTACTTCAGCAAGGTGAATGATAAAGCATACTGGACTGAATTCAAGAAGAAATGTGATGAAGCAGGAGTTACCGTCGGATTGATTATGTGTGACGGACTGGGCAACCTAGGTGAAGCAGATCCGGAAGCACGTATGAAAGTTGTGGAGAATCACTATCCCTGGGTAGATATAGCTAAATTCCTGGGAGCACACTCCATACGCGTAAATACAACAGGAGAAGGCATCGTTTTTAATGCTAAAGGAGAAGGTAAACCTGAAAATGTAGCTGCCAATACAGTGGACGGACTCTCCAAATTGGGAGCGTATGGGGCTTCAAAAGGCATCAATATAATTGCTGAAAATCACGGAGGATACTCGTCAGATGGAGCCTGGCTTTCGGGGGTCATGACAGAAGTGGGAATGGAAAATGTGGGGACACTGCCTGATTTTGGAAATTTCTGTATTGAATACGGGCCTGAGCGTAAATATTGTGCCAAAGAGTATGATCGCTATAAAGGAATGACCGAAATTATGCCCTTTGCAAAAGGTGTTAGTGCAAAATCGAATGAATTTGACGCTCAAGGGAACGAAGTCAGGTCTGATTATCTCAGAATCATGAAAATAGTAAAGGACGCTGGTTTCAAAGGCTATATCGGGATCGAATACGAAGGGGTTATCCATTCAGAAGACGAAGGGATCAAATTAACTAAAGCCCTGCTGGAGAAAGTATTTCAAGAGATTTAATGTATGATTTTCTATTTCGCAATCATCTTGGTTAATTTTGATAATAATTGATTAAGTCCATTAACTTAGTTTTCTTGTAATTCAAATATTTACACTAAAATAAAAAGGGCTAAAAAGAACAAAACCCCGTATAGTACGGGGTTTTGTTCTTTTTAGCTGGTGTTAGTGTAATTTATTTAAGACCTTTTTTTTACTGTATATTGAAACTCGCTTGTAACAGAAGTTAATTAATTGGAATAATGAATTAACTGCATTGATCCTTTAAGCTCCATTTTGAAAATGAAAAACCAAATTTTCTTAAGAAATTTATATTATTTGTTTGTCAAATCTTTATGCAATAAAATTTGCAGCGGATTCTCCAAACAAAAAAACCAACCAGTCTTTGACTGATTGGTTTTCAT
>JBDLJB010000015.1:0-51553 GCA_039714555.1 Bacteroidota bacterium
ACAGCCCCTTAAGATAGGGGCTGTTTTGGTTAATTAAAAAAGACTACTATTATTTTAGACATACAGTAATATGTGCATCGTCATGGATTCCTATATTGGCACTATGCCAAATAGTTTTTGTATAAGCCCTTAAATGAATGACTCCACAATTTTTATTGGTATAAGTTGCTATCTGGAAAGCTCCATTACCATCCGGATCTCCGTTATCACCAATTCCTACTTGTGTAATACCACTTACATGGCTATAAGTACCAACATTAGTGGTTACAGCATAACTTTGTAAATAGTCAACATCTACATTAAACACCCCGTTGATAGTATCTCCTTTCGTATAATGCGTACAATCACCACCATCATCAATAGACATTGTTACTTTTGGTTTTGTATTGTCCATTTGAATCACTTGACTGTCTGATGTTCCATTACTAATGTGTTCAATAGTAATTAATAACCTATCGTTAGTTCCGGGAGAGAATCTCGCCATATAACTACCTATGTTATCTTTGTAAAATGGATAGGTATACACACCTGCAACAGGTGTTGAAACACTATGTGTAACAATTCCTAATATGGGGTCAAAACCTACCAGATTGAAAGGATTATTAAGGTAGTAACTTGTTCCTTTATCTAAATTGGTCACTTTTACCTTGTATTTTTGCATGGCAAATGATGCGGTGTTCCCTTGCACAGCAATTACACCACCAAATGGGCTGTTATTATAAACTTGTATATCATTAATAACAAATTTTGCACCCGGAATGGTAAGACCGGAAAAAGCATTAATTTCATCTGTTGCAATACCCCCTACAATTACAATTTTTGGTTCATTTCCACTATATATACGAGGTTTTAGCTGGATGTATGATTCTATGACATTCCCCCAATTAGAGCAATTCATTCCTTGTGGTGGTGTATTCCAAGATAGAACAGCTCTTACTTTAAGAACTTGAGGTTTGGTACATTTCTTTTTTAGATTTGAAAAATCGTATGGCAGGATCACAGAGTATGACAAACCTTTAGCCGGAATTTCTTTTATATCGTGCACCTCTACAAACGTAGTTCCTGCATGTATCCAATTACAACTTTTTTCTTTTTGAATGTAGAATGAAACATACTCTTTACTACCTTTTTTACATAAATTACCGCTATAACCTGAAGGCTTCTTAATTTTTAAAGTCCCTACCAAGGCTTCCTGATTGTAATCTGCTCCAACGCATAATAGCTCTTCATAATTGGTATTACACTTCATTTTTTGAAGATTAACCAGTGTGTCTATATAGGATAATTTTTGATCATCAAAAATATTTACAATACTATCTTTAAGTAAAATATCTTTTGTCTGTATAGCTTTTTGAAGTAACGAAAATCCAAAGCGATGTGGTTCGACTTTTTCTTTTTTATAGTCTTTAGCCAATTCAGCGAAACTCATTTTTGTAGGTGAAACTTCTTTTATTGCTTTTTTCAATTGATCAAGTCCACCAACATCCGTTTCAGCTATTTGTTTTAGAGAAATATTCGGATTAAGTATCACTTCCTCCAAAAATGGTCCAATTTCATAGAGTGGAAAGTCAGGTAGAATGAATTTCAATGGACTAATCTGAATATATTCATCTTTTGCATCACTCCATGTGTAAGGCCCAAAGTTTCGATTTGGATCGTTTGGTGCCGGTATAGAATTCCAAGATAAAACAGCCCTTACTTTTGGCAGATTAGCTTTAGTACAGAAGAACCTTTTAGGTTTAATCTTCAATCGAACTACATAATCGATTGGTTTTTCGTTTTTTGTGGCACAATCTTTTTGGGTAGGAATATCGTGTACGTTTAAGGATGTATAACCCATGTCTTGCCATCCGTTACCGTCTTGATAATCTAAGTAAAAGCGTACGTATTCAAAAGAACCTTTACTACATAAATCACCTGAGTAGCCAGTTGGTCTTTTAATTTTTACCGTAGCGGTAAGTTCTTTAAATGCTTGATTGTATCCCACACATCCAAGTTCCTCATATGTTGTATTTCCTTTACTTTTGAAAAACTCTAATGCAGTTTTAAATTTCAGTTTTGAGAATCCTTTTTCTCCTATAACTAAATAGGAATTGAATTCCTGCCTAGCTAAGATTAATTGTTTATCATCTAATTTTTTCATGATTTCTATCTATATTATTAATGAAACCTAATCGTATCAGTTTTCGGTTTCTCGTTTTTTTTCATTTTAAGATTCATCTTCTTCAATTTCATCAACTGGGCAGCAACGATACTCTTGAGATTTTTCCAGTAATTCAATTTGTTTTGCCAACAATTTATTTTGAAGATGTTGGTTTTCCAATTCTAAGCCAACTAATTCTTTTTGAGAATCTTCACAAATATTACAATCATCTAAACAACCTTTAACCACCACACCAGGTGTTGGAATAGAAGTGCTAAAATCAAAACTTAATTCACTCAATATTTCTTTTGTAATTCCACCTTCTTTATTGAGAATTTTATTTTCTATTAGGTCTTTTTTGACATTTTCAAGTGCTTTTTTTCTTACATCAACTGAAATTGGAGCTGCATTTAAACGAATAGACCTAACCGCAAATTGAGATTGGAATTTTGTTGCATTCTCTTGTTGTAATGTATCGAACTCCCTTGTTTTTATTATTGCTTTGTCAGAAGTGGCTAAAACTGCAGCAGGAATAATAGAAAATTTTGGGTTGGCATTAATTGGATTGTTAACAACAGCACTAGAGGCAACGGGGTCAATTACACGGGTTTTAATTGTTTTAATACTAACTTTGGTAGTTTGTTGTTTATCGACTTGATAAAATAAATAACTAACTGAATGACAGCGATTAGTATTGTTAAATGTTCGGCTACTGCTTTCAATATGACTTTCACTTTCACCTTCTGTATGCCTTTTTGTTTGTACTTCACCAACTTGAACTGCGCTTGATTCTCTTGTCATTTGAACGGACTTATTATGACTTGCTTCAGCATGAATACTTAATTCACGGATAAAGTCTTTGGTAGAGGATGCATCAAAACTACCCGATATAGATGCAGAAGGTCCATTAATAATTGTTCCAAAAAGCCCACTGGTTGAACCTTTACTACTTGCGCTTCCACTACTTGATGAACTTGAATGTATATTTTCACGGCTATCTAGATCTGACATGAATTTCTCATAGGATTCCATATAGAATTGTTCTTCAGCAGATTGCTCGTGTCGATATGAAAGTTGGGACTCACTATCAAAAGAAAAACGAGAACGATGATCATGTGTGAAAAGCCTTACTTTTTCGCCTGGCAACAAGGTTGTGCTATAAACTACATTACCCAATTGTAAAGGCCCAGTACATCTTTCAATTCTTACATGAATAGCAATTTCAACAGCAACTCTTTGATTTTGGTTATCTTGTTTGACATCAGTAAAATTGTTTAAACGATAAACTAAATCCAGGTAGTCACATTTTTTACCTTCAACTAATTCCGGACAGCACGGATTATTCTTTTCATTTTCCATAATAAATGCTTTTTATAAATTTGATTGCTTTAAATTTTATCTATGCCAAAAAAACGGCAACCATTTAACGCTTTAAGGCATTTATATTTTTAAAGAAAATATTATTTATTTTTTTCGTTTATTAGTCTCCAATATTTTATTTAAGCTATCAATATTTAATTTATGGGCTTTCCTATTTTTAAGGTTTTCGATTGATCTTTTTAATAAAGGTTCGATCTTAGCATCGTTTTTTGATAGTTCATACATTTCAGTAAGCTTTTCAACCGAATTACAGAATGTGAATTCATCTAAAATGGGATCTTTGGAAATTATTTCGATGGAATCATTTAAATATTTTATCGCTTTTTTGGCATCTTTTTTATGTACCGTTACCATTCTTTTCTTTTTGCCATCTAATTTGATGATTTTATAATCTTTTGAATAATGTACTCCTAGCACATGTTGAATGTATGCTATTGTAGGATCCTTTTTTTTATTCTTGGTACATATATTTTCTAATTCTTTCAACATCTCCGGATATCTATATGCTCCTTTATAATAAATCAATTTAGCTGCCCGGTGATCTAATAAAAGATGTGCCAGTTCTTCCTCTTGAATAGAAAAAGATGGAGTAACTCTTATCCTTAAAATATTGGATTGAATACCTCCCAAATTTTCGTTGCCATAATAAGTACATATATTATATTCTCCAGGCGTACTAAAGATGGCTCCTTTAGCACTATAATTTAATAGCACATTTCCAAGTATACTACTACCCTTTCTTAGTTTAGAAAGTTTGGTTGTATTCTCATATCTCAACACAGGAGGAACATATTTAATAATTTGACCATCAGGTTTTTTAATCAAAATAGTAACATATTGATCTTCAGGTGCTAATTTTTTATAAATTTCAATAGTTTCCGAATAAGTGTTCGTCAGTACTAGTTGAATTAAAATCGGTTCTGCCATTTTATAAATAGCTTTTGATTGAATTGACAGGGTTAATGGAGATACACCACTATCAAAATCACCTGAATCAGGAAATCTGGAGAGATTATTACCAATCCAGTCATTACCACCGAAAATCACATCCTTCCTGTTTCCATGTCGCATCCATTCTAGTTCTACATCATCAAACTCCCACCTGAAATTTGACCAGAACTGGCTTTCTCCTCCTGTTCCTCCTGTATAGTTCCAAGGGTAATTCATAAAAGAATTAGAAGAGGTTGATGGGCTGAGGTTCCTGGACCAACTATGTGGTAGATTGAAAGCGTGTCCTAGCTCATGGCAAAAAGTTTGAAGTACCAATCTATCAACTTTTGCTGAACTGTTATATAAGGTTCCGGAAGTTCTGCCCCGAGTTGCATCTTCGGCGATTGCAAATCCTTGACGCAAGAAAGTATCTCCGGTTTGCCAACCACCCCAATCAAACATGGTTCCATAGTATCCGCTATTGTATGCAGGATCACCAAAACGAGGTACAACCACTCCATAAACATTCCACTGTAATCTGTTTCCAAATTGATCAAAATTTTCCTCCATTAACTGGTGAAGTTCTACCTCACTCCAATTATTACCGGCATCATCTCCATCAGGATCATTTAAGATATCGTCCTCATTCACACTCAAGTTTATTCCACTATTTCTAAATACTTTCAGTACACTGGTATTACCCTTAAGGTCAGTAGGACTCGGATTCAGTTCCATGTCAATGTCAGGAGGGAAACTAGTACCTTGATATCGATCAATTTCAAGATTGACCTGTCTATAATATGAAGAAATTTTTGGTAGGCAAAAGCAGTGTATGATCTTACCCGATTTAATAATCTTTACAGTGGCCTTTGCAGCACTGCTGAAGATACTAACTCTGGGAATTTCAATCTGAATTGTTTCATTAGTAATCGTAGGATCATTATAGTACTTAATTTGACCTTTTATATGAACATGGTCAGTGGCCCAGTTAATAATTGGGCTTGTTACTATGAAGGATTCTCGATAAAGAGTGAAGCTGAATTCGTTTCCGAAAATAGAAAAAGTAAACTTTTTGAATATATCTCCACTTACAATATTTTGAGGTCTTCTTCCATCGACATCAATCCTTAACTCCATTAATGGTTCACATTTAGAACTACTAGCTTTATAGGTACCACTTACAATTTTTTTAATTACTCGTAAAATACCTTTGTCCGGGTTAAGTTCAATGTCTAAACCCAAATCAATTATTGATTGAATTTCATTTGTATCCATGATAAATTTTTTGAAAAATAATTATTTTATTCACGTCAATTATGGAATATGCATCAACCCATATCCTTTCATTTATTCTTGATAATTTTAGCAATATTAAAGTTAAGCAGATAAACAAATCTTGTCAATACCCAAGCTTGGGCATTTTTGATCTTAGTATTTTAGATTGTATAACCTAAGAAAAATATGTTTGAAGTATAAATAATTAACCAGGAGAACTCTTATTACAGATAAGATATGATGTTTTAAACTAAATCATAAGCATAGCTATACCATATTAATTCAGCTAATGATTTTATTTTCAACTTACGATTTATGTTTTTACGGTGTTGTTCTACAGTACATCTACTTATAAAAAGTTTTTCTGCTATAACTGGGTTATTATTTCCAAGGGCTAATAATTGTATAATTTCTTTTTCCCTTCTGGTGAGTTTTTGATATTTTTTGATATTTTTTTTAACAAATTCGAATTGCTTTTGGATTCTTATCAATTTATGTCTCAAGCGATTTTTTCTATAAAAAGATTTTTTATTTAATTTTTGATCCTTCAAAAGTGAATAACCAAAAGGATTATTCTTTTTTTTACTAGTCCAACTAAAACGATTGACTGAATTTTGATCAAAACTATGCTCTATCAGTAATGATTTTTGCATTTCATGAACCAGTTTTTTCAATTTATAAAAATCTGAAAGATTAGTCTGACTCTTCAATTTATTTTTTATGATATCTGAGTTTTTCATTTCTATTGAAAGTGAAAATTGTACATATAAAATATATAATAATGAGATTTCTGTTTAAAAAATTAAATTTTATAATTATGCATTTGTATCGTTTGAGTCCCAATTCAAAAAAGGATAGGCAACAATTTCAATTCACTTCGCAATATTATAAAACCAAATTTCATTAATACCGTATTAATTTAAAGAAATAACCAATATCAGTCAATAGAGGAAATAGGTATTTTAAAAAATCATGGCTTTTGGGTATCTATTAAAGTATACCTCAACTAATTAAACCAATAAGTTAACTTTAAGGTAAGTGACCATGTTCTGCCGGTATAAGGTGCCAGTAAATGATTATTGGTATAGACAATAAACAGATCGGAAGCTGGTTTATAGCGCCATTGGAATCGTGAATTTAGATTAAAGTTTTTTGATTGTTCGTTATACTGAAATAAGGTTGAGAAAAAAAGTTTATTGGTAAATGTTATATCTACTTTAGAGCCTATTAACCAGAAATCGGTTTTATTCCAGGGCTCAGGCAAACTAAGATAATTATAACTTACAGTTGAGCTAAGATTAACATAAGGTTGAAAACGATATCCAAGCTCATTGGTCAAGCTAAATCTTTTACCATTTTCATAATAACCTCCAAAATGACTGCTAATTGTATAAGTAAACATACTTTGTGGTTTAGAAATATATTCTAAGCTCATAGTATTCCAGTGATGTTTTGTTCCTGCATCAAGAGAATCTTTACCTGTTCCCGTAGGGTCAAAAGGTTCTAGTAATTCTACATACTCATTAATAATACCAAGACTTAATTCACTGCGATTACGAAAATTGACTAAATATTGAAGCATGTTAAAATTATCAGTTTTATTCATTTTTTCATTAAAAAAATAGTTGGTACTTAATTTTGGTCCATGGCTTAAGATCTTACTTTCTTTAGGAAAGAACAAGTAACCCAAAAATGAACTTAATTTTATATAACCATATCGTGGTACAAAACCAACTTCTGCAGTGTACTCCTCACCAACTGATTGTTCTTGAATTCCCCAATTCCATTTTTGGCTTTTATACTCAATATTTGCTCCTTGCGTAATTCCTTTTCCCGATTCATTTGGAGAAAATGATTTTAACAGAAATGCTTTACCTGTCCATAAATTATTGTAAGAGGCTAAATTATATTCCAGTCCAAAATTTCGATTGAATTTAGGATAAAGCGTATGAAATTCATCAGTATCTTGAGGATAATTAAACGATTGTTTATTAACAAGCATCAATCCAATGCTAGATCTGCTAAAGACTTTTCGTTGCAATGAGATAACACCAAAATTTTGATTTGGAAGTCCAATATCATTCATACTCGATGTCTGAATATCCATCACGCCCAAACGCCATTTTTCATTTAAATTACCACTTATTCTGGCTCCAGCCTGTATTGGAACTCCAAGCCCGATCCGTCTTGAAAAAAATGGACGAATGGTTGGGTAACCAAAATTGGCGAACAGATCACCGTTTTCTAAAAAGAATTGTCTTTTTTCCGGAAAGAACAATTCATACCTATCCAGATTTGTGATCTGACGGTCAACTTCAACTTGTGAAAAATCAGGATTTATTGTCAGATCCAGATTAAGTGAAGAGGTTAATGCAAATTTCACATCCCCTCCTATTTTCTTCGTATAAACGGTCTTATCATTATTTTCACTATCAACACTAACGCTGCCTGAAACATATGGGATCAAAGAGAAATTAACTCCTTGAGGTGGCGGTTCTTCATCCCATACCAGCACTCCGTTATATGCTAAAGAGGATGTTGGGAATTGTCTTGGTATGGGTACCCAACTTGATTTTTCACTCGATTTTAGATCCAGTCTGCTAAAATTGATACCCCATTCTGTAACTCCTTTTTTATATCGAATTGATTTAAAAGGAACTGCCATTTCAAAAACCCATTTTTCCTTATCTTGTTTAACAACAGAAACCCATTTACTATCCCAGTTCAAATCAATCCTTCCTCCATCATACATAGTGCCATCCCATTGTGCACCGGCAGCATTTGAACCAAATGAAAAACCTGTAGTTTGGTTGTTAAAAGGATCTAAAAAAAGCAAAAAGTTATCATTTTTACCAAAAGAGAAATCCCTTCTTAACGATTCAACAAAGTAAGGACCGGGAATATTATTGTAAAATGTAGCTATAAGATATAGATTCTTATCATCATAGGTCATGCGTATCTCTGAATGTTGATTGGCCTTGCTGGTATCCTGAGGGAGTACCATAAAAAAATCATCAGCAACATCAGTATCCATCCATGCTTTATCATTTGCAATACCATCAATTATAATCGGAAAAGTAGTTTTTCGAATATTTAAACGAAAAGCTTCATTTTTTTTCTGTGCATTTAACTGCAACATGATTATTCCATAAAGAAAGAATAAAAAATATTTTTTCATAATTGAATTTTAATAAAATGATAAATTAATTATCAATTAACCCTTGTCCTTCTATCCATGGCGCACCAGATGCTTTTAATGCTTGTTCTAGTTCAGGGAGTGTTTTTTGATTTATTTTCCTCACTTCAATTTTAATTTGGTTCAATTGTTTCGTTGCTGTATCCAATGCTTCTTTATGTGTAGCTGTTGGGCCATAGGTTGAACTTCCTAACGCAACCATACCAATAAATCCACCATTGCCAGGTGTTGGATTTGATCTTTCACCAATTTCACTTTTAGTTTTATAACCTTTCAATTGTTTTTCAATGGTTAATAATTGTTGTCTGGCTTCATATATATTGTTAGATAATTCAATACTTGGATTATCAGCTTTATCTAAAGCACGTTTCATTGCTCCTACCAATAGTAAATTTCTTGAGACTACAGAATTTGTTGATGTAAGGTCTTGTTGAAATTTTTGATAAACATCTCTAAATTGCTCAATTACAGTATATGACGCCCCTTTAAGTGCACCTTTGCTTAGCGGTATTACCTTAAAGTTTTTAGGACCTGCTAATGTTGTTGTCTTACCATCAATTCTTTTAGAAAGTGTTGCTGTGTACTCACCCGGAGTAACCATGATATTACGTCCAAAGAAGTTATCACCTTTTTTAGTAACTTTTAATTTTTCACCACTTTTATCCGGATAGTTCAGTTTCCAATTTACTCTATTAAATCCTTTTTTATTGGTGCCAATAATGGTATTTACTACTTTGCCGCTACTGTTTTTTATGGTAAACAAAATAGCTGGAGACTGTTGTGTTTTTTCAGCTTCTAAAGCATCCCATCCGGGAAAAGTGATCTCACTATTTTTTTTGGTGAGTTCTTTTTCTTTTTCCTTACGTACATCTTTCAATGATTTTAGTTTTTCAGGCATAAAATAAGTGAAAATAGCCCCAAAAGGTGGATTTTTAGCTTTGTATTGTGCATCTCCTTGTCCATAAGAATTATCTTTTTCAACATACCAATATGCAGGTTTAATATTAAATAAAGTAGCTTCTGATTTTAACATAGATCGGTCAAATTCTCTAATAGATGAAATATCATCCAAAACATAAAAACCTCTACCAAAAGATGCTCCAATCAGATCATTTTCTCTACGTTGGATGGTAATATCCCTGAAAGAAATATTAGGTATTCCTCCTTTAAGTTGAATCCAATTTGTACCACCATTATTGGTAAAATAGATACCAAATTCAGTAGCAGCGAAAAGAAGATCCTTTTTCACATGATCTTGTACCAAACGCCATGTAAGCAATCTAGTTGGTAAATCGCCATTTATAGAAACCCATGACTTTCCTTTATTTGTACTCTTGATCAGATACGGTTTAAAATCGCCATATTTATGATTATCTAATGCCGCATAAACAATATTTGCATCAAATAGATCAGTGCGTAAATCATTTACAAAAGCTGTAGCCGGAATACCTTTTATACTGCTTATTTCTATCTTTCTCCAGGTTTCTCCTCCATTTTCAGTTACCTGAATAATTCCATCATCAGTTCCTGCATAGATCAAACCTTCTTGTTTTGGAGATTCTGTTAATGAAGTAATGGTATTGTAATTTGACATGGCACCTATATCCCAAGCATTATCCCAACTTTGTTGTTTGCCCATTATAGGAAGTGCTATGCGTTCTTGATTACGACTTAGATCTTTTGATATTGGAGTCCATTCATCTCCCCTATTTTCAGATCGCCAAACACGTTGAGACGCAAAATATAACCTTGTAGGATTATGAGGGCTCACCAAAATTGGCGCATCCCAATTGAAGCGTTCATAAGGCTCACCTGCTTTACTTTGAGGTTGGATAAATACGGTTTCTCCCGTAGTTTGATCAATTCTCCAAAGTCTTCCTTGCTGAAATTCACCATAAGTGATATCCGGATTACCCGGTTCTGTTGCAGATTGATGACCATCCGCACCAAGCGTTATCCACCAATCAGAATTTGTAATTCCAATCTTACTTCTGTTCCTTGAAGGACCTCCATGCGATCCATTATCTTGAGTTCCTCCATAAATATTATAAAATGGAGCAGTATCGTCAACAGCTACTTTATAATACTGTGTTATTGGTAAATTACGAACATAACGCCAACTCTTGGTCAAATCATAAGTTTCATATAACCCACCATCTGTACCAAACAATATATAATTAGGGTCTGATTTTTTAAAAGCTACTGCATGACTATCAACATGTTTATTCTTTTCATTCATATTAGAAAATGTTTTACCATGATCATCAGATATCTTTACAACATTATCCATAAAATATAAACGACCTTCCTGATGAGGAGAAGCATATAACTCTTGATAATAATGAGGACCAGTTGCACCTGAAATAGCATCAGATTGTTTTTTCCATGATATACCTCCATTTGTTGACATAAACACGCCACCTGTTATTCTCTCTAGCTCTATGGCAGCATATATTGTTTCAGAATCAAAAGGAGAAATAGCTAAACCTATCTTACCTAAGTTAGACTTTGGAATTCCTTCAGTTAATTTATTCCATGTTTCTCCTCCATCAGTACTTTTATGGATTCCCGAACCCGGGCCACCACCTAAATAAGCGGCAACGGTTCTATGTCTTTGCCATAATGCCGCATAGATTATATCTGGATTTGTTGGATCAATTAGTAGGTCAGTAGCGCCAGTCCATTCATTGTCACCTAAAGTTTTTTTCCAAGTTTTACCTCCATCTAAAGTTTTATAAACGCCTCTTTCACTACCTTTACTCCAAAGCGGCCCTTGTACTGCAACCCAAATGATATTTTTATTTTCAGGATGTATTATGATTTTAGAAATGTGTTCAGATTTTTTCAATCCCATATTTTTCCATGTTTTCCCATCATCATGACTTACATAGATACCATCTCCAAAACCTACATGCCTCCCACCTACGTTTTCACCAGTACCTACCCATATGGTATGAAAATTATTAGGATCAATAGTTATACAACCAATAGAGTAACTGGTTTGTTTATCAAATATTGGTGTCCACGTTGTACCTGAATTCACAGTTTTCCATACACCACCAGAACCTACTGCTACATACCAAATATTTTCATTTTCCGGGTGAATAGCAATATCGGCTATTCTGCCGGAGGTCAATGCCGGGCCAAGGCTTCTGAATTCTAATCCTTTAAAGGTATCAGATGTTAATTTTTGAGCATAGATAGAGCTTGTTATTCCTAATAGACAAAACCATAGGAATAAAATTTTTGTAATATATTTCATTTTTTTAGAGTATTTCTCCTCATTGAGGAAATTAAAGTAATAGCAATTTAAGGATTTTTAAAAAAAACAAGACTTTTTATCAAAGTTATTTTAGATACTTTTGATACAAATTTTGATACTTTTAATACAAATATAATTATTTCGAGGCCTGAAATAAATGGTATTAAAACTCATGGCAAGCTCTGAACCCAATAATAGGAATCGACCCAAGCGTAGAGATATTTATCCTAGATCCTGCTAAAGAAGCGGGATTAGTTCGACTAACTAAAAAATAGAGATAAATTTTTTAGAGTCTCACGAATAAAAATAAGTTTCCTTTAAGTGGTATTTATTGATTTCAATTAATATTTATTATTTTTTATATTTTTAGTTTGTTTACCAAATCCATAAAACTACTGATTCTCTTATAACTGAGTTTATTTTTCCAGTATCCATCTTCTTTAAAATAAGAACCAATGATCATTGCATCACAAATTGGTAAATATTCAGCAACATTTTTCTGAGTTATTCCTGAACCAACCAATACAGGAAAGTCTAAATGGTCTTTTAATATTTTTAATTCCTCAACAGAGGCAGCCATACCTGTATGATTTCCTGTTACAATTACACCATCACTTAAAAAGAATTGAGCAGCCTTAGCTGTATCCAGCAAAGAAATATCTTGAGTTATAGCATGTGAGCTGTGTTTCTTTTTAATATCTGTAAAAATTGCAATAGAACTGGCATCAATTGATCTTCTATATCTTAATAACTCCCCTGCCTGTGCTTCTATGATGCCTTCATCAGCAGTATGTGCATATACAAATCCTTCAGCACGTATAAAATCGATGCCTGCTGATTTGGCAACGGCAAGTGCTTCTTTATTGGCTCCTGCTAAGATTTGAATTCCAACCGGTAAATTGGTTTCTTGTTTTATTAAATAAGCAATTAAAGTCATCAAAGAGCTTATTTCATGACCAACTTTTCCCTTAAGATAAGGAATGTCATGCATATTTTCAATCATAATGGAATCGATTCCGCTTTTTTTATAAAGTCTTGCTTCTTTGAGTGCTTCATCGAGAATTTTTGAATTATTTAATTCATTTCTTGGAGTTCCCGGTAATGCCTGCACATGAACCATTCCAATAATAGGTTTTTGTTTTTTGAAAATTGACTGAAACTTTTGCATATGAATATAATTATATCATGTAAATTTACCCAAATTATTATTTAATCAGATCATTTATCAATAATTTTCCAAAAATGTCAATAAAACCAAAAATTACTGTAATAGGTGCTGCAAATATTGACTTATTTGGTTACCCAAAGGAGGAGTTAATTTTTAAAGATTCAAATACCGGTACTTTAGAAGTTATTTTTGGTGGTGTGGGCAGAAATATTGCAGAAAATCTATCCAGACTAGGGTTTAAGGTTGAATTTCTTAGTGTTTTAGGTAATGATGATTTTGCAAAAAGAATTATTCGATCTTGTGAGGAATTAGATATTTCAATTAAACATTGTAAAATTACCGAAGAACATTCAACATCTGTTTTTATGGCAATTATGGATAATCATAATGATTTGGCTTTAGGCCTTGATGCTATGCGTATCTATGATCAAATTCCGGATTCATTTATTTTAAATAATCTAGATGTTATAGATCAAAATGATTATTGTTTATTAGAAACCAATATGCCAAAGAGAATTTTAGAACTGGTAACAAATAAATTGCCTCATATTCATTTTGCATTGGATGCCGTTTCCGGAAAAAAGGCTTTAAAGGCAAAATCAATTTTGGATAAATTAACTATTTTAAAATGCAATTTATTGGAGGCAGAATTATTAAGTGATATTGAAATCAAAAGTAAAAATAATTATAAAGATATTGTGTTACATTTCATTGATTTAGGTGTAAGTAAAGTATTTATCACTTTAGGTAAAAATGGTATTGTATATGGTGATTCAAAAGGTTTTTATAAAATGGAGATCAATTATTTAAACCCTATAAATACAACAGGTGCCGGAGATTCATTTATGGCAGGCTTACTTTACGGAGAAATCCAAGGATTTAATATTCATAAAATGGTACAATTTGCTAATGCTTGTGCGCAAATGACAGTCCAACATAAAAATACTGTTCATCCCGAGATCAATGAAAAACAAATTCTAAAACTTATTTCATGATAGATAATTACTTAGATATTAAAACTGAAGTTAGTAATGCTTTAAAACAAAAATTGCCTATTGTAGCACTTGAATCTACAATTATTTCTCATGGAATGCCGTATCCACAAAATAAAGAAACAGCCTTACAGGTGGAACAAATTGTAAAGGATAATGGTGCAATTCCTGCTACTATTGCAATTATTAATGGGAAAATTAAAGTTGGTTTGAATAATGACGAAATTGACTATTTGGCAAGATCAGGGAGTAAAATTGTAAAAGCTAGTCGCAGAGATATTCCTTATTTATTGGCTCAAAAGATAGATGGTGCTACAACTGTTGCATCTACGATGATTGCCGCAGAATTAGCTGGAATTCGTGTTTTTGCAACAGGTGGAATTGGTGGAGTTCATCGAGGAGCTTCTCAGTCATTTGATATTTCAGCCGATCTTCAGGAATTATGCAATACCAATGTTGCTGTTGTATGCGCAGGCATAAAGTCAATACTCGATTTGGGTCTAACACTTGAATATCTGGAAACTTTTGGTGTTCCTGTACTTGGGTATAAATCTAAAGAATTACCGGCTTTTTATACTCAAAAAAGCGGTTTTCAGGTCAATTATAAAATGAATAATGCTACAGAAATAGCAAAACTCTTAAGAACAAAATGGAATCTTAATTTAAAAGGTGGAGTTCTAATAGCCAATCCTATTCCAAAAGATAAAGAACTGGATTATAAAATAATGAATAAAGCTATTGAAACAGCAATTATCGAAGAAAAAAGATTAAAGATCAAAGGTAAAGAAAGTACCCCATTTTTATTGGGAAAAGTAAAAGAACTAACTGGAGGTTTAAGTTTAAAAGCTAATATTGAGTTGGTTTACAACAATGCTAAATTAGCAGCCCAAATAGCGAAGGCATTGCATAATTAAAGGATAAAAATTGGTTAGAACGTATATTTACACTTTTTTAACCCTAACAGCATTCATGCCTTTCATGCCTTTTTCCAGTTCAAAGGTAACTTTATCATCTTCGGCAATTTCATCAATTAAACCACTAACATGACAGAAATACTTTTCTTGACTATCTAAATCGAGTATAAACCCAAACCCTTTAGAAGAATCATAAAACGAAACTTTTCCATTTCTAACAGGATCAAATTCTTCAATGTCGCTATCTTCTTTCTTAGGAATACCAATTTCGATGCTTTCGGCATCTACTACTATTTTTTTAGAAGGATCTGGAGGAGTGTCAGTTAAATTTCCATAATGGTCAACATACGCAAACTGAATACCTTTAGAACCCGATTCTTTGGACTCCAATTTACGAGCTTCCTTTTTCTTTCTTTTATCCTCTCGCTTTTTTAAACGTTTTTTTTCCTTTTCACTCTTGTTAAAAGTCTGCTGTGATTTAGCCATTAAATTATTTTAAAGATTATTGATATTTAGGTGTTTAAGTATTCTTGAGAGACTAAACGATTTAAAGGAAAATAGTATTTTTTTTTAACCGAAATAGCTATAAAGTGATTATGATCACTCGTCTTTTTAAATGACTTATAAACTGGTACAAATATAAGACTTCTTTTTTAATTTTTAAAAAAGTGTATTATCAAAAGTTTTTGAATATCTTTTATCTAATGTGACTACCTGCGTTGATGTTACTTCAGCAGAATTTTTATTACTGTTATAATGTACAGCAACCTCAGCACCCATTTTCATTAAATAATTAGCAATTCCTTTACCTATACCATCTGACGCACCAGTTAGAAGAATTTTTTTATCAGTTAAATCTATGTTTGTTATCTTTATATTTCTATTTTAATGAATGCTTGTTTACAAAATGCTTTTTATCCATCCACCATCAACTGCTAAAGAAACCCCAGTGATATAACTTGCCCTTTCACTTGCTAAAAAAGTTACCGCTGCAGCAAATTCTTCAGGAGTTCCAAATCTTTTTAAAGGAATTTCATCAACAGCTGAATTAATTGTGGGATTGTTCTCTATTAATTTTTTTAACCGATTGGTCTTGGTATATCCGGGCATTACATTATTTACTGTAATATTATAAGAGCCCAATTCAGTTGCCAATGTTTTCATCAGTCCAACTACAGAAGCCCTTACAGAATTTGAAAGAATTAAATTCTCTACCGGTTGTTTTACTGCCTGAGAAGTGATTGTAATAATACGACCCCAATTCTGTTTTTTCATACCGGGTAAAACGCTTCTGATCATATAAACTGGAGTAGCTAATAACTGTTCATAAGCCTTGTTCCAATCTTCTTGTTCAAAATCATCAAATTTACCAGCAGGGGGACCACCCGTATTTGTAACTAAAATGTCTATTTTATGATAGTGTTTTAAAACTGTTGAGATCATCTCTTCCCGTTCTGTTGCTATTGATAGATCACCTTTTAAGGCAATAACATCACCCGCTCCTGCTTTATCAATTTCAAGTCTTGTTAACTCTAATTGTTCCTGTTTTCGCCCACAAATAGCAAGATGTGTTCCTTCTTTCGCTAATTCTAGCGCCACAGCTTTTCCTAGCCCTTGACTGGAAGCTGTTACAAAAGCAATCTTATCTTTTAATCCTAAGTTCATTGATATTTATTTTTTTAAATAATCATCCGATCCATCCAACCAATCCTCCCGAATTGGAGTCCATGTATCAATTTCCTCAACATCACCGATCATTAATGCTTCATGCGGTACATTTGAAGGAATTACAGCAACATCACCTGCATTAAGGTCAAAAGTTTCTTTTTTATTCTCACCAAACCAAAATCGAATTGTTCCGGAAATTACCTGAGTAATCTGCTCATTTTCATGACTATGCATAGGAACAGAAAATCCATCTTTAAATTTCATTTTGGCAATCATGATCTTATCTCCATAAACTAACTTACGTTCCATCTTTGGAGTTACTTGTTCGATAGGGATCTCATCCCAGTTTACTTTTTTAACCATTTATTCTTTAATAATTTTAAACTTTTTATTGTTTATTAGTATTTATTAATCTTCCCGGTATTAAAGATGTACCAGCTTCTTTGAGCTTCTTCTCTATTTTTTATTTAACGCTTCTTGTTTCGTTTATTAAAGTTTTTATCACCCCTGGTTTTTCGTTTTTTATACTTTGCTTTAATTTCACGTTTATATGAACCACCTTGATTAACTTTTTTATTTTTATCTTTCTTTTCATGGAAGCCCAAACCCTTGGTATTATCTACCGCTTTACGATTTTTGCTTTTGGGTTCAAAGACCCTGGGTTTTTCATCCGAAGTGAGATTTTTTGAAACTTCTATTTCTGAAGGTAATTCATGGGTTGAGATCTTCATATCCATTAGGGCTTCGATAGCCTCTTTGGCCGGTTGTTCCTTTTTAGTATAAAACAAAAGTGAAGTTCCCTCCTTCTCTGCTCTACCCGTTCTACCTATGCGATGCATATAATTTTCAGGATATATTGGGGTATCGAAATTTACTACATGTGAAATTTGATCAATATGTAAACCACGCGACATTACATCTGTTGTAACGAGTATTCTCGTTTTATTATTATTGATATTTTCTATGGAACGAATTCTGTAATTTTGAGTTTTATTAGAGTGAATCACAGCAACTTGATCACTGAGAAATTCTTCTAAAATTTCAAATAATAGATCAGCACTTTTTTTATTAGAAACAAATACTAATACTTTATTATACAAATCATTATCTTTAAGTAAGTGTACTAAAAGATTAACCTTTGTATAAAAATTTGGAACCCCATAACAGTGTTGTGAGATATTGTTAAGAGGTGTACCACTAACGGCAATGGATACCGTTTTTGGGTCTTTAAAATAATCTTGAATAAGTAACGCTATTTCTTCTGTCATGGTAGCTGAGAACATGATGTTTTGGCGACGTTCCGGTAACAATTCAAAAATATTGTTTAATTGATATCTAAACCCCAAGTCAAGCATAACATCTACTTCATCGATCACTAATTTTTTAATTGCATTTAATTTTAAAGCGCTACTTATCACCAGATCATATAAACGTCCTGGTGTTGCAACTATGATATCTGCACCCTGTGTTAAGGATTGTTTTTGTGAATTGATGTTTACGCCACCATAAACACCTATTACACGATTTGATAAATACTTGCCTAATTTTTCAATTTCTTCAGTTACTTGTAAAACTAATTCCCGGGTAGGAACCAATACCAATACTCTGGGATTTTTTTGTTTAGAGAATTTTAGCTCCCTTAAAATGGGTAACATATAGGCAAAGGTCTTTCCGGTACCGGTTTGAGCTATACCCACCATATCTTTACCGGATAGGATTACTGAAAATGCCTGATCCTGTATGGGCGTCGGTTTTTCAAACCCCAGATCGTTTATAGCGTAGTGTAATTGTTTAGAAATATTTAAGTTTGCAAATGAATCCATGATAGTTATTTATTGTAAACAATATACTCTTAAAGGTAATATTTAAATTTATTTGTGTTTTGTATCTAAATATAATTTTTCAACTTTATCTCTTGCCCATGGGGTTTTTCTTAAAAATTTAAGACAGGATTTTTTAGATGGATTTGATTTAAAGCAATTAATATTAATTCGTTTTCCTAATGCATTCCAACCATAGAAATCAACTAAATAGTCTAAAATATCGGTTAGTTTAACACCGTGTAATGGATTGTTTGGCTGTTCTTTACTCATATAGGTTGTATTACATTTTATAAATTGTTATGCGGTTTATATGATAGTGATACCTATTCTTTTCTTGTTAACTAACTATTATTTAGTTTTTTAACAAATTTATCAGCAATAGAAACGGCATCGCAAACAAAGGTACAACCTTGTATTATTTAGAAGTATCTTTTTTAGGCATTGGACCTCTAAGATGGATGATCAATCCATTTAAGAAATTGCGTAAAATTTGATCACCACACTCCATATATTTAGGATGGTCCTCTCTTCTAAAAATTGCACCCAATTCACTTTTAGAAACATTAAAGTCAACCAATTTGCAAATATTTACAATTTCGTCATCACGCAGTTTATGCGCTACACGTAATTTTTTTAAAATGTCGTTATTTGATAATCCCATTTATTATTTAGTTTAAGAAATGCAAAGATAGTCTTATTTATTAATGCCATTTGTAAATATTAATTGAAAGACAATAATTTGACAATTAAATAAATCTAAAACTTTGAATTTAAATTAGTGCAACCGTTTGATCCGGGATATGAAACGAAACATTTGATAACCCAATGAAAACCACCAAATCAAAGAAATTTTAGATTGATAAAACAAAAATTTAATATTTTAGCAGAAGTTCAATTTATAAATGATATTATTTCCTGTTGTAAGAGTTTTTTAAGTTTTAATTAATGGATATACCCAACCACCAACATTTTATTATTTTTAAACCTTTTGGTTATTTAAGTCAGTTTATAAATAATCAAAGTAAAAGGAAAAATAAAAAACTATTGGGAGATTTATCATCTTTTCCTGAGGGTACCATGGCAATTGGTAGATTGGATGAAGATTCGGAAGGTTTACTATTACTCACAACTGATGGTATAATAAGTGAGCATATACGAAGTAGTAAATTTGAAAAGGAATATTTTGTGCAGGTAGACGGTGAGGTTACTGAAGAGGCAATTAAAAGGTTACAGAACGGAGTTGAAATTGGTTTTGCAGGTAAAAAATATATAACAAAACCTTGTAAAGCGTTTAAGTTAAAACATTCTCCTAATTTACCTGAAAGAGGAAAAAGAATAAGAGATGAACGACACGGTCCAACAAGTTGGGTTTCAATTACCTTGAGAGAAGGTAAATTTAGGCAAGTAAGAAAAATGACTGCAGCAGTAGGTTTTCCTACCTTGCGATTGGTAAGGATTAGAATTGGAAATATCAAACTGGATAAAATGAAAATAGGTGAAGTAATTGAAGTAAAAGGGTTTTAGATAAGAATTATAGATCTTAACGCTATAAAAAAATGAAAAAAGAATTATTAATTATTGGTTTTGTTTGGCCGGAGCCTAATTCTACAGCTGCCGGAAGCAGAATGATGCAATTGATCAATAGTTTTCAGGAAAATAATTATAAGATAACTTTTGTTAGTACAGCTGCTAAAAATGAAAATTCTTTCCCATTAGAAGATCTAAATATTCAAACTTATGATATTGAGTTAAATGATTCTGGTTTTGATCAATTATTAAATGAGATCAATCCTGATATCGTATTATTTGATCGTTTTTTGACAGAAGAACAATTTGGATGGAGAGTTTCAGAAACTTGTCCTAAGGCAATGCGAATTCTTGACACTGAAGACTTACATTTTTTAAGAAATGCCAGGTTTCAGGCGTTTAAAGATCAAAAAAAGGTTAGTTTAGATTATTTGATAAATACAATTACCAAACGAGAAGTTGCCAGTATTTATCGTTGTGATCTATCTTTAATTATTTCAAAGTATGAATATGAACTTTTGGTAAATACTTTTAAAATTGATAGTTCACTTTTGATTTATTTACCATTTTTATTGGATACCTTAAAAAATGAAACAATTGAATCCTACCCTACTTTTAATGAACGCAAAAATTTTATGACCATTGGTAATTTTAAACATGAACCCAATTGGAAAACAGTTAACTATTTAAAAAATACTATTTGGCCACTGATTCGCTGTAAACTACCTAAGGCTGAATTACATCTTTACGGGGCTTATGCTACCGAAAAAGTATTACAATTAAACAATGTTAAAGAAGGCTTTATAATAAAAGGACGGGCTAATAGTATACAAGAAGTATTTACTAGATCAAGGGTTTGTTTAGCGCCTTTACAATTTGGTGCAGGACTCAAAGGAAAATTGATCGAAGCAATGCAATACGGAACACCCAGTATTACAACAAGTATTGGAGCCGAAGCTATGCACGATCAAATGGCTTGGAATGGATTTATTACAGATGATCCTGTTGAATTTGCAAATAGAGCCATAGAAATCTATCAAAATAAAGAGCTATGGTTTGAAGCTCAACAGAATGGTATTGCCATTATCAATCATTGTTTTCCGAAAGAAAAATACCAAAATCTTTTGTTAAGCACAATACATTCAATTCAAAAAACTATTGAAAACCATAGAAATCATAATTTTATAGGTGCAATGTTAATGCATCATACTTTACAAAGTACCAAGTACTTATCAAAATGGATTGAAGAAAAGAATAAATAATAATCAGGGCTTCATTAAAAGATCATCAGATGACTCTTTTTAGTCATCTGATGAATCTTCTTACAAGTTACTTGTATATTATGAGCTGACAATATGGTTGATTTATTGAAATTTACATTGTCTCACATAAATTCTCTAAATCTTCTTTTATCTTTTTATATTTTGATCTGTCAAAAATAACTTCATTAATAATATCAGGATTATTACATAGATCTTTACAGAGTACAATTCCTTTTTCCAATAGCTTGGCTTTTTCTTTTTTTGTTAAAGTAGCCATTGAAGTAATTGGAAACAATCCATATTTATTAATAATATCTTTAAGACTTTTATTTAAAGGATAATCCCAGCTCACCAATTTTAAACCAGCACACTTTGCATAATTAATCGCATCACTAGTAAAACGAGTATTTGTGTAGATCCAACCCTGATGAAATTTTGAATTATCTCCTTCTTTGATCTTACATTGCTTATCAATATCTAAAAACCTGGATTGGATGTACAACGGAATTTTAACACTATTCACTCTTCCTTGACTATTGTGATATTTGCATTCAACCATATAATGATGTGTGTCATTTTTGGCAACAACATCTACTTCATGTTGAACGCAATAGCCTTGAACAAAAACACCAACTTCAGTTTTAAAACCTTCATTATTCAAGATCTTACTTACAAATTTTTCAAATGGAAATCCTGAAGGACCAAGCTCCATAATTGCTTTTTTCAATTTATATCTTGAAGCACAAATAGTTTTTTTGCTTTTAAGAATTTTATATGCCATTTGATAGATCTTCTTGGTTGTGATTCCATCATAAAGCTGGTTTTGTACTTCGGCAACTATTTTTTCAATTAAAGCATCATCAGCTTTGGCATTTTTTAATGAACGGATTAATTTATCAACATCAAAATCTACCAGATCACCGGAATATTTCCTTATTTTAAAGCTTTTATTCATTAATAAATTCTTCGAAGGTTTTTAATTCCAGGTCATTTACTTTGGCTTTCTTTTTAAGTTTTTCAAATTCTTTTTTAGCTGTATCAAAATCATCTTTGATAAGAGTTAAATTATCCAATTCAGCATTAGAAGGTTTATCGTAACTTCCGGCAATTTTACTATAAAGGTCTGCCATTTTTTCTCTTAATTGAGGATCAGCAGAACCTACATAATTATCGCCTGTAGTGATCACCAATGTTTCTTTAAGGGCTTCAAATTTTAAGGCTAATTTTTTGTTATCATCTTTGACTTCTTCATAAATAGCATCTAATTCATATACCATATAAGCCAATTCTTGCGTCATATCATACATTTCCATGGTAGTATTATACTTCAGCTTTCTATCACTTTCAGATAGACCGGTACGCTTATCATAAATAACTTCAAATTCATGTTCGTAGGTTTCTTTACCTTTAGTAAGAACAGCTTTATATTTTCCTGCTTTTACTCTAGGTGATGTAAAACCACCAAAACTAAAAGTTTTCCCTTTTGCTACTTTTGGCTGTTTAATTGAATAGCGCCAATTTACAATATTGATTCCCTTTGTTTTTCCAGGACTTAATGTTGTTATCTTATTGCCATCCATATCTTGAATCTCTAATGTCATTTTACCAAAAGTATGACGTTTAGGAAGGAAATATTTTATTTGGGCTGCTGTTGATGAATTAGACCCTACAAATTGAGTTTCACTTCCAAAATTACCTGAAAACCCACCTTGATCAACCATAACAGTAGGTTTAGAATTTAAGAAATGAACTTTCTTAGTCATCATTTCCGGATTAATTTCCCGTAAGGGAGAAATATCGTCAATAATTATGATCCCTCTACCATGAGTACCCATTACCAGATCATTGGTTTTCTTTTGCAGATCGATAAAATGAACGGCTGCTGATGGCATATTATTGGTAAATTTGCTCCAGCTATTACCACCGTCTAAAGTAATATATAATCCAAATTCAGTACCTAAGAATAATAAGTTAGGATTCACGTAATCTTCTTGAATATTTCTAACAAAGCCAACAACTTCTTCAGTAATAATATTGGTCCATGTTTTACCGTAATTTGTTGTTTTATAAGTATAAGGTTTCATATCACCTGTGGTATGCCCCTCAAAAACAGCATAGGCTGTTGCTTTATCATGTGAACTTGCTTCAATATGATAAACCCATGTATTTTTAGGTAAACCGGGAATATCCATTGAAGTATTTTCCCAATCCTTACCACCATTAGTTGTAATTTGTACATTGCCATCATCAGTACCCACCCAAATAATGTTTTCATCTAATGGAGATTCAGCAATGGTAAAAATTGTTGTATGATTTTCAGCACCTGAATTATCCATTGAAAGACCACCAGAGCTTTCTTGATCTTGTTTTGTTTCATCATTTGTGCTTAGATCAGGAGAAATAATTTTCCAGGTATCTCCCATATCTTCTGATTTGTGAAGAAACTGACTGCCAATATAAATTCTATCAGGTTTGAAATTACTAATTGCTATTGGTGCATTCCAATTAAAACGCAATTTTGGATCACCTTTTTTAGGTAATGGTTGAATAGTTTTGATTAATTTTTTATCAATATTATAGCGCCAAACATTTCCGGCTCCTTGCATTTCTGAATAAATAATACTTTTTGTTGGATGCCTATATACTCTAAAACCATCTCCCCCTCCTATTGATTTCCAGTCTTTTGCTCTAATTCCTCCAGATGATCTTGAGGGACCGTACCAAGAACCATTATCTTGTAAACCTCCATAAACATTATAAGGTTCTTCATTGTCAACACTAACATGATAGAATTGAGAAAGCGGAAGGTTTTCTACAATTTCCATAGTTGTTCCTCCATTCCATGAACGATATACTCCTCCATCAGTACCAGCATAAAGTATGTCAGAATCATTGATCGCAAAAACAATATCATGAATATCACTATGCATATTGCCTAAGTTTTTAAATGTTTTTCCACCATCTCTTGAAATTGATCCGCTCAAACCTCCTTTTACAATAACATCAGGATTCTTAGGATCAACAACAATTCGTGAAAAATAAAATGGACGAACTGTAATACCAAAATCATTATTCAATTGTTTCCAGTTTTTTCCGGCATCATCACTGCGATAAAGTCCTTTTCGATTATCTTCTTCAGCTTCAATAACTGTATATAGTATCTTTGGATTTGATGGTGCTACCGCTATTGCCAATCGTCCTAATTTTCCTTTTGGAAAACCATTGTGGATCTTATTCCAAGTTTTACCGGCATCAACAGATTTATATAAAGCACTGTTTTCTCCTCCTGATTCAAATGACCAGCCAGTACGCCTAAATTCCCACATAGAAGCATATAAAATATTTGGGTCTGTAGGATCTATTGTCAGGTCAGCACATCCGGTTTTTGGATTTATATACAATACTTTTTCCCAGTTTAGACCACCATCTGTTGTTTTAAAAACACCTCTTTCTTCGCTATCAGACCATAAGGCTCCTAAAACAGCAAGATAAATTTCTTTAGAATTCTTAGGATTAATAATGATATTGGCAATTCGTTCTGATTTTTCAAATCCGATTTTATTCCATGTTGAACCTCCATCAGTTGTTTTATATAAACCATCACCATATGATACGCTATTTCGGGTCCATGTTTCTCCGGTACCTACATAAATTACTTTATCAGGATCATTTGGATCAATAGCAACAGCACCAATAGATTGACAATATTCATCAAAAATTGAATTAAATGTTGTACCGCTATCGTTTGATTTCCATACACCACCCCCGGCTGTTCCTGTATAAATTATTCTGGGATTTGTTGGATGTGTTTCCATATCATTAATCCTTCCACTCATTAGAGCAGGTCCGATATGCCTAGCTTTAAGATCTCCAAATAGATCTTTTACTTTTAGAGTGTCAGTAGTTTGTGCGTTAGCACATGCCGGAAGTATCAAGATACTCCAAAGCATTGAGAAAAGTAAATTTTTCATTTTTCAGAAGTTTAAAAGATAGAAAAAAAAATCCCCAAAATAATATTGGGGATTTAATATATAAAGAATTTTATTTATTATTGTCTTCAGCAGGAGTTGCAGTTTCGGTCTCTTCCGGAAAAACAAAAGCTGAATCATCCACAGTTGGATTAAGTTCAATTTTATCAATAGTTATGGGTTGACCTTGTTGGCCTTTAAGGCCTTGTGATAAGGAAAAAGGAAAATATATACCATCAACTTCTTGATAATCACTCATTTTTCCTTCAGAAACTTGTCCTTTAAATTGTCCTGATCTAATTTCGCTATGTACAACAATGGGTACAAAATTTTCGGTATCAAAGTAGTAATAAGAAATATTTTCTTCTTCTTTACCATCAATAGTTACGGGCTCTTTTACAAGTTTTATCTTAAAAGTTTCAGCCCCATCAATAGTTTCTTTACCTAACAATTCAACGGTATAATTATTTGCTTTATAATTTAAAAAAGGATCAGGAAAATCATTTTTTTCCAATTTCATATTATCTGTCGTTTCCTTGTCATTTTTTTCGGCTTTTTGAGTCATAAAATTTATACCCCATAAAGTTTCTCCGTCAAAAACACCTTGCTTGATCTCTTTTCCTTGAAAATTGATAACGGTCATTTGTTTACCTCCTTTTAACTGTGTGATCTCTAGAGGAATTTCCATGCCGTTTTGATTAATTTTAGCATACATTTTTATACCATTTAATTTATTCCAATTGTCAATACCTCCGGTATTTTCAAAGTAATTTGCAATAATTTCATTTGCGGTTTGAGCATTTAAAGTAAAAGAAAAGCCAATGACTAAAGCGAATAATAATAATTTTAAGTTTTTCATAATTTTTTTTAATTGATTAGGTTTTTATATTTGACAGCCAAATTACAAAAATGTTACAATATTTTATAAATAAAATTATGATAAATTAGAGTATTACACTTTTATATTTTTTAAGACTAAAATGAAACAAAAATAATATTGAATATTTATATGAATCGTAGTATTTTTGCTTAAATTATCAATTCATGGAAAATATATCTCATTTATTTTTTGATTACCTTATTACATTGGGTTTATCAGAGTCACTGGCAAAGTATTTAAATATGTTTGCTTTATTATTAATATCTATAATTGTAATTTATACGATTGATTATGTTATAAAAAAAATATTGATCAGTTCTTTTGGTCAATTCGCTAGAAAATCAAAAACAAATTTTGATGATATATTGATACAAAATAGAGCGATAAGAAAACTGGCACATATTATTCCTTTATACTTAACTATAGAAATCATACCCATTGTTTTTACTGATTTTGATTTTATTGAAAATATTTTAAATAAAGCAATAAGAATTATCTTTATTCTATTAATTCTTAGGGTTGTAAAAAGTCTGTTCAATTCAATAAGAGATTATTTAAAAACATTAAACAGATTTAAAGACAAACCAATAGATAGCTATATTCAAGTATTGATGATCTTTATTTGGGTAGGTGGAATACTATCAATTTTTGCTATAGTCACTAATATTTCTATTTGGAAATTTTTTACTGCTATGGGTGCTGCTTCTGCAGTTTTAATATTAGTTTTTAAAGATACTATTTTAGGTTTTGTAGCAAGTATTCAAGTTACCATCAATGATATGGTTAGAATTAATGATTGGATTACTTTTGATAAATATGGCGCAGATGGAAATGTGATTGAAATTAATTTAGCAACAGTTAAAGTGCAAAACTTTGATAAGACCATTACTACAATACCCACTTATGCTTTGATCTCTGATTCATTTAAAAATTGGCGTGGGATGGAAAAGTCAGGTGGCAGACGTATTAAACGTGCTTTAATAATTGAATTAAATAGTATTAAGTATTTATCAGAAAATGAAGTAGATAAATTAAAAAATATTCAATTGATAACATCTTATTTAGAAGTGAGTCAAAAAAATATTAAAAAATTTAATGATCAAAACAACATCAATAAAGATTTACTTATTAATGGAAGAAATTTAACCAATATTGGTGTTTTTAGAAAGTATGTGGAAACCTTTATTGAAAACCATTCGGCCATCAATAAAGAGATGATGGTAATGACTAGGCAATTGGAGCCTACAACACAAGGAATTCCAATTGAAATATATGCTTTTAGCAGTGATAAGCGTTGGCAGAATTATGAATATATCATGGCTGAAATATTTGACCATTTAATAGCATCTGTTCCTTATTTTAATCTTGAAATATTCGAATTACCAAATAATTTGAGTTTTAAAAATCAATCTTCTTCTGAAATTAAATTATAGGCACCTAATAGGTACTTATCAGTATTTTTTAAGCTGTCTAATATTTGTATAAAACCATTACTTATATTGCCAATTGAAATATTTTTTTTACTGAAGTAATAATTTTCGGCATCATCTGATTCTAAAATAAAAACATAATATCTATTATCTGCTTCAATGACTGCTTCTTCAATTAAAGCATTGGCTAAAATACCATCAATAATAATTTCTGCGTCAACAAACATTCCAACAATGAAATTATGATTAAGATTTTCATCTAAATGAGCATGAACCTGTATTGTTCTATCTTCATTAATGGATTTACCAATGATATGAATTTCACCCTGATAACTTTCATTTGAAGATTCAGGGATTCTAAAAATTACTTTTTGATTCTTTTTTATCTTTAAAATATCTTTTTCAAAAACCTTTAATTCTAAATGCATATGCTCTGTATTAATAATTTCCATGATCATATCAGCTGGTGACACAAATGTACCGGTACTAACTTTTATATCAGTAACATTTCCATTTACAGGCGAATAAATAGTTGTAACTGATGAAATATTTCCTTTTTTAACTGATGCAGGATTTATATTTAACATTTGTAATTTTTTATGAATACCATTGAACATGGCTTTGGTTTTTTTATATTCACTCTCTGCCTTTAAAAAACTTTTTTTAGAAGCTATTTTTTCATTAAATAATTCCTTTTGACGTTCATATTCATTTTCCAAATAATTTAATTGTTCTAATACTTCTAAATACTCTTGTTGTAATTCTACAAATTCAAGGTTTTCAATTGTAACCAGAGCCTGACCTTTTTTAACTTTATCACCAATTAATAAAGGAGAGTTCTTTATATATCCTCCTGCGTAAGCGCTTATTGATACCTTGTTTTTTGGCGGAACATCAATCATTCCCGTAGTTTTAATAGTCGTTGCGAATGTGTATTTTTGTAAATTAATCAAACTCATATTTTCACTTTTAAATTGATCTTTAGAAATGATAATTTTATTATCATTAATTGAAATTTCTGTTTGATTTGCAGAATTATTTTCTTTTGTTTCTGATTTCTTATCAGATTCTCCACAACTTAAAATCAAAAAAATGATGAAAAATGATATAATATATTTAATAGAACTGTTCATCTCAATGTATTTATAAGGTTAAATAATTTAATTCAATAATTGTTTGATTGTATAAATTCAAGTTATCTAGATAGATCAATATAATTTCAAATGCATTCTCTAAACTAAGGATATATTGAAAAAAGTCAATTTCGCCATTTTTATAGCTAAAATTAGCAGTTTTAAAAATTTCTTTGGAAAGCATTTTCCCTTCTTCTTCATAGTAAACAAGGGCTTCATCATATTTTTTTAATTGTGAATATAATTTACTTTGTTTTGCATCTAATTGTAGTTTATAATCTTCAGTTTGTTGCGCTATAATTTCTTGTGCAATTTTTGATGCTTTTATTTTGGAAGCATTTCCACTGAAAAGAATCGGAATCTTTAATCCTATTTGGTACCCGGTTAAATTGTAATTTAAGTTTGAATTTGTGCCCTGAAAATAATTAAGGCTTATATCGGGTAGCAATTGCTGTTTTTCAAAATTATTCTTTGCTTTAAAAAGTGATTTTTTATTTTCATAATAAGTAATTTCAGGACTATCATTTATTAAAACAGTTTGTAATTCAAGTTTATATAATGCTATAGGATCAATAATTATATCGTTATCACTTTGTACTATTTTATTTAAATTAACTATTGCTGAAGCTACATCTTCTTTTGATTGCTTATAAAACATTTGAAGTTGCTTTTGTTTAGCTTGTGCTGTAATCTTTTCTAAGTAATTGGTCTCACCGGTCTCAAACCTTCGTGTTGCGGCATGAGCAAAAGTATTGTATAAGCTATCTAATTTTTTGTAAACATTTTCTTTTTCGTATTCATATTGAATTTGATAGTAGGATGAAGTAAGCTCTTTTTTTAAAGCTTTCTTTTTAATTTCATATGAGCTTGTTTCCAGATTTAAATTTGCATTGTTTAATTTTTTCCCTGAAAAGTAAATTGTTGGAAATAAAAAATCCTGCTGAATTCCAAATATTTTTAAAGGTTCATTATTAAAAGCAAGGTTATTTTCATCATAATTATAATAGATTTCGGTTTTATCAAAGTTGAATGCATTTGAAACAAGTGCATCTGCCTCATCAACTTTTAATGTAGCTGCTTTTAAACCGGCATTATTTTCTATTGCCAAATTATAGATCTCATTCAATTGTAGCTGTTCCTTTTTTTGGGCATTACTTTGAAAAGAAAAACTTATAAATAGCGCTAAAAGCCCTATTAATTTAATATTGCGTTTTTTAATTTTTTTTCTTTCCGCCTTTTTATCAAAGATGGAATATAAAACCGGTAAAACGAGCATAGTTAAAAGTGTTGATGTTATTAATCCGCCAATAACTACCGTTGCTAAAGGACGTTGTACCTCTGCCCCTGCATTTGTAGAGATCGCCATTGGTAAAAATCCTAATGCAGCTGCAGCAGCTGTAAGAATTACAGGGCGAAGTCTTTCTTTAGTTCCTTTAATAATTCTTTCATTTATATCATCCATTCCATCGTGTTTTAGTTCTTTAAAATGTTCAATTAATACGATTCCGTTTAAAACGGCAATTCCAAATAAAGCTATAAAACCTACTCCGGCAGAAATACTAAAAGGCAGATCTCTCATCCACAATAAAAGTACACCACCAACTGCCGATAGTGGAATTGCTGAATAGATCATCAAAGCTTCACTAGCAGAACCAAATGCAAAATATAACAATAAGAATATAAGTACCAAGGCAATTGGTACAGCTACATTTAAACGCGCTTTAGCCCTTTGTAAATTTTCAAATTGGCCACCATAAGTTATATGATAACCGATAGGAAGCTCTATTTTTGATTCAATATTTTCTTGTACATCTTCAACAACTGATTTTAAATCTCTATTTCTCACATTAACACCAATAACAATCCTGCGTTTTGTGTCATCTCTTGATATTTTTGCAGGACCTTTAGTATAAGTAACTGTTGCTAACTCATGTAAGGGGATTTTTAAACCAGAAGGAGAATCTATATAAAGATCTTTTAAACTTGAAATATCAGACCTGTTGTTCTCATCTAAACGAATAACAAGATCAAAGCGTTTTTCTCCTTCAATTACATCACCTACAATAGCACCTGAAAATCCCATTGATAACATATTATTAATATCTTTAATATCCAATCCATATCGTGCTACTTTTTTTCTATCATAAACTACGGTCATTTGGGGTAAACCGGAAATTTTTTCAACTGAAATATCAGATGCACCCTCAATTTTTTCAATTGATCTTTTTATTTCGTTTGCTTTATTGCTGAGAATTTCAAGATCTTCACCAAAAATTTTAATAGCGATATCAGCTCTTACACCAGTTATAAGCTCATTAAATCGCATTTCTATTGGTTGTGTAAATTCAACCTCCATATTAGGAATAATAGCCAATGCTTCTTTAAATTTATCAGCCAATTCATCTTTGCTCTTTGCAGAAACCCATTCACTTTTTGGTTTTAATTTTATGATGACATCACTTTCTTCCATAGACATTGGATCTGTAGGTATTTCTGCAGCTCCAATACGACTTACCACTTGATCAACTTCAGGAAATTCTTTTAATAATATTTTTTCAATCTTTGTTGTTGTTTCAATTGTTTTGCTTAGTGAAGTACCAGTTTTTAATACGGGTTGGATAACAAAATCTCCTTCATCAAGTGTTGGCACAAATTCACCTCCCATAGTAGTAAAGAGATATATTGAGAAAATCAATAGAGCAGCCGCTATTCCTAAAACTAATTTTTTACTTTTTAGAGCCCAGTATATTGTAGGTTCATATGCTTTATTTAGAATATTCATTATTCTTATAGAGATATTTTTATCAGAAATTTTTGTTGGTTTTAAAAAAATTGACGACATAACAGGTACGTATGTGAAACCAAAGATCATGGCTCCGATCAAAGCAAAACTAAAAGTTAAAGCCATGGGTTTAAACATTTTTCCTTCTACACCTGTTAATGATAAAATAGGGATAAAAACAATTAAAATAATGAGCTGCCCAAATACAGCAGAATTCATCATCTTTGAAGAGCTATTATAAGTAATTTCATCAATAGCATCTTGTTTTTCATTAGGATCGAGTTGCAATAACTCTTTTCTTTTTGAAGTAATTTGAAATGATATGAATTCTACAATAATAACAGAACCATCAATAATAATTCCGAAATCAATGGCTCCCAAACTCATTAGATTTGCATCAACACCGGTTAGATACATAAGTGATAATGCAAAAAGTAGCGTTAACGGTATTACAGAAGCAATAACCAATCCTGAACGCATGTTTCCTAATATGATCACTACAATAAATATAACGATCAAACAGCCTAAAAGTAAGTTTTCAATAACTGTGTGTGTTGTTTTTCCAATCAATTCACTTCTTTCTAAAAAAGGATTGATATAAATACCTTCAGGAAGCGTTTTAGAAACAGAAGCTACACGTTCTTTAACGGCTTCAATTACTTTTTTAGAATTACCATCTTTTAACATCATTACCTGACCTAAAACTTTTTCTCCTTCACCATTTCCTGTAATTGCACCAAAACGGGTTGCTTTACCAAAACCAACTTTAGCAACATCTTTTATATAAATTGGAAAACCATTTACATTTTTTACTTTAATATTTTCAATATCCTCAACAGATTCAACTAAGCCTTCACCTCTTATAAAATATGCTTTATTCAATTTCTCAATATATCCACCACCTGCAACACTATTATTTTTTTCTAAAGCATTGTAAACATCAATGGTTGATATATTCATTGCATTTAATTTTTTTGTATTTATAGCAACTTCATATTGTTTTAAATAACCGCCCCAGGTATTAACTTCAACTACGCCCGGTATTCCGGAAAGTTGACGTTTAACGATCCAATCCTGTATTGTTCTTAATTCTGTGGCAGAATATTTATTATTATATTCAGGTTTTGTATCGAGAATATATTGATATATTTCACCTAAACCTGTTGTAATAGGTCCCATTTCAGGTACTCCAAAACCTTCGGGTATTTTTTCAGTTGCTGATTTAATTTTTTCAGAGATCAATTGTCTTGGTAAATATGTTCCCATATTATCTTCAAAGACTATGGTAACAACCGATAGACCAAATTTTGAAATAGATCTAATTTCTACTACTCCGGGTAGATTTGCCATTTCCAGTTCGATTGGATAAGTTATAAATTGTTCTATATCCTGTGTTGAAAGGTTTTTTGAAGTTGTAATTACTTGAACTTGATTATTAGTGATATCAGGTACTGCACCAATCGGAATTTGAGTTAGTGAATAGATACCAAAACCAATGACAAAAGCAGTAAATAAAAAAATAATCAGTTTATTTTTAAGGCTGAATTTTATAATTTTTGAAAGCATAATTTTGTGAAATATAATTTGATTATATCATCATATTTACTTAATGTTAATATTTAAGTTAATTTATATAATTAGCAATAAGTAAATGTATTAAATATATATTTTAATATTAATAAATTATACCTGTTTCGGAGGTTGAAATACTTTTACTTGTTCAAATGAGGAAAAAGATTCTAAGTAGAAGAAATTTGAAGATAAATATTTTACTTGTTTCGTTTCTTTAATGGTGAACTTAATATTGCTTATTACAAATGTAGTTGAAATATGAGAATCACAATCTTTATGAAAAGGGAGTTGTTCATGTTCATTTTTTTCATCCTGATGATTTCCACTATGAGAGTTTATTTGATCTCCATAATGTTTAGAAAAAAATTCAATAAAATTATCACCATATTTATTTTGGTGGAACTTTGCATGTTCAATTAATTCATCAAATTGTATAAAATCATGTAAATTGATATTAATACTTTGAATTAATATTAAAAGTGATATTGTTATTGAAATAATTTTAGTCATAAAGTTTCTAAATATACTAAAATATTTAAAATAGACCTACAAGGTCAAGGGTACTCATAATTAATTGTTATTTTAAATAAATATCAAATTTAAGACATAATCTTCTTGTTTTTTATAAATTACATTGATTGTTTTAATATCTTTATCGAAAATATTTATACTGATGACAATAACACAATTAAAATATCTTTTGGCAGTTGCCGAATATAAGAATTTCACCTTAGCAGCAGAAAGTAGTTTTGTTACGCAACCTACGTTAAGTATGCAGATTCAAAAATTAGAAGATGAATTGGGTGTTGTTATTTTTAACAGAAAAAAGAAACCAATTGAACTGACTATAATTGGTGAGCAAATAATTGAACAGGCTAAGTTAATTGTTAGTGAAAGTAATAGAATTTCTGATATTGTAGATCAGCAAAAAGGATATATTGGAGGTGAATTTAAGTTAGGGATAATACCAACAATTATGTCAACTTTATTGCCATTGTTTTTAAAATCATTTTTAAAAAAATACCCAAAAGTTCATTTACTCATAGAAGAACTAACAACCGAAGAGATTATTAAAAAATTAAGTGATGGTCATTTAGATGCCGGAATTGCAGCTACTCCATTAGAGAATCCAATAATAATTGAGAAAGTTTTGTATTATGAGCCTTTTGTGGGTTTCGTTTCAAAAGATCATCGATTATTTAATAATGATACAATAAGTGAAGATGAATTAGATATTGATGATATTTTATTATTAGAGGATGGGCATTGTTTTAAAGATAATATTATAAATTTATGTAATTCTGTAAAATCTGAAAACAAAAAGCATTTTCATTTGGAGAGTGGTAGTTTTGATACCTTGGTAAAGCTTTCAAAAGAAGGATTGGGTATGACACTTCTACCCTATTTAAACACATTAGATCTTTCAGAAGATGATAAAATACATTTAAAGCAATTTAATAGTACTGTTCCGGCGAGAGAAGTAAGTTTAATCTATCACAAGTCACAATTAAAAATGCAACTCATTGAGGCTTTAAAAAAGAATATTGATGGAATAGTACGAGGAGCTATTGCTTTTAGTGATGTAAAAATTATTAGTCCTTTACAAAAAAAAAGGAGCTAAAATAACCCCTTTTTATTTTCTACTACAGTTAAACTGATCGAAAGTTCAGGTTTATCTGCAGTAAATTTCATTAACCAAATACCAAGTTCTTCAATTTCAAAAGGCAAAAGGCGATTCAATGCTTTTTCGAGTTCCTTTAAAAATAACTCAGCATCAAAACTTACTTTTTTAAGAACAGTTTTGGTGTATTCAAATATTGCTCTTGCCATAAAAATATAATAAAAAATTAGTTATGTAATTAGAACGTAAATTTGCAATGGATATTACAAAAATTAAGCCATTTATTTTCACATGTTAAATATACAAAATTTTAAACAATTTTATACATTTAGTTTTTCTAATTTAACTAATAATTTATGAGCTTTTGATTCTAGATCAGCATTTATGGATTTGAAATGTTTAGCTTTATTTTCAACATTTTTTTCATTGACCTTAACGATCAATTCATCAAAAGTTGAAATTGCTTCATCAATAATTTTTTCAATTTTAGCATTGTTTTTTGTATCACCTGAAAGTTGACTAACATAACATTCTTCGATTACATCAGACAAAACAAAATTGATATTCTTCTTTAAATCTTTTATACTTGCCATTATTATAATTTTTTTGCAAATTTAATTAAATAAGTAAGATATTGTACAATATTTTTTAACTACTTACATCAACTCATACAATGAGCGTAATTTTTCTCTTGTTATTATTTTTTCCCAATCTTTACCCAAAGCATTTTCCCAAAGTGGAACTAAGCCTAAAGCAACATCGATCATAATGTTAAATTGTTCATTCGTTAAGTTTTTGCAAATACCTTGTGGTATATCAATATTGTGTTTATCAATCATTTGTTTGAATTCTAAAACTCCCTGAGGATAAAACTCATTTAATTGATTAAAAACTATACAATTGCCAATACCATGTTTTGTTCCTAAGAGGTAAGATAAACCATAACTCATGGCGTGTGCAACCCCAACTTGAGAGTAGGCAATACTCATGCCTCCGTGCCATGAGGCCATCATTAATTTATCTTGTGAATCTTCATCGCGAATATCTTTTTCTAAAAATACTTCTCTACAAAGATCTAATGATTTTTCACCATAGCTTTCTGAAAAGGCATTTAAATAGGTCCCTGTTAAGGATTCAATACAATGAATATAACAATCCATACCTGTATAGAACCATTGATTATCAGGAACATCTTTGGTTAGTTCAGGGTCTAAAATTACTTGATCAAAAGTTGTATGATCAGAATTCAAACCTAATTTCTTTTCAGGACCGGTTAAAACTGTAGTTCTTGAAACTTCAGCTCCTGTCCCGGATAATGTTGGAATTCCAACATGGTAAACACCGGGATTGTTAATCAGATCCCAACCTTGATAATCGGCAGATGATCCGGGATTTGTCAACATCAATGCGATTGCTTTGGCATAATCTAACATGGTACCACCTCCTATTCCAATTATTCCTGAAGGAATTTCATCAAAATCTGAAACAATATCATCTCTAAACTGATCTACATATTTTGTTTTAGGTTCATCATCTGCGCTAAGATAAATTATCTTATCATTATTCTTTAGGGGAATTCTGTTGATTATCCAATTGTTTCCTTTAAACACATCGTCAACAATAAAGATAAAAGGGGAATTTATATTGATACGTTTAGGTTCAATAATTTCGCTCAATTGATTAAAACTTCCTCTACCAAAAACCACACGAGGAACCATGGGAAAGTTTCTAAAACTCATACGCTTAGTTTTTATTTATTAAAAAATTTTTCTGCTTTTTTTAGATCTTCAGGAGTATCAATTTCAATCCCCATATAATCAGTTTCTACCATTTTTATATTCTTACCATATTCTAAGAACCTGATACACTCAATTTTTTCGGTTGCTTCTAATGATTGCATAGGTAAATTATAAAAATCTAAAATGGCTTGTTTTCTAAATGCATAGACACCAATGTGTTCAAAATACCTGGCTCCTGCATCTTTATCTCTTGGATAAGGAATTGGTGAACGCGAAAAATACAAAGCATAATTATTTTTATCAACGATCACTTTTACAAAATTGGGGTCGGTAATATCTTTCCAATCCTTCATTTCTTGCATTAAAGAAGCCAAATCTATTTGGTTGGCATCTTTGCCATTAAAAACTTCAATAACTTTTTGTAATGGTTCTTTTTTTACAAATGGCTCATCACCTTGTACGTTTACTACAATATCAACATCTAAGTGCTCTACAGCTTCGGCAATCCTATCTGTACCACATTCATGTTCTTTAAGACTCATGATGGCGTTACCACCATATTTTTCAATAAGATTCTTTATTATTTCACTATCGGTTACAACATAAACAGCATCAAATAATTTGGTAGCTACTGTTGATTCATAGGTGCGAACAATCACAGGTTTTCCGCCAAGATCGGCAATTAATTTACCCGGAAATCTAGTTGCCCCGTAACGTGCCGGTATCATTGCAATAACTTTCATTATAAGACTGATTTTATTGCTTTAACCATTTTTGCTGCTCTTTCTATAACTTCATTTTCTGACCATGATAATTTTATTAAACATGAAATATTTCTTGAAATAAAATCATCCGATTGAGGAAATTCAAGAGTTGTTAAATTTTGCATTCCATTCTTGATATGATCCGAAATTGGGAATAAAGATTTCATCTCTTTAAAATGCTCCCATTTTCTAACATAATGCCAATTGTTGTCATAATAATTCCAATAGGCATCAATTCCAAATTCTTTAAAAGCTTCAACAACTTTCTGACTTAGATCTGCAGTAGGCATAAAAAAGGATAAAAATGTTGCAGAATCACCTTCTTCATCAGGAATCCTCCTAAAAGTAACTTCAGGTATTGAGCGCAAAGCATCTTTTAGAATTTTTTTATTATTTCTTTGAGTATTAATAAATTCATCGGTTCTTCTAATTTGTGCTAAACCTACAGCAGCATTGAGTTCAGAAATTCGATAGTTATATCCAATGAACTGATGCGTTTCGGCACCTCTGTCATTTCCAATGTGATCATGACCATGATCAGTATATTGATCGGCATGTTTTGCTAAAGTGCTGTCATTCATTACTAAGGCACCACCTTCACCACAAGTTATGGTTTTAACATAATCAAAAGAGTAGCATCCAATATTCCCTATTGTTCCTAATGCTTTTCCTTTATATGTTCCGGCATAAGCCTGACAAGCATCTTCTAACAAAAAAATATTATGTTTATCACAAATTGCTTTTAATGCATCTAAATCAGCCATTGATCCGCACATATGTACCGGCATAATGACTTTGGTTTTGGGTGTGATTGCAGCTTCAACAGCTTTTGGATCTAGTGTTAAAGTATCATCAATTTCAACAAGTATAGGTGTAGCTCCTGCATTTAAAATAGATTCAAAACTTGCTACAAATGTGAAAGTAGGCATAATCACTTCATCGCCTGCTCCTACTCCTAAAACAGCCAATGCAACATTTAAAGCAGTTGTGCCACTGGTGGTTAATTGCGCATGCTTTACGTTTAATTTTTTTTGTAATTCTTGTTCTAATTCTTTAGCTTTCCAATGACCATTTCGCATGCCATCAAAACCATAGCGCATTAAAACGCCGTTTTCTAATACATCATTGACCTCTTTTTTTTCGGCATCACCAAATAATTCAAATCCGGGCATATTATTTATTTTTTATTATTGTCAAATATAATTATTTATCGTGAAAGTTATTAGCGTAAACACATCTAAAAATTTTTAAATAAAATATTTAATGTATTTGTGAACTCTTATTTTATATATTTTTATTACTTGATATATATTTCTAAAATCTCTGAATGTTCACAAGGTATTAGTTTCAAATTTTTTAATGAGGCTGGAATTAAAATTGTTTCACCCATTTTTAAATTTTCGCTCATTCCATTTTTTAATTGAATATCAATTTCTCCTTTAACACACATATAAATAACAAAAGAATCTTTGTCTGAATTATCGACATTAAACTCTTTATCAATAGAAATTATATTTGTTGTAAAATACTGACATTCAACAATATTAATATTCTTATTTAATTTCTTTGTATAAGATGTCTTATAATCATTTTGTACAGAAAAATCTATAGCGTCTAAAGCATATTCAGTATGTAATTCACGATAATTTCCTTGATCATCTTGCCTGTCCCAATCATAAATTCTATAAGTAATGTCACTTGTTTGCTGAATTTCTGCCAGCATTACACCAGCACTAATTGCATGTACTCTACCGGTTGGTATAAAATAAACATCACCTTCTTTAACCAGATCAATATTTAGTATTTCGGTTAAGGTTTTATTTTCTAGATGTTGTAAATATTGATTTTTATCAACTTCATTTTTAAAGCCCACAATTAATCCAGCATCATTATCAGCTTGTATTACATACCACATTTCGGTCTTACCAAAAGAGCCATGTCTTTTTTTTGCCAACTCATCATTTGGGTGTAGTTGAATACTCAATGGTTTAGCAGCATCAATAAATTTTATCAATAGCGGAAATTTATTACCAAATTGTTTAAAAACCTTCTCTCCTACAAATTTTGCTTTGTAATTAGTTATCAATTCTTGAAGTGATTTTCCTTTTAAATTGCCATTGGCTACAATTGATCTATCACCATCAACATCGGATATTTCCCAACTCTCACCTATATTTGAAGCATTTGAATTTTTATGAAGTATATTCTTTATTTTTTCTCCACCCCAAATTTTTTCTTTGAGAATTGGTTGAAATTTAATTGGGTAATTAAGCATAAGTACATTTTGTTTCTGCAAATATCGTTTATTTTAATCTTAAAAAAAACATCAAATATTAAGCAACTTTTTTAACTTTGTTTTATGAAAAAATTTATTCAAAATCTACCCAAAGCCGAATTACATCTTCATATTGAAGGTACTTTTGAACCGGCACTAATGTTTGAAATTGCCCAAAGAAATAATATAAATATACCCTTTGAAAGTATTGAAGAAATTGAAAAAGCGTACAAATTTACTTGTCTTCAGGATTTTTTAGATATTTATTATCAAGGCGCTAGTGTATTAATAAATGAACAGGATTTTTATGATCTAACCTATAGTTATCTTCAAAAATGTGCTAATCAAAATGTAAGACATACAGAAATTATGTTTGACCCTCAAACACATACCGACAGAGGAATTGCGTTTGAAACTGTAATTAGCGGGATATCAAGAGCTTGTGAAGATGCTAAGATCAATTTGGGGGTTTCTTCACTTTTAATTATGAGTTATTTAAGACACTTATCTGAAAAAGAAGCTTTTAAAACCTTAGAACAATCATTGCCTTTTAAAGATAAAATTAGTGCTGTTGGATTGGATTCTTCTGAAAAAGGAAATCCACCATCAAAATTTAAAAATGTTTTTGAAGCATCTGTTAATGCAGGATATATTCCTTTAGCACATGCAGGTGAAGAAGGTTCACCGGAATATGTTTGGGAAGCATTGGATATACTCAAAATAAAGCGTATTGATCATGGAAATAATGCTTTAAATGACCAAGGATTAGTGAAAGAGATTATCAATCGTGATATGGCACTTACAGTTTGCCCGCTTTCAAATACTGCACTTAAAGTTGTTGATGATCTTAAACACCATCCATTGAAAAAAATGATGGATTTAGGTTTAAAAGTTACAGTAAATTCTGATGATCCTGCTTATTTTGGAGGACAAGTAAATCAAAATTATATAGAAATTCAGAAGGCTTTAGATCTAAATAAAGATGATTTATACCAATTAGCTAAGAACTCATTTCAATATTCATTATTGAATAATAATTTAAAAAAGCAATATTTAAATGAATTAGAAAAGTATTATAAAGAAAATTATTAATATATAGTTTTCTATTGTATATTTTGAAATATCCTTAAAAAAGAACCAAAGCATAAAACATGATAAATGTCATGTTTTATGCTTTTTTATTAGATTAATGTTGCAAATTAATTTTTAAATATAAAAAAATGAAAAAAGTAACGTTTATTGTTATCACATTATTTATTACTAATTTGTCTTTTGCTCAATTCTATGTTTCAGGTAGTGCTGGATATGCTTTGGGTAGTGCAGAACATAAACTTGGAGAAATAATTACATCATCTAATACTGAAAACTCATATGGTAGTTATGGTGAAGGTTCAAACTATCAATTAAGAGTAGGTTATTTTTTTAATGAAACTTTTGGTGTTGATTTAGGTTTTTCTTATTTGCAAGGTGCAGATCAAACAGTTACCAAAGTCGATCTACCTGTAATGCAATTAAATGCAGATGCACGTGCTCGAGCATATGGTTTTTCACCATCGATTGTATATAAGTTTACCGATCATTTATATGGGCGTTTTGGAGCTTTACTTAAATTAGGTGGTAAAACTGAAGCTGTTGTTTATAACAAAACTGTTATGTCTCCAGAGCAAGCAGCAGGATTACAATTACCTGTTGGAAGTTATACTGAAACTAATTATGTAGAAGATTATCACGGACATTTACCTTTAGGATTTGTAGGAGCATTTGGTTATAATTATAATTTTGGAAATAATTTTAGTGTATTTGCTGAAGCAGAATATATGGGAATTAGTGTAAAAAGAAAAGATTCTGAAATTCAAAGTTTTAATACTGATGTTAAATTAGCTGATGGTACAACTGTTGTTGATGGGTTTTATTCTATAGATAATTTACCTCCTGGTTATGTAATTAAAACGGAATATGTAGATGAATTACCTAACAGTAATACTGATATTTCTAAAAAATTGTCACAAACAGTGCCTTATTCTTCTTTTGGGATAAATATTGGTGTTACTTACAATTTTGGAAAATAAAACTAAAACTCAATAGTAAATATTAAGTTTTTAAATATAAAATACTCCGCTTTGTAGCGGAGTATTTTTTTTTAGACCTTAATTGGTTTTTTTCAATACTTTCTTAAATGCATAAGAATATGTGAAGATATTTCTTCAATTGGTTTATACATAACATTAATGATAGTCCATTTGGGTTTTCTTTCATATATCCTAAGCGCATAATAGATCTCTTTTTGAACATGTGGTAAACTTGAATAATTACCTGTTAAACCTCCTAAATGTTTATCTCTTGCTTGTCTTAATTTTGCCAATCTACTAGGATAATTTGTTAAACAAAAAATACGTTCGGGAGGTAATTGGTAAACGATTTTAGGAATGGGAATTCCTAAAACAATAGGTATATTAGCTACTTTCCATCCTTTATGAGCCATATAAACACTTAGAGGTGTTTTAAAGGTTCTTGATACACCTAATAATACAATATCAGCATTATCCAATTCTTCAACATGCTGTCCATCATCATGACGAAGCGCAAATTCAATTGCTTCAATTCGTTGAAAATAAGCTTTATTGATTATATGATAAATTCCGGGTTTTTCTGAGGGAGCATTTTCAAAATAGTGTGAGAGCTGTGCCAATAAAGGTCCCATCAAGTCAATAGTAGAAATGCTATGTAATCTTCTTTGTTGTAAGATCAAATGTCTTAATTCTCTTGAAACAAGTGTATGAACGATGATGCCTTTATATATAAATGCTTCTGATATAACCTCTAAAATCTGCTCCTCGGTTCTAACGTTAGCTCTTATATGGATTTCGGTTTCAATATTTTTAAATTGAACCAAAGCCGATTTTATTGATTGTTGAGCCGTTCCACCTGTACCATCCGAAACGATAAAAATATGTTGGAGCATGAACTAACTGTTTAATTTTCTTTACAATATAGTAATAGTGAAATAAAAAATCAAAAAAACCTGTAGATTATTATATTTAAATGAAATAAAATAGCATACTGTTTTAGATCAAAATGTAAAGAAACGTCACGCTTATTCTCCACTATAACTCACAAAATTTCGTGGTGTTTCATAGAGTGTAATGGTTAAATCTAATTCAGTTTTGATTTTAGGACGTAATTTATTCCATATTACTACTGAAATATTTTCGGCTGTAGGGTTTAATTTTGCAAATTCAGCAACTTCTTCATTCAAATTCTTATGATCGAATTGCTCTTCAATTTCAGTTTTGATTAAATTTTTTAAAACTTTCATATCCATTACAAAACCGGTTTCAGGATGAATTTTTCCGGTAACGGATACAATTAGTTCATAGTTATGCCCATGGTAATTTGGATTGGCACATTTCCCAAAAATTTCAATATTTCTATCATCACTCCATTCACAGTTATATAAACGATGTGCAGCGTTGAAATGAGCTTTTCTATTAACGGTTACTTTCATAAAGTCACTGATTTCTCAAATTTTCATTAATTATTCTTATTCTCTCAGTATATTATTCTACATCTTACTCCTTAATATTTCATAAGATTCTTTAAAAATGATCTTAAACCATTCAGTATATCTTTCCGGATGTGTTTTTATATCATTTTTTACATTTTCTAAAGTCATCCATTTATAATGTTCAACCTCTTCTTTATTGATGTTTGGGTCTTTGTTATAATATCCTATCATCACATGATCTAATTCATGTTCAGTCAAACCATTGTCAAAAGGCGCCTTATAAATAAACGAAAATATTTCTTTGATATCACAGCTAAAGCCCATCTCTTCTTGTAACCTTCGTTTGCCAGCATTCACATTAGACTCACCATTTCTTTGGTGACTGCAACAAGTATTTGTCCATAAACTCGGTGAATGATATTTGTTGGCAGCTCTTTGTTGTAATAGTAACTCACCTTTATCATTAAAGATAAAAACCGAAAAAGCTCTGTGTAAAAGAGCTCTCTCATGTGCCTCCATTTTTGGCATTAAACCAATTTGTTCGTCATTTTTATTGACCAATATAACTTGTTCTTCTATCATAAAGCAAAATTACAAAATTTGATTTATAACTGTTAACAATAAATTTATTAAAGATTATATTTGCCGAATAATAATTTTTAAAATGATAAAAAACCACTATCTATATTTAGTTATAACCTTTTTAATTGTCTCATTAATATTGGGTTGTTCAAAATCTACTAAAGAAAACTCAAATAATACCCAAAAGAATAAAGTAGAAAAGAAGATCATTTCAAATACTGAAAAGATTAAAGATCCTATAACAATTAATGAAAAGAATGTTGTTAGTTATTTAACAGAATATGAACAAAAAAATCCTGAAACTCAGGTAATTATAAAAACACGTTTGGGTGATATTAAGATCAAATTATATCGAGAAACTCCACTTCATCGTGCTAATTTCATATTTCTTTCAAAAGAAGGGTATTTTGATACAACTTGTTTTTACAGGGTAGTTCCGGATTTTATCATTCAAGGAGGAAATTCAGAAAATATAAGTACAATGCGATATAGAAACAAGTATCAAAATTATCATATTCCTGCAGAATTTGTGAAAGAATATAAACACAAATACGGCGCTATTGCTGCAGCAAGAGATTGGGAAAACAATCCAACAAAAAGATCTACACCATTTGAGTTTTATATCGTTCAAAATAAAAAAGGAGCACATCATTTAGATGGAGAACATACCGTTTTTGGTGAGGTTATTAGCGGATTCTCAGCTGTTGATAAAATTTCAAATCTCAAAGCCGGAGGTGATGAATGGCCTTTAGATGATGTTTTTATAAAAGTTGAAGTGATTAATTAAATTAACTTTAATCACACATTTTCAAATCATCAAATTAACAGTATCTTTGCGCACCGAAATAAGTAAAAGATTTAATGGATTTTTTAGAAGAAATAAAACGTAGAAGAACATTTGGTATTATCTCTCACCCTGATGCAGGTAAAACAACCTTAACAGAAAAATTACTGTTATTTGGTGGTGCAATTCAAGAAGCTGGAGCAGTTAAAAGTAATAAGATCAAAAAGGGTGCTACTTCTGATTTCATGGAAATAGAACGCCAAAGGGGTATTTCTGTAGCAACATCGGTTTTAGCATTTAATTACAAAGATAAAAAGATCAATATTTTAGATACTCCAGGGCATAAAGATTTTGCCGAAGATACTTTTAGAACACTAACGGCTGTTGATAGTGTTATCGTAGTTATAGATGTTGCAAAAGGTGTAGAAGAACAAACTGAAAAACTAGTTGAAGTTTGTAGAATGCGCCATATTCCTATAATTGTTTTTATCAATAAATTAGACCGTGAAGGGAAAGATGCCTTTGATTTATTAGATGAAGTTGAACAAAAACTAGGCTTAAAAGTAATACCAATGAGCTTTCCAATTGGAATGGGTTATGATTTTAAAGGAATTTATAATATCTGGGAGAAAAAGCTCAATATTTTTTCAGGAGATATAAAACAAACCGTATCTGAAGGTATTGAATTTACCGATGTTGATAGTCCGGAATTAGATACTTTTATTGGTGAAACAGCAGCAGATACTTTGCGTGAAGAATTAGAACTTATTGATGAAGTTTATCCTAAATTTGATAATGATGCTTATTTAAAAGGTGATTTACATCCCGTATTTTTTGGATCAGCATTAAATAATTTTGGTGTAAAGGAACTATTGGATTGTTTTATTGAAATTGCTCCTACTCCACAACCTAAAATGTCTGATGTTAGATTGGTAGATTCAAAAGAAAAGAAATTTACCGGTTTTGTATTTAAGATCCATGCCAATATGGATCCTAAGCATAGAGATCGTTTGGCTTTTGTAAAAGTTGTTTCGGGTATTTTTAAAAGGAATACAAACTATTTGCATGTCAAACATGGTAAAAAAATGAAGTTTTCTAGTCCGAATGCTTTTTTTGCCGAAAAGAAAGAAATTGTTGATGAATCCTTTCCCGGAGATATAGTTGGTTTACATGATACAGGAAATTTTAAGATTGGTGATACTTTAACTGAAGGTGAAATTCTAGAATTTAAAGGTATTCCTAGTTTTTCACCCGAACATTTCCGTTATGTAAATAATGCTGATCCAATGAAATCAAAACAACTGGCAAAAGGATTAAACCAATTAATGGATGAGGGTGTTGCACAACTTTTTACTTTAGATCTAAATGGAAGAAAAGTGATCGGTACAGTTGGAGCTTTACAATTTGAAGTTATTCAATACCGTTTAGAGCATGAATATGGGGCTAAATGTAGTTATGATAATTTAAATGTACACAAAGCATGTTGGGTAGAACCACAAGACGCTTCAAATGATGAATTCAAAGAATTTAAACGAGTAAAACAACGCTATTTGGCCAAAGATAAAAAAGGCCAGTTGGTTTTCTTGGCAGATTCAGCATTTACTGTTCAAATGACTCAAGATAAATACCCCACAGTTAAATTACATTTTGTGAGTGAGTTTAAATAATTGAAAATACAAAATAAAAAAAGGCTGTCATATTTAAGATATAACAGCCTCTTTACTAAAAAAAACAAACTATTTAATTAACTCAAAATCTAATATTTATAATATTTAATTATTAAACTTCTAATTGTTGAAAAAGTATTTAAAATCGTAAGATTCCAATAATATTTTTATATCAAAATAACCTTTTTCAATAGCTTTATGCTGCATTGCATTGGTTAATTCTTCTATATTCATTCTTCCGTTTCGAATTGAAGGTTTAAAAATGTATTTAATTTTTAAAAGCCAATCTTTTTGTTCTAACGGCAATTGTAATATTTTCGAACCTAAAGTCTCAGTCATTGCTTGTAATATTATTTTTTACAAATCACCTTATTTCTGATATTAAATTATAACAGAGGAAATGATCTCAATTATAACAACACTTATGCTTGTTAGGCAAACCATAATAATTAAAAAAAATCATTACTAAAATACTTAATATTATTCAAAAATATATTGGACAAATAACAGACAAATATTAAAATTGTTATTTTCTAAATTTCAGTTATTATAAATAGTATGATTTAAATTTATAATTGTCAATACTTTAATATGATATATTAAGTTAGAAATAAAAAAAAGACTACCACTTTGGTAGTCTTTTAATTGAAAACAAAATTATTTAAGTTTAGCTAGGGGGGAAAATTTGGTTGATCAAATAAGATTGTTTTACATTTTTATACTATATAATAATTTTAATTTTAAATATCCTTTTATAATAGAAACTAATATTTCAAGCAACTTTCTGTAAATAAGGGGATTTTACAGTTTATGGTTTTTATAAATTAATTTTAAACCTCTTTAATATTAGGCCTTTAATTTTTTTTAATATTAAACAATGAATGTTAAAAATTTTTATAAAATTCAAATATAAGCGATTTATTTCGAACTAATTTTGGACAAAATATAGACAAATTAGAATTGTTTGATAAATTCTTCTAGGCAATCTTTTTTGTTACAACCTATTTTTTTTCGAAGTCTATATCTTTTTTTATTGATGCCTTCTTTTGAAATATTTAATATTGATGCAATTTGAGAGGTTGACAAGTGAATTTTTAAATATGCACAATATTGTAGTTCTGTTTTGGTAAGATCAGGGAATTTACTTTTTAATTCTTTAAAAAAACTTGGGTTGATATTATTAAATCTCAATTTAAATATCTCCCAGTAATCTTTATCAATATATAAATTTTTAATTTCTTTTTGTATTTGATTTATTTCAGTTAAAATATCTTCTTTCTTATTATATTTATGTAATTCTTTTAACTTATTTTCAATTAATTGTTTTAATTTTTTTATTTCCTCAAATTCTATGGTATAGGTCAATAATTCTCGTTTAAGTTTGTTGTTTTTTCTTAGTATTGTTTCTTTTTCTTTTTTTAGACTTAATAAGTTATTTTTTAATTCAGCCATTTCAGAAGCATCAACACCTATACCTAAAAAATATTTTTGATCATCATTATATGTATAGCCCTCAAAATAATAAGGAATTAATTTACCAGATTTTACCCTTAAATTCACATATATATTTGCTGAACCTTTCTTAAAACCATCTTTAATTGTTTTACTCAACCTTCTTATTACATTTGGATCTTTGGAAAAAAAATCAAATGTACTCATATGAAACAATTCTTCAGCATTATACCCTGTAACAGTTTCAAAATTTTTATTCCATTTTATAAGTTTATAATCACCTCCTATTAATTCATACATCCAAAATAAATAGGGTAAACTATTGATCAATCTATTATTAAATAGATTGTCAAAATATTTTGATTCAATATTTCCTAGTTTAGAGGGGCTTGTGTTCATTTTTATATAAATATAAATTAATAAAAAAATATAAATATAAGTTTTTGTAAATTATTATTGTAATTTTCTTAATTCTTGCATAATCATTTGTCCCGATTTGAATTTACCTTGATCTCTATAGATCAATGCAAGCAGATATTTAAAATCACGATTTTGAGGTTCAATTTTTAAAGCTTTGTTTACATATTTTTCAGCTTCCGATAATTGTTTTTCTTGAAAATAAAATGTAGCTAAATTATAATAAGATCTACTGTCATTTGGGTTGATTTCAACCGCTTTTTTAAAATCGGCAATAGCTTTTTCATTTTCTTTTAATTCATAGTATAAAAGTGCTCTTAAATAAAAAGCCCTTGAATTTTGTGGGTTGAGTTCTATTAATTTTGCTAAGGTTTCTAAAGCTTTTTGATTATTTGAGGACATGCTATAAGCAGTTGCCAAATTTGTATAAACAGGAAATAATAAACTGTCCTTTTGAATAGAAATATTATAGTGTTTAATCGCATTTTTTAAATCTTTATTACGTAAAAAATAATCTCCTAAACTTGATCTGCCTGTAGAAAAATCAGCATTGGCATAAAGCATTTTCTCATAATCATTTCGTGCATTTTGTAGAGAAACTCGATCATCTTCAGAAATTGTATTGATATCTAATTCAACCATTAATTGTGCTGCTCCTATTCTTACTAATTTTGATGAATCATTAATATGTTTTAAGCCAATAACAACTCTTTCTTGAAGTGGAATATTATTAAATTTTTGAAGTGCTTTAAATCTGATCAATGCTGAACTATCCGCCAGTGATTGTAAAATAATTTCATAATCCTTGTTTGATGTTATTACCATATTTTCAATTGCTGTAGCACGTGTTAAATATGGATATTTAACATCCAATATGAAAGCATTTAATTTTTCTTTTTCTTCATTGGTTAGATTATTTTTACTACTCAATAGCATTGCATCAGAAAAGTGATCTCTTCGGGTTGGCCCATACCATTTTATAATTTGATCAGCTGCCCATTTGTTAGATTCATCATCATGACACCCTTTACATGCATTTGGTGTATCATAAAGTATACTTTGATCAGGGCGTGGAATTCTAAAACTGTGGTCACGTCTAAAATCATTTCCCATATAAAACCTTCCTGTCATATGGCAATTAATACATTGACTTGCTTCGGTGTTTTGTTCATGAAAATGATGATCAGGAGAATCATATACTGTTGGAACGTGACATTGATGGCATAATTTATTTCCTTCAAATTTTAATTGCATAGAGTGAGGATCATGACAATCAGAACATTTAATTCCTTCAGAAAACATTTTACTTTGTAAGAATGATCCAACTACATAATCTTCTTCTCTTATTTGTCCGTCGGGATAATAATAATTAGTAGTTAAAGTTTGTATCATATATTGCTCTTCATAGGCCAAACCTGGGGTTAAATTTTTGGTAAGTTTGACTCTTCGTGAATGACAAGGAGCACATTCATTGATCTGAGAAGTTTGATCAATACTATTTAAGATATGCATATTCCCTGTTTTACCGTTTTTATTAGCCCATTCATTATGTTTTTCCGCAGGCCCATGACAACTTTCACAACTAACATTAATAACTGAATAAGTGGTATGAAACGAATCTTTTTCAACAATATAATTCTTTTTTAGATTGGTTGAATGACATTCGGCACACATGGTATTCCAGTTTTGTCCTCCTCTACTCCAATGTAACCAATCATTAGTTACAATTATATCTCCTGCATATTGATGAAACCATTTTTTTTCAACTGTATCCCAGGTAACTCTTAAAACTTGTTTTTTACCTTTTTCAAAACTTATAATGTACTGCTGTAAAGGTGTAACCCCAAAAACATAATCAATTTTATAATCTTTTATGGTATTATCAATATCTTTAATATTTACATAAAAACTACTATCTTTTTTATAAAAATGATAATCAACACTATCTATCGTAATTTTATGATCATCAAAATTTCCTAATATAGTTTGTGAATTGACTATTTGCATGGCCAGATCATGGTGAGAACCACGCCAGGTATCAAATTCTTTTTCATGACATGAATTGCAGCTTTCGTCGCCAACATAACCATCTATATGATGAGCTGTTTTTGAATTTTCAATATGATTATAATTATTAGAATCTGTTTTGCAAGAAGTTACAAATAACAAAATAAATAAAAAGTTTAAATAAAGTAAGGGGATTATTTTCATATTAATAGGCTTGAAATCTTTGACTAATTTAATAAAAAAAGGGTTAGTTGAAAAACTAACCCTTTTTTTATTTTTTTAAAATACTATTTTATTTTTTTAACAACAGCATCTGCATATTCTGGAGCAACTTTAGAAGCAGATTTTGGATCAGTAATATTAACACTAACTACACCTAACAATTGTTTTCCTTTTTCTTTACGCAAGTCATAAACAACAGTTTCAACTACATAAGTTTCAGAAGTATATGTTCTTGTTTCACTTGGCACATAAGTACCCCCATAACCATATCCGTAAGGAGAGTATACACTACCATAATAACCGCCAAAACCACCATAATAACCACCATAATATGAAGGATAATAGCCTCCGGTAGTATAACCACCTGTTTCGGAAGTTACAATTTCTTTACTTTTATCTCTAAGTACTGTTAAAACTACACCGTTAAAACCCTCTGATTTAATTATACTAATAACCTTATTAATTTCATCTGGGTTTCTCTTTTTGTTATGAGGTGTGCTTGGGAATTTTGTATAACTTTCAGTAGCTTTATAACCATTGTCTCTAAGTCTAGAGGCAATTTCTTGCTCAAATCTTTGGCGTGCTACATTGTCATCAGCTCTAGCTATAACTAATATATTTTCATTTTTAATTTCGTCAATATTATCTGCTTTCCATGAATCGGTCACCTTTACTGATGAGCAACTTGATAAGACCAAAACAGTTGCAAATGCTAAAATATACGATAGTTTTTTCATTTTTAAATTTGTTTAATTTAGTTGTTAATAATAATGTTATATATATGCTACAAATATAATTTAATTTTAATAAATCAATTAAAAAAAAATGGATTTAACGAATTTATAAGATTTACAAAAATATTTAAAAATAAATTAAAAAAATAGAGATATTATTTTTCAAATTTATTACATTTGCATCCGCAAAATTATAAGTTCATTGGAGAGGTGCCAGAGTGGTAATGGAGCAGATTGCTAATCTGTCAACGGGTAACCGTTGCCAGGGTTCGAATCCCTGTCTCTCCGCATTTTTTTTTACACCATTCGGGGTGTTGTACCACGCCTAAGGCGTGGCAGGACGAATCCGGTTATCGCGCCACGTTTGGGACGTGGAGGCCGTCACGCTTGAGGCGTGACCACCCTGACAAATAATTGTATGGAATATGTGGTATACATATTGTATAGCAAAAAAAGGTTAAGATATTATGTTGGTCAGA
>JBDLJB010000016.1:0-50232 GCA_039714555.1 Bacteroidota bacterium
GATATACTTGGTGATTGTAATGATAATTTGATTTGTCACTGGGTAGACCCAGTAGCAAATATCTGGCAACCTATGCTTGTTAAAGATGAAGATTTACAAGAACATTTAGATCATGGTGATTTCCTAGGATCATGTGGATCTAATCCTGGTGAAAATTTTACTTATATTCCAGATGCAAATTTTGAACAAGCATTAATTGATGGAGTTAATGGAGTTCCGATTGATTCAGATGGTGTTATAAACAAAAGAGTTTTAACTTCTGATATTTCTGAAGTAACAGAATTGAGAATGATTGGGAAAAGTATTAGTGATTTAACGGGTATTAAGGATTTTAAGAACTTAACAAATTTAAATGTTATTAATAATCAATTAACAAGCATTGATTTGTCTATGAATACCTTATTAGTATATTTAATTTTTACTAACAATCAGATTGAAAACATAAACTTATCTAAAAATACGCTTTTGTATCAGTTAGTATGTGATTATAATGAATTGACAAGTTTAGATCTAAGTAATAATCCTAATTTAAATATATTATATTGTACCAATAATAAATTGGTAAGTTTAGATTTAAGCAACAATCCTAATTTGGTTAGATTAACATGTCAGGTAAATATGTTAAATAGTTTGAATGTTAAAAATGGTAATAATTCAAAAATTACAAACTTTAGGGCATATTCTAATCCTGATTTAGATTATATTACAGTTGATGAACCTATCTCCGCTAATGCAGGAATAGCACCATATGATACCTGGATTAAAGATGCCACAGCTACTTATAATTAAGATCATAATAACAATTATTTTACTCAAACCCTACTAATTAGTTTTAGTAGGGTTTTTAGATAGCAGACACTTTTTTTAATTTTAATGATTGAAAATTGAATATTAAAAGAAGTAGATTCCTTTATGTACTTCTATATTATCCCCAAAAAATATAAAACAATTTAGAAGTAGATATAAAACATTAACTTTAAACTGTAAATATGAAATTAAGCATTTGATAATAACCACTGTTAAATAAAAAATAAAATAAATGCGAAACCTAATACTACTAGTTTTAACAATCATTAGCCTTTACTCATGTAAAGAAGAAGCACATTGGACAAATTTATTAGATAAAGAATTATCGCATTGGGATAATTATTTAAGCTTCAGACATCAGGTAGGATACAACGGACAAACACCTAAAGACAAAGATGGAAAATTAATCCCACCAATAGGCTTAAACCAGAAGGGTTACAATGTTTTTACTGTAATAGAAGAGGAAAATGAGCCGGTATTAATAATTAGTGGTGAAATATATGGCTGTGTTTTTACTAAAAAAGAATATGCCAATTATCATCTCAAACTAAAAGTTAAATGGGGTAATAAAAAATGGATACCCAGAGAAAATTTATTAAAAGACTCTGGAATATTATACCATTCAATAGGTCAGCAAGGTGCTGAACATTGGCGATCATGGATGCTTTCGCAGGAATTTCAAATTATGGAAGGTCATATGGGTGACTACTGGAATCAAGCAACTTCTGCAATTGATATAAAGGCATTTATTCCTGAATATATAATGAATCCGGTTGCAGATAAAAGCCAATCTTTTATTCCAATAGGTGAAGGTGAAAAAATACCTGGTTTTTGTCTTCGCAGTGCAAACTATGAAAACAAACATGGAGTGTGGAATACGCTAGAATTAATATGTTTTGAAGATAAAAGTTTACACATAGTAAATGGTCATGTAGTTATGATTCTCAAAAATTCAAGATATATTAAAAATGGCGAAAAAATCCCTCTGAACAAAGGAAAAATTCAATTGCAAAGTGAAGCGGCTGAAGTTTATTATAAAGATATCAAAATTAAAAACCTGGAATCATTTCCAAATGAATATTCTCAATATTTTCATTAAATCTTAAAAATTTATTTATTAGAAAGTTGAAATTTTTTACTATAACCTAAAAACACCTATATTTTATATGTTTTATATAATATTTCATAATTATTTGAGTTATGAAAGCAACTAATTTATAAAGCATTATGAAAGGATTTCTCAGAATTACAATTATTGGATTATTAATTGGATCTTTTATTTCATCCTGTACTTCACCCCAAAAACTATTGGAAAAAGGTAATTATTATGAGGCGGTTTTACTTTCGGTAGAAAAACTAAAAAAGAATCCAAATAACAAAAATGCTAGAGAAACTTTGGTTCAGGCCTATCCTTTGGCAATTGAAGGCTTATTAGATAAATTAGAAAAAGATAATCTCATACAGCCTAATTTTGCCAATACAAATGCTGTTTATACTTATGAAGATCTAAACAGGGTTTATGAAAAGATACAACAAAGTCCTGCAGCAAAACAAATTATTAAGAATCCTGAAAAATATTACGAACAGCTGTCAAGAGTAAAACCTATGGCTGCTGAAGAACAATATAAGGCAGGTGTAGAACAACTTTCTATAGAATCAAGAGAAAATGCCAAGCAAGCCTATTATTATTTTCAGAATGCTGATGGTTTTGTAAAGAACTACAAAGATGTATCCGGAAAAATGGAGCAATCATACAATATGGCATTAATACATGTTATTGCCGATTTTAAACCGGTAAACTCGAGAATATATAGTTTAAGCGCTACATCATTTTATAATGAATTAAAGAATAATCTTCAACATATTGAAAAAAATCATTTTGTTCGCTTTTATTCTGTCAATGAAGCAAAAAATATAGCTCTAAATGATCCCGATCAATATTTAGAAGTAAATTTTGAAGATTTTGTTGTAGGAGAAACCCATACCACCGAGCGCATTGAAAATATGCAGGCAGATAGTGTAAAAGTTGGTGAAATAACTGTACGTGGAGATACGAAAAAGGATGTATTTGGTACTGTAAAAGCCAAAGTTTCAATCAATCATATGGAAATCATTTCAAAAGGAATCGTTAATCTAACTGTTATTGAAAATAATACGAGCAATAAAGTTCTATTAAATCAAAATTTTCCCGGAGAGTTTGTATGGTTTAATGAATGGGGATCTTATAATGGTGATGAACGTGCTTTAACACAAGAGCAATTAAATATTTGTAGAAATAAACAAATACCACCTCCACCTCCACAGCAAATGTTTGTGGAATTTACCAAACCAATTTATGCTCAATTAAATAACAGATTGAATAATTTTTATAAGAATTATTAGTTATTTTATTACAATGCAAAACGCCAGATAAGTTTTGCAAGGATTGTAGTACGCTTTAACTTAATACCTTCATTGGTGTCAAATTCCTGATTTACTACAAAATAAAAAAAGCTTCCAATTTTGGGTATCCAGTTGATACGATAATTTATCAAAATATCCTCATCTTGGGTATTCCATTGAGCATAAACACTCGATTGTAATTTTGGATTAAATGCATAGTCAATTCTTCCTCCTATTTCATCGGTAGAAAAAGATCTTTCGGGAAGTTGTATATAATTTCTTTGCCAGTCAACATTAAAATTTAAATGTTTATCAATATTAAAATAAGTATTTATTTCAAATTTTTGACGGTTACCTGTATAGAATTCACCAACATTTACTCCCAACTCCCCAGAAATTTTTCTACCTTTAAAAGAACTAAATAGTAATTCTAACCGGTTATCCCAATATTCACCTGCAGGAATAACAACATCATCGACCAATTCAAAATCCTCCGTTGGGTGGTCAAAAAGATGTTGTACGTTTAACTCCATAAATTCACCACTCTTTGTTACAAATCCCAAAGGTCTCCATTCGTAAAAAATACTTTCCAAGTCATTGGTTTCATCATTGATATAATAATTGATATCGATAGGTTTAAATATTAAATTTCTAAAAAAAGGTAATTTTTTAAATCTCGGGTTAAACTGTAACTCAGTATATAACATTCGATAATTATTTCGATTTGTAAATCCCAGCTCCGAATTAAAACCTTTTTGTACCGTTGTAAATCCAAAATCATATTCAACAATATCATTTGGGTAACTTAAAAAAACATTATAAGTAAGGTTATTTTGATTCAAATCATCGGAAATATTATCGGTTTTAGTATCCGAAACTGCAAAAGAAGTACCTACCAATAAATTCTTATTTCCAAAAAGTTCAGATGTAGAATAAGTAAAATCCGAACCAAAAACCCTGTTATAATGATTTTTAGTAAACTTTTGTGTGGCAATTATACCAATACTTGATTGTTTAAAGATATCTTGCTTTACTCTGATAATCGAATAATTTGTTGAAGCAATACTATCTTTTTCAGCTGTTTGAATACTCATTACACCAATATTTGTTTTGTTGAGTTTTCCAAAAAGTCGGATACCTGCAATAATGGGAACTTCTGTATGGTTATCTATACCAATTCTTCTGCTGTAAAATAATCGGTTACTTCCAACATTCATTTCGTAATTGTTTTTCCCTTCTAAAAAGAATTGTCTTTTTTCAGGAAAAAAAAGAGAAAAACGAGTAAAATTTATTTGTTTTCTATCCGATTCTACCTGAGCAAAATCGGTATTGATTGAAAAATTTAATTTAAAAGTAGGAGTAATATCAAAATTTACTTCACCACCAATTTTAAATGTAGTATCTGTATCACCTTCCGAAAACTCTACGCCACCAAGTACATATGGGTTTATCTCAATTTTAGTACCTTGTTTGATATCATTTATTCCGGTCAATTTGCCTCCTTGCGATATTTTTTCTACATCGTACAATCTAGACCAACCCTGCCAAAGTACTTGCTCCTTTTTTCTTCTAATATTTCTTTCAAAATTAATACCCCAGGTTTGTGCTACTTCTTTTTTAAATTTTAAGGTACTAAACGGAATCACCATTTCTGCAAACCATCCTTTTTCATTTCTTGTAACAACAACATCCCATACACCATTCCAGTCTTTATTCCATTCTTTACCTTCATCCCCAATCAAAATATCCGCCATAGCACCGTTGGGATTGGTAACAAACAAATAACCGTTTCGATTATCGTTAAACGGACTTATCATTATTTCAATATTATCATCACTACGCCAACTAAAATCGCGTGCCATTTGTTGTGCCGAAATCTTATCAGGTTCACTATCATAACACCAAATACCAAAATAAATTTGGTTAGTATTATACACTACTGCAATTTTAGTTTTTTCAGTAGCAGGCTCGCCTTCGTTTTGTTCTCTTTGAGTAAAATTTTCTATGGATATGGCATTTTGCCAACAAGCTTCATCCAATTTTCCATCAAGTTTGATATTCGTTTCACAATAGGATGCCCTTAAAGTATCTGGTTGAGAATGTTGTGCAAGTATTGGTAAGGTCAACAAAATGGATAATATGATAAAGAGAATATGTTTCACTCTCGTAGATTAAATGATCAATTTATTTATAAAAAACTTGGTAAAGGTCTGTTTTAAAAAAAATTTAACTGCTGATTTTTATCAGTTCACTAAAAATCCTTTGTTAGAAATTTGATAAATAACTCAAATAAATACACTTTCAAACACTTCCCAAAAAGAGGTAAATGACTTTGTAACAACTTCGGCATCATTGATCGTTAAAGGCACTTTTAAAGCAAGTGGTGCAAATGCCATTGCCATTCGGTGATCATTATAGGTATCAATAGCAATATTTTTATTTATATGATCTGATTGTTCTAAATGTAAACTTTCATCGGTTATATTAACTTGTGCCCCTAACTTTTCCAATTCATTTTTTAGCGCCACCAACCTATCAGTTTCTTTAATTTTTAAAGTGTGTAATCCTGTAAGATCACAAGCAACTCCCAATCCTAAACAAGTTACAGCAATGGTCTGGGCAATATCAGGATAATTAACCAGATTTAAAGATAATGGCTTAGGTTCAATATGGATTTTACTGAGCGTGATCATGCCATTATTGAATTTAGTTGCTACCCCAAAATGTTTATAGATATCAACCAATGAGCTATCTCCTTGTAAACTTCCTTTTTTATAAGATAATAATGATAATGATGTTCCCTCTTCACTTAAAGCTACCAAACTATAAAAATAGGAAGCCGAGCTCCAATCAGATTCAACTACAATAGTATTAGGTTTGATACTTTTTAAAGGGGCAATCTTGATAATATTATCGCCCCACGAATATGAAACCCCTATTTCATCAAGTAGAACTAGGGTCATTTTAATATAGGGTATTGATGTAATATCACCGAGTAATTCGATTTCCAATCCATTTTGAAGAGAAGGTGCAATTAATAATAAAGCCGAAATATATTGGCTACTCACATTTCCCTGAATTCTAACTTTATTACTGATAAGATTTTTACCTTTTATTTCTAGCGGTGGAAATCCTGATTTATTCAAATACTGAATATCTGCTCCCAATGATTGCAATGCTTCAACCAAAATTTCTATTGGTCGGTTTTGCATACGCTCTGAACCGGTTAAAATAATTTCACTACCTTCTTTAACAGAAAAGTAAGCCGTTAAGAATCGCATGGCAGTTCCGGCATGACCGATATCAATTATTTTATTATTAGAAGATAAGGCTTCTTGTAAGTGTTTAGTGTCATCTGAATCAGATAAGTTCTCTAACCTAAGATCATTAAAAAACTGTTGTAAGACTAACAATCTATTGGATTCACTTTTTGAACCAGATATAATGATCTTAATATTTGTAATATGTTTATCTGTGAAATCTAAGAATAAATTCATTTAATAATTTCTTCAGTTTATTTTTATTGTTAATTTTAGCACTCTATTCAACATACTCTATCATTATGAAAAAAATCAGTCTTTTATTTGTTTGCTTGTTATTATTTGTAAACCACAAAGGTAATGCACAAAAAAATGTAACCAAATTTTCAGAGAAATATTATGAAGCTATGCAATGGCGTAATATTGGCCCTTTTAGGGGTGGTAGAAGTGCTGCTGTGACAGGTGTTTCTGGAAAAGCAAATTTATTTTATATGGGCGCTGCAGGTGGTGGTATCTGGAAAACTACCGATGCAGGAAATACATGGAAAAATATTTCTGATGATTTTTTTGGAGGCTCTGTTGGTGCTGTTGCTGTAAGTGAATGGGATAACAATGTAATTTACGTTGGTAATGGTGAGAAAACTGTTCGTGGCAATGTTTCATCGGGCGATGGAGTATGGAAATCTGTTGATGCAGGAAAAACCTGGAAACATATTGGATTAACAAATTCAAGGCATATTCCCAGAATTAAGATTCATCCAAAAAATTCTGATATTGTTTATGCCGCAGTTTTAGGAGACCTATATAAATCTTCAAATGAAAGAGGTGTATATAAATCTGTTGATGGTGGCAAATCATGGAAAAAGGTTTTATTTGCTAATGCAGATGCAGGTGCTATTGACCTAATCATTGACCCTAACAATCCAAGAATTTTATATGCTTCTACATGGAATGTAAGAAGAACCCCTTACAGTCTTTCAAGTGGTGGTGATGGTTCTGCTTTATGGAAAAGTACCGATGGTGGAGAAACATGGAAAAATATTTCTGAAAATGAAGGTTTACCAAAAGGTATATGGGGAATTAGCGGTATAACTGTTTCACCTATCAATTCTGATATCGTATGGGCGCTTATAGAAAATAAAAAAGGCGGCGTTTACAAATCAATTGATGCCGGTAAAACATGGAAATTGATCAATAGTGAACGTAAATTACGACAGAGAGCTTGGTATTACACCCGCATTTATGCTGATACTCAGGATGAAAAAACAGTTTATGTTCTAAATGTAAGATATCATCGTTCAAAAGATGGAGGCAAGACTTTTGAAACCTTTAATGCTCCTCATGGTGATCATCATGATCTTTGGATTTCCCCCGAAGATAATCAGCGAATGATCATTGGTGATGATGGCGGTGCCCAAATTAGTTTTGATGCCGGTAAAAATTGGTCAACTTATCACAATCAACCTACATCTCAATTTTACAGGGTTACAACCGATAATTATTTCCCTTACAGAATTTACGGAGCACAACAAGACAATTCAACCGTACGTATTCTCCATAGAACAGATGGCAGATTTATAGGTGAAAAAGATTGGGAATCTACTGCAGGTGGAGAAAGTGCTCATATTGCTATTGACCCAAATAATAATGACATAGTTTATGGTGGTAGTTATGATGGTTTTTTAACAAGAGTAAATCATAAAACCAAAGAAGTTAGAGCCATTAATGTTTGGCCTGATAATCCTATGGGACATGGTGCAGAAGATTTTAAGTATCGATTTCAATGGAATTTTCCTATATTTTTCTCACCCAATGATCCCAAAAAATTATATGCTGCCTCTAATCATTTACACGTAACTTACAATGAGGGACAATCATGGGAAATTATTAGTCCGGATCTTACTAAAAACGATCCGAAAACACTTGGTTCTTCAGGCGGACCAATTACAAAAGATAATACCGGTGTTGAATATTACGGAACTATCTTTGCTGCAACTGAATCTCCTTTTGAAAAAGATTTAATTTGGACGGGTTCAGATGATGGGTTGGTTCATATTACTAAAAATGGCGGAAAAGACTGGCAAAATATTACTCCTAAAAATATGCCTGAATGGATGATGATCAATTGTATTGAAATTGATCCTTTTATTAAAGGAGGTGCTTATATTGTAGGAACAAAGTATAAATCAGGTGATTATAAGCCTTATATATACAAAACCGAAAATTATGGAAAATCGTGGAAATTGATCGTTAACGGAATTGGTAATGAAGATTTTACAAGAGCACTAAGAGCTGATCCTAAAAGGAAAGGGTTACTTTATACCGGAACTGAAAAAGGTATGTATATAAGTTTTGATGATGGCAATAGCTGGCAAAAATTTAAATTAAATCTACCCATTGTTCCTATTACTGATCTGGCAATTAAAAATAATAATTTGATCGCTGCAACACAAGGGCGCTCTTTTTGGATCATTGATGATCTTTCTCCCTTACATCAAATAAATAACGATCTAATTAAAAATGATCTTATTCTGTACAAACCTATGGATAGTTACAGAATGAGTGGCGGTAATGGAAAAACTTCAAAAACCCAAGGACAAAATCATAATGGTGGTGTGGCAATAAATTTTTATGTGAAAGATACCGCCAAAACAGATACCATTACGCTTAGTTTTTTAGATAAGAATAAAAATGTTATTAAGAAATATTCAACACAACCTGACAAAGATAAAAAAGAAGAAAAATTAAAAGTAAAACCTGGAAGTAATCTGTTTAACTGGAATTTGATGTATCAGGATGCAGAAAAAATAAAAGGTATGATCTTATGGTGGGCTTCACTTAGTGGTCCAAAAGCCTTACCCGGAAATTATTTTGTTGAATTATCAAAGAATAATGTTAAAAGATCAGAAGAATTTACAATTCTTAAAGATCCAAGAAGTAAGGCATCTATGGAAGATATGCAAGCGCAATTTGATTTTATTCTTGAAATAAGAGATAAATTAACTGAAACACATAAAGCATTAAAGAACATTACCAAAGTTAAAGATCAAATTAAACAGTTAAAAAAATCAATTCCTGATAAAGAGAATCACAAAGAATTGATTGATTTTGCCGATAAAATTACTAAGGAAATAACAGTCATTGAAAATAATTTATATCAAACAAAAAGCAAAAGTTCTCAAGACCCTCTCAATTTTCCTGTCAAATTAAATAACAAATTGGGGCATTTAAATTCGCTTACATCTATGGGCAATTTTAAACCAACTGATCAGGCAGTCACCTTTAAAAAAGAAACTATTCAAAAAATTGATAAAGAACTAGCAGATTTGTATGCAATTTTTGATACTGATATTAAAGAATTAAATAAAAAAGTTAAGGAAAGTAATATCAATTTAATTCAACTCGATTAAAAGATCGGAATTTTAATAAAAAATGGTTTGAAAATCAATTAGAAGTTAATAACCTCCTCTCAAAGAGGGGTGGCACAAAGTACCGGGTGGTTTATCATGTGAATTTAATTTAAAATTCATCATTCAAAATTTGAGAAGTTTTCCCCTTCTAAAATCAAAAAAATGAATATTGATTATCGATCAACGATTTTTGATTTGGGATATTCAGTCCTTTTCAGTTTTCTTTTTGGCAAATAAATTAGGAATTATCTGACTTTTTTTGAGCTTTCTTGGCTTTTCTTTTGTAAAAGAACGCTATTATCAATCCATAGGCAATTGAACCAAGAGCTTTAGAAATTAAATAATTCTCGCTTAAAATTTTTGTAGTAATTTCTGATAAAGTTTCACTTCTGAACAATGATAAAAAAAGTTCAATAATCATTACGATCATAAAAAATAAAATTGCTGAAACAACAGCCATTTTTACAAATGAAAACTCTTTAAAATTCTTAATCATACTATTTTAATTTTTTATTATTATGATGGCGATCATGATCACGTTTTGCCTTGATATCCAATTTTTTATCAAATGATTTTTGCAGATCAACACCCGTTTGATTGGCCAAACAAAGTACTACGAATAAAACATCGGAAAGTTCTTCTCCAAGGTCTTTATTTTTATCACTTTCTTTTTCACTTTGTTCACCATATCTACGAGCGATAATACGAGCCACTTCACCAACCTCTTCAGTTAATTGAGCCATATTGGTAAGTTCATCAAAGTAGCGAACACCGTGATCTTTAATCCATTTATCAACTTCGAGTTGGGCGTTTTTAATATCCATTTTTAAAACCTTTAAAGCACAAATATAAACAAAAGGTTAAACTTATAACCTGAGTTCGATCTAAGATTTATAGAGACACTCTTTACTCAAAACTACAATCAAAATTCAGTATTACAAACCTTCAATTTGTAATATTTCAATAAAATCTTTTCTTGGAATTTCTACGGCACCTAAACTTGCCAAATGAGCATTGTAAACCTGACAGTCAATCAATTTATAATTATCTTTTTCCAATTTTTTAGCAAGGTGAATAAATGCAACTTTTGACATATTACTCACTTTACTAAACATACTTTCTCCACAAAAGATATTTCCTAGATCAACACCGTACAAGCCTCCTACCAATTCATTATTTTGCCAAACTTCAACCGATTTTGCCATACCCATTTTATGTAAATTGATATATGAATCTTCCATTGAATTGGTGATCCATGTACCACCTTGGTCTTTTCTGTAAATATTTTTACATTGATGAATAACTTCCTCAAAATTTTGATTATAGGTAATTTTAAAATCTCCTTTTCGCAAAACCTGTTGCATACTTTTAGAGATTTTTAAATGCTCGGGATATAGTACCATTCTCGAATTTGGGCTATACCAGATAATGGGTTCACCTTCATTATACCACGGAAAGATACCACTTTTGTATGCTAAGATCAGTCTTTCAGGAGACAGGTCACCACCAATTGCAACAATACCTTCAGTACTTGCTGTTTCAACATCAGGGAATATGAGTTCTTTTCCTAAAAAGATCATTATAAAAAATAAGATTTAAGTTTTATTTATTTCGAATTTTAAAGGATTGATCAATCCTTTTCAAATACACGAATATAATCGACGATCATTTGTTGTGGAAATTGAGTTGTTCCATCTGGATCTCCCGGCCAGTCACCACCAATTGCAACATTTAAGATTAAAAAGTAATTTTGATTAAAAGGATATGACATTCCTTGCGTGTCATTAGTGTTAAATTCAAAGATCATTATATCATCTACAAAAAACCACATTTGATTTACTTCTTTAACAACGCTAAAAACATGAAACCTGTCATTAAAAATCTCATTAGAAACTTGATAACTATTTCCACTGTACTTATGACTCGCAAAATCGGTACCAAAATGAACTGTGGCATGACTGGTTGAAGCTTCATTTCCAATCATTTCCATGATATCAATTTCGCCACAAGCAGGCCATCCGGCTTGATCAATATTATCTCCCAACATCCATAAAGCAGGCCAAATTCCTTGACCAAATGGTAATTTTGCTCTAATATCAATCCTACTAAATCCAAATGATTTTTTACCCTTAGTGACCATTCTTGCTGAAGTGAATTTATGCCCATTCCATGAATCATCACGTGCTTCAATGATCAGGTTACCATCTTCAACTCTAGAATTTTCTTCGGAATCTGTATAATATTCCAATTCATTGTTTCCCCATCCGTTACTACCACTACCTATTTCGTGTGTCCACCAATTTTTATTGATCTCATTTCCATCAAATTCATCTTCCCAAACAAGCTTCCATCCTTCATAAGAACTTGGTGTAACATAATCTTCATTGCCATAGGGAAGGTCAGCATCATTATTTTTAATAACTATTTGTGCTTCAGTTTGGTTAAAATCAATGCTACCTATTGGTTCAAATCTTATACGAAATACTTCGTCCCCTTCTTTGATGATATCTGAAATAATTTCAATTGGAATTGATACATTCGTTTTACCAGCCGAAATGGTTATTTGACTTTCGTTTTTTTTATAATCAAGATTTTGAAATGCCGAAGCATCTTCAGTATAAAATTTCAACAAAACATCTTCTGAAGAACTTTCGCGTAATGAGATTATAAAGTCAAGTATTTTATTATCATCATCTCCTTCAATTATATTCATGTCATTAATAATAACATAAGGAGTTTTTATAGGTGTATCATCAGATGATGTACAACCAATAAAGAAAAAAAGTAATATGATTGCATTAATTATTCTAATCATAGACTAGATTAAAAAAAATATTTAAAATGGTAGATCATCCGGTTCATCATCACTAAGATTATTGGCAGGTTCAAAGCCTTCCATTGATTCTATTGGAGGGACTTCAGAGGCTCCTTCTTGTAATTTTTCAATTCTCCAACCTTGAATCGCATTAAAATATTTTGCTTCTCCTTCTGGATTGATCCATTCTCTTCCACGTAGATTTATGCTAATTTTCACATCTTCACCTACATTAAAATTATTTAAAAGATCACATTTATCCTGAATAAATTCAATCAATAAAAATTGAGGGTATTGTTCATCAGTAGTGATTACCACTTCACGCTTTCTAAAACCGTTATTACCAAATGTTTTAGTTTCTTCTATTTTCTTAATTTTACCTGTTACTTCCATTGTTTAATTATTATTTTTCGTTTATTAAAAGTACTTTCCAAGCACTTTCTACATCATTTATTTTTAAAAAATCTTGTGCAAATTTATGCTTTTCATTTGTATTAAGTCCTATAAATCTTTGATTCTCTTCTGCAAACTTATCAACATCTTTTTTTGAAGGAAAGTCTTCAATATTGCCCAACATACCTAAATTATTTCCTGTTAAAATACTACTGTTTTTTACATTTTCTGGTAATAAATCAACTCCTAATCCTAAAGAACTTAAGGGTTTTGGTACTTCAAAAAACCCATTTTTTACACGTGAATATAAACTACCCCCTGCTCTTGCTACCAAATCTAGTTTTTGCTGGTCAATCAACCCATTCTCATCTAAGATACTTTCATCAATGTGCATACATACTACTTCACATATCACTAAATTTCCTGCACCACCTTCACTACCCAATGCAATAATATCATTTACCTTACATTCAAATTGAACAGGTGATTCTGCTACACGAAAAGGTTTTATTTTACTAGATCCTAACATCGTAAAACCAGCCTTTTCAAATTCATTTATCCCTTTATGATATTCTGTACTCGACAATGAAGTTTGTTGAACTGCATTATAATTAACAACATTAATAACCACTTCTTTTACTTCACGTACATTTTGTAATGTATGTTTTGTGGTGTTATTTTTTACTCTTCGCGCCGGTGAAAAAATTAATATTGGTGGATTGGCACTAAAAACGTTAAAAAAACTAAAAGGCGATAAATTGGCTTTTCCTTTTAGATCTATTGTACTTGCCAAAGCAATTGGCCTGGGTGCTACTGAAGCTAATAAATAAGCATGTAATTTAGCTGTTGAAATATTTTTAGGAATAATTGTTAACAATTGTCTTGATTTTTTAACAAAAGTAACTAATATTTGCATTTATTATAATATCTAAACTATTTTTATGTTATAATGCAATATAAAATTTATTGAAAGTTTAATGAACTTCCCTGACTATAAAAACACTCTTAAATGGGTACTGATTGTTGCATCATTTTTAATAGTTGCTTTGATCTTATGGAATACCAATCAGTTCTTCAGGAAATTTAAAAATGAAGAACGCTTAAAGATGGAAGTTTTGGCAACCGCCTATGAAAACTTCAACAATCCCGATTTAGATGTAGATATATCTCTTGAAATTAAAATTATTGAAAGTAATAAAAGTATCCCAATGATCATTACTTATGAGAATGGAGATATTTATAAATGGGGAAATCTTGAAGTACAAAATTCAAAAAAATTTACCTCTTTACCGGTTGATGAAAGGTTATATTTAAGTAGACAACTTATTAAAATGAAAGAGGAAAATGATCCTCTAATTGTTAGATATAAAGATGATAATGATACTGTTACTCAAAAAATATATTATCGAGATTCTGATCTGTTAAACAGGTTGCAATTTTACCCATTAGGTTTACTGTTAATTTTATTATTGTTTGGAACAATTATTTATTTGGTTTTTCAACAAAATAAAATTGCCGAGCAAAATAAACTTTGGGCCGGAATGGCAAAGGAAACAGCACATCAAATTGGTACACCACTTTCTTCTATGTTGGGCTGGGTAGAATTATTGCGATTAGAAAATACTAACGAAGATATTGTTAGTGAAATTGAAAAAGATGTTTCAAGATTAAATACCATTGCTGATCGTTTTTCAAAAATTGGTTCAATACCAAAACTCTCCAAACACGATATTGTTGAAGAAACTAAAAATGCCTTTGATTATATTCAATCTAGAAGTTTTAAACAAATTGATTTTAAATTCATTAACAAAGAAGATAAATCAATTTTTGTAGACCTCAATATACAATTGTACAGTTGGGTAATTGAAAATTTGGTTAAAAATGCCATCGATTCTATGCAGGGCAAAGGAAAACTAACGATTACTGTTTTTCAAGAAAACTCAAATGCTAAAGTTTTGGTTACTGATACCGGTAAAGGATTACCAAAACGTCTTCACAGAAAAATATTTGACCCGGGTTATACTACAAAAAAACGAGGCTGGGGATTAGGTTTATCACTCGCCAAACGAATTATTGAAGATTACCACAAAGGCAAAATCTTTATTAAAAAATCGGAAATGGGAATAGGCACAAGTTTTATGATCGAGTTAAAAATTGTTGCTTAATTATAGGTTTTTTGATATACTTTTTGCAATACTTTCAAATTCTTTTTGAGACAATACTTCTTTTTTACCAAAGGTTGCATCTGCCATACTATTTAACGGAATTAAATGTACATGAACATGAGGTACTTCTAAACCGATAACCATCATGCCAACTCTATCACAGGGAACCGTTTTTTCAATAGCTTTGGCAATTTTATAAGCAAACTGCATCAAACCTAAATAAGTTTTCTCATCAAGGTCAAAGATCTTATTTACTTCTTTTTTAGGCACTACCAAAGTATGCCCTTTGGCATTAGGGTTAATATCTAAAAATGCATAAAAATCTTCATTTTCAGCAATTTTATAACTTGGTATTTCACCTTGAACTATTTTTGTGAAGATTGAACTCATGATCTGAATATTTTAAATTAGCAGTGTTTCATACAAATGAAATTACAACCAATATTTTTTTATCTTGAAATTTTTAAAATTTCAAATTTCATAATACCTTTTGGCACTTGAATTTCGGCTATATCGCCTACTTTTTTACCCAGTAATCCATTACCAATAGGTGAATTTACAGATATTTTACCTTTTGATAAATCAGCAACAGCATCAGCAACTAAAGTATATTCAAACTCCATTTTATTTTCAATATTTTTGATCTTTACTATTGATAAAGCCAAAACTTTAGATGTATCTAATTGTGACTCATCTATCAACCTTGCTTTTGAAAGTGTATTTTTAAATTGTGCTATTTTAAATTCTAATAATGATTGTTCTTCTTTAGCAGCGTGATACTCTGCATTTTCACTCAAATCACCTTTATCTCTTGCTTCTGCAATTGCTTTTGTAATTCTTGGGCGTTCTACATGCTCTAAATGATCTAATTCACCACGTAATTTTTTTAATCCTTCTTCTGTATAATATTCAACGTCACTCATAATGCTACTATTTATTCAACTATATAAAACAAAAATCCCAAGTCCAAAGATTTTCGGAATGAGATTCATATACAAATATACAAATTATTTTAAAATCAAATTATTTGTACCTTGCAAAAAATATCATTTAATGAAAAAATTAATTTTTATCATACTTTTTTTAAGTCTTTTTTCTTGTAGTTCTAATGATTTTGATGATCAAAGCTTGTTACCAAATGTTCCGGTTAACGAAACTGTATTTTTAAACAATCCTGAATATATAAATTTGCAGGTAGTTGGTGGTTGGGCTTACGCTCAAGGCGGAATTAGCGGAATAATTATTTATCACATGAGTACCAATAATTATATTGCATTTGAACGAAGCGCACCACATTTTACACCACAAGCTTGTTCAAAAATGGTAGTAAAAAATAGTATGATCATGGTTTGCTCCTGTGATGATAGCGAGTTTAATATTATAAATGGAGCTCCATTAACTGATGGTGTTAAATTTGCCGCACGGCAATACAGAGCTGTTCTGGTTGGTAACAACACTTTACAAATTACAAACTTTTAAGAATGATCTTGTGAAAAATTATTTTTCTTCAAATTTTAAACTTGGCGTTTTAGGCGGTGGACAATTGGGTAGAATGTTGCTTTCCGAAACTCAAAAATTTGATATTTATACAGTAATACTTGATGGGGCTCATAATGCTCCTTGTGCCCAAATTTGTAATGAATTTCATCAGGGTGATCTAATGGATTTTCAAACGGTTTACGATTTTGGCAAACAAGTTGATCTGTTGACCATTGAAATTGAACATGTTAATATTGAAGCTCTTTTAAAGTTAGAAAAAGAAGGCTTGATCATATATCCCCAACCTGAAATTTTACAAATTATTCAACATAAAGGCCGACAAAAAGATTTTTTTATACAGCATAAGATTCCAACAGCAAAATACAAACGTCATAATACATTAACAGATTTAAAAAATAAAATTATTCCTCCTGTTGTATGGAAATCGGCGCAATTTGGCTATGATGGAACTGGAGTGAAAATTATCAGATCACAAACCGATCTGGATTCTTTACAGGATGTTGAATGCATAACCGAAGATCTAATTCCTTTTAAAAATGAACTGGCAGTAATTGTTGCCAGAAGTAAAAATGGCGAAACCAAAACTTACCCTGTTGTTGAAATGGAATTTCATCCAACTGCCAATCAGGTTGAATATGTTATTTGCCCGGCAAGAATTGATAAAAAAATAGCTGAAAAAGCACAAAATATAGCTTTACAAGTCGCCGATGCTTTTAAACATGTTGGTTTGTTAGCAGTAGAAATGTTTCAAACCAAAGATGATGATATTTTAGTAAATGAAGTTGCTCCAAGAACACATAACAGTGGCCATTACAGTATCGAAGCAAGTTACACAAATCAATTTGAACAGCATTTGCGTGCTATATTGAATCTTCCTTTAGGAAATCCTGAAAGTAAAGTTGCCGGAATCATGGTCAATTTAGTTGGCGAAGAAGGACACTTTGGTGATGTGCTATATAAAAACATGGATAAGATCTTAAAAATTGATGGTGTAACACCACATATTTATGGCAAGAAAGAAACCCGACCTTTTCGAAAAATGGGACATGTAACTATCGTAAATGAAGATATGGTAGAAGCAAGGAAAATTGCTGAAAAAGTGAAGAAAACCATTAAAGTAGAAAGTTTAAAGTAAAAAGAAGAAAGTTTAAAGTTTTTCTAATTGTTTATTCCATTCTTAACAATTAATTTTATCAAATATTAATGTAAGTATTTTTATATATCTCAATACTTATTTCTAATAATTCAATACTAAAACTATGCAGTACACCGGTGTTTTAAAAAAAATGATCACAGAGAATTCTTCTCCGGTTCAATATTATTTAGATCTGGAAAATGATTTCTTAAACTTAAATCAGTTATTAGATAGAACTTTAGAGATTTCCTTTAAAGAATACCAGTGTTTGAGTTGTGGTGAAGATAAAAAGATCTTTCGTCAAGGATTTTGTTACGATTGTTTTTACAAAATGCCTCAAGCCGGTGATTGGGTTATGAGACCTGAATTGAGTACTGCCCATCTCGATATTGAAGATCGTGATCTGGCTTATGAAAAAACAGTACAACTAAAACCCCATATTGTTTATTTGGCTAATTCCAGTAATGTAAAAGTTGGAGTTACACGTAAATCTCAAATACCAACCCGCTGGATTGATCAGGGAGCTCATGAAGCTATTGAAATTGTTGAAGTACCAAATCGTTATTTAGCAGGAATTGCCGAAATTGCTTTAAAAGAACATGTATCTGATAAGACCAATTGGCGTAAAATGCTTACAAATAATGTGATCGATGTAGATCTAAATGAAGAAAAAGAAAAACTTTTTCCTTATATCCCTGATGAAGTAAGACCTTATTATCTCGAAAATAAAAGTAAAGAAACCGAAATAAAATTTCCGGTTAACCAATATCCTACTAAAATTAAAAGTCTGAATTTAGACAAAACTCCCACTTATCAAGGAAAATTAAAAGGAATAAAAGGACAATATCTAATTTTTGAAGATGGTACAGTTTTTAATGTAAGAAACTGGGAAGGCTATGTAGTAGAATTCAATATTTAATAAATTTACTGACCATAATCTTATGGTTTTAAAAAATAATTTCATTCCAATGTTTGCTTTAATTGATTGCAATAACTTTTACGCTTCCTGTGAGCGTGTTTTTAATCCTGATTTAAATGGCAAACCGGTTGTTGTATTGTCAAATAATGATGGTTGTGTTATTGCCAGAAGTAATGAGGCAAAACCTTTTATACCTATGGGAGCTGCCGCTTTTAAATATAAAAATGTATTTGAACAAAACAATATTGCAGTATTTTCTTCTAACTATGCTTTGTATGGCGATATGAGTGCCCGGGTAATGAATATGCTTTCTACTTTTGCTCCTAAAATTGATATTTATAGTATTGATGAAGCCTTTTTAAAATTTGATAATTTTAAATACCTCAATTTTCAAGCACATGGAATACAAATAAAAAAAGATATTACTAAATCTACCGGAATACCAATTAGTATAGGTTTTGCCCCAACCAAAGCACTTTCTAAAGTTGCCAATAGAATTGCTAAAAAATTTAGTGAAAGAACACAAGGAGTTTATATAATTGATAATGAAGAAAAAAGAGTTAAAGCACTTAAATGGCTGGCAATTGAAGATGTTTGGGGTATCGGTCGCCGACATGCAAAAAGATTACAAAAATTAAATATTCACAATGCTTATCAGTTTACACTTTTACCTGATGAATGGGTAAGAAAAAATATGTCGGTTGTTGGTCTTCGATTAAAAAGAGATCTGGAAGGAAAACCCACGCTTGATCTGGAAAAAATTAAAACAAAAAAGAATATTGCAACAACACGTTCTTTTGATAAAAATTATAGTGATTTTGAGCAAATAAAAGAAAGAGTCACCACTTTTTCTGTTAGTTGTGCCGAAAAACTTCGGAAACAAAATTCCTATTGTAACACTTTATTGATTTTTTTACATACAAACGGATATAGAAAAGAATTACCTCAATACAGTAAAAATATTGTAGTTAAACTTCCTTTTCCAACCAATTCAAATATTGAACTCGCTAAATTTGCAGTAAACGGATTGGAAAGAATCTTTAAGAAAGGATTTCAATATAAGAAAGCCGGTGTCATTGCAATGGATATCACACCTCAGGAACAACGACAGATTTCACTTTTTGAAAATTCAGATCCAAGACATCAAGTTTTAATGAACGTAGTTGATAAAATGAACCATAATATAGGGCAACAGAAAATAAAATTAGCAAGTCAGAATTTAGAAAGAACCTGGAAAATGCGACAAGAGCGTTTATCACCACGATATACTACACAATTAAAAGAAATAATAACTGTAAAAGTGTAAAGTATTATGTGTTTTTATACCCAACAAACCAAGAAAGCTGTAGAAGTTGAAAACCGATTCAACGCCAAAATTATAGATAAAGCATTATTTAGTACAAGTAATGTTATCAACGGGTTTTCATTTCCAAAAACACCAATTATTACAAATAATGATACATCTTTAATTCAACATTTTCAATGGGGCTTAATTCCTTTTTGGGCAAAAGATGATACCATTAAAAAATATACCTTAAATGCCAAAATTGAAACACTTCATGAAAAACCTTCTTTTAGAGACTCTGTGAATAACAGATGTTTGATCATAGCAAATGGTTTTTATGAATGGCAATGGTTAGATACCAAAGGAAAAAACAAACAACGCTTTTTAATCACTTTAACCAATAACGAATTATTTGCTTTTGCAGGAATCTGGACAGAATGGGTAAATAAAGAAACGGGTGAAATTATCAATTCATACAGTATGATCACAACCCAAGCTAATGAATTAATGAGTAAAATACACAATACAAAAAAGCGAATGCCGGTTATTTTATCAAAAGATAATGAAAATGATTGGCTTTTCGGTAACGACATTGCCAATTTTAAAAAGGTGAATATTGATCTAAAAGCGGTAGAATGTTAAGATAGCAGTATATATTATATTCTTCCTTTTAATATCATATAAAAAATAAAAACCCACTACAAACAAACGTTTAATAGTGGGTCTTCCCCTCTTTTTTAAATGTTGACCCACAAGGATTCGAACCTTGACTGACGATACCAAAAACCGGAGTGCTACCGTTACACCATGGGTCAATAAAATTGAAACATCAAATTGATAATTTCAATACTTACCTTTTCGGATTAAGGAGGCGCAAATTTAATACAAAGTTTTATTCTAACAAAACAGTTTTTTTCTTTTTTTTTCTTATCAAATATTAAAAAAATATTTTAGCTAAATATAATTCAACAACAATTTGAATTTATTTAGTAAATTCGCCACAGTTTTAAATCGTATATATGCTTTCTTTTGATTATAAAAAATACAACAATATTCTTGGCTGGATTGCTTTTCTAATAGCCTTAATTACTTATACTTTAACGCTTGAACCTACAGTAAGTTACTGGGATTGCGGAGAATACATATCAACATCTGTAAATTTAGCGGTTGGCCACCCACCGGGAGCTCCTCTGTATCAAATGCTAGGTGCTTTCTTTGCTATGTTTACTTCCGATATATCGCAAATTGCTAAAATGGTAAATTTTATGTCGGCTTTAGCTAGTGCATTTACAATCTTATTTTTATTTTGGACTATAACCGATCTCGCAAAAAAACTTGTATTAAAAACTTCTAAAAAGCTTACAACAGCCAATTCAATAGCTATTTTAGGTAGTGGTTTGGTTGGTGCTTTGACTTATACATTTTCAGATAGTTTTTGGTTTAGTGCTGTAGAAGCCGAAGTATATGCTTTGTCATCATTTTTAATGGCAATATTATTTTGGCTTGGATTACGATGGGAAGCCGAAATGGATCAACCCCGTGGTAACAAATGGTTGTTACTCATAAGTTTTATTGTAGGCCTATCATTTGGTGTACATATACTATCTTTACTAGTTATTCCTTCAATTGTATTTATATATATCTATAAAAAACGTGCTTCTTTAACTACCATACAATTTTTAATAGCGAATGTTATTTCTGTTTTAGTCTTGGCTTTTGTTTTTAAATTCTTATTTCCTTTTACATTAAGATTTTTTAGTGCTTCAGAATTATTCTTTGTGAATTCTATAGGTTTACCTTTTAATTCTGGTAGTATAATAGCAGGAATAGTTTTGGTAATTATATTTTATTTTGGATTAAAATATACACGTAAAAAAAATTATTATACCGCCAATTTAATAGTTTTATCGGTGCTATTTATTATGATAGGATTTTCTTCATGGTTAATGTTACCCATCCGCGCTAACGCAAACACCACCATAAATGAAAATAATCCTTCAAGTGCACGTGAATTATTGGCGTATTATAATCGTGAACAATATGGAGATGCCAATGTTTTTTATGGCTCTTATTTTTCAGAAACAGGAGAGCGGGATAAAAAAGCTCCTTTTAGAGATTCTAAACCCAAATATGAAAAAGATGAGAAAGCAGGCAAATATATCATTGTAAATAATTACAAAAATGAATTGCCAAATTACTCAAACAAACACAAAGGAATAATTCCCCGAATGGTTGATCCTACACCAAGCGTTGTACAAAATTATAAAGCCATTGCAGGAATACCTCAGCGAAGTAAACGTCGCCCCACTTTTGGTGAAAATTTAAACTTTATGCTATCCTACCAATTTGGGTATATGTATGGCAGGTATTTTATGTGGAATTTCGTAGGTAAACAAGATGATATTCAAGGAAATTTAGACAATCATGGTAATTGGCTTAGTGGAATTGGCTTTATTGACAATTTTAGATTGGGCTCTCAAAAAAATCTGCCCAGTGATGTTTTAAATAATAAAGGCCGAAATGTTTACTTTTTTTTACCACTGATATTAGGACTTATCGGACTCTTATTCCATTTAAAAAATGATAAAAATGATTTTTATCTTTTATTCCTTTTCTTTGCCTTTACCGGTTTAGCAATTATATTTTATACCAATCCAAAACCTTTTGAACCACGAGAACGTGATTATGCTGTTGTTGGTTCATTTTATGTTTTTGCTATTTGGATAGGGTTTGGCGTATTGGCATTATTCGAACAATTCAAAAATAAATTCAATCCCAAACTCCTAGCTATTACTATAACTATTGTTGGTTTATTAGCTGTACCAACACTTATGGCCAAAGAAAATTGGGACGATCATGATCGCTCAGGTAGGTTTGCAACATACAACAATGCCAAAGCTTATGTTGATTCATGTCAGGAAAATGCCATTATGTTTACAATTGGTGATAATGATACTTTTCCGCTTTGGTATATGCAAGAAGTTGAAGATTATCGAACAGATATCAAATTGATCAATACCAGTTTATTTGCCAAAGATTGGTATATCGATCAACAAAAAAGAAAAACTTACAAAGCAAATCCTATACCTTCTCAATTAACTCATGATGATTATAAAGAAGGTTCATTAGATGTTGCTTATCACTATCCTTATCCTTTTCCTCAATTTAAAGATTCAGTAGTTGATATTAAATTTTTTATGAGATGGATTCAAAGTAAAGATAGCAGGACTTTTATTGATTTTGAAGAAAACGGACATCCTGAAAAAGTTTATCCTACCAATAAAATACGCTTAATGGTTGACAAAGACGCTGTGCTTAAGAACGGAATTGTTGATCCAAAATTCGCAGACTCTATTGTTCCGTTTATCGATATCACTGTTAGTGAAGCTGCTTTAACAAAGAACCGAATCTTAATGCTAGATATCTTAGCAAACAACAATTGGGAAAGACCAATCTATTTTACAGGTGGAGCTCAAGCTGCTGAAGAGTATATCTGGCTAAAAGATTATTTACAATTAGATGGTTTGGCCTATAAATTTGTACCTATAAGAACACCCATTAAAAATTCTAACTTTATGGATATGGGAAGAATTGACACTAAAACCATGTACAAACATGTGAAAGAATGGAGTTGGAAAAATTCAAATGGTAACATCTATGTAGATCCTGAAACAAGAAAAAATGGTATTTCATTTAGAAATAGTTTGGGAAGGTTAGCCGATGAATTAATAAAAGAAGGTGATTTTGATAAAGCCGAAGAAATTCTTGATCTTTCAGTTGATAAAATGCCTATTGATAAATATGGATATTATCGTTTGATCATTGGATATATTGAATCGTATTATAAAATTAAAAGACCTGAAAAAGCCAGGATTATTGTTGAATATTTAATAAATAATTTCCAGGAAAGCATCTTCTATTACAGTAATGTAAGTTCATTAGAATTAACACAAAATTTTAGTGATCTTGAAGGAACTCTAGATCTGTATCGCTATATAGTTGCTACAGTTCAGGAATACGATACTGAAGATTATACTGTCAAATTAAAAGATGAATTTATGGCTTCGGTAACTTTATTGGAAGATGTTTTGCAAGAATAGTTAACTAAAAATCAAGACTAATTAGATTCTTCCATTTTTTTATCGACCTTAATAAGGAATAGATATTGTTTAAAACAATTGACCGTTCTTCTTCAGAATGAGTTTCTCTAAGAAATTACTGAAAACCAATTCGATATAATTAATTTACTTTAAATCTATTGCATAAACCCATTACTTTACTACATAAAAACCTATCATATAATTAATTTGGTATTTAAGTAAAAAAAGATTGTTTATTTAATTAAATCTTATTTAATTTGTAAAATCTTATTTAATTATATTAAACGATTACACTAATTTGCGTTTATGGATCAAATGGGTAAAAGAATAAAGAGAAGAAGAGAAAGTCTTGGCTTTCAAATCAAAGAATTATCTATTAAAATTGGTGTTACTTCTAGCTTAATTTCTCAGATCGAAAAAGGAAAAGCTTACCCATCTATTGTAACTTTAAAAAAAGTTTCTGAAGCACTACAAACCACAGTTGGAGAATTAATTGGGGAAAACGAAAATTCAATTAAGCATCCTTTAGTAAGACCAAATGAAAGACGATTGGCAAAAGTGAATCCAGGAGGAACCAGTTCACATTTATTATCAAATCACATTCCGGGAAAACAAATAGAACCTTATATTATTAAATTCAGCAAGAATTCTAATTCAAATAAGATCATGACCAGTAATTTCCCGGGTCAGGAGTTTTGCTTTGTACTTTATGGCATTTTTGAAGTTAAAATTGATGGAGATATTTATATATTGAATGAAGGCGATAGTTTTTATTTTGATTCGAACAAACATCACTTATTTAAGAATATAAGCGATAAAAATGCCGAATTAATATGGATCATAATGCCGAATAATAATTAAAGAAAAAATCAAAATAATATTATGAAAACAGTTGCAGAGACACCTTTAAAAAAGTTAAAAAATGAAGAAATGATAAAGTTTCAACCATCTGATGTTGAAGCTCTAATGAATCGTCATGGTCTTGATGATGATGCAAAAAAAATAATCATAAATGAAAATTTAATCCCAACATCATTACTCAATCGATTGCACAACAGTTTTCCTCAGCATTCTATATTAAAAAAGGAATCTAAGGCTATATTTACAGCTAATTCAAAAAATAAATATTCAGGATTAGCAGGATTTAGAAAAGTATGTGAAATATTAGAAGCTAATGGAATAATACTTAGTGATATAAAGGAACGCGAACTTTTCGTTGAAGTTTATGCTTTTTTAGCTACCAAGCATGTATTAAATACCATTGACTGGGATAATTATCAGGAAGATCAGGTATTTCAGTTAATTATTCCTCAACCAAATATGATCGATAAAAAAGTTGTGGATGAATATAGCAGTATTGAAGATGATGCTGAAAGAAAGAGAATGGTTGAAACCTATAGAGATAAAACCAATCCACATGATGGCAAGCAAATCCTCAACCGCCCTTCATTCTACACAGAAGATGGAGAGTCGGAATCACTTGACGGAGGTCAGCACAAATATCCACAGGTATTTTTACTTTTTGATAAAACAACTCAAGGTTGTTATGCATATTGTACTTACTGTTTCCGTCATGCTCAAGTAAGGGGAGATGAGGATATGTTCATACAAAGTGATGTACATCAGGTTCATGAATACTTAAAAAAACACAAAGAAGTTACTGACATTCTTATCACAGGTGGTGATGCAGGGTATATGCCTACCAGTAGACTAAATGAATACCTGGGGCCAATTATGGAAGATCCGGAGCTAATGCATATCAGAAATATTAGAATTGCCTCCAGAGCATTGACCTATGAACCAAATGTAGTAGTTAGCTCAAAGTATGATGGAACATTTGAATTATTTAAAAAATTAATAGATCATGGTGTTCAGGTATTGTGGATGGGACATTTTTCTACACCTAAAGAATTACTTAATATCCATACAATTGCTGCAATTCGCAGACTGAGAGCTAATGGAATTAATGTTAGAAGTCAAAGTCCGATGATGAATCATATCAGTTTGTTTATGGATGATAATGGTAAAGTAGATATAGATAGATCTGCTCAAAACTGGATAGACCTGGGTCATATTTTAATGATGATGGGAATGCAGTTCCATTCCATATATTGTGCAAGACCAACTGGTGAACATGATTATTTTACAGCTCCTTTGGCTGATATGGATAAAATTTTCAGCAAAGTATATAGAAGTTTACCATCACTTGGAAGACCATCAAGATATATTACCATGACATCATCTGCAGGTAAAACTTCATTGATGGGAGTAGTAGAAGTAAATGGAAGAAAAGCATTTGCATTGAAGTTCAATGAAGCAAGAAATATGAAATGGTTGGATAAAGTATACCTGGCTGAATATGATGAAGTAGAGAATACCATTGAGAAATTAAAACCTTTCGATGGCGGTGATTACTTCTATAAAGATGAATTGGCAATGATTGAAAAAAAATTAGAAGACAATTACAAGTAATATCATTTTAAATATATTATCATGATTAATAAAATTGTTAAAACCCCTGCAATTGCAGTCAATGATATCCATGACGGAGCTACCGTTATGATCGGTGGATTTGGTGAGGCCGGAAGTCCGATCGAACTCATTCATGCTTTGATCGACCAAGGTGCAAAAAACTTGACTGTAGTAAGCAATAATACCGGGAGTGGTAATATTGGACTTGCTGCGTTAATTGAGCACAAGCGTGTTAAAAAAATGATCTGTTCATTTCCCAGAACAGCAAACTCAACGGTTTTTCCCGAATTATATAATGCCGGAGAAATTGAATTAGAATTAGTTCCTCAGGGTACTTTAGCAGAAAGAATAAGAGCCGGAGGAGCAGGTATACCTGCTTTTTATACTCCAGCTTCTGTAAATACACCACTTGCCGAAGGTAAAGAATCAAGAGTATTCAATGGAGTAGAATTTGTTTTGGAATACGGTATTAAAGCCGATTTCGCATTGGTGAAAAGTGCTAAAGCCGATAGATATGGTAATTTGCTTTATCACGCAACTGCCCGCAATTTCGGACCGATCATGTGTACCGCATCAAAAACTGCGATCGTTCAGTCAAAATCAATTGTTGAAGCAGGTGAAATAGATCCTGAGACAGTTGTTACTCCGGGAATATTTGTACAAAGAGTTGTTGAAATTACAAATCCTGCCCACGAATCGGAATTGGTGGCAAATCAAATGAAATACCCATGGTAGAAACAGGTAAAAAAATAGGTTGGGATCGTGCTGAAATGGCTCAAAAAGTTGCTATTGACATCCCTGATGGTTCGTACGTGAATCTTGGAATTGGAATACCAGAAATGGTAGCCGACTTTGTACCCGAAGGTAGAGAATTAATCTATCAAACTGAAAATGGATTGCTTGGAATGGGAAAAGTTCCTGAAGAAGGAAAAGAAGATCGTGAATTAGTGAATGCAGGAAAAAAATGTGTTACAACCATAGCAGGAGCAAGTTATTTTCATCATGCTGATAGTTTCTCAATGATTCGTGGAGGGCATATTGATGTATGTGTTCTGGGTGCTATGCAAGTTTCCGAAAAAGGCGACTTGGCCAATTGGTCAACCGGTGCAAAAAATGCAATTCCTGCAGTAGGTGGAGCTATGGATCTGGTTGCCGGAGTAAAAAGAATTTTTGTTATTACACAACATGTTACAAAAAAAGGAGTTCCTAAGATAATTGAAGAGTGTACATTTCCACTTACAGGAAAGCAAGTTGTAGAAAGTATTTATACTGATCTTGCCATAATTGATGTTAAAAAAGATGGGTTATTTGTAAGAGAAATGGGACCTAATGTAGATTTTGACTATCTACAAAAGCAAACAGGCGTAGAACTTAATCAATACAATAAATAATAGCTTAAATCTTTAATATCATGAAACGAGCATAATCTGTATCTTCTATAAAAAAAAGGATGTCTATTGTGCGAGTTCCATCTTAGATAAACTTAAAATTATTATCAGATGAATTCAAAAAATTCAAAACAAAATTCAAATGGCGAAACAAGCAAAGCTATTTACGATCGTGCTGTTGGTGTCCTAACTGGTGGTGTTAGTAGAAATACAATATACCGTAAGCCTCACCCCTATTATGTGGCAAGTGCAAATGGTAGTTTTATCAAAGATATTGATGGCGTTAAACGCCTGGATTTTGCCAACAATATGGCATCATTGATTCATGGGCATTCACATCCGACCATTGTAAGTGCAGTTAACAAACAATTAAAAAAAGGATCTGCCTTCACAATGGGCTCAGAAGTCGAAGTTCTTTTTGCAGAATTGTTGATCGGTCGATCTCCTGAGTTTGAAAAAATCCGTTTTATGAATTCTGGTTCTGAAGCAGTAATGACCATGATCAAGGCATCACGAGCCTATACCGGAAAACCTAAAATAGCCAAAGCAGAGGGTGCATATCACGGAACTTATGATTTTGCAGAAATTAGTCAAACGGCAAATCCAAGTAATTGGGGAAATATCAACAAACCGAATGCTGTACCGGTCGTTCAGGGAACTCCTCAAAAAGTATTGGACGATGTAGTGGTCTTTCCTTTTAATGATATTGAAAGAACCATTAATCTTTTAGAGCAAAATGCTGATCAAATCGCATGTGTTCTGATTGATCCTGTTCCTCATCGGATAGGTCTTTTTCAAGCTACAAGTGAGTATATTGAAGCAATCTACAATTGGACAAGGAAAAATAATACTTTATTAATTTTTGATGAGGTAGTTTCTTATCGTGTTAACTATGCTGGTGCACAATGTAGCTATTCTATTAAACCTGATCTGACTGCTTTGGGCAAAATCATTGGAGGAGGATTTCCTATTGGAGCTCTGGCTGGAAAAGCAGAGATAATGGAAGTACTCGATCCTCGGGGAACATTTTTAAAGCATCCTCATTCCGGAACTTTCTCTGCCAATCCAATATCTATGACAGCCGGTAGAGTTGCTATGGAAATGTTTGATGAGCAAGCTGTATTAAATTTAAATGCGCTTGCAATGACTGCCAGAAAGCAAATTGAAGAATCAATAAAAATCGCTGATGTACCTATGTCCATAACAGGTGCAGGTTCAATGTTTAAACTCCATTTTCAGGAAAAGGCTCCAAACACCTATAGAGATGCATACCAGAATAAAGAAACAAGAGAAATAATCAATGAACTATTAGACTATCTGTTCCTTAAAGAAGATATCATCATGATCAATACATTGGCTTGTATGTTTGCTACAACGCTAACACAAAAACATGTAGATCGATTATCAGAAGCTCTTTTGCGCGGATTAAAAATAATTAAACCCAAGATTGATCAATTATCTTAAAAAACTTTAACCTTTAATTAGAATAAAATGAGTGAAGTATATATTTGTGATGCAATTAGAACACCGGTTGGTCGCTATGGAGGTTCTCTTTCTTCTGTAAGAACAGATGATCTAACTGCTATCCCTTTAAAAGCTTTGATGGATAGAAATCCGGAAATGGACTGGTCAGCTATTGATGATATCTATATGGGATGTGCCAATCAGGCAGGTGAAGACAACAGAAATGTTGCTCGAATGTCTTCATTACTTGCCGGTTTTTCAGAAACAATACCTGCGTCAACAGTAAACAGACTTTGTGGTTCTGGTATGGATGCTATAGGAATTGCAGCCAGAGCAATCAAGGCGGGAGAAACTGACATTATGATAGCAGGTGGTGTAGAAAGTATGTCTCGTGCCCCATTTGTTATGGGAAAGGCTGAAACAGCTTTTTCGAGAAATGCTAAAATATACGATACTTCAATTGGATGGCGTTTTGAAAACCCAAAAATGGATAAAATGTATGGTACTGAAGGTATGATACAAACTGCTCAAAATATTGCAACCGATTTTAATATTAGTAGAGAAGATCAAGATGCTTTTGCTCATTGGAGTCAGGTAAAGGCCGATGCTGCACAAAAAAATGGTTCACTCGCAAGAGAAATTGTATCGGTAATGGTTCCTCAACGTAAAAAAGATCCTATCGAAGTTTCGAGAGACGAACACCCACGTTTAACTTCATATGAGAAATTGAGTACTTTAAGATCAATTACAGGACCAGAAGGAAGTATCACTGCGGGAAATGCTTCAGGAGTGAATGATGGTGCTGCAGCATTGCTAATTGCTTCAGCCGAAGCTGTAAAGAAATACAATTTAACGCCAAGGGTTAAAATATTAGGAATGGCAACAGCAGGAGTACTCCCTCGTATAATGGGAATGGGACCCGTTCCTGCAACCAGAAAAGTGTTGGAAAAACTAAATTTAACTCTCGATGAAATGGATATTATAGAGCTAAACGAAGCTTTTGCTGCACAATCTTTGGGTTGTACACGCGAATTAGGATTAAAAGATGATGATCCTCGCATTAACCCCTTGGGAGGAGCCATTGCATTGGGTCATCCTTTAGGTATGAGTGGAGCCAGAATTGTTACCAGCGCATATTACCAATTGCTAAACTCAGATTCTAAAAAGGCACTTTGTACTATGTGTATTGGTGTTGGACAAGGTGTAGCTATGGTTCTTGAGAAAGTTTAATACAAAATTATTCCATTGATTTTATAGAAACTATACACATCTAAAATAAGGTTGATCTTTTTATTCCAATTCTTTATTAATTAGAATTGGAATAGACTTTAAAAACTTATTGTCAATTAAAAATAATTTAAGTATTATTGAATCAATAAATAGTCAAGGATTGACTTAAAGATATATTGATGAAAACCTATTTAACAAAAACTCCAAAATTAATCAAAGAACTTTTTCCTAATTATATTTGGGATTTGAACAATGGAGAAAATGTTTTATACCTAACCTTTGATGATGGCCCACATCCTAAGATCACACCCTGGGTTTTAAATATGTTAGCAGAATTTAATGCCAAAGCTTCATTTTTTTGTATTGGAGAAAACATAATAAAATATAGAGAAATCCAGGAGGAGATCAAATATCGAAACCATGTTATTGGTAACCATACTTTTAATCATTTAAACGGATGGAAAACTAAAACGAATGTGTATCTGGAAAATGTAAAAAAAACCGATTTGGTTATAAAAAATACAAAGGGTTTATTTCGCCCTCCTCATGGTAAAATTAAAACCAAACAAGCAAAATATTTGTTAAAAAATGATTATAGAATCATAATGTGGGATATATTAAGTGGTGATTTTGATCGTAATCTAAGCAAAGAACAATGTTTACAAAATGTAATACAAAATACCCAAAAAGGAAGCATTATTGTTTTTCATGATAGCGAAAAAGCTTTTGATAAATTACAATATGTTTTACCAAAAGCTTTAGAATACTTCACTAAAAAAGGGTTTGTTTTTAAAGTGGTTTAAATTACTTTCCAAAAAGTGGCTTATATTTATTCCAGTAATAATAAAACAGATAAACAACTAAAATAAGAATTACAGCACCTGGCATAATACTCCCCAAATCAAGTGCCAAATGAAATAAAATAATATTTACAACAATTGGGGCAATTAAAAGTAATGCAAAAGGCACCCATTTATTGATCAAAATTAAAATACCCGACACGATTTCAACAAACCCTATAAACTTAAATAAGTAACCGGTATTATATAACGCTGCCATAAAATCTGCAGCAGATTCATGCATCTCAGGGCTAGGCATATAGTTAAAAAACTTATTTGCTCCAAATACTATTAAGAGTAATCCTAAGACTATTTGCACGATTTTTACAATTTTATCATTCATGTTGTGTATAATTTTTTAAAGGTTTATGCTGGTATAGTCGTTTGCAATATTGATTCCTAACAAATGTAACTTATATTACTTATTAATTGATTTATTTTATGTCATTTTGTCCGATGAAAATGATGTGGCATAAATATTGCTAATTATTTGCAAAACAATAAACTAATAAATAAAAATTATATAGAAATGACAGAGATGTTAAGTAAAGAAACTTTTTTAGAAAAAGTTTTTAATTTTGAAAAGAATAAAGATTGGAAATTTGAAGGAGATAAACCTTGTATTATTGATTTTTACGCAGATTGGTGTGGACCATGTAAAATGGTAGCTCCTATTTTAGAAGAACTTTCAGATGAATATGAAGGAAAAATCAACATTTATAAAGTAGATACTGAAGCTGAGCAAGAACTTGCTGCTGCTTTCGGAATTAGAAGTATACCTTCTATGCTATTTTGTCCAAAAGATGAGCAACCTCAAATGGCTCAGGGCGCTTTACCAAAACACAACCTTGAACAGGTTATTAAAGATGTTTTGAAAGTAGAAAAATAGTGTGGGAAGAATTGCAGAAAGAAAGAATAAAAAGCTGGTTTTAAAAAACCAGCTTTTTTTACTTAAAAGAAATTTAAACCAAATTATTTGCCATTAAATATTCTGCAATTTGAATGGTATTTGTAGCGGCTCCTTTTCTTAAATTATCACTTACTACCCACATGTTTAGTGAATTTGGTTGTGATTCATCTCTGCGGATTCTTCCTACAAATACATCATCTTTTCCTTCAGCATAGATTGGCATCGGATAAGTATTGGTATCAATATTATCTTTAACGGTAACCCCAGGTGTTTGGTGAAGAATTGTTCTAACTTCTGACAAATCAAAACTTTTTTCAAACTCAATATTTATACTTTCTGAATGCCCTCCAACAACTGGTATTCTTACTGCAGTTGCTGTAACTGCTAAAGTTTTATCATTTAATATTTTTTGAGTTTCTCTAACCAATTTCATCTCTTCTTTGGTATATCCGTTCTCTTCAAAAATATCGCAATGAGGTAAAGCATTTCTATGAATAGGATAAGGATAAGCCATTTCACCTTTTAAACCCTGATATTCATTTTCTAACTGTTGAACCGCTTTGACCCCAGTACCGGTAATTGACTGGTAAGTAGAAACAACCAAACGCTTAATCGTATATTTTTTATGTAAGGGTGCCAATGCCATGACCATTTGAATGGTTGAACAATTTGGATTGGCAATAATTTTATCATCTTTGGTTAGTTCGACCGCATTGATCTCAGGTACGATCAGTTTTTTTGTAGGATCCATTCTCCAAGCAGACGAATTGTCAACAACTGTTGTACCGACCTTTGCAAATTTAGGAGCCCAAATAGTTGATGTTGTTCCTCCGGCAGAAAAAACTGCAATATCAGGTTTTTGATCTACTGCATCTTGTAAACCAATAATTGTATAATCTTTTCCTTTAAAAGACATCTTTTTACCCACTGACTTTTCTGAGGCAACCAATAATAAATCCGAAATTGGAAAATTTCTTTCTTCTAAAACTTTTAACATAACGTTACCAACCATTCCGGTAGCGCCTACAACTGCTAATTTCATTATATATATATTTTAATTTTTAAAGTTGCAAAGATTATGAAATTATTTTTAGATAAACATTGAATAAAATAGGTTTTATTACAAATTGTTTAAAATAATTCAATTTATCTTTAATATTGTTAAATTTTAACAGCAACCTCAACATTAAAAGTTCCTTTAAATAATAAGTTGTAATTTTGCACCTCCTTAAAAATGACTAAACTAAAAAATTTTCAGTACAAGTTTTAATTAAAAAAAATGGATTTGATAAGTACAAATAAAATTGAATTGATGGCTCCTGCAGGTAATTTTGAATCGCTACAAGCAGCTTTAGACAATGGAGCAGATTCAGTTTACTTTGGTGTGGAGCAATTAAATATGCGTGCCAGAGCATCAATAAATTTTACTTTAGATGATTTAGAAGAAATTTCGAATAGATGCAAAGCAAAAGGTGTTAGAACTTATCTTACGCTAAATACTATCATTTATGATCATGATCTTACCATAGTAAAAACATTGATCAACAAGGCAAAAGAAGCCGATATTTCTGCTATTATTGCTATGGATCAAGCGGTAATTGCAATGGCAAGAGAAGTAGGTATGGAGGTACATATTTCTACTCAAATAAATATCACAAACTTTGAAACTTTAAAGTTTTATGCCATGTTTGCTGATACCATTGTTTTAAGTAGGGAATTGAGTTTAAGACAGGTGAAGAAAATTACCCAACAAATAGAAAAAGAGCAAGTTAAAGGTCCGTCAGGTCGTTTGATAGAAATTGAAATATTTGGTCATGGTGCACTTTGTATGGCAGTTTCAGGTAAATGTTATATGAGTTTACACACCTATAATTCAAGTGCAAACCGTGGTGCATGTAAACAAAATTGCCGTAAAAAATATACTGTTATCGATCAGGAATCGGGTATAGAAATGGAAATTGATAACGAGTATATCATGTCACCAAAAGATCTATGTACCATTGATATTTTAGATCAGGTTGCTGATGCCGGAATTAAAGTTTTAAAAATTGAAGGTAGGGGTCGTGCTCCAGAATATGTGGCCAAAGTAATTAAAGCCTATCGCGAAGCTATTGATAATATATTTGAAGGTACTTATAGTAAAGAAAAAGTTATTGTTTGGATGCAAGAGCTTGAAAAAGTTTATAATCGCGGATTTTGGAATGGTTATTATTTGGGTCAAAAATTAGGTGAGTGGAGTAAAGGTTCAGGTTCTCATGCAACACAAAAAAAAGTATATATAGGTAAAGGTGTTCATTATTTTCCAAAAGCAAAGATTGGTGAATTTAAACTTGAAGCATTTGATATTTCTATTGGGGATATCATTTTGATTACAGGACCTACAACCGGAGCAAAAGAAATGGAGATTAAAGAAATGTTTGTTAACGATAAAAAAGGAGCAAAAGCCCAGCGTGGTGATACCATTACAATTCCTTTAGATTTTAGAATTCGTCCTAGCGATAAATTGTATAAAATTGTTGCAACCAAAAAAGAAGTTGAAAAAATATAATATTTTAGTGATAAAATAATCAGGATTCCACCAGAGATGGATTCATAAGCGCACTAAAATATTTTTTTGCTTTATTGAAATTATCTTTTGCCTTTTTACTCAATCCTATTTCTAAATTCCATTCATAACCTTTAATACCAAAAATAAATGCTTTTGGATCGTGATCGTACAAATTATTTGCTAAAAATAAAATAGTTTCAGGCACCAGTTCATGGGTACTAAAGCTATATTTATCAGATGGTTCACAAATTCTATAATAATAACCGTTTTTTATATTTTCTTTTGTGGCATCAATAAATATTACTGTTTTATATTTACATATCAATTCGGCATCTTCTATTTGTAATTGATACCTATATTCAACGTCAATATTTTCAAAACCTACTTCTTTAAGAAAATCTAAAAACAACCACCCGAGTCCGTCATCTTGTCGCCCAATATTACCGATACCTAAAACAATTGTGTTATTTTTCATTATTATAATTCTAAAATAATATTTATATGAGGCTGTATAAAAAAAAATTAAACAGCCTCATATCTATTTAATTACGTTTAACATCAATTATATCACCTGAATGATCATATAGTGAAATTTCTAAAGGCATTTGACCTAAAGCATGTGTTGCACAACTCAAACATGGATCATAAGCTCTAATGGCAACCTCAACTTGATTTAACATACCTTCGGTAATTTCAGGCTTTTCATTAAGAACATTATTTGCTACCCAATTTACAGCTTGATTCATGGGTTCATTATTGTGCGTAGTTGACACTATCAAATTACAACGTGTTATCCGGTCTTTATCATCAACTTCATAATGGTGCATTAAAGTACCTCTTGGCGCTTCAATAATTCCAATACCTTCTTTTCTTCTTTCTCCTCTTCTAATTAGGTCATTACTTACAATATCATCATCTTCTAAAAGTGATTTCATCATTTCGGCGCAATGTAATATTTCAATTAATCTTGCCCAATGAGAATACATCGTCTTATTATTGGTTTTTCCTTGAGTTGCCTTAAAATATTCCAGTCTTTCCAGCTCTGCTTGTGTTGTAGAAATTCCTTCACAAACATTTAAACGAGCTAAAGGCCCTACTCTGTTCCATCCTTTTTCTTTTCCTAAATGTTTTAAATAAGGGAATTTTAAATAGGTCCATTTTTCAACATTCTCATAAAAATATTGTTGGTAATCATCATTTGGCACATCATCTAAAGTTTTATTTCCAAAGGCATCAATAGCTCTTAAATTTCCATCATATAATTCAAGGAAACCGGTTTTTTTATCTACCAATCCTAGATGACCTGAAGGATAATCGGCAAATTCATCAAGCCATTTTTTATTTTTATCGTGATAAATTTTTATAAAATCAATAATTTCTCTTGACCATTCAATCATCGTATCTATTGATGGGATTTCTTTACCATTCAAGAAATAATCCCGCTCTTTAACACTTACTTTTTTATGTACTCCTCCGGGTGTTGCAGAAATCCCATGAATACGTTTACCGGCTATCATTTTTATGATCTCCTGACCAAATTTTCGCATCAAAATTCCTTTCTTAGCCAATTCCGGATGTTCAATAGCAACACCAACCACATTTCTTTTTGATGGTGCAGCATCAGATCCAAATAGTAGATCAGGAGAAGCCAAATAAAAGAAATGCAATGCATGTGACTGAAATATTTGCCCGAAATGCAATAATTTTCTAATCTTTTGTGTAGGAATAGATAGATCTTCTGGATCTAAACCAACAATCTGATCAATTGCTTTGGCGGCTGCCAAATGATGACTTACCGGACAAATACCACATAATCTTTGTACCAAAACGGGTGCTTCCCAGTATGGGTGCCCTTGTATAAAACGCTCAAAACCTCTAAATTCAACAATATGAAAAAAAGAATCTTTTACTTTATTTTTTTCATCTAAATGAATAGTTACTTTACCGTGACCCTCAACTCTTGTTACGGGATCTATTACAATTTTATTGTTCATAATCATTAAATTTAGTCGTATTTAAATTCATCATGTGTAATTGAAAATTCTTTACCAAGTAAGATGCTTTTTACTACTTTCCATATATGGTTTGCATTTGGTGGGCAACCCGGGATGAAATAATCAATTTTTACAATTTCAGTACATGGATAAACATTGTTTAAAAGTTTAGGAATATCTTCATGATTTGGAATAATATTAGCACCAATTTCACTGGTCATACCATGAATATATGCTTCTTCCAAACATTCTTTAAGTGGTACAAAATTTCGCATGGCAGGAATACCTCCCATAATTGCACATTCACCAAAAGCAATTAAAATATCACATTTTTTTCTAAATTCTTTTAGTACTTCAATATTCTCAGAATTAGCACAACCACCCTCAATAAGACCTACATCACATCGTTTACTAAAATTTTTAATATCTGTAAGAGGTGATTTGTTGAATTCTACTATTTCTAAAACGTCTAAAATTTCTGTATCAATATCTAAAAGTGACATATGGCAGCCAAAACATCCGGCTAGTGAAGTTGTAGCTACAATAAACTTATCATTTTCTATAAGTTCAACATTTTTACCATTGTTAGGTGCAGATTTTTTAGTTTTCCCCAATAGATCATATTTTCTTTCCCCAAAAGGTTGCTCATAGATCATACCTTTTACTAATATAGCTCCAACTGGGCATAAATTCATAGCATGTATAGCTTCAGCTTCGCTTAATTCTTGTTCTTGCTGATAATCTATATGTACTCTGGTTTTAACTCCTCTTTTTACAAAGGAGAATACATCTTTACCATCTTTTGTTTTAATTTCTTCAACACAACGTTTACACAAAATACATCGATTAGATTCCATAATCATCCGTTTAGGATTAAAATCAACTATTTTGTTAGTAAATACATGTGGAAACCTTGTAGAGGTTAAACCCATGTCATAGGCAAGATTTTGCATATCACAATTCCCACTTTTTTCACAAGAAGGGCAAAAGTGATTCCCTTCTGCAAAAAGCATTTCGATTATTGCTTTTCTGGTATCAATAAGTTCATCAGTATTGACTTCAACTTCCATACCTTCATATGCTTTAGCTGTACAGCTAGTTGTTGATCTACCATTAATATTTACTGTACAAATTCTACAAGTTCCTAATGGAGGGTTAACTTCATGAAAATGACAAAGTGTAGGAATATAAATTCCATGCTCTTTTGCAGTATCAACCAAGTTCTTACCTTCTTGAACCTGATAATCTTTACCGTCTATTTTTATATTGACTAAATTATCCATAAGTAGTTTCAATTTCATCGATTATTGTATCGTATTCTTTAATTGCATTATCTATATTAAACGCTTTGTTGATATCACCATCACCAGTAAGCCTTTTTTGAAAATCATCAGAGAATTTCTCCATAGCACAAAGCAATGAGTTTGATGAAGTTTGACCTAAACCACAACGACTTGTTCGTTTAATGATATTACCCCAATCCTTAATTGCTTTTAAATCAATTTGATCGGCATGACCAAGAATTAATTTTTTGAGTTTTTTGTTAAGTAGATAATTACCTACCCTACAAGGAACACAAATTCCACAGGATTCAGAAACAAAGAAATCAGAATAACACTTTAAGATATCTAAAATATCTCGATCTTTATTAAATACCATAACCGAACCACAGCAGATAAGATCTTCACCTCTTATACTTCGATTGAAATCTTCTTTAGATAAACAATAACCCGACGGGCCGCTGAACTGTACCATCTTTGGATTTTCAGCTCCAATCATTTTTAGAAGATCACTTACTTTCATTCCCCATTCAATTTCATAGACTCCGGGTTTTTTACAGTCACCTGAAACGCTTAATAATTTGGTTCCCGGAGTTTTTTCAGTTCCTAAACTCAGCCATTTTTCAACACCCATTTCAAAAATTCTGGGGACAGCACAAAGTGTTTCTACATTATTTACAATTGTAGGTTTACCTAAAAATCCTTTTTCTACCGGAAAAAATTCTTTGATAGTAGGTTCACCTCTTTTCCCTTCCATAGAACTGATCAAAGCAGTTTCTTCACCACAAATATATGCCCCTGCACCCATGTGAATATAGATATCAAAATCAAAATTCTTTATTCCAAGAATATCTTTTCCCAAAAGTCCTTTTGCTTTGAATTCTTCAATTTTATTTTCAAGTTTTTCTTTTAAATAAAAATATTCAGCGCGCAAATAGATCGCACCTTTTGTTGCACCAACTGCATAGGCAGCCATAGTCATACCTTCTATTAATAAACCTGGTAATTTATTCATTAATACCCTATCTTTAAAGGTACCGGGTTCACCTTCATCTGCATTACAAATGATATATTTTTGATCTGATTTATTATTTTTACAATACTGCCATTTCAAACCTGTTGGAAAAAAAGCACCTCCTCTTCCTGCAAGATTTGATTTTTTAACTAGATCTATAACCTGATCCGGACTAATTTTTTTTAATTTTTTTAATGCAATGCCCGGTGAATATTTTTTAAAAAATATTGTTCTATCTACATCTGGAATATATTGAATATTGTTTTTAGGAAGTTTACTAAACGAATCTAATGACTCACCCTTTTTAAGTTTTGAAATTATAATTTTTACCTTTTTTGGAGTAAGGTCTGTAAAGGCATTAAAATTAATTAGCGCAGAAGATTCCTGATCGCTTAACCCAATACAAGGAGCAACGAATAATCCAAACATTTTATTATCGGTAACATTACCAAATTTAACCCCCACTTCATTTTCAAATGCTTTTTTAACCAGCTTGTAATTTTTGTGTGATGACACAACTGATTTGTTTAGATAAATAGTGTATTTACCGGAATGTGTTCTATGAAAAAAATGATAAAAAGAAATAACACCTTCCAGTTCCATTCTTGAGATGTCAAATTCTTCTGCAATTTTTGTCATATCATCACGACTGATGAACCTTCTTTTTTTTTGAATATCCCACAAGACATTCATCAGAAAGGTTTTTTGCAATGGTTTTTTTATAACTGCCATAATAAAAATATATGATATAATTTGTAACAAATGTAACTCTATCAAATATTTTAGTAAATGACAATTATCAGTAAATGATAATTTAATTTAAATTTACAAAAGTGTGGAGTATTTTAACTTGTGAATACTTTTATTTTAAAAATATTTATAAGAATACAATATATATTAAGTATTATTATGAAACTTCTAAAGATTTTACTCTCAATTCTTTACCTTGGACAATAATTTTCAAATTACTATTGCATTTCGGACAAGAATCATAGTAATGACTAATTTCATATTCATGCTTACAATCTGAGCAAACAGCAATTCCTTTGATATTAAAGACTATTTTTTTTGCACTTTCTAAAAGTGTTCCATTCACTGCCATTGGCCATGCAAAATCTAATGCGTCAATTTGAACACCTGACAATTCTCCAATTTCAAGTTCAATAAGTTCAATTTTTTTAGCATTGGCTTTTTTAGCTTCTTTTTCAGCGATTTTTACAATTCCCATGGCAATGGATAATTCATGCATTGTATTAATTATTAAAAAGGGAAATCTTAACTTTTCTATTTTAGAAATGAGATAAATGTTAAGCAAAAGTAGAAAAATATTTAAGATCAATATTCTATTTTACTATCTTTTTAAATAAAATCTATAATCCATATTTTTTTAGTTTTAATCTTTAAACTAGATAAATCTAACTTATTATCTGATAGTTATAATAATTATATTTTTGAAAAAATCTTATTTATAATAATTCTAAAAAGGTAAAACATGACTTTTATCATGTTGCTTCTATTAAAATCCTTCTAACTTAGAACATTGGATTTGAGTAACATAAATAAATATAAAATATGGCATCATGAAAAAAACAGTAAAAAAAGAGGATACATATTATGAGGATATCATAAAAAAAGGATATTCTCGAAGGGATTTTATGAAATTTGCTACAGTAATGACTGCATTCATGGGATATGAATCTTCTGTGGTCTCACAAGTTGTAAAAGCATTAGAAACCAAAAAAAGAATTCCTGTAATTTGGGAGCATTTTCAAGAATGTACTGGTTGTACAGAATCTTTTATCCGTTCAGATCACCCCTTGGTTGCCGATTTAATTTTAGATACTATTTCATTAGATTATACTGACACTCTAATGGCTGCCTCCGGTCATAATGCCGAAGAAGCTAAACAAGAATCAATGAAAGAAAATTATGGAAAATACATTCTTATAGTTGAAGGGGCAATTCCTACAAAAAATGAAGGTTTTTGTACTATAGCAGGAAGATCTGCAATTGAGGTCCTTAAAGAATCAGCGGCAGGTGCAGCTGCCATACTTGCTTTTGGTAGTTGTTCTTCCTGGGGAGGTGTTCAGGCTGCACATCCAAATCCAACAGGTTCTGTTCCGGTAGATGCCATTATAAAAAATAAACCTATAATTAGAGTTCCTGGTTGTCCACCTATATCAGAAGTGATGACTGGAGTTGTAGTTCATTATGCAACTTTTGGTACGCTTCCTGAATTAGATTCTATGGGTAGACCAAAACAATTTTACGGTAAAAGAGTTCATGATAGCTGTTATAGAAGACCAAATTTTGATGCAGGTTTATTTGCCGAAAGTTATGATAGTGAAGAAGCAAAAAAAGGGTATTGCTTATATAAATTAGGCTGTAGAGGACCTGTTAGTTATAATGCCTGTGGATCAATGGAATGGAATAATGGTGTTAGTTTCCCTATCAAATCAGGATATCCTTGTATAGGTTGTAGTGAAAATAATTTCTGGGATAATGGGCCTTTCACTGAAAGATTAACCAATGTGCCCGGTATGGGTATAGAAGCTACTGCTGATAAGATTGGTAAAATTGTTTTAGGAACTGCGGTTGCAGGAGCTGCCGTTCATGCAGTTGCTACCAATTTTGCAAAAAGAAAAGAAATAAGATCAGCTGAAAAAAGAGGTGAAGAAAACGAACATAATATCAAAGAATAAAAATATAGAATTATGGCAAACAGAATTGTAATAGATCCGATAACTAGAATAGAAGGACATTTACGTGTTGAAGCAGAAATAAAAGAAGGCAAAGTAGTAAATGCATATTGTTCCTCAACGATGGTAAGAGGAATGGAAAAAATTGTTGAAGGAAGAGACCCAAGAGATGTATGGGCTTTTGTACAAAGAACTTGTGGAGTTTGTACAACAGTTCATGCCATTGCTTCAATACGTTCAGTTGAAGATGCTTTGGGTATTGTAATACCTCCAAATGCAGAATTAGCTAGAAACATTATTACTGTATCACAAGCTATGCAAGATCATGTTATACATTTTTATCATTTGCATGCACTTGACTGGGTTGATATAACACAAGTTTTAAGCGCTGATCCTAATGCCACATCTCAATTGGCACAAAGTATCTCAAAATGGCATAATAGCTCTCCAGGATATTTTTCAGATGTAAAGACAAGAATTAAAAAATTTGTTGATAGTGGCCAGTTAGGAATTTTTGCAAAAGGATATTGGGGTCATTCGGCTATGAAATTACCTGCTGAAGTAAACTTATTAGCAGTTGCTCATTATTTAGAAGCATTAGAATGGCAAAAAGAAATTATTAAAATACATACCATACTGGGTGGTAAAAATCCACACCCTCATTTCTTGGTAGGTGGAATGGCCAGTGCTCTTAATCTTGGTGATGCAGGAGGATTAAATATTGAAAGACTTGCATATGTGAGTAAATTATTAAAAGGTGCTCATAAATTTATCAATGAGGTTTATATTCCTGATCTTTTAGCCATTGCTTCTTTCTACAAAGACTGGGGCGCAATAGGTGGAAATAAATTCAATAATTACTTATCTTATGGTGATCTGCCAACAGGTAATTACGGAGATATTGATACTTATAAATGGCCTCAAGGGGTAATATTAAATGGTGATCTAAGCAAAGTGCATCCTGTAGATCTTGAAAAAACCAATGAAATTCAAGAATTTATAAATAAATCATGGTATGATTATCCTGAAGGAAAAGAATCTGGTTTACATCCTTGGGACGGAGAAACAAATATTAACTATACCGGTCCTAAACCTCCTTTCGAATATCTTGATGTAGATAAAGAATATAGCTTTGTTAAAACACCAAGATGGCAAGGAAAACCTATGGAAGTAGGTCCATTATCAAGAATGTTGGTAGGTTATGTTAAAGGAGTGCCAGAATACAAAGAAGTTGTTGATTACGCACTTACAACACTCGATGTTCCTGTTAGTGCGTTGCTGTCTACTTTAGGTAGAACTGCTGCAAGAGGTCTAGAATCTAAACTATTAGCCGACTGGGGATTAGAATTCTTTGATCAATTGATCAATAATATTAAGAACGGTGATACAAGAATGGCTAATTCTGAAAAATGGGATCCATCAACCTGGCCTGCAGAATCAAAAGGAGTTGGTTATATGGAAGCACCCAGAGGTGGTTTAGCACACTGGATAAAAATTAAAGAAGGAAAAACAGAAAACTACCAAATGGTAGTGCCAACAACATGGAATGCAGGGCCTCGCGACCCTAAAGGACAAATGTCAGCTTATGAATCAGCATTGATTGATACGCCAGTTGCCGACCCAAATAATCCTGTTGAAATTCTAAGAACCATTCATTCATTTGATCCATGTTTGGCATGTGCTGTTCATTTATATGATGAACAAGGGAAAAATATTAGTCAAGTTCAAATTGGAGGCGCTTGTAGTATTTGATTTTTTAACAATTAAAATTAATTGAAAATGACAACAACAACTTGTAATTATAAAAGGGTTTATGTATGGGAGCTCCCGGTAAGGATATTTCACTGGATTACAGCTTTTTCTATAGTTATTCTTGTGATCACAGGATTTATTATAGCCGATCCTCCTGCAATTAATGCAAACGTTGAAGCAACTAACTCTTATTGGTTTGGTTATGTTAGAGCAGTACACTTAATAACTGCCGTTATTTTGGTAGCAGCTTCTTTATTTAGACTATATTGGTCATTTGTTGGTAATCAATTTGCTGAATGGAAGAATTTCGTTCCTTATACAAAAAAAGGAATCCGAAATATTTTTCATGTACTAAAAGTTGACATATTATTATTGGCTGATAGAGATCATGATCTTAGAAATATTAGTATCGGTCATAATTATCTTGCCGCTTTCTCTTATTTTATAATGGGCTTGGTATTTATTTTACAAGTATCTACAGGTTTCGCATTGATGGCAGATACTTCTTCATGGTGGTTACCTAAAATGTTTAGTTGGGTAGCTCCTCTTTTCGGAGGAGATATTCTAGTTAGATATATTCATCATTTTTCAACCTGGATATTTATGGCTTTTGCAGTTATACATGTTTATCTCGTAATATTCCATGACTATGTAGAAGCAAGAGGAGAAGCCTCTGCAATGTTAAGTGGTTTTAAATTTGTAAGACTTGAGAGGTTTAGAGTAGTAAAAGAAAAATTTGAAGATGTTAAAGGTAAGACCGTAGCAGTTGAAAGTGATGAATAACCTTAAATGACATTCTTTATCATATATTTAAATTAAATTATCATATGATTTCAGATGATGTAATAGAGCTACAAAAGCTCTTCTATCAAACGCATGATTATTTAGATAGCGAAAAGAAAGATAAAATTTTGGTTTTGGGTATTGGAAATTACCTAATGGGTGATGAAGGAGTTGGTGTTCATACTATTCATGCTTTAAGCAAAATTGAATTACCGCATAATGTTGATATAATTGATGGTGGCACAGGAAGTTTTGATCTAATGCCAATTCTATCACAATACCCTTTGGTAATATTTGTTGATGCAACAATGGACCAAAAACCTGCCGGTACTATCAATGTGATCTATCCAAAATTTGCTAAAGATTTTCCAACAGTTCTCAGTGCACACGATGTAGGTTTGAAAGACATGATCGATGCATTGGAGTTTCAAAATGAACTACCAAAAATTATCTTAGTAACGGTTTCTATAAAGGAAATGATACCTATGACCATTCATCTAACAAAAGACGTAAAAAAGAGCATTCCGAAGGTAGTTAAAAAGATCTCACAAATTTTAAAAAAAATTCAAATGGTAAACAATAACTATTAGATCTATACAATTTTCTCATAGTTAAAACCTATTCATATTAATGGATAGGTTTTTTTGTTTAAAGCAATTGAAAACACTATTTTTGAGTAAATATGAAGACATACCATATTCACATCAAAGGTATTGTACAAGGGGTTGGTTTTAGACCTTTTGTTTATAAACTTGCTATTGAAAAAAACCTAAAAGGCTGGGTTAATAATGCTACTGATGGGGTTCATATTCATATAAATACGAGTAAAGTTATTTCAAAGAACTTTTTACAAAATATACTTGATAATCTTCCTCCATTGGCAGTCGTAACAAATTACAGTATTGTAGAAACAAAAAATAAAGTATATCAAAATTTTGAAATAATTAACAGTGTAAGTCAAACCAAACCAAACATTTTACTCACGCCTGATGCGGCATTATGTAAAGATTGTAAAGAAGAACTTTACGATAAAGATAATAAGCGTAATGAATACCCATTTATAACTTGTACCAATTGTGGGCCCCGCTATTCTATCATAAATAAATTACCCTATGATAGAATGAATACTTCAATGGATACATTTCAAATGTGTGAAAATTGTAATGAGGAATATAACAATCCATTAGAAAGAAGACATTTTTCACAAACCAATTCCTGCCCTAATTGTGAAATTGAAATGCAGTTGTTTGAAAAAGGGATTTTAACTGAAAATTTTACAGATCTCGATTATATAGTCGAAAAATGGAAAGAAGGAAAAATTATCGCCATAAAAGGAATTGGCGGCTATTTATTAACCTGTGACGCAACCAATACTATTGCCGTAAAGTTGCTTCGAAAAAGAAAACAACGACCCACAAAACCTTTTGCTTTAATGTATCCAAATATAGAAATGATAACTAATGATGTAGATATAATTGAAGATGAAAAAAAGGAATTAGAAAGTATCCATGCACCAATAGTTCTGCTTAATTTAAAACCTAAAAACCAACAAAAAAATAGTTTTGCTATAAAGGATATTAACAATGGCCTACAACGTATTGGTATTATGTTACCCTATACGCCACTTTATGAATTGTTACTTAAAATATTTAATAAACCTATTATTGCAACAAGTGCTAATATTACCGATTCTACAATTATTTATCAAGATGGAAAAGCTGTTGAAGAACTTACTAAAATTGCAGATATTATCTTGATGAATAACCGTGAAATATTAGTACCTCAAGATGATGGTGTAATTCAATTTTCAACGAGATACAGACAAAAAATTACTTTACGGAGATCCAGAGGAAAAGCGCCTGTTTATATCAATCCTGATTTAGATGTTATAAATAAAACTATTCTTGCTACCGGTTCAATGCTAAAGAGTGTCTTTGGTTTACTGAATCTTAAAAATATTTATATAAGTCAATATCTGGGTAATACAGCCAGTTATGATGCACAAGTCAATTACGAAAAAACTTTCAATCATTTTGAGAAGGTTTTTGATACAAATATTGATGCGGTTGTGACCGATAAACATCCAGATTATTTTTCTACCAGATTTGGTGGAGAGATCGCTAAAAAAAAGGAGATAAAAAAATTAGCATTACAACACCATAAAGCACATTTTTACAGTGTTTTAGGTGAACATAATTTATTAAATAATAATGATAAAATTTTAGGTGTTGTATGGGATGGTACCGGATTGGGTGATGATGGTAATATTTGGGGTGGAGAATTCTTTAAATATAAAAAAGGTAAAATTGATCGGATCTTTCATTTGAATGAATTTGAATATATCTTAGGTGATAAAATGGCAAAAGAACCTAAAATATCAGCAATGGCAATTATGCATCAAGTTAAAGGAGCTGATCAATATTTAAAGCATAAATTTAACGATACCGAGTGGAAAATCTATAAAAAACTACTCCAAAAGAATCGTTTAAAAAGTACGAGTATGGGAAGGCTTTTTGATGCTGTTGCTTCCATTTTATTTGATTTTGATTTGCATAGTTTTGAGGCTGAAGCTTCTATGCAATTAGAAAAAGAAGCTTCTGAATTTTATTATTCTCATAGTATTTCATTAGATGATTCCTATTTAAAAAATCGAAATTTATCTGGTAATTTTGTAAATTTCTTAATAGAAAATCTTATTTCCGATCTAAATCAAAATATTGATAAACAATTTATTGCGGTTAAGTTTCATATTACTTTGGTAGATTATATAATTCGTATAGCACAAAAATTTAAATTCAATAGAATTGCTTTTAGCGGTGGGGTCTTTCAAAATGCTTTGTTAATAGATATGGTCATTGAATTAATGAAAGATAACTTCAATTTATACTTTCACAATGAATTTTCACCCAATGATGAGGGAATACCTTTTGGACAATTGATGTATTATACTAATAAATTTAATGATAAAAATTAGTTTTTCCTTTCTAAAAATAAATTAAATTTGGAGGAAACTAATAATTAAAAAAAATCAATAAAATTGAAATATTTATCAGAATATAGAGATCCAAAACTTGCAAAAAAAGTATTGCAAGAAATTAAAAATACCGTTACAAAACCTTGGAAGATCATGGAAATTTGTGGGGGTCAAACTCATAGTTTGGTAAAAAACGGTATTTTAAATGTATTGCCCAATGAAATTACCATGCTGCACGGCCCTGGTTGCCCGGTATGCGTTACACCATTGAATTTAATTGATAAAGCAATTTATTTAGCCAAAAAGGATAATGTAATTCTTTGCAGTTTTGGCGATATGCTTCGCGTTCCTGGTTCTAAAATTAGTTTATTGGAAGCTAAAGCCAATGGCGCTGATGTAAGGATTTTATATTCACCATTAGAAGCTGTTAAACTTGCTGAAAAAAATCCCGATAAAGAAGTTGTTTTCTTTGCCGTAGGATTTGAAACAACTGCACCTGCCAATGCATTATCAGTAATGCATGCTGAAAAGCTGGGTATAAAAAACTATTCAATTTTAACATCACATGTCTTGGTACCCCCTGCAATTAAAGCTTTAATGGAAGATCCGGAAAGTACAATTGACGGGTTTTTAGCAGCCGGTCATGTTTGTTCAATCATGGGGTATTGGGAATATTTTCCTTTGGTAGAAAAATATAAAATACCCATTGTTATAACAGGATTTGAACCTTTGGATATTTTACAAGGTATATTGATGACCGTTAAACAATTAGAAGAAGGTCGTGCTGAAGTAGAAAATCAATATACCAGAATGGTTAAGGAGAAAGGGAATACATCGGCACAAGAAATTATCAGCCAAGTTTTTGCTACCGGCGATCAATCCTGGCGTGGAATTGGAAATATTGAAAATAGTGGTTTTCAATTGAATGATGAATATGCAAATTTTGATGCCAATAAAAAGTTTTCAATTGATATTGAAGAAGCAAATGAGAATCAAGAATGTATCGCCGGTGATATTATGAAAGGACTTAAAAAACCATACGATTGCATTCATTTTGGTAAGGCATGCACACCTCAAAATCCTTTAGGAGCACCAATGGTAAGTTCGGAAGGTGCCTGTGCAGCTTATTTTAATTTTTCAACCATGTTTAAAAAAATCAACTAAAAAAATGGAAAAAAGTATCTTTAAACTTCAATGCCCAATACCAAAATTTGATTTTGATATCATTACATTAGCACATGGTAGTGGAGGACTTTTAACCAATAAATTATTAGAAAGTGGTGTTTTTGATTTGTTGAAAAATGATGAATTAGACAAACATCACGATGGAGCTTTATTAAATTTTGCCGGCGAAACAGTAGCTTTTTCTACTGATAGTTTTGTTATTTCTCCAGTGTTTTTCCCAGGGGGTGATATTGGTGAATTAGCGGTAAATGGAACAGTAAATGATGTTGCCATGTGTGGCGGAATTCCTCAATTTTTATCATTGAGTTTTATTTTAGAAGAAGGTTTGCCCATCAAAGAGTTTTGGGATATTTTAGTTTCTATTAAATACGCTTCCGAAAAGGCAGGAGTTAAAATTGTTACTGGTGATACCAAAGTTGTAGATAAGGGTAAAGGAGATAAGATCTTTGTAAATACAACCGGTATTGGAAAATTACACCCTAAAGCAAATATTGATATTAAAAGGATTAAAAAAGGTGATAAAATAATTGTTAGTGATAATATAGCAACCCATGGAACTGCTATTTTATCTGTAAGAGAAGGCTTAGAATTTGAAACCACTATTGAGAGTGATACACGTTGTTTAAACCATATAACTAGGCAACTATTGGATAAATTTGGAGAAGATATTCATCTTTTCAGAGATCCAACCAGAGGTGGTGTTGCCAGCACTTTAAATGAAATCGCAGCCGACAGAGATATGGGCATTGTACTTCAGGATGAAAAACTTCCGGTAGATGATCAAGTAAAAGCTGCTTGTGAAATTTTGGGATTAGATCCATTATACTCTGCAAATGAAGGTATTTTTATGGCTTTTGTTTCTGAAAATATTGCAGAAGAAATGTTAACAGTTTTAAAAGGTTTTGAGCATGCAAAAAATGCATCAATCATAGGTGAAGTTGTTGATGATCACAATGGAAAAGTTCTCATTACCAATCCTTTAGGTGGTAAAAGAGTTGTTCATATGCCTGTTGGCGAGCAATTGCCCAGAATTTGTTAAAAATTTTAAGTTTGATAATAACCTTTAAAGTTCTTAAATGAAAAATATATTAGTTGCCATCGATTTTGGAGATGAAGAAGAATTAATAGTCCAAAAAGCAATAGAAATCGGAGTTAAATTTAAGTCTAAAATTTGGATCATTCATGCCGCTGCTCCTGATCCTGATTTTGTAAGTTTTGATGCAGGGCCACAAAGTGTTCGTGATGACAGAGCAAAAACTTTACATGAAGAAAATAAAATTATTGGATTATTAACCGACAAAGTTAAAGCAGAAGGGTTAGATGCAACCGGTTTATTAATTCAGGGTTCAACAATTGAACTCATATTAAAAGAATCAGAAAAACTAAAGGCTGATTTAATTATAATTGGGCATAAAAAACTTGGTTTTTTTGAAAAATTTATAAAAGGAAGTGTTTCCAGTGGTATCCTTCAGAATTCTAAAATACCAATCATGGTCATTCCAATTGATTAGAATTAAACCTTTTACTC
>JBDLJB010000017.1:0-50000 GCA_039714555.1 Bacteroidota bacterium
TCTACTCAATTCTTACGCTGTCAATTTTCAATTCTTTCAATGAACTTTTCCTCAAACTTATCCCTTAACATTTTCACTCTCATTCTAAGCGGGTGCAAAATTACAACCTTTTTTATAAATACCAAACAAAAAATATATATATTTTTGTTTTTATTTTAATTGGTTATACAGATGAACTTTTTATATAAAAAACAAAAAATAATGTTCTGTTTTTTTGCGGGTGCAAACGTACAATTATTTTTATATTATAACATACTTTTTTATATGTTTTTTAAAGGTTATTTTTACAGCTTTACTACTTTATTGATTCTCTGCTGGTTTACACTATAAATAAAATCTAATTTAACACTATTTTAGTATTAAAATTACATTAAATTAAAGAGAATTTCTGAGCAATATATATATGGTGTAAGTAATTCAACTTCATCACCTGTTATCTTTTAAAAATGTAATATATTTGCACCCTTATTTAAATCAAGATATGATTAACATTACTTTACCTGACGGTAGTATTAAGAAAATTGAAAAGAATAGCACTGCTATCGATATCGCTAAAAGCATAAGTGAAGGTTTTGCCAGAAATGTTATTTCGGCAAAATTCAATAATGAGGTTGTAGAAACTACCACACCATTAACAATAGATGGTTCTTTAGTTTTATACACATGGAAGAATAAGGAGGGGAAAGATGCTTTTTGGCATTCATCTGCCCACTTAATGGCGCAAGCTATTTTATTTTTCTACCCGGAAGCTAAATTAACCATTGGACCGGCTATTGAAAATGGTTTCTATTACGACTTTGATTTTGGAGAAGAAATCTTTTCGGAAAATGATTTCAAAAAAGTTGAAGATAAAATGCTGGAATTTGCCAGACAAAAGTTCGATTTTAAATTACGAACTATTCCGAAAGAAGAGGCTTTGGATTATTATAAAGAAAAAAACAATATATATAAGGTAGAGCTCATCGAAGGTTTAGAGGACGGAACCATTAGTTTTTGTGATCATAGTGACTTTACAGATCTTTGTCGCGGCGGACATATTCCTAACACTGGTTTTATCAAAGCCGTCAAAATTATGAGTGTTGCCGGAGCTTATTGGAGAGGTGATGAAAAAAATAAACAATTAACACGTGTTTATGGAATTTCATTCCCAAAACAAAAAGAACTTAAAGAATATTTAGCTTTATTAGAAGAAGCTAAAAAAAGGGATCACAGAAAACTTGGTAAGGATTTAGAATTATTTACTTTCTCTTCTAAAGTTGGTCAGGGTTTACCTTTGTGGTTACCTAAAGGAGCTGCTTTAAGAGAAAGATTAGAACAATTTTTGAAAAAAGCTCAAAAAAAAGCCGGGTATGAAATGGTAATAACCCCTCATATTGGCCAAAAAGAATTATATGTAACATCAGGCCATTATGCTAAATATGGTGAAGATAGTTTTCAACCAATCCATACGCCAAAAGACAATGAAGAATTTTTATTAAAACCGATGAATTGTCCGCATCATTGCGAAATTTTTAATACAAAGCCTTATTCATATAAAGACCTTCCTGTAAGATTTGCCGAATTTGGCACCGTTTATCGATATGAACAAAGTGGTGAATTACACGGTTTGACAAGAGTTAGAGGATTTACACAAGATGATGCTCATATATTTTGTACCCCTGAACAATTAAACGAAGAATTTAAAGCTGTAATTGATATTGTTATGTATGTGTTTAGTTCATTAGGGTTTGAAAATTTTACAACTCAAATATCTTTACGCGACCCTGAAGACAAAGAAAAATATATTGGTAGTGATGAAAATTGGGAAAAAGCAGAAAATGCAATTATCCAAGCAGCTAAAGAAAAAGGACTGCAAACCACTATAGAATACGGTGAAGCTGCATTTTACGGTCCGAAATTAGACTTTATGGTTAAAGACGTTCTGGGTAGAAGCTGGCAGCTTGGCACCATTCAGGTTGATTATAATTTACCTGAAAGATTTGACCTAAATTACAAAGGTTCTGATAACCAATTGCACCGCCCTGTTATGATTCATCGCGCACCTTTTGGTTCAATGGAGCGATTTATAGCCATATTAATTGAACATACCGGAGGTAATTTCCCGCTTTGGTTAACACCTGAACAAGCTATTTTATTACCAATCAGTGAGAAATATGAAATATATAGCGAAAAAGTTTTAAATTTGTTAGAAAATTACGAAATTCGCGCCCTCGTAGATTCTCGTAATGAGAAGATAGGTAGAAAAATACGTGATGCTGAAATTAACAAGATCCCTTTTATGTTGATCATTGGTGAAAATGAAGAAAGAGAAGGTACAATTTCAGTTAGAAAACATGGTGAAGGTGATCTAGGTTCTTTTACAATTGAAGAATTTTCTAACATCATCAAAAAAGAAATTGAAAAAACATTAAAACATTTTTAAGTTTAATCATTCCGTAAAGGATAAAATTTACAACTATAGCAATAAGAAGAAGAAGAACCAGTAGACCCTGGCGAATACAAAAAGAAGATCAACACAACATTAACGAAAAAATTCGTGCTCTAGAAGTTCGATTGGTCGGTGATAATGTTGAAGTTGGTATTTATCCTATAAGAAAAGCTAGAGAAATTGCTCAAGAGCTTGAATTAGATTTGGTAGAAATTTCTCCTAATGCTAAGCCACCTGTTTGTAAAGTTATTGATTATAAGAAATTTCTTTACGAACAAAAGAAAAGGGATAAAGCGCTTAAAAGTAAAACAACAAAAGTTGTAATCAAAGAAATTAGATTTGGTCCAAATACTGATGAACATGATTATGAATTTAAAAAGAAACACGCCATAAAGTTTTTAGAAAGTGGTGCAAAATTAAAAGCTTTTGTTTTCTTTAAAGGTAGATCTATAATATATAAAGATCAAGGTCAGATCTTATTATTGCGTTTGGCACAAGATCTTGAAGATTATGGAACTGTTGAACAAATGCCAAAATTGGAAGGTAAACGTATGATTATGTTTATAGCTCCTAAAAAGAAAAAATAATTTAATAATATAATAAGCAAGTAAATAATAAAAAGGAAGAAGATGCCTAAAATGAAGACTAAATCCAGTGCTAAAAAACGTTTTAAATTAACGGGCACAGGTAAAATCAAAAGAAAACATGCTTTTAAAAGTCATATTTTGACTAAAAAAAGTAAAAAACGTAAATTGAAACTTACGCATACAGGATTGGTTCACCAATCAGACAGTGCTAACATCAAACAACAATTAACGTTAAAATAACAAAAGAAATTTTGTGGTAATTATTAACCCTGTGTTAGTGCCTTTAAAATGATTCCTATAACAATTGGAACTGCCTTACACAAAAAAAATTAAAAAATATGCCAAGATCAGTAAATTCAGTAGCTAAAAGAGCTCGAAGAAAAAAAATATTAAAACAAGCCAAAGGATATTTTGGACGTCGTAAGAATGTTTATACAGTAGCAAAGAATGCTGTAGAAAAAGGAATGCAATACGCATACCGTGACAGAAAGAATAACAAGAGAAATTTCCGTGCTTTATGGATACAACGTATCAATGCAGGAGCTCGTATGTACGGAATGTCATATTCTCAATTCATGGGCAAATTAAAAGCGAATAACATTGAACTAAATCGTAAAGTACTTGCAGATTTAGCGATGAACAATCCTGAAGCTTTTAAATCAATTGTAGAAAAAATAAAATAAATATTTAATCCTTGCTTATAAATTAAAAATCCCGGCTAAACCGGGATTTTTTTATATTATTTTATGAACTAAAACACTAAAAGTCTTAAGATATCTTTATACCTGTTATACCAAGTGACCCACCTGAATAAGTAGCAGTACCTTCCATTGATTTCTTTTTATAATTCATATTAAAAGTTACCATTTCACCTTCAACATTAACTTTAAATGTTACATTCTTTTTAATGACAACAATATCCTCAAGCTCTGTTTTATATTCATTGATCATTACATAACCAACCAGTTTATTATCTTCATTAGTAAAAACAAATTTACCTTTTTGGTATTGATATGGTGCATCAAGTGCTTCATAATTCCAGGTTCCAATTAATTTTTTATACTTTTTAGAGCTATCAATACTATTAAATCCAGAAAGTAATACAAAGGTTAATATTAACGTACTCAATAAAACTAAATTTTTCATTTTTGTTTAATTTATTTATTAGGTGAAACAATCAATTATATTAAAAATAAGCTTAACAATGAACCAAATTACAACGCTTCATCAGTAGCCTTTAATTTTTCAGTATTTTCAAATAGTTTAAGTTCTTCAATAATTTTATGAAGATCACCATTTATAACATTAGTAAGGTCATAAATGGTCAAACCGATTCGATGTTCAGTAACTCTTCCTTGAGGGTAATTATAAGTTCTGATCTTTGCAGATCGATCACCACTGGAAACCAATGTTAATCTTTTTGCCGAATCTTCATCAAGTTTCTTTTGCAGTTCTTGTTCATATAAACGGGTACGCAAAACCTTAAACGCTTTATCTTTATTCTTATGTTGGGATTTTTGATCCTGACATTGGGCAACGATACCTGAAGGTTCATGTGTTAAGCGCACTGCAGAATAGGTTGTATTTACTGATTGTCCTCCGGGGCCTGAAGCACAGAAATAATCAATACGCACATCACTCATTTTAAGATCAATATCAAACTCTTCGGCTTCTGGTAATACCATAACTGTTGCAGCAGAAGTATGCACTCTTCCTTGTGTTTCTGTTTGAGGAACACGTTGAACACGATGTACACCTGATTCAAATTTCATGTTACCATAAACATCTTCACCAGTTATACTAAAAATAATCTCTTTAAAACCACCAGAAGTACCTTCACTCAAATCTTCAATTTCTGTTTTCCAACCTTTATCAGAAGCAAATTTTGTATACATTCTATATAGATCTCCTGCAAAAATACTCGCTTCATCACCTCCTGTTCCCGCTCTAATTTCTACAATAACATTTTTAGCATCTTCCGGATCTTTGGGAATTAGCAAAAATTTGAGTTCTTCTTCTAATTTTGGAAGCTTCTCATTAGCCTCTTCCAATTCTAATTTCGCCATTTCAACCATTTCAGGATCAGAACCATCTGCAATAATTTCTTTTGCTTCTTCTAAATTTTCTTGAACAGATAAGTAATTATCTCCTAAATCAACAAGCGCTTTAAGATCTTTATATTCTTTGTTTAATTTAACATATCTTTTTTGATCAGTTATTATTTCTGGCTGTATAATCAAATCGGAAACTTCATCAAACCTTTGTTTAGCAATTCGTATTTTATTAATCATCCTCTAATTTTAATAAATGCAAATTTAACGTATTTTTACAGTAAATAAAAAAGAGTTTAAAGTGAAATAAAATATAAAAAATTAAATAAAGTATTAAAAAAAGAATAAATTTGCATTATTGATTAATCTTTAATAAAACAAAAACCATGAAAAAAGTACTTTTATTATTTGCAGTTTTTGCGTTGTTCTTAACCAGTTGTGGAGACAGCAAAAAAGAGGAAGGCAAAAAAGAAATTGAAAAAACAATTGAAGAAGTTAAGGAAGTTAAAAGTGATGCAGCTGTTGCCGTTGACCAATTAGCTCTAGGTGAAAAATTATTTACTGAAAAAACTTGTACTTCATGTCATCAAGTAGATGCTAAGGTAGTTGGCCCATCTATTAAAGATATCATTAAGATATATGATGAACAAAATGGAAATATTGTACAATTCTTAAAAGGTAATAATGCTGCAATTGTTGATACTGATCCAGGTCAAGTTGCTATTATGAAAGCTAATTTAGATGGATTTGTTAAAGATCTATCAGGTGATGAACTTCAAGCATTAGCTGCTTATATGAGAAGTAAAAAATAAATTCAAATTCAAACATATTAAAAACACCTTTCAAATAATGAAAGGTGTTTTTTTATATTGATGATTTTTTCAATTCTTAAAAGAACCCACTTGGTGGTAATTCGTCAATTTCTATATCGTCAGTATTTTTAATTACAAATCCTTCTTTATAAATAACTGCTTTGCTATTTTTCCCATCAATAACAATGGTCAATGGTTCTTTAAATCTGATATGTCTAACATATTCATCTTCAAAAACTGCATCTTGTGAATTTAAATAATCAATATCTAAAAAACCATCATTCATAAAAGGATTTAGCGTTAAATATCCTACTTTAAAAGATGTTATATTTTGAAAGAAATGTGTACCCTGACTAGGATCAATTCTAAAATTTTCCAAACCTGATTCTACAATTATTTTTGCAGATGAAACCTGTAACCAATTTACAGGAATACCTAACCATGGATCACTAGAACCCCAACGACCAGGACCAACCAAAATATACTTTTTGTCTTTTTTTTCAAATTCATTGTTCAATTTTTCTATTGAATTAACTATATCTCTTGTTTTAGCAGGGTTAAAGGATTCAGGTTTTACATAAACAAAATCATATATATCTTCATATTTTCCATTTCCCAAAGCTGATTCAGCATAAATTATAGTATCGGATGTATTTACCTCTTCAGGTATAAATTGCTTATAATTATCATTATACTCAACAATGGGTCTGATTTGTAAAAAACTAAATTCTATACATTCTCCAGGTGGTACATCAAGTTTTACAGCAAATTCCATTTCAATGGGATGCCCAATTTCCTTTTTACCTACTCTTAGTAAGTTTTTTAATATTTCAGCTAATGGAAATGAATCATATTTTAATATATTATCAAATGTAATAACCCGTGGACCTTCATGAAAAACTCCTGGTCGAACTCTATTATTTTGTAGATCATAAGTTGATGCCACAAACTTTAATGATTTATGATCTTTGGCTTGTCTAAGATTTAGTTTCTTTTTATTAACATCTTCATTTATTGAAAAATGATAACTATGAGGATTCATATCCAAACCATAAAAATATTTTTGGGTCTCTTTTAATGTAGTTGCAGTAGACGAGAGTTGCAATATTTTTTTTGGATGATAGGGTGAAAAACGCAAAGTTCTACCTCCTCCAACAATTATTTCGCCAAGCCCTAAGGCAATATTGGCTATTCCTTCATTTCTTTTTTCATCACTTATCGGATAAAAATTTGTTGATCTAGCTACGCCGGAAATATTTGGATAATAAACATCTTCATACTGTTTACCAATAACCTCTTGTAATATAACTGCCATTTTACTCTCTTCAATAGCGTGTGAAGTAGCTTTGATATAAGCTTTACTATTTTTATAAAAAGCAGATGCCATAACAGATTTTATGGCACTACAAACCATTTTTATTAAATCATTTAAATTTGTATTAGGCACCATATAAGTTGCATAAATTCCTGCAAAAGGTTGGTATAATGAATCTTCTAAAACATTAGAAGATCGAATTGCTACAGGCGTTTTTATTGTTTTTAAAAAAACCTTAATATCTTCTATTACCCAATTAGAAAGTGATTTTGTTATAAAAGCGTTTAAGATATCCTCATCATTTTGTGTATTGGCAACTACTGGCCAAAGATCATGTTGCTCCATAAATTCATCAAAAACCTCTGTACTTAACACAACAGTTCTTGGTATAGAGATACTAATACCTTTATATTTATTAAATAAACGCCGTCTTTTTAAAAATACATCAATAAAAGCCAAACCTCTACCTTTTCCACCAAGAGATCCTTCACCAATCCGAGAAAATATTAAATATTCATCATATTGATCTTTTTCGAATTTGGCGATTATACCTCTAGATCTAAATAAACGAAAAGCTTTGACTGCTGAAATTAAAAATTCTCTTACATGATCCTCCTCAGTAAAATCTTCAAATTCAACTTTACTAAATAATTTTGCCAAAGGAAATAATGCTCTTGATTTCAACCATTTAGAAAATTCATTGCGTTTTGCATGATAAACAATAGAGCTTAAAGGCACTTCAAATAAGGCTTTTTGAAAACTTTTCAAATTACGGGCTCTCTTTGATATTTCCATTTTATCAGGATCCCAGAATTCAAATTCACCAAATGAAAAATATCTTGTTATATATTTCTTAATATCTAATCCTAATGTTTCAGAATCTTTATTTAAAAATTTAGCTTTTAGTTCTATAGCTCTTTTTTCATTTTTTGCTTCTGAAGATTCAATTAAAACAGGAAAATATCTATGGTACTCTCTTACATATTTTAATAAATGAAATCCGGCTTCTTTATCTTTTTTTCCATTCCGCATATAAGTAACATCCGAAATAACACCCAGTAAATTCTCTTTATATTCTTGAAATAATTCAATACCTTCTTCATAAGTAGTAGCCAGTAATACTTTTGGCCTACCCCGTTTTGACATAATTTTTCGATGTTCATTCAAACCATCTTGTGTAAATAATTTCGTTTGATTGAATAAAATTTTATAGATCAAAGGTAAATAACGAGAATAAAACCTTATAGAATCTTCTACGAGTAAAATTGCTTTTACACCAATTTGTAAAATATCCTTTTTTGCATTGATGCGATCTTCTACCAATTTTATAACTGCAATAAAAATATTAATATTTCCATTCCAGTGAAAAACAAAATCAATATTACTGGTATCTTTTTTGTCTAGTAATTTTTTCAATTCTTCTGGGTAATGACTTAATGCAACTATGGGTATAAATGGAAAATCTTTTTTAATTTTATTTGAAATCTTTATAGATCTTTGAGCCGTGTCTAGCCATACAATTACCAGATCAATACTATCCATACCCATAATTGATTTAGCGCTTACTTCTGAAGTTGCATGCATAATATTAGGTGGATATCTCAAATTTAATGCTGTATATTCTTCAAAAATCAGTTCATCAATTCTTCCATCCTCTTCTAAGAGATAAAAATCATAACTAGAACATACAATCAACACATTGTAAATTCTATTTTGCATTAAATTTTTGTAAGAAACATCGGTAAAATCATAGGTGCTGAGATTGGGTAATTTATTTCGTAACATTTTTTAAAATTTAATTACTGCAAGATAAGAGAAAAACAATTCATAAAAAAAGGCTTACCATAACTGGTAAGCCTTTATAAGAAATAATTTAATCAATGATTATTAAACAACACCTTGATCTAACATTGCATCGGCTAACTTAACAAAACCAGCTACATTTGCACCTTTAACATAGTCAACAGTACCATCCTCGCATGTACCATATTTCACACAAGAAGTATGAATATCATTCATAATGCGATGTAATTTTGCATCTACTTCTTCACGAGTCCAGTTAAAACGTAATGAGTTTTGGCTCATTTCTAAACCAGAAACAGCAACACCACCGGCATTTGAAGCTTTACCTGGAGCATATAATATTTTAGCTTTTTGGAATACTTCAATTCCTTCAGGAGTTGTAGGCATATTGGCACCCTCGGCAACACACATTACACCATTTTTAACCAATTCTTTTGCTTCATCTTCATCGAGTTCATTTTGAGTAGCACATGGTAACGCAATATCAACTTTTACACCCCAAGGTCTTTCACCTTTGATATATTTTGCATTTGGATATTCGTTTACATATTCAGAAATACGTCCGCGTTGAACATTTTTCAATTCCATCACATAAGCCAATTTATCTGCATCTATACCATCTGCATCATAAATAGATCCTGCAGAATCAGATAAAGTAACAACTTTACCACCCAATTCATTTACTTTTTCTGTAGCGTATTGAGCTACATTACCAGAACCTGAAACAGAAACTGTTTTTCCTTTAAAAGAATCTCCTTTAGTTTCTAACATATGTTGTGCAAAATAAACAGTACCATAACCTGTAGCTTCAGGACGAATTAACGAACCACCAAATGTCAAAGATTTACCTGTCAAAACACCTACGAATTCATTTCGTATTTTTTTGTATTGACCAAATAAGAAACCTATTTCACGACCACCAACACCAATATCACCTGCAGGCACATCAGTATTAGCACCAATATGACGGAACAATTCGGTCATAAATGATTGCGTGAAACGCATAACTTCCAGATCTGATTTTCCTTTAGGATCAAAGTCAGAACCACCTTTACCTCCACCCATTGGTAATGTAGTTAAAGAGTTTTTAAAAACTTGCTCAAAACCTAAAAATTTAAGAATTGATAAATTTACAGAAGGATGGAAACGCAAACCACCTTTATAAGGTCCAATTGCTGAATTAAATTCTACTCTAAATCCTCTGTTAACGTGTGTTACTCCTTTATCATCAACCCATGGCACGCGGAACATTATCACACGCTCTGGTTCGATCATTCTTTCAAGGAGCATTTTACCTTGATAAGCAGGATTCTCCTCAATAAAAGGAATGATTGCTTCAGCTACTTCATGTACTGCCTGTAAAAATTCAGGTTCATTAGAATTACGCTTCTTAGCTAATTCAATAAAAGCATCAATTTTTGACTTCATAATTATATCTATATTAAATTATTAATTTGTGAATTTTATGTAGCAAAAATAATTAATTTACAAATACTAAAAGATGATTTATATCTTTATTTTGCATTTTTTTTAATATTTTTTTAAAGGAATTAACTTAAACTAAAATTGAAAGTAATTTAAAGTAAGGTTTCCACAAAAAAATGTAAATTTGCGCTCTAATTTGAATGCCAATATGAAGGATAAGATCAAAGGTTTATTTGAGGAAATTAATAATTTTAACACAGATTCATTAGACAATGTTGAAGCTTTTAGAATTAAATTTTTAGGAAGTAAGGGAATTCTAAAAGAACTTTTTAACGAATTTAAAAATGTTGACCCGCTAGAAAAAAAAGAAATTGGTCAGGCTTTGAATAATTTACGCAATACTGCGACTGATAAAGTGAATGCTTTAAAGAATTCATTAGAAAAATCTAATCAAGATAAAAGTAAATATGGAGATCTAACCCGACCTGCAGAACCCATAAATTTAGGAGCTCGTCATCCTATTTCTATAGTTAAAAATAAAATACTCGATATTTTTTCGCGTATTGGATTTACTGTTTCTGAGGGTCCGGAAATTGAAGATGATTGGCATAATTTTACGGCTTTAAACTTACCCGAATACCATCCTGCAAGAGATATGCAAGACACTTTTTTCATTGAAAAAGATCCTGATATTTTATTGCGAACACATACCTCTTCGGTGCAAGTTCGCTATATGGAAAATCATAAACCGCCAATTAGAACAGTTTCTCCGGGAAGAGTTTTTAGAAATGAAGATATTTCCGCAAGAGCGCACTGTATTTTCCATCAAGTAGAAGGCTTGTATATTGATACAGATGTTTCATTTGCCGACCTAAAACAAACCCTCTTATATTTTACCAAAGAAATGTTTGGTAAATCAAAAATACGTTTGCGTCCATCTTATTTCCCTTTTACTGAACCGAGTGCCGAAGTTGATATTTATTGGGGATTAGAAACCGAAACTGATTATAAAATAACCAAAGGAACAGGATGGTTAGAAATTATGGGCTGCGGAATGGTAGACCCTAATGTACTTACAAATGCCAATATTGACCCTTCAGTTTATAGCGGATTTGCTTTTGGAATGGGCATAGAAAGAATTGCGATGTTACTCTATCAAATACCGGATATTAGAATGTTTTATGAAAATGATACTCGCTTTTTAGAACAATTTAAATCGGTTATTTAAACCTGTAAAAATGAAAAAACTAAAAGATTTTTTATTTGAACAAGGCTATCAACGAATAAAACTAAAAAAAACTGTCACCAATCATTTTGAAATAAAAGCTAGTATAAATAAAGTTAAAGGAACTTTTATATTAGACACAGGCGCTTCAAATTCATGTGTTGGATTTGATGAAATTGACATCTTCGAATTAAAATCAGAAAACTCAGAGCATAAAGCAAGCGGCGCAGGTACTACTGAAATTGAAACACTAATTTCAAAGAAAAATAAATTAAAAATCGGTAAGTTTAAATTAAATAAAACATCATTGATCTTAATCGATCTGTCTCATATCAATATTGCTTTGGTAAAACAAAAAGCCAATCCTGTACAAGGAATTATTGGCGCAGATATTTTACATAAAGGAAAAGCAATTATTGATTACGATAAAAAATATTTATATTTATTATCTCAAAAAAAATCAAAATAAATTTTTCTACCATGAGTTCACCCAACAATCGTTATAATCTAAGGGGTGTTTCGGCACAAAAAGAAGATGTACACAATGCCATTAAAAATATTGATAAAGGGCTTTTCCCTAAGGCATTTTGTAAGATCATACCCGATTATTTAACAAATGATGAAGATTATTGTATTATTATGCATGCTGATGGTGCAGGTACAAAATCATCATTGGCCTATATGTATTGGAAAGAAACCGGTGATCTTTCGGTTTGGAAAGGTATTGCACAAGATGCATTGATTATGAATATTGATGACTTGTTATGTGTAGGAGCTGTTGATAATATATTGCTTTCATCAACGATTGGAAGAAATAAGAATTTAATTCCGGGAGAAGTGATCTCAGCCATTATCAACGGTAGTGAAGAATTATTAGAAGATTTGAAAAGGTTTGGTGTAACCATACACTCAACAGGTGGTGAAACTGCTGATGTTGGTGATTTGGTTAGAACAATTATTGTTGATTCTACAGTTACAGCAAGAATCAAACGAAAAGATGTTATTGACAATGCCAATATTAAAGAAGGCGATGTAATTGTTGGTTTAGAATCATTCGGACAAGCAACTTACGAAAAAGAATACAATGGCGGTATGGGAAGTAATGGTTTGACCAGCGCACGACACGATGTTTTTGATAAATATTTAGCCAAGAAATATCCTGAAAGTTTTGATCCCAGTGTTCCTGAAGACCTGATCTATTCCGGCTCAAAAAAACTGACCGACGCTGTTGCAGATGTATCGCTTGACGCTGGAAAATTGGTTTTATCACCCACACGAACTTATGCCCCTATCATTAAAAAGATTTTAGAAGTACACGCAAAAGATATTCATGGAATGGTGCATTGCAGTGGAGGAGCACAAACTAAAATCTTACATTTTGTTGACGATCTTCATATAATTAAAGATAATTTATTTGAAGTTCCGCCACTATTTAAAATGATACAGAAACAATCAAAAACCGATTGGAGAGAAATGTATCAGGTTTTTAACTGCGGACATAGAATGGAATTATATGTTCCAAAAGAAATAGCAGAAGATATTATTGCCATCTCAAAATCATTCAATGTAAACGCTCAAATTGTTGGAAGAGTTGAATCTTCTGATAAGAAAAAACTAACCATTACAAGTGAGTATGGTGAGTTTATTTATTGATGTTTATGTTAACCTTTTTGTATTATTTGTAACAAATACTAAATTTACGCTTCTAATGTTGCAAAACTATCCAAGATGATATCCCATTTTTTAAACTTAGAATGGAAACAGTTTTTCCGTTCATCATACTGGCAAAAAAGCATAGCACTAAATATTTTAATGGTGTTTTTAGCACTGTATTTTATATTAATTTTTTTAGGCTTAGGTTTTGGATTATACCCTATGCTCAAAAAACAATTTCCTGATACAGATCCTTTGATCATTGTAAATAGCTTTTTGTTTTACTGGTTTCTAGGAGATCTGATGATGCGATTTTTTCTCCAGAAATTACCGGTAATGTATATAAAACCATTGCTAACTTTGCCAATAAAACGAAATAAGATCTTACATTATGTATTAGGTAAATCTGTAGTCTCCTTTTTTAACTTTTTACCACTTTTTGCTATTATTCCTTTTAGTATCATCCTAATAAAAAATGATTATAGAGTAGCCGTGATTATAACGTGGATGCTAACTATGATCATTTTTACTTTGATCATTAATTTTTTAAATTTTATTATTGAAAATAAATCTGCTGAAACAGAATTATCCTTTTTACCAATTATTCTAATTGTTTCAGGTTTATTTGCATTGAATTATTTCAACTTGATATCATTTTCTTCCTTGGTTTCCAACGCAATGAACAGTATATCTTCAAACCCATTTCTAATTTTAGTTCCATTGGTTATTTTAGGTGTTTTATATTATTTAAACTTTTCTGCTTTAAAGAAAAAATTATATATCGATTCATCATTAAAAGTTAAAACCCAAATTGCCTCATCAACTGATATGAGCTGGACCAGAAGATTTGGTGATATCGCTCCTTTTTTACAATTAGATCTAAAGTTATTATGGCGTAATAAGCGGCCAAGATCAACAATTTTCATTATGATCATAGCTCTTTTTTATGGCTTGTTCTTTTATCCAAACCCAACATATAATGACATGACACCCATGTTTATATTCGTAGGAGTTTTTATCACAGGAATTTTTATGATCAACTTTGGGCAATTTATTCCGGCTTGGGATAGTAGTTATTATAAATTATTAATGAGTCAAAACATTAAATATGAAGAATACTTAAAATCAAAATTCATGTTAATGATCATTAGTTCAATTGCTTTATTTGTATTAAGTATCCCGTATGTATATTTTGGATGGAAAATTTTAGTCATACATTTTGCGGCCATGGTATATAATATAGGTGTAAACTCATATGTACTATTGTATGGAGGTTCATTTAATCGTAAAAAAATAAATCTAAGTCAACGTGCTGTGTTTAATTATCAAGGTACCGGTGCTGTACAATGGATTATCGGGTTTCCGCTATTATTTTTCCCAATTTTAATCTTTTATTTACCCTACAAATTTATAAGTTTTGAAGCTGGAATAGCTACTTTAATTATCATTGGTGGATTAGGTATTTTATTCCATCAAAAATTGATGAATTTTATTAGCAAACGGTATTTAAAATCAAAATATGAAATGATTAGTGCTTTTGAGCAAGACAACTAAAAACCCTTTATTAAATTCTTTAAAAAAATATAATGATAAAAACTACTGAACTTACTAAAAAATATGGTAAAGAAACTGTCCTAAATATTGTGACATTAGAAATTCCTAAAGGACAAACATTTGGATTAGTTGGCAATAATGGAGCAGGTAAAACCACTTTTTTTAATTTATTACTCGATCTAATTCAACCAACAACAGGTAATATCACTACAAACGAAATTCGGGTAGATAAAAGTGAAGAGTGGAAACCATTTACAGCTTCATTTATTGATGAAAGTTTTTTAATTGGCTATTTAACTCCCGAAGAATATTTTTATTTTATTGGAGAATTACGTGGTATGAACAAAGCTGATATTGATAAATTCTTACAACAATTTGATGAAATTTTTAATAATGAAATTATTGGCAAGAAAAAATATTTACGCGATCTATCCAAAGGAAATCAAAAAAAAGCGGGTATTGTTGCTGCACTTATTGGTAACCCACAAGTTATCATTTTAGATGAACCTTTTGCAAATCTAGACCCAACTACTCAAATTCGTTTAAAGAAAACAATAAGATCCTTAACCAAAAATAAAGAAACAACTATCTTAATTTCAAGTCATGACTTAAACCATGTAACCGAAGTTTGTGAACGAATTGTTGTATTAGATAAAGGTGATATCGTAAAAGACATTAAAACTTCTACTGAAACACTAAAAGAATTGGAAGGTTATTTTTCGGTTTAACTAAAAACTATTAAACAGAGAATTCTAGAGAATTTCTTTGCGTGGCTTTGTGAATTCTTAGAACACTTTGCCTGATAACTTTTTACATCAAACTATTGCATAGAAATACCTTGAATACAAACTTTATAGGAAAGCTTAAAAAATAATTCAATTTATTCGTACTTTTACATCCCCAAAACAATAATCATTTAACAAAAAAGTTTTTAACACTAATTTGGTATCATTTTGAAAAAAGGGATTTTATTTTTTATTTTTTCTATAAGTACGCTCTTATTAATTTTTAGTTGCTCAACTAAAAAAGATTCTTTTATCAATCGTGAATCTCATGCTATAGTTGCAAAATATAATATTTTGTATAATGGTCAGATCGCTTTTGATGAAGCCAAGAAACAATTGGACGAAACTTATGAAGATAATTATTGGGAACGATTACCTATAGAACCTTTAAAAATTGAGGAAGAGATTATTCCAATGCCCGGGCAATCTGTAACTAATTCAACTGAAGCAAAAGGGTTTGATAAAGCCGAAGAAAAAGCTGTAAAAGCCATTCAAAAACACTCAATGGTAATTGATGATCTGGAAAGAAATAAGCAAATTGATGATGCCTACTTATTGTTGGGTAAATCAAGGTACTTTTCTCAAAGGTTTGTTCCTGCTTTAGAAGCATTTACTTTTGCAATTGAAAAGTACCCAAATGCTGATCTTTACTACGAGACCAAGATTTGGAAAGCAAAATCAAATATCAGACTTCAAAATGAAAATCTCGCCCTGGAAACTTTGAACACAATTATTGATAATGTTGAATTACCTGAAGAAATCTTAGAAAAAGCACACACTGCTAAAGCAATGGCTTATACACAATTAGATAGTACTCAACATATTATTGATCAATTAAAAATAGCTACTTACTACTTCAAAGAACCAAATCAAAGTTCAAGAAATTTATTTATTTTAGGTCAGATCTATAGAGAAGAAAATAAAATTGACTCTTCAAATATGACATTTGAAACCCTGTTATATCTAAAAAAAGTACCCCGTAAATACAAAGTTCATGCACAAATTGAACGTGCAAAAAACTATTCTGATAAAGACAGTACTCAAGCCATTATTTTTGCTTTAAACGAATTGATTGAAGACAGAGATAATAAACCTTATTATGATGAATTGTATTATCAGGCAGGATTAATTGCATTGCAAAGAGGCAATTTAGAGAATGCCCAAGATTTTTTTGAAAATTCAGTGATAACAAATAAATCAAAACCTTTTCAAAAAAGCTTATCCTATGAACAATTGGGAAATATGAATTTTGAGAAAGCAAATTATACAATTGCCGGTGCCTATTATGATAGTGTTTTACAGATCCAAAATATCGATCCTAATACAAAAAGAATGCGAAAAATTATTCGCAAAAATAAGAGCTTAGAAGAAGTGATTTATTATGAAAATCTGTTAAAAACCAATGACAGTATCTTATATCTGGCTTCATTATCACAAGAAGATCAAAAAATCTATTTTGAAAAATATGTAGAGGCTCTAAAAATTGAAGAAGAACAAAAGAAATTATTGGAAGAACAACAACAAATATCTTCAGGTTTTGGTGAATTTAAAAATGCAGGTTCTAAACAAAGCTCAACTGAAGGAAAATTTTATTTTTACAATGTTCAAATTGTTGGCTTTGGTATGCAGGAATTTAAAAAACAATACGGCAACCGCCCTTTAGAAGACAATTGGATTATTTCTCAAAAAAGTATGGATAGTAGGATAAATACTTCCGAAGATCCATCAAAGATTGTTGATGATACCCAAAAATTTGATGTTAATTATTACCTTGAAAGTATCCCTACAGAAAAACAAAGCTTAGACAGTATATCAAATTTAAGAAATGATGCCTATTACAACTTAGGCTTGCTTTATAAAGAACAATTTAAAGAGTATGAAAAAGCAGCTGTTAATTTTGAAAATTACCTAAATTCAAACCCAAATAAAAATTTAATACTTCCGGTAAAATATCATTTATTTAAAACTTATGAAAATTTTGATACTCAATTGAGCAATAAATATAAAGATGATATCGTTAATAATTATTCGGATAGCAGATACACTCAAATAATCCAAAATCCTGAAAAATTAATTAATAAAGACCAAAAAGAAGACTCCCCCGAAAATATTTATAAAAATGTATTTGTTTGTTATGAAGAAGGTGAATACGCCTATGCTTTATCAAGTATTGATGAAATACAACAGCAATATAAAGGTTTTCCAATTGAAGTGAAATTTGAGCTCTTAAAAGCTTTTATTGTACTAAAAACAAGTGGTGAAGAAGCTTGTAGAAAACAATTAGAATTTGTTATTGTAAATTTTCCAAATACTGAAGAAAGCAAACATGCAATTACTGCTTTAGAAATTTTAAACAAAAAGGAAACTAAAAATTAAAATATTATTATCATGTTTAGCGAAAAAAAGGGTGCAGTAAATCAAGTAACTGAAAGAAATATTATTGGTAAAAACACTACATTGGTTGGAGATATTTCTTCTGATGGTGATTTTAGAATTGATGGTAAAATCGAAGGTAATATCAAAACAAATGGAAGAGTAGTAATAGGTAAAGAAGGTTTTGTCAATGGTACTATTGAATGTACTAATGCCGATATTGAAGGTTCTTTTTCTGGAAAATTATCTGTTGATCAACTCTTATCATTAAAAGAAACTGCAACAATTACAGGTGATGTGATTTTAGGTAAGTTAACTGTTGAACCGGGAGCTGATTTCAATGCAACCTGTTCTATGAAAGGTTCAGTGAAAAAAATGAATCAAAATGAATCAAAAAAACAGAAAACCGCTTAATAAATATATTGTTTTTTCTACAATGGTATTTCAAATGGGAATTACCATTGCTGCCGGTGCTTATTTTGGTATGTGGTTAGATAAAAAATATCCAAATGAATTTAGTTTATACACAGTGATATTTTCGCTTTTGGGTGTTTTCGGATCTTTATATATGGTAATTAAAAAAGTGATCAATATCAATAAAGAAAAAAATAGAGATGACAACTAATATGAAGTCTGATATTTTCAATTTATTAAAAACGCTGCTACCTTTAACAGTGTTTTTTTATTTTGTACAATGGTATATTACTATAAAAATACTTAAAATTGAATTGTTCTATTCAACCGCAAGTATATTCATTTTTCATTTTGTGGTAACATTAATTGTCTGTTTGCTGCTAATATTGATTAAAAAGATTTATTTTGAAAAATTCGGGTTTGCTTTTATGGCTTTGAGTTTGTTTAAAATGATAGCTGCTATATTATTCTTAATACCTTTATTAAAATCAGAAAAAAACAGTTATTTGAATGATGTTTTTTCTTTTTTTATTCCCTATTTCCTCTTTTTGGCTTACGAACTGATTTTTGCAGCAAGGTTATTAAAAAATAATGAAAAATAATCGAAAATAAAATTCTTTGAATTATCAATATATTGTTTATTTTTGCAGCAAATTACATGACTAAAATTTAGTTGATATAATGGCTCAAACCTTAAACAATTATAAAGTAGTTCTATTAGCTATGCTAATGCTATTTTCTTTTATTCAATTCGGTATTGCTCAAGAACATACAGAAACGAATAATGAAGAAATGCACAATTCAGTCTCTGAAGAAGATTTTGATCCTTCTACAATGATCAATCACCATATTAGTGATGCCCATGAATTTCATATTGCAGGTGATTTGACTCTACCTTTACCCGTTATTTTATGGACAAAAAATGGCTTAACTACTTTTATGTCATCAGAATTTCACCATGATCAAGACGGAAAAGTAATTGTTACTAAAAAAGGAGTCGATCTCAAAAGAGTCCATAATAATATTTATTATGCTAATAAAGTAAATGGGCACGAATTACCATCAATAACCGACTTTGATTCAAGGCCGGTTGATTTATCAATTACCAAAAATGTTTTTTCAATGCTTTTATCATTGATCATTATATTTTTAATATTTAGCGCAATAGCAAAATCATATAACAAAAACAATAAAGCTCCTAAAGGTTTGGCAGGATTTTTTGAACCTTTAGTTACATTTGTTAGAGACGATATAGCGATTCCAAATATTGGAGAAAAAAAATACGCCAAATTCATGCCGTATTTATTAACAGTTTTCTTTTTTATTTGGATCAACAATTTAATTGGATTAATTCCTTTTTTTCCATTTAGCTCTAATTTAACAGGTAATATTGCTTTTACATTTGTATTGGCATTTATCACCTTTTTAATAACAACACTAAATGGAAATAAAGATTACTGGAAGCATATTTTAATGCCTCCGGTTCCAAAATTATTATACCCAATTATGGTACCAATAGAGATCATTGGTATGTTTACAAAACCTTTTGCATTGATGATACGTTTGTTTGCAAATATTGCTGCAGGACATATCATTATATTGAGTTTAGTATCACTTATTTTTATTTTTAAAACAGTTGCAATTGCTCCGGTATCCGGTGCTTTTGTAATTTTTATGAGTGTACTTGAAATGTTAGTTGCTGCACTACAAGCTTATGTATTTACCTTGTTGTCAGCATTATTTATTGGACAAGCTGTGGCGGATCATGACCATGGCCATGATGAAGAATTTATTTAATTATTAACTATATATTTAATTTAAAACTATGGTATTAGCTGGAATTGGTGCCGGACTTGCTGCAATTGGTGCAGGAATCGGTATTGGAAAAATTGGTGGATCTGCAATGGATGCTATTGCACGTCAACCTGAAGCTACTTCAAAAATTCAAACTGCAATGATTATTGCTGCTGCCTTAATTGAGGGTGTTGCATTATTTGCTGTTGTTGTTGCATTAATTGCAAAATAATTTTTGAAAACTCTTCAAAAGAAACTCTATAACGGTTGGTTATAGAGTTTCTTTAAAAAATTAATAATTAAAAATAAAATAGTTTATTATGAATTTTGTAGCACCTGAAGCATTAATTTTTTGGACCACAATATTCTTTATATTGTTCTTTTTTCTTTTAGCAAAATATGCTTGGAAACCTATTTTAAATGCTGTTAAAGAAAGAGAGGATAATATAAATAATTCTTTAGCCGAAGCAGAAAAAGCTCGTCAAGAAATGGAAGAACTTACTGCTAGTAACGAAAATATTTTAAAAGAAGCCAGAGCTGAAAGAGAAGCAATGTTAAAAGATGCTAGAGATATTAAAGAAAGTATTATTTCGGAGGCCAAAGATGAAGCTAAAAATCAATCAAAAAATATGATTGAACAGGCAAAAGCATCAATTGAAGTTGAAAAACAAGCTGCTATTACCGATCTAAAGAATCAAGTAGCTGAAATATCAATTGGTATAGCAGAAAAAGTAATAAAAGATGAATTATCTAACAAAGACAAGCAATTAAAATTGATTGACAAAATGTTAGATGACGCAACTTTAAATTAAACAAATGAAAGGAACCAGAGCTGCATTACGTTACGCTAAGGCAACCCTTGATCTTGCAAAAGATAAAGGAATTATAAAAGAAATTAATAACGATATGTTATTGATTGATCATACTTTCACTGAAAATCATGATTTGCAGATCATGGTTAAGAGCCCGATAATAAAATCATCCGTAAAAAAATCTGCTTTAACCAAAATTTTTGGCTCAAAAATAAATCCGGTTACTCAAGGAGTTATCAACTTATTAATTGAGAATAGACGAATTGAACTATTACAGTTGGTTGCCAAAGAGTATACAATTATCTATGACTTTTTTATAGGTACTGAAATTGCTCAGGTTACAACGGCTGTTCCTCTAACAAAAGAACTGGAAAAGAAAATTTTAAAAAAATTAAAAGACATCGTTGGAAAAGAAATTTCTTTAAACAACATTGTTGATCCTTCTATAGTTGGAGGATATATATTAAGAGTTGATGATAAACAACTTGACTCAAGTATTACAGGATTATTAAATTCCGTACGTGAAGAATTTGATGATACTCATTACATATCCAAATTATAAATTTAAGATAATCAATAAAAATGGCAACAATAAAACCGGCTGAAGTATCAGCAATCTTAAAACAACAACTAACAGGATTCGAAGGAAAAGCTTCTTTAGATGAAATTGGATCAGTATTACAAATTGGTGATGGTATAGCACGTATTTATGGGCTCTCAAATGCACAATATGGCGAATTGGTTCAATTTGATGGTGGATTAGAAGGAATTGTACTTAACTTAGAAGAAGATAATGTTGGTGTTGTATTACTGGGTGATTCAACTGAGATAAAAGAAGGCGCTACTGTTAAAAGAACCAACCGAATTGCTTCGGTCAATGTAGGAGAAGGTATTTTAGGACGCGTTGTTAATACACTTGGTGATCCAATTGATGGAAAAGGACCAATTACAGGCGAACTATTTGAAATGCCTTTAGAACGCAAAGCACCGGGTGTTATATTTCGTGAACCGGTTTCGGAACCTTTACAAACAGGTATTAAAGCAATTGATGCTATGATTCCGATAGGTAGAGGACAACGTGAATTAATTATTGGTGACCGTCAAACCGGAAAAACAACCGTTGCAATTGATACAATCATCAATCAAAAAGAATTTTATGATGCAGGAGAGCCTGTTTATTGTATCTATGTAGCCATTGGCCAAAAAGGTTCGACAATTGCAAATATTGCTAATGTTTTAGAAGAAAAAGGAGCTTTAGCTTATACAACAATTGTAACTGCTAATGCTTCTGATGCTGCTCCAATGCAATTCTATGCGCCATTTGCCGGTGCTGCAATTGGTGAATATTTTAGAGATACCGGCCGGCCGGCATTGATCATATATGATGACTTGTCAAAACAGGCCGTTGCTTATCGTGAAGTTTCTTTATTATTACGTCGCCCTCCAGGACGTGAAGCATATCCTGGTGATGTATTTTATCTACATTCAAGATTATTAGAACGTGCTGCAAAAGTAATCAATTCTGACGCTATTGCTCAAAAAATGAATGATGTACCGGATTCTTTAAAAGGAAAGATAAAAGGTGGTGGTTCATTAACAGCATTGCCAATTATTGAAACACAAGCAGGTGATGTTTCGGCTTATATCCCTACCAATGTTATTTCTATTACCGATGGTCAGATATTCTTAGATGGAGATTTATTTAACTCAGGTGTGCGTCCGGCAATTAATGTTGGTATATCAGTATCACGTGTTGGTGGTAATGCTCAGATTAAATCTATGAAAAAAGTAGCCGGTACATTAAAATTAGACCAGGCTCAATTTAGAGAACTTGAAGCTTTCTCTAAATTTGGTTCAGATCTAGATGCAGCTACACTCAATGTAATTGAAAAAGGAAAACGCAATGTTGAGATTTTAAAACAAAACCAAAACGATCCTTTTACTGTTGAAGATCAAATTGCAATTATCTATACCGGTTCAAAAAACCTGTTAAGAGATGTACCTGTCAACAAGATAAAAGAATTTGAAAAAGTTTTCATAGATTACTTAAAAAATAAACATAAAGATACTTTAAGTACTTTAAAATCAGGTAAATTAACTGATGAAGTGATTTCTGTATTGGATGAAGTAGCAAAAGAAATTGCTTCGAATTATAATTAAATAAATTATAATATTTGAACAAATTTTTTCTATACAAAAACCATATCTTAAACTAGAAAATGGCAAACTTAAAAGAAATACGTAACAGAATAGCTTCCATCGGTTCAACGATGCAAATAACCAGTGCAATGAAAATGGTTTCTGCATCAAAATTAAAAAAAGCCCAAGATGCTATCGTTCAAATGCGCCCTTATGCAAATAAACTTACTGAGTTATTGCAAAGTTTAAGTGCAACTCTTGATAGTGAAGATGGTGGTGCTTTTACCCAACAAAAACAGATCAATAAAGTTTTAATCGTAGTTATTACTTCTAACCGAGGTTTGTGTGGTGCATTCAACTCATCAATTATTAAACACACAAACCATCTTATTGAATCAAAATATGCCGGTAAAGAAGTTTCAATTTTAAGTATTGGGAAAAAAGGATTTGATATCCATTCAAAAGACCAAAACATTTACAATAATAAAAGTGAAGTATATGATGATTTGACATTTGAAAATGTGGCTGTAATTGCTGAAGATCTAATGGAGCAATTTCTAAATGGATCATATGACAAAATTGAATTGGTGTATAACAGGTTTAAAAATGCAGCTACTCAAATCATTACAGAAGAACAATATTTACCTATACTACAACCTGAGAAAAAGAATATATCAAATTTAGATTATATTTTTGAACCTTCAAAAGAAGAAATTGTAAAAGGTTTGATACCAAAATCTTTAAAAACACAATTGTTTAAAGCCCTTAGAGATTCTTATGCCTCTGAACACGGAGCTCGAATGACAGCCATGCATAAAGCAACCGATAATGCATCTGAATTGCGTGATGATTTGCTTTTACAATACAATAAAGCCCGTCAAGCAGCTATTACCAATGAAATTTTAGAAATTGTAGGAGGTGCAGAAGCATTGAAAGGCTAAATGAAATAGCTATATTAAAATAAAACTTAATCTACAAACAAATTACTTTTTTTAAAGTTATTCTTGTATCGTCTTTTATTTTAAAAAAAATCCCTCTATCTTCTTTACTAAATCAATAAAATGGTTTCGTTATTATTTTTAAATCTTATCCTCTTGTTTTAAACTTTTGGTTTTACTACTATTCTGATTAAAATTTTGCATCAACTGATATACATACGGAATTTGCTGTTGAAAACGTGTTAAAATATCATCGGAGATATTATTTCTGCTAAAGGGTACCACTTTTACATATTCTTGAATTTCACCGGCATTTCTTCCATATTTATATTCATAAGAAAATCGGCCTTCGTTATCAATCTGAATATTCTCATTATCTTTATTAGGTACACTGATGTAAAACTCACTGTCTTTAATATTTCCGTTAGGATTAAAAAGATCCTTCTTATTTAAATGCTCATATAATTCTTTAGCTGTATTTACTGCAGGATCTATCAAAATAATATTTTCTGCCATAAAATCTCTATATAAATAAGTACCATTTTTAGATTTGTAATTAAATAATTCATTTAAAACTTTATTAATTTCTTCAGTTAAATACGGATAATGCGTACACCCCAAAATAATTGATTTTAATTTATTTTTGGTGTTGGATTTACGAATTTTTTCTAAAAGTGTTACTACGTGATAACGCACATAATTTTCTGCGTCATTGATCTGTAAAATAGAACAATCATCCACCTTTTCAGTATCACATAACATTTTACTATTATCAAAATCAAAATTATAGATATCAAACAAGGTTCTATCAATTTTCACATCTCCTATTAAATCGGGCCCTTTATAATCTGAACGTGGTTTCTTTAGATTTTTATCATAGTAATTTACATCTTCATCAACCGCTTCAGCAATACCAATACCTCCTTGAGAAAAAACTTCAATATTCCCAGAATAGTTTTGTTGCTCTTTAAATTTTAAAATGGTGTTATGATAACCCTTTGAAGACACAGTTCCTACGGTGGCTAATACTCCTATAATTGCATCATCATTTGGTTTAATAGATTCTAAAGCCCCACGAACTCCTGCATCAATTACACCGATTACTTTGATATCTGAATTGGTCTTTTTTATAAACTCTTCTATATATTCTTTACCATAAGCAGTTGCCGTATTACAAGCTATCACTAATATTTTAATAGGTTTTTTATCAATTTTTACGAAAGAATCGTTAGCATTAGAATAATATTTATTACTCATTAAAAACTGAGAATCCTTAATGATGTGTTCTTTTAATAAATCAACTTTATCCTCTTTTGAATAATTACCATAAGGCATATTGGCTTGATCGCCTAAATAAATAAAAGATTCTTTATCAAAATCAACAACACCATCACTTCCAGTTTTGAAGTTAGTATTATCATTCTGATCATAATTAACAATCGCCTTTAAAACAGTTAAGCCACCTGTACCAGAATCAAATACACCAATTGGAAGACTTTTGTCATTTTTTGGATAATTATTAAAATCAATAAAATAAAAGTTATCACTTTCTTCAATAATTGTAGAAACAATATCCCCTTTTTTAATTTCTTTTTCTACTGCATTTGTTTTAGGTGGGGTTTCTTTACATGCCACCATTAAAAGTGCAAAAAATAAAAGTAATTTAATTTTGTATCTCATAATCAACTATTTTTTTGTTAAAACTTTTCCGTTAAGCGTCTCGGTAAACTTACCATTTTCAACTGAAATTTTTCCGTTAATAATGCTATATTCTAATCCTTCAGCAAGTTGAAAAGCATTGGAATAATCTGCTTTGTCTTTAAAGGTTTTTGGATTAAAAATAATAATATCTGCAAAATAGTCTTTTTTTAATTCTCCTCTATTCGGAATTTTAAAAATATCAGCAGTTTTTGATGTGCTACCATTTATAAAACTAGCAAGATCTATTACTTTTTCTTGTTGTACATATTTATGATATTTTCGTGGAAAAGTACCGTATTTTCTAGGATGCCCTGTATTACCGTCAGAACCTGTAACTACCCAGGGTTGTTTCATGAAATTTAAAATATCATTATTATTCATGTTAAATGAGGCTATTATAGCATAATTATTTTTTAAAATTACATAAACAGCCTGTTCTGCAGGTAAATGAATCATTTCAGAAATTTCTAACAAATTCTTTCCCAGATATTTGGCATCATCAATTTTCACAATTAATAATTTTTCAGGTCCACCCCTACGTACTATATTTTTTTTTGTTTCTTCCAAGATTCTATTTTTAAATTTTGGGTGATTATATCGTAAAAATAATGAATCTTTACCCCCACTTTCTGCCCATCTCGGTACAACTGCAGCCTTTAAACTAGTAGCCGAAGCACCGTAAGGATATTGATTAGCTGTAATATTTATCCCTTCTGCTTTTCCTTCTTCAATTAATTTAATTATATCAATACTTTGATTCCACACATCAACTCCAAGACATTTTATATGAGAAATATGAATTGGTAGTTTAGCCTGACGACCAATTTCAATAGCTTCTTCAACAGCATCAATAATACCAATTGAAAATGAGCTTTCATCTCTCAAATGTGTATCATAAATTCCATTGTTCTTTGCTACTGTTTTTGCTAAAGCAATTACTTCTTCCGTATCAGCATAACTACCAGGCGCATAAAATAATCCAGTTGACATACCAAAAGATCCTGCATCCATTTCCTGTTGAATTAAATCTTGCATTTTAATAATATCTTCGGTTGTCGCCTTTTGATCACTTTTACCTATAACGTGACCTCTTATAGTGCCTTGCCCAGTAAGTAAAATTGCGTTTGTACCAATTCCCTGATTTTCAAACAAATCTTTGTATTTTTTAGTAGGAAAAAAACTATTACCATCATTACCTACAACAACAGTAGTTACACCTTGAAATAAAAAAGGTTTATTATGCGATTTTTTTGGATCAATCAGATCTCTATCTGCATGAGTATGTGGATCAATAAAACCAGGACATACAATTAGACCACTGGCATCAATTATTTTCTTTGCATAAATTATTATTTTTGAAGCATCACCAATATATATAATTTTATCATCTTGAATGGCAATAGATAGCTTAATAGGAATAGTGTCAACTCCATTGTAAACTATTCCATTTTTTATTAATATATCTGCATCTATTTGGTTTTTTTCACAAGATGACATCCCGTTAAATAATATTAAAATAATTATAAAATGTGAAATCTTCATAAATTTAATAATTATTTATTGAGTAAAATATTCATCATTTGTTCAGCAGAAATTTTGCTAATTTGTTTAATACTATCTTTAGGAGTGTTATCTCCAATTTCATAAGTAATTCCTGTTGTATTATGAGCATATAAAAACCACCCCTTAGATACGGGTTTTGTACTTTTTCCTGGTTTTTCATTTACTTTATAATTGGGTATATTATTCTCTAAAGCTTTAAACCAATCATCAATAAATTGCGGCAATGAAGTGTTAATCCTCTCATTATTAGTATAGAATATATCATACCATGTAGAATGAAAATCCAAACCTAATATTAATTTAGAGTTATTCTTTTTAAGTGTTTTATTAATAAATTTAACGGTTTGTTTTATTTCCGGTTGGTTATAAATAGACCAGTCTCTATTCAAATCTACTCCTCCGGCATTATGACGCCAGTGACCTAAATCAACACCATCCGGGTTCATAATAGGAAAAGCTAATACTCTATAATTTCTTAAAAATTTCTCAGATAATTCTGATCCATTTAATAGAGTTTCAACAAAATATTGGTATGCATAATAACCTGTCACTTCAGGTGGATGTTGACGGGTTAATAAAACAATAATTTCTTTTTCTTTCTTATCTCCTAAACCTATATCAAGAACCGGTAAATTTCTACCCAAAGTAGATTTTCCAGCACTTTTTATAGAAACAATATCTTCTTTACCACTTACCAGATCTGAATACCAGTTTAAAACATCAGTTGATGATTGAACTTCTTGGGCTGCAACTGTAATAGGTTCCTTAGTTAGATTGAGTTTAATAGTAACAATACTATCCATTTTTAATATAGATGTCGAATCAATTATACTCCAATGGTTATTGATCTTTATTTTTGGTATATATCTATGTCTATAACCCCTAGGATATCTAAATTCATAATAAATGGTTTTAGGAGTATTTGACCATGTTTTAAATGCATAATAAGCACTATTATTTATGGGTACATTCTCGGGGTTTATTATTAATATAGCGGTACTATCGTTTTCTTTTTGAAAACCATTTAAACGTGCTCCATCAAAGTCATTACTAGCATAAATACCTAGATCATTTAATGAATAAATTTGCTTAACTTGTTTATTTAATGTCTTATTTGTAGTATTTACAGGCACGTCAAAATCTATTTTTTTTAAGTTACTACATGCATTTAAAAACAATATTATTCCGATAAAAGAAAAGAAAATAATTCTTTTTTTTAGAGTTGATTTCATTTTTTTACTTTTATTAAAATTAATTTAAACATTATGAGAATACTCACCAAAATTTTACACTTTTTATTCAATTCAAAAAGTATTCTATTTTGGTGTTTTAATAATTGAGCCAAAAAATACAGCGTTCATAAACAATTTATTTGTTCCATACCAAGAGCCTCTAAAATTTGGATTGTCAGCAAATAAAATAACTCTACCGTTGCCAACTTTACTTACAATAATTGATGCTGATCTACTCATGAAATTATCCAAATTTTCGTTTGTAATGTACCCATCAATATGTGGATTCTCAGTATATCTTGCCACTGTAGAAAATCTACTTTTACTTGGACCTAAAAAAACGTTACTGTTTTTATAAACCGGTAATTTTCTATTATAATAACCAAAACCGATTGGATGTGTTATATCTAGATCTACTTCAAAAATTGCACCTCCAATACTTTGTTTTCCTATAGTACCATATGCATCTGCATAATTCAATCTTTCTACATTATTTATCGTATCTTTTTTCTTAATTATCAATTTTTCATTTACTATTTTATCTTTAATTACCCATGAGCTTGCTTTACGAGTTGTTATCAATGTATTTCCTTTAGATACCCAACCTTTTAACTTTTCTTTACTCTCTTTTGATAATCCTTTATAGTTACCTGATACTAAAATAATTACATTATACCTTTGTAAATCCGTTCTACTAAATAATCTTTCCGGAACTTTGCTTATTGGCATTTGTAATCTTTGTTCAAAAAGATGCCATACTTCACCGGCTTCATAAGATGATACTCCTCCTTCAACAAGCATCATTGCTTTTGGTTTTTGTAAAGTAACTAAACTACCACTTCCTAAACCATTGCCTTTAATTGTGAGTCCTGTTTTCACAGAATAAACTTGCACATTAAATTCATCACCAACTGAATTTAAAACAGAAAAAATAGAATCATTAGATATTCTTTGATCACTAGAAGATATCATCAAAGTTCCTCTATTAAAACTGGTTTCCTTACCGTTTGCAGTTATAGTAAATGGTTTTGTAGATGTTTTTGCAATTACTCCTTTATTTTGAAGCTGGTATAATACTGCAGGTGCATAATAGTCATCCCAAGAAATTAAATATGCATAATTACTCGGTTCAAATTTATTGACCTCAACCTTATTTAATTCTTTAGTTATTTCATTCTTATAACCAGGTAATTTAGAAAGTGTATTGTATTTCATATTATAAAAATTAACCAATGACCAAGACGACGCATCATAATATACACTATCTCTATACTTATCATAGGTTTCAAATAAAGACTGCACCAAATAATATTGTTTTTGTTTTGTAGGTACTATATAACCACTTTCGGCTTTAAATGTTTTGTTATTTACAGATAAATCTTTATCTAAATTGTAAACTTTTATTTTATGTTTTAACAGTAAATCTAAAAATGCCTTATTTCTGTTTTTATCATAATTATCTCCAAATACATATCCTTTTATTTTACTTTTTGAAGCTTTATCTATGGCCTCATTAAAGAATTTATTTTGATAGTTATACAATATATCTTTATGTTTAATTGCAGCTTTTATGGTTGCAAAACTAGATACATATTGATTTCTTATCGTAAATGGAAATGAGACTTCCCCGGTTGTAGTTTCCTGTATATGTCCGCGTGAACTAGCTTGTTCAAACAATAAGGCTAAAGATCCATGTAAATCCATATAAGTAGATCCATATCCCGGATAAGTAGCATCATATTTTTCTCCAGTAAAATACAAAGAACCTATTTTGTCTAGATCTGCAGAAAACTGTTCTGCGAACAAATTATTTAAAGTTGTATAATTTTCAACAGGTGTTATTGGGTTTAATGAAGCAGACATATTTTTTGGTTCAAAAAAATAAGTACTGTTAGTTCCCATTTCATGAAAATCAGTAACTACATTTGGATACCATTCATGATACCATCTTAATCTTGCATCACTCTCCGGTTGTATTGCTAACAGTAGATCTCTATTTAAATCAAACCAATAATGATTTGTTCTTCCTCTTGGCCATCCTTCGTTGTGCTCAATATCATATTTATCAGCAATTAAAGGGTTTCCTCTAAAATTATTTACCCAATTGGTATGTCTATCTCTTCCATCAGGATTGATTATAGGGTCAATAAAAATAATAGCTTTTTGAAGATATTCTTGAATTTTAGGATTTTTTGATGCTATCAAAGTATAAGCTGTTAACATAGCTGCTTCTGAACTAGATGCTTCATTACCATGAACTCCATATCCTAAATTTATAAAAATTGGTAAATCTGAAAAATCGGTAACTCTTGTATTTGGATCTACAACTTGTAAATGTTTTGACTTATGTTTTTCAATATTTTGTAAATTTTTAGAAGTAGAAATGGTTAAAATAACTAATTTTCTATTTTCATTGGTTTTTCCGTAAGTTTTCAATGTTGCTTTATCAGATAATTCAGCAAGTTTTTCCATATAAGCAACAACCAGATCATACCTTGTATGATAATCTCCAATTGGATAACCTAAAAACTCTTCTGGACTAGGAATGCTATTATCAAAAGGTTGATATTCATTAAAAAAATAATTTTGAGAATTAATTTGAGTTGAATATATAAGAATAAAAAAAACTATTAAATTATATTTTATCTTGCTCATAATAGGTATTTTTAATTTCTTATAAATATATAAACATTGTTTAAATTTAAAAGCACTTTTTGTTACTTTCTAAACATTAAAAAATTAGTTTTGCATTATAAGAAATATAAACATGGAGTACCAACAATTAATTGACGATCTACACAGCAAATTTAAAAATGAAGTTGATAAAGGGAAAATAGCAAACTACATTCCTGAACTTAAAAAAGTCAACCCTAATAAATTTGGTATTAATCTTTTTACAATATCTTGTGAGAGTTTTGGCGCAGGTGATTTTCAGGAAAAATTTTCAATCCAAAGTATATCAAAAGTTTTAGCACTAACTTTAACATTAAAGTTGGTAGGAAATAGGTTATGGAAACGTATTGGAGTTGAGCCTTCAGGCGATCCTTTTAACTCAATGGTACAATTAGAATTTGAAAAGGGTATTCCAAGAAATCCGTTGATCAACTCAGGAGCCCTGGTTTTAAGTGACATCCTATTAAGTAAACTTAAAAATCCAAAAAGAGATTTTTTAAAGTTTGTTAGAAAAATTGCCAATAATAATGAAATTAATTACAATAAAAATGTAGTTATTTCAGAAAAAGCATATGGGTTTAAAAATGCTGCACATGTTAATTTAATGAAATCATTTAAAAATATCAAGAACGATGTAGATAAGGTTTTGGATTTTTACTACCATATGTGTTCTATTGAAATGACCTGTGAAGAATTATCAAAAACCTTTTTACTTTTTGCTAATGGAGGTAAATTAACCTATAATAATGAAAAAATCATTTCGGTAAGCATAACAAAAAGGATCAATGCAATTATGCAATTGTGCGGGCTTTATGATGAAGCCGGTGAATTTTCATTTAGAGTTGGCCTACCAGGTAAAAGTGGTGTAGGTGGTGGTATAGTGGCTATTCATCCTGGCAATTACTGTATTAGCGTTTGGAGCCCGAAATTAAATAAAAAAGGAAACTCATATAAAGGTGTTCAAGTTTTAGAATTATTTACAACCAAAACTGAATCATCAATTTTTTAAAATAATTATGAAGGTTTTACTGTTAGATACTAATCATCCAAGAATAAAAGAAGGCTTAAGATCTTTGGGCTTAATTTGTGATGAAGATTATATTTCTACAAAAGAGGAAGTAGAAAGTATAATTCATGACTATGATGGCATTGTTATTAGAAGCAGGTTTAAAATTGACAAACACTTTATTGATAAAGCTACAAAACTAAAATTTATTGGCCGTGTTGGTGCTGGATTGGAAAGTATAGATGTGGCTTACGCCGAAGTAAAAAACATACACCTTATTTCAGCTCCTGAAGGTAACAAAAATGCTGTTGGTGAACATGCCTTAGGTATGATCCTGGCTTTATTTAACAAATTTAAAAAAGGCGATAGTGAAATAAGAAATGGCAAATGGTTAAGAGAAGAAAATCGCGGCATTGAATTAGAAGGCAAAACCGTTGGTATAATAGGTTATGGTAATATGGGGAAAGCCTTTGCTAAAAAATTAAAGGGCTTTGACACTGAAGTAATTTTTTATGATATCAAAGAAAGTATTGGAGATGAAAATGCAAAACAAGTAAGTTTAGAAGAATTATTTGAAAAAACTGATATTTTGAGCTTACATACGCCACAAACCAATCTTACTCAAAACATGGTAAATAATATTTTTATTAAAAATTTTAAAAAACCATTTTATTTGATCAATACTGCTAGAGGCTCAGCCGTTGTTACTACTGATTTGGTTGATGCTATTGAAAATAAACAAATATTAGGCGCTTGTTTAGACGTTTTAGAATATGAAAAAGGATCATTTGAAAATTTTTTTACTGAGGACAATTTGCCTGAAGCTTTTCAATATTTAATCAGATCAGATAAAGTTTTATTAAGCCCTCATGTAGCAGGATGGACTGTTGAGTCAAGATTTAAACTAGCAGACACAATTGTAATTAAAGTTGAAAAATTACTTAATCAACACAAATCAATAAAAAAGTGAAGTAGATCAGTAGTTGTAACTATACCTATTAATTTGCCATCTTCTACAACCGGAAGAGAATGAAACTCTTTACTTGCCAATAATTTTGAGACCTCTAAAATAGTACTATCCGGTGATACTGTAACCGGGTTTTTGATCATCATATCTTTTATAGTAAGTAAGTTATAAACAGGGGTATCTTCAGTTCCTTCTTTACTATATGCATCAATAAAACTAACTCGCTTTAAATCGGACAAACTTATCAAACCAATTAATTTATCGTCTTCAATTACTGGAATATGTCGAATATGATTTGTCTTTAATCTTTTTTCAGCCGTATATAATGTATCAGTAGGTGTTAAAGTAACCACTTCTTTGGTCATTAAATTGCGAATTGGCTCATTTTTTTTCATGATATGAACATTTATTTTATTACCATAAAGTACGATAAATATAAGGATAAAAAAAATGATATTCGTCATTCTTAAAAAAAATCCCGCAAACATTGAGTTTGCAGAATTTTTGTTAATATTGATAAATAAATAGTGACCCCGCTATTATTTATATTGTCAATAATCCGAAATATGAATCAGCCTATTCACCCATTGTCGCTATGATAATACATATGGTAATTAAACAAATGAGTGTTAGGGGACTAAGATCCTCTTTAATTTTATTGGAAGAAGCACCAACGATTAAGTTATAATATGCACCGTATTCCTGCAACACTTCGAAGCAATAATATTGCTACAATTTATGTGATGCAAGACAAAATACAAAATGATATGCTCTATGGAGATAAAGCCAGTAAAGTGATTTTAAGTAACCTCTCCTATCAATTCTTTGGAAAAGTAAATGACCCAGACACTGCTAAATATTATGAGCGATTTTTTAAATTGGTTAAAATGGAAGCCACAAGTTTAAACAAAGGATTTAACCTCAATTTCGACACTCAAATAACCAAAGGTGAAAAGAATTCTCAAAACGAAGAGCTGATGTATTCTTTCGATTACAGCAAGGAGAATTTGTGACTTTTGACAATGGGAAAGACCAAAAAGTACAATTTAAATTACAGGACATTCAAAAAGAAATACCACCAAGAACTACTAAATATTCCGATGATGATTTACGATTGAATTTCGAAAAAATTTATCAAGAAATCAAAAATATATTTATAAAGTAAGTCAGAGCTTCTAATAACAAAATATCATAATTAACTTATTATAAACCTATTAATATTTTTAAAATTAATTTTAAATAGGTAGGTTTTGGTAGTTCCAGTTTTATTATTATACCTTTAAGCCAAAATCATCCCTATTTTACTAACTTTATTGTGGCAAAAAGAACATTATATAAACACATTGATTTTCAAGGAAACAAGCAAGAAAAAATTGCTTCTGTTTCTTCCAAAAAGATAATTGTCATGGCCGATTTACAATTATGGCAAGAATTTCAAATGGGAAGTGAATCAGCTTTTGCCACCATTTATGAGCTACATGTCGCATTGCTCTATAGTTATGGACTAAAACTAGTTTATGACAAAGAATTAGTGAAGGATACTATACAAGATCTTTTTATAGAACTTTGGGATGCAAAAGATAGGTTAGCCCAAGTACAATCCATTAAAGCTTATTTGTATAAATCTTTACGACGGAAATTAATCACCAAAGCATCTAAAGAAAGAAAGACATTTGATAAAAATCAAGATATAAATAATCTAGATAAAAAAATTCCTTCTGCTGAAATAAACCTTATAGAAAAACAACGTTTTGAAGAACAGCGTTATGCGTTACAGAAAGTACTTATCACGCTTACAGACAAACAAAAAGAGATTATCCATTTAAAGTTTTATGGTCAATTAAGCTATAACGAAATTGCTGAAATTATGTCTCTTGATAAAAAGGGAGTGTATAATTTAATGGCACGAACCATTAAACTGTTAAAAAAGCAATTGGTAATACTCGTTTTGTTGGGTATCTTGATTTTTATGCATTAACCCTCGTTATTTTCTGTTTTTATAAAATAAGAATACCCTTCCTAAACCCTATAAAACCTACCTATTTAAAATTAATTTAAAAAAAAGTCATTTTTTTTGAAGTAAAAACTCAATTTCCTTCTCTTACTAATAAAGATCCTGAATATTTTCAGATTTTAAATTAAAAAGAATGACCTTAAAAATGAATTATATTTATTATACCGTAGAAGATTTTGTTAAGGATGAGTTTTTCCAAAAGTGGATTTTGGATACCGACAACATGACTTCTAACTTTTGGAATAATTGGATGGCAAAGTATCCTGATAAGAAAGATACGGTTGAAGAAGCTAAAAAATTTATCCTTTTGATGGATTTTGATAAAGACGAACTCTCTAACTCTGATTTTGATGCCATGTGGCAGCTTATTATTGAAAAAAGAAATAATAAACATACCACTTCACAAATAGTACCAGAAAGGAAGATCAGAACTTTATATTGGAAATATGCAGCTGTTGCATCTGTACTTTTAATTGTAGCACTTACAGTATTTTTAAATAAAGAAAACAATTTACCGCAAGTTACTGAACCAATTATTGTCAAAAACAAAATCGAAACTGGGAGTAATAAAGCAATACTTACATTGGCAGATGGTTCAGATGTTGCTTTAGAAAAGGATAAGATTTACAAATCGAGCAATGTAACCAGTAATGGAGAAGAGATTGTATATAATAAAAGGCCCAGTAAAGATATAACTTACAACTACCTCACGATCCCACGAGGCGGTCAATTTTCTATAAAACTCTCAGATGGAACACAAGTATGGTTGAATTCCGAATCACAATTAAAATACCCAGTTACGTTTGCAAAAGGTAAAACTCGACATGTAGAATTAGTTTATGGTGAAGCTTATTTTGACGTATCTCCAAGTTCTGACAATAATGGCGCAGATTTTAATGTGTATAATAATAAGCAGGAAGTACATGTCTTAGGTACAGAATTCAATATCAAAGCTTATAAAGACGAAACCAATATTTACACCACTTTAGTAGAAGGTAAAGTGACTGTTAATTATGAAGATAAAAAGAAAAACTTAATACCTAATCAGCAGTTAGTATTAAGTTTAGACAACAATAAATTGTCGGTAAAGAATGTAGATGTTTATAACGAAATATCATGGAAAGAAGGTGTTTTTAGCTTTGAAGAAAAATCTCTTAAAGATATAATGAAGGTTTTATCTCGCTGGTATGATATGGAGGTGATATTCAAAAACAAGGCAGTTGAAGATGAAGAATTCATTGGAATCTTGGAAAAAGATCAGAAAATAGAAGAAATCTTAATCAGTATTAAAAATTTCGGAATAATAAACGACTATGAAATTAAAAATAAAAAAGTAGTATTAGAATAAAAAAAGAGAGCGAAGTAAAGACATTTTCCGGTATCGAACTTCGCCCCTCTATTATGTATTAATTAAATGTTTAACTAACACCAAGCAAATTTATGGAAATTAATTTACTTAATGTTCGTTTCCTCGTTCGAAAACGGCTACTAATCACCATTATGAAAACTTTTATCTTTTTTATGTGTACTACTGTTTTTAGTTTTAGTACACCAAACTTGTTTTCTCAAGAAAAAGTATTGATAGATCAAGACCAATTGGTTACGGTTGATCAAGTATTTAAAATTATTAAGAAACAAACAAACTATCGTTTTATTTATCCAAAAAAGGCATTTAAGAATATGCCCAAAGTTCAGTTGAAAAAAGGAGAGATTGAACTAGGTGAATTGTTAAAAAAGAGCTTGTCAAGTAATAATTTAAGCTTTGGATTAACAGAAAATAATAATATATTAATTAAAAAAAATACTACGATTAGTAGTAGTGTAGAAAAGCCACAAGAAATTGTTGTCAACGGAACTGTGAATGATGCTAACGGTCAACCTTTGCCTAGTGCAAATATACTTGAAAAAGGTACTACAAATGGTACACAGTCAGATTTTGATGGGAAGTTTTCTCTAAATGTATCAGATAAAAATGCTACAATAATAGTATCTTATATAGGTTTTTTAACCAAAGAAGTTCCAATTAATGGACAATCTGAAGTAATTATAACTTTAAATGAAAACCCGAATACTTTAGATGATATAGTTATTGTTGGGTATGGAACCCAAAGAAGAAGAGACTTGGTCGGTTCAATTTCAACAGTTAAAGGACAAGATTTAGAATTATCATCCACCCCCTCTGTAGATCAGGCTCTTCAGGGAAAAGTTGCAGGTTTACAAATTACTCAAAATTCCGCTCAACCAGGAGGAGGTTTAAGTATTCTAATTCGTGGAGCAGCTTCCATAAATGCCAGTAATGAACCTTTGATTGTTGTAGATGGGTTTCCTATAACAGACTTTCAACAACCAGATAGCGGAAATCGATATGATGGAGGTACCCAAAGTATATTAAATTCATTTAATCCAAATGATATTGCTTCGATTGAGGTTCTAAAAGATGCCAGTGCTACCTCAATTTACGGAGCAAGAGCTGCCAATGGAGTTATCTTAATTACAACTAAAAAAGGTAAAACAGGAAAAGTACAAGTTGATTTTTCAACTTCATTTTCATTTCAAGATTATAATGATAGTTATGAGGTATTAGATTTGCAAGATTGGATGCAAGTACGAAATGAAGCTGCATGGGAAAATTGGGCATTTGTTAATAAAATTTACCCTTACTCAGATAGAACATTAGAGGAAGCTATTGCAAATCCTGTTAATGGAATTCCTTTTTCAAGGTTTTATTCTGATGATGAAATTAGAAATACCGGTGAAGGTACCGATTGGCTCTCATTGGTAACTAGAGATGGAATCATTACCAATAATAACCTATCAGTTAGAGGAGGAACAGAAAATACCAAATATTTTTTATCCGCAAATTCATACAAACATGAAGGAGTCATCAAAAATTCTGGAATGGAAAGGTCTTCACTAAGATTTAATTTAGATCAAGATTTATTTAATGATTATGTTCGTTTTGGATTGAATGTTACAATGAGTAGAATCAAAAATCAAAATACGCAGTTAGGAAATGAAGGATACGAAAAGTCTGGAATAATTAGATCTGCACTACAACAATCTCCAAATATTATAGCAATTGATGAATTTGGAAATTATCCAATAAATCCAGATAATGCTGTTGAACCAAATCCGTATTCTCTTCTTACGATCTCAGATGAGGGAGTAATAGATAGAAGTCTTACCAATTTTTATGTTGACATAAAACCTTTTGAAGGATTTACTGCTAGACTACAATGGGGTCTTGATTACGGATATAGCAGTAGAAATACTTATTTACCAAGAACCACTTTATGGGGGGAATTAGAAAATGGAAAAGCGTCAATTGCATCTCAAAGAAAAAATGATTATTTATTTGATTTCACATTAAACTATGATAAACTTATAGGAAATAATCATAATTTAAATGCTTTGTTAGGTTATTCCGAACAAAAATTTAAAAGTGAAGGAACATCCGATGGAAATAGTGATTTTATAACAGACTCTTTTTTATGGAATAATATGAATGCCGGAGCAGGAACTAAAACAGTTGCTTCGTCAAAATCTGAAAACAATTTCATCTCTTATTTCGGTAGATTAAATTACGTTTTTAAAGATCGATATATTTTTACAGGTACGATTCGTTATGATGGCTCTAGTGTGTTTGCTGAAAATAATAAATATGCACTGTTTCCTTCTTTTGCAGTAGGCTGGAACTTGGCTGAAGAATCATTCATGAATTCTATGAATGAAAAAGTATCACAATTGAAATTTCGATTTAGTCATGGAAAAACAGGGAATGCTGATATTGGAGGAAATGCCTTTGGCGCATATTATGCTCAACCGGCTTATTTAAACCCTGACGAATCAATTTTAATAGGAGTTTTTCCTTCAAGATTAGAAAATCCTGATTTAAAATGGGAAACTACAACAGAAAGTAATATTGGACTTGATTTTGAATTGTTTAATGCAAGGGTTTCTGGATCCATTGAAGTATATAACAAAGAGATTTCTGACCTATTGACCATAAAGCCAATAAATAGTTATCACGAAATTAATGCCGTATGGGCAAATATTGGTAAAACACAAAGTAAAGGAATAGAACTTACCCTAAACACAGTTAATATTAATTCTGAACATTTTAAATGGAGTAGTAATTTTGTATTTTCAAAATTCGAAGACAGATGGAAAGAAAGAGCACCAGACTGGAAACCTGCTGTTTATGAAAGTATAGACGATCCTGTTCGTGCTCAATATTCTTATTTGTCTGATGGAATTATGCAAGCTGGAGAAACGGTTCCTGCCCAACCAAGGCTTTATCCCGGACAAATAAAAATAAAAGATGTTAATGGATTTTCTAGAGATGATCTTGGAAATCCTTCTGTTGATGAAAATGGAGTATTTATCACAACGGGAGCTCCAGATGGTATTGTAGATGAGGCAGATATAGTTTTACTCGGCTCATCCGATCCTGATTTTATTATTGGATTTACCAATGATCTTGAATATAGAAACTTTACATTAAATTTCCAATTTTTTGGAATGTTTGGACGAGAAATATATAATCAAACCGATCTTGTTTATGGAGTTACAGCAATTGGTGTTGCTTTAAACGGACGCAACGTGTTAGAAAGTGTAAATGATAGATGGACACCCGAAAATCCTTCTACTACTCGCCCTGCTTCTCATTATGGTTTTACGGAGTATTCAGCAGGTGATTTCTTTTTACAGAATGCTTCATTTATACGTTTGAAAAATATTTCACTTACTTATAAATTACCATCTGAATGGTTTGATGGATCTATTATGTTAAGTGGCCAAAACCTTCTCACAATTACCGATTATGATGGTGTTGATCCTGAAACAGATGGTATAATAGCCGCATATCCCAATGTAAAAACGTATACAATAGGGGTTAATCTTAAATTTTAATAAATAAAAATATGAAAAATATAAAACATTATTTAGTAGGATTTTTAATGATTGTATCATCAGGATGCAGCGATCTAGAATCAATTAATTATGATGAAATTAATCCAAGTATTTTCCCAACATCAGAAGCTGATATAGAGGCTTTAGTAGTCGCAGCTTACTACCCTTTAAGGGGTAGCTGGGGTAATGGTATTCATACTACATCAGAGAATGGTCTTATGTTTATTTTAGATGCAACAACTGAAATACTTCAGGGTGGATACGGCGTTCAACAACACGCGACTCTGCATAGTTATAACCCGACCATTTCAGGAGTTACTCGTTTTTATGATCAATTTTACAATAAAATAAGTAGTATGACCTTAAGTATTGATAGAATTGAAAAATCAGATGTAAATGAGCTAATTAAAAAACAAGGAATTGCAGAAATAAAGTGTGCCAGAGCATTGTTAAGCTATGAGCTTTTTGACATGTATGGGCCGTTAGTTGTTGCGCCTCTTGAAACACTTCAAAATCCATTGCAAGAGGAACCGTTAGCAAGGCTTTCTCACGATGATATGGTAAGTTTTATAGAGCAAGACTTATTGACAGCGGCTACTGATTTAAAGGCTCCAGGTGAAACTTATTATGGAAGGTTTAGTCAAGGAATGGCAAGAATGCTTTTAATTAGACTTTACTTACACGAAAAAAGATGGGCAGATGTTGAAACACAAGCTAACGCAATAATTGATATGAGCCACTATGAACTTGAAGAAGACTATGTTGGCTTATGGGATGTAGAAGCTCCTGTAGATAGTAGGGAAATTATTTGGGCTGTTCCTGCAGATTATGCTGGAACTAGTGAAAATCAATGGCAGTTAATGGTATTACCTAGTAATTTTCCTGGTAGAGGTGGATGGGGAACCATACAAAGCTCTTGGGACTTTTATGACTCATTCGAACCTAATGATATTCGAAAAACAAACCTGATTGCAGAATATGTTGGAACAGATGGTGTCACTTATAATAGAGATAATCCAGGTACTGCTATGCAATTAGGACCTATTCCTTTAAAAATAGCAACTGATGCAGATAGAAATTCAGGAATTACAACTGTAGATTTAATTATTTATCGTTATGCTGATGTTTTATTATCAAAAGCTGAAGCAATTGCCAATAAAACGGGAACACCAACTCAAGAAGCTATTGATTTAGTCAATATCGTAAGAGAAAGAGCTACATTAGATCCAATAGAACTAAATGATTATCAAGATATTGGTAGTTTTAATACTATGATTCTTTTAGAAAGATCACATGAGTATTGGTGTGAAAACGGACAATATCGTTCAGATTTGATAAGACATGGTAAATATAAAGAGCATTGTGATGAATTGAATGGTGCAGCTAGTCAAAGTGAGCCATATAAAGAACTATTTCCTTTTTCACTACCAAGAATAAGTGAGGGAAAAGGAAAATTTATACAAAATTCTGGATATAATTAAAAATACACAGTCAGAGCATGAATTCTAGAAGAAACTTTATAAAAAATACAGCCATAACAGGTGCAGGAATTTCCTTACTCCCAGGATTTACCTTTGGAATGAATAAATCTAAGGATAAATTAAAAATTGGAATGATTGGCATAGGCCTGCGTGGTACAAATCATTTAGATAACTTATTATTACGAGATGATGTTTTGATTACTGCAATTTGTGATATAGATCCAAAGAGAATTTCATTAACACTTGATTCTATTAGTAAAGCAGGTCAAAAAAAACCAGAAGTTTTTGGAAAGAATGACTATGATTACAGAAATCTATTACAGTTAGAAGATGTAGATGCAGTTATTATATCAACACCATGGTTATGGCATACACGAATGGCAAAAGATACAATGTTAGCGGGAAAATATACTGGTTTAGAAGTATCTGCTGCTAATACGATGGAAGAGTGTTGGGATTTGGTAAATACTCACGAACAAACTGGAACACATTTAATGATTTTAGAAAATGTAAATTATCGTAGAGATATATTGGCGGTTCTAAATATGGTAAAACAAAATGTTTTTGGAGAAACAGTACATTTTAGGTGTGGTTATCAACACGATCTTAGACATGTAAAGTTTAATGATGGAAAAACAGCCTATGGTAAAGGTGTTGAATTTGGTGAAAAAGGAATTTCCGAATCAAAATGGAGAACTCAACATTCGCTGTTACGAAATGCCGATGTCTATCCTACCCACGGAATAGGTCCTGTTGCTGCTATGTGTGATATTAATAGAGGTAATAGATTTATGTCTTTAACATCAAATGCCAGTAAAGGTGTTGGACTACATGATTACATTGTTAAAAATGGAGATGAAAATCATCCAAATGCCAAGTTAAAATTTAAACAAGGTGATGTAATTACATCTACTATTGAAACCGCTAATGGAGAAACAATAATTGTTACACATGACTGTAATTTACCTAGACCATATTCATTAGGATTTAGAGTACAAGGCACAAATGGATTATGGGAAGTAGATGGAAATCGAATTCATATAGATGATAAAACTGAACCTCATAAATGGGATGTAGCAGATGATTGGTTAAAAAAATACGATCATCCATTGTGGAAAAAATATGGAGAATTAGCATCAGGTGCTGGTCATGGAGGTATGGATTTCTTTGTGATTAATGCATTTGTTGAATCTGCAAAATTAAATATTACGCCACCTATGGATGCTTATGATGCTGCTGCTTGGAGTGCTATAACACCCCTTTCTGAATTATCAATTGAAAATAATGGAGAGCCTCAGGACTTTCCTGATTTTACCAGGGGTAATTGGATTAAACGAAATCCATATAATTGGATTAAAGTAGATTTTTAACGATAGTTAAATTTTGGTTAGAACCATTTTAAATATTCCCAAATGAAATCTTATATAATTTATTTAACCCTAAAAATGTTAGACTATGAAATATAAAATAAGGATATTTTTTTTTCTTATAGTTGTTATTAGCTATGCTGGATGTAGTGATACTGATGAAGATAATATAACAGAAGAACCTAATATCAAAAATATAACTTATCAAATATCAAATGAAGTTATATCAAATCCTGAAAGAGGATTTATGCATACTTGGCCGGTTTATTCTGAAGGAAATGCAATGAATGTAAGTTTACTTACAAGTTTAAAAAATGAAAATGTTACGTTAATATTACGCCTTTATTATTTGGAAAATTTCAAAGATACATCTTTAAGTCAAACACAATTAGACTTGATTAAAACCGATTTTGAAAGATTAAGAGATGCAGGAATAAAGTGTGTTTTACGTTTCGCTTATACAGACCAAATGGATGGAACCGATGCTCCTTACAATATTATTGAATTACATTTAGACCAACTAAAACCTTTAATTACAGACAATGCAGATGTTATTGCTTTTGTTCAAGCTGGTTTTATTGGTTCTTGGGGAGAATGGTACTATTCAAGTAATGGGTTGACCACTGTAGAAAACAAAACATTAATATTAAATAAATTATTAGAAGTATTTCCGAAAGAGATTAAAATTCAAGTGCGAACGCCATTGTATAAACAAGAAATTTTTGAATATTCTACCGCTATTGAATCAAGTGTTGGCTATGGGACCACTGATATTGCACGTGTAGGGTTTCATAACGACTGTTTCTTAGCAAGTGTTGATGACTATGGTACTTATCAGAATATTGATCAAGAAAAACGTTACATAAGTAATGAGGCTTTATTTGTTCCAACGGGTGGCGAAACTTGTCCACCAAGTGGTGTACCTACAGCAAGTTGCACCATTGCAGAAAATGAAATGACACTATTAAAATGGACATATTTAAACCTTGATTATTATGGTCCAGTTCTTCAAGAATGGAGAAACAATAATTGCTTTGTCGATTTTCAAAAAAAAATAGGTTATAGATTTTCATTAGAATCGTCTAGTTTGCCAAAAGAAGTCAACGCTAATGGAACTTTTAAATTAAATGCCATTATAAATAATTCTGGGTATGCTCCTATTTATAGAGTTAAAAATACGTTTTTAGTATTTCGATCTATTGAAAATAATTCAGAGTACAATAAAAAATTAAATTTTGACATACGGCATATCATACCAAAAGTAAGTTTTCAATTAACCGAATCGGTTAACATTTCTGGTATACCATCAGGAAAATACGAACTTTTACTAAAAATTGAGGATACTTCTGAAAAAATATCAGACAGACCAGAATATTGTATTCGTTTAGCGAACTCTACCCTTTGGGAAGAAGCAAAAGGGATTAATAAATTATTACATACTGTCACTATAAATTAAATTCATAAATTAAAAAATAACAATCATGAAAAAAACCAAATTTTTTTACTATTTGATTTCAATAGTATTGCTTATAGGATGTTCAGAGGACGACACTTATGATGAAGGTATAAAACCTACTGCTGATTTTTCATTTACGAATGATGGAAGTACTTTTACATTTACTAATTTATCTGAAAACGCAACATCATATAGATGGGATTTCGGGGATCTTTATTTCTATTCTGATGAAGAAAATCCTATTTACACATATACAATTGGAGGAGAATTAGTTGTTTCTTTAACAGTTACCAACGAATCTGGTGGTGAAGACTATATCTCAAAAACAATTATCGCACCTGAAATAATAATAATTGATATCAAAATTGATGGTGAATTTGAAGACTGGGAAAATGTTGAATTTGCATATGATGAAAGTGATTCAGGTACTGGTTCAATGCAAAAAATTAAAATTTGGGGAGGTGGAGAGAATGTGAATGTTTATTTAGAAGGGAATTCAACTATGAAAATGGAATTAGTAGATATATTTATTAATTCTGACGGTAATCCGGAAACAGGTTTCCTTAGTTGGCAATGGCCTAATGGCTCTGGAGCAGATTGGTTATTTGAAGGTCCTTTGTTAAGCAATTCTTGGGGTGCTTTCTATCAACATAATGACCCTGCTGGTGGATGGGCATGGAACTGGTTAGGAGGTTCTGAGAACATGATATCCTCTGGAATTGTAAATGTTTCAAGTGATGTAAATGCTATAGAATTTAGTATTCCAAAATCTCAGCTTGGAACCTTGGGTGACTCTATAGGCTTTGCCTTCACTGAACTAACAGGAGGATGGGCTTTGGTAGCAAGTTTTCCTGAAGTAACTGCTACAAGTTCTTTTGTAACAATTGAACTATAAGTATAGGACTTACCTTTTTCATAATTGCAAATATATTTGAGTTAGTTATGCCTTGGTAGATTTTTAAAAAGATATTATATCTACCAGGGTACTTTTATACACCAATTACAAAATAAATAAGTTAAGGTGTGAATACTCATGTATATATAATAAAACTTATAGGCATTATTACATATAAATAAGAATATGAGTATAATAAAATGAATAAAACGATTACATATAATAATAGATTGATGTCTGTTGATGTGCTTAGAGGGTTTGATATGTTAATGATAATATTTGCAGATCGTTTTTTTAGTATGCTTCACGAAGGTTCTCAAACAAATCTGACAGGTTTTTTAGCAACACAGTTTACACATCCAGAATGGTTTGGATTTCATTTTTATGATATTATTATGCCTCTATTTCTTTTTGTTGTTGGCGTGGTAATTCCTTTTTCAATGAATAAAAGAATTAGTGAAACTGGAAATAAGTTAAAATTATATCCACACCTTATTAGACGATTTATTATCTTATTTATTTTAGGATGGATTGTACAAGGTAATTTATTGCATTTAAATGTTGAAAAATTTCAAGTTTTCAGCAACACACTTCAAGCTATTGCCGTTGGTTATTTATTTTCATGTCTAGCATATATTCATTTAACTAAAAAAGTGAGGTACATGCTCTTTGCTCTATGCCTTGTTGTATACGCAGTATTGTTAGAAGTTGTTAATGTTCCGGGAGTCGGCAATAGCGAATTAGTACCAGACAAAAATATTGCGCTATATATAGATCACTATATTTTTGGTCGTTTTGATGATGGTTACCAATACACTTGGTTATTAACAGGGTTTGGGTTTATTGCAACTACACTTTCCGGAGTTTTTGCAGGAGAATTACTTCGCTCAAATTTACCAAGAGAAAAAATAGCTATCTACCTTTCTGTAATTGGTATTTTAGGAGTGATAATAGGTTTGTTGTTAGATGGTTGGCATCCAATTGTAAAAAAAATATGGTCAAGTTCTTTTGTTTTATTAACATCAGGAATATGCTTCCTTTTACTCGCTCAAATTTATTGGATAGTAGACATAAAAGGATATAAAAAATGGGCATATCCTTTGAGAATAATAGGTCTCAATGCAATTACTGCATATGTTGCTTCACATATTATAGACTTTTCAGAAATTGCCAAACAACTTCTCTTTGGTTTCGAACAGTTTTTAAAGGCATATTATAACGCATTTGCCATTTTAGGAGGATTTGGAATACTCTATCTGGTGTTGTGGTATATGCATAAAAACAAAACTTATATTAAAATTTAGTTATTGAAAAATATTCAAAGCTTTACTAACATTTACTAAACAAAACTAAAATAATGACTAAAACAAAACCTACACTTGTGATTTTAGCTGCAGGAATCGGAAGCCGTTATGGAGGATTAAAACAATTGGATACATTTACCTCTGAAGGAGATACCATCATGGATTTTTCAATTTATGATGCCTTACAGGCAGGATTCGGAAAATTCGTATTTATCATACGTAAGAATATAGAAGAAGAGATTAAAGAGGTATTTAATAAAAAATTAGCAGAGAAAGCAGAAGTCAAATACGTTTTCCAGGAAACAGAATATGTAACTAAAAAGTATCAAAATTCAGCGAGAAAAAAACCTTGGGGTACAGGCCATGCACTATTGATGGCTAAGGATGTTGTAAAAGAGAATTTTGCAATTATTAATGCCGATGACTTTTATGGAAAGGAAGCATTTGAAATAATGGCAGAAGAATTGGTCAAAACAAATAAAGAATCATATGATTTCAATATGATGGCGTACTTGTTGAAAAATACAGTTTCTGATCATGGATTTGTTTCAAGAGGCGAGTGTCAGGTAAATGATGAAGGGTATTTAACCGATGTTACAGAGCGTACTCATATAGAAAAAAGAAAAGATCAATTGATACGTAAAGATGAAAATGATGTTTCTATTCTAATAGATGAAGACACAATAGTTTCAATGAATTTTTGGGGTTTTACACCAAAATTCTTCGAATTTGGAGGAGCACTTTTTGAAGATTTTCTTGAAAAGAATAAAGATAACTTAAAAGCTGAATTCTATATTCCACTGGTAGTCAATGAGATTTTAAAGTCAGGTAGTGCTACTGTTAAGGTATTGAAGTCAAATGCTAAATGGTTTGGTGTTACTTACCAAGAGGATAAGGAAATAGTACAGTTGGAGATTAAAAAGTTGAGAAGTCAAAATATGTATCCTTCTAAACTATGGCAGAAATGATAAAAGATAAACTAAAGTTTGTATTCGACCAATTTGAACATACAGCCGAATTAAAATCATATAAAGAATTGGCTTCAGGTCATATCAATGATACCTATTTAATAGAAACATTACAAAAGCCATATTTTGTCTTACAACGGATTAATCATGGTGTTTTTAAAGATATTCCGGGTCTTATTTCTAATAAATTTAGTATTAGTTGTCACATACAAAATAAATTGATACACTTACCTGAAGAAGAATTTAAACGTCGAGTACTTTCTTTTGTGAACACAAAAAGCAGCAATTCTTATTATAAGGACAGTGAAGGGAACTACTGGAACTTGATGCTTTATATAGATGACAGTATTACATTCGAAACAGTAAAGAATGAAGAAGTTGCTTATGAGGGAGGGAAGTTATTCGGTGATTTTTTAAATCTCACAAGTGATTTTGATATTTCTAAATTAACAGAAGTTATTCCGAAATTTCATGATATGTCATTTCGATATTCGCAATTTGAAGATGCTTTAAAAATTGCTTCGGAAGAACGACTTAATAAAGCAAAGGCTTGTACCAAAAAAGTAGAGTATTTAAAAAATGAAATGCATATTCTTCAGCGATTAAAAGAATCAGGTGAAATAAAGTTAAGAGTTACTCATAATGACACCAAGATATCAAATGCATTATTCGATTTAAATAACAAAGGTCTTTGTGTAATTGATACAGATACGGTAATGCCTGGAATTGTTCATTATGATTTTGGAGATACAATTAGAACCATCTGTAATACTGCTGCTGAAGATGAAAAGAATTTAGAGTTAGTGAATTTTAATCTGGCATATTATAAAGCTTATGTGAAAGGGTTTTTAAAAGAGGTAGGGCCATCACTATCTCCAATAGAAATGGAGTATCTTCCTCTTGGAGCAAAAACAATGATATTTATAATGGCTATACGCTTTTTAACAGATTATTTAAATGGCGATATATATTATAAAACAGCATATCCTGAACACAATTTAATTCGCGCTAAAAATCAATTGAAATTGATAGAAAGTCTTTCAGAACAAATTAAAGAAATGGAAATAAACGATATGAATAAATGAAGAAATATGTAATCACAGGAGGTGCAGGGTTTTTGGGGAGTCATATTGCTAAATATTTATCAGAAGAAGGTCATCATGTGATAATTTTAGATAGTTTAAGAACAGGTTTTTAAAGTAACTTAAAAGGGCTGAATGTACAATTTAAAAAAGGAGATATTAGAGACAAAAAGCTTGTTAATGATTTAGTGAAAGATGCTAATGGGATCTTCCATTAGCTGCTTTTATGAGTGTACCCGAATCTTTATCGAGCATTATAGAATGTGTTGAAATCAATACATTGGGAACTATAAATATATTGGAAGCGGCAAGGAAAAACAACAATTGTGAAGTAATTCTTTCCACTTCTGCGGTCATTTATGGAAATAACCCTGTTTTACCTAAAGTAGAAACAATGTCTCCGGAACCTATGACACCCTATGCAATTACTAAATTAGATGGGGAGTTTTACTTGAAAATGTATCAGGATCAATGGAAGGTGCAAAAAACAATGCATTAGTAAACGAACCATTAACTATCTATGGAGATGGTCTGCAAACAAGAGACTTTATTTATGTAAAAGATGTTGTAAAAGCAAATATGTTAGCATATGAATCTGGAAATGATGTTTATAATATAGCTCTCGGGCACAGTACATCAATTTTGGAATTAGCTGAAAAAATTATTGACATTACAAACTCTAAATCTAAAATTCAATTTTTAGATAAACGATCTGGAGACATCAAACATTCAAAAGCAAATCCTTCAAAATTCAATCAATTAGGTTTTAATCCAGATTATACGATTGAAAGTGCTTTGGAAAAAACAATTAGTTATTACTACAAAGAATTACTTAAATAATTATAATTCTTTAAACGAAATACTATGTCACAAACAAGCAGCATTTCAAAAAAGAAAAATAACACATTTATACCAATAGTCGTGTTTTTTGAGTTTTCTGGGTATGATATTCGATAAGATTTTGAAGAGTTTTAGAATTACAACTTCCACCTAAATATTCGACTTTGATTAACCCAGCGGTAATTAGTTCTCCTTTAAATTATTAAACATTTATTGAGACGAAAGTCAAATCAACTATACCAGTTCAATGCGATAATTTGATGAAAGTGTCTGCCGAGCAGACACTTTGAAAAAAGGTATCCTTTTAGCAGACATTTTAAACCAAATCAATCCAAATCTTATGAACTCCTAAAAAATTGAAAACCACACTAGAGGTTAAACTTACGTGGTTTATGATGCTCTTTGTGAGCTTTAAAAGTGACCCCGACAGGA
>JBDLJB010000018.1:0-46756 GCA_039714555.1 Bacteroidota bacterium
AGCAGTTAATAACAGAATGAAATAATTACTTTTTTATAAACTCTAATACCTGTTAGGGCAATCAATTAATTTTTGTTTATAAATCTTTTATACTTTTGCATTGATGAAGCAAAATTACCTTATTTCGATTGTGGGTGCAACAGCTATTGGCAAAACAGCTCTAAGTATTGCTTTGGCAAAGCATTTTAATTCAGAAATTATATCGAGTGATTCTCGTCAGTTCTATAAAGAAATGTGTATTGGAACAGCTGTACCGAACAAAGAAGAATTAGATCAAGTAAAACACCATTTTATTCAAAATCGTTCGGTTTTTGAAGATTATAGTGTTGGTGATTTTGAAAGAGATGCCTTAAAAAAGTTAGATGAACTTTACAAAAAACACAACATTGTAACTATGGTTGGTGGTAGTGGATTATATGTAGATGCCGTTTTAAATGGTATGGATGATTTTCCTGATATTGATTCTAAAATTAGAGAACAGTTAAAGTTCGATCTTCAGGAAAATGGAATTGAATATTTACAAAATCAATTAAAAGATCTCGATCTTGAAACATATCAAAAAATTGATATCAACAACCATCAACGATTGATCAGAACATTAGAAATTTGTTTAGGTACAGGCAAACCTTATGCATCATTTTTAAATAAAAAGAAGAAAGAAAGAAGCTTTATACCCATTAAGATAGGGATAACAGCTCCAAGAGATATTATATACAATCGTATTAATCAACGTGTTGATATAATGATAGAACAAGGACTTATAAAAGAAGCTGAAAAATTATACCCATATAAACATCTAAATGCCTTGCAAACTGTTGGTTATAAAGAGTTATTTAAATATTTTGACAAAGAATTTTCATTGGATTTTTCTATTCAGGAAATCAAGAAAAATACACGACGATTTGCAAAAAGACAAAACACCTGGTTTAAAAAAGATAAAGAAATTAAATGGTTTGATTATAAAGAAGACCCAAACGAAATAATTAAATATTTAAATAATTATATGAAAGTCAATAACGGTACTAGTTCTTAAAAATTAATCCACTTTAAAAAGTATTGTATAGTTTTAAAAATACTTTCTCCATTTCTTTTTTTCTAGCAGTTGAACTTCCTTGGTAATGATTGTTCATATAACTAAATATCAATATATTACCTTTTTTTGTAATCAAATAACCACTTAAATTATAATTATTTGACAAAGTTCCTGATTTAGCATAAATAAAAGGTTTGTCATTTCCATAATAATTTTTTAAGGTTCCTGATTCACCACCAACCGGAAAATAAGAAAACAACTTTTCGTGAGAAATTTCTTCATACATTTTTTTAAGAAGATAAACCAAGCTTTCAGGAGTAAATAAATTGTATCTCGATAATCCTGAACCATCAACCCAACGCGGTTTTTGAGGAATATCTTGTAAATAATTTTTTAATGAATAATCAATTGCATTTTTAACACTAAAAATACTATCTACTTTATTTCCAACTTGTAACATTAATTGTTCTGCAATAAAATTATCACTTACAACCAACAATTGCTTATATAAAGAATCATACGAAACACTGTATAATGGTTTGAAATAATAATCTTTTTTAGCATTTAATACAACAATCTTCTTTCCAATTTCTTCACCTAATAAATCAGCAACCAATTGGTTAGATGTTTTAAAAGGGATTTGTCTTTCCTCAAAACTATCAGAAGATTTTATATAAAATTGATTATCATCAAGATCTCTTCTAATTCTTTTATTATTATTGATCTCTACATATTTATTAAAAAAATCAGGTAAAACCATTATACTATCAGAGTCTTTAGTCACTTCGATAATATTTCCATAAATGGGAAATTGACTCTTTTCCGGCATATAATAATCGGCATAATCACCCCAGGACCAACCCGAACCATAAACTGGTTCATCTATACATTCATCTAATAAATAAATATTTTGATTGGCATTTTTTAAAAAATCAATGGTATTATTTCCTTCAAAACCATATAATAAAGAGGGATCGGCTGTTCCTTTAATTATTAATGAATCAGAATTTTTAAAATAATTTAAACCTACTACTGAATCTTTAAAGGTTTTATAAGAAGTATAAAAAGTGAAAAGCTTGGTATTGGATGCAGGTGTAAAATACTTATTTCCGTTATTATTAATAATTTCTTTTCCATTTTTAGTATTATAAACTACCAATCCCCTAAAATAATTATTGGTTTTATTTTGGTTACCAAAATCTTTTTCAATCTTTTTAGATGCACATGAGTTTAATACAATTAAACTTAAAATTGATAATATTGATTTAACAAAAAACTTATTTTTCAAAATATTCATTTTTAAAACCTATTAAATATAATTTTTTTTGAGCTCTTGTAATTGCTGTATATAACCAACGAAGATAAGAAATATCCTGACCATCTGGCAAATAAGGTTGTTCAATAAATACATTTTCCCATTGCCCACCTTGTGACTTATGACAAGTCATTGCATATGAGAATTTTATTTGTAAAGCATTAAAATATTTATTATTCTTTACAGCAAGCATTATTTTGTATTTTGATCTTAGATCAGTGTAATCTTTGGAAATTTCCTTATACAAATTATTAGATTCTTCAAAAGATAATGATGGTGATTCACTATGTAAGGTATCTAATAACAAAACCGTATCAAAAGGTTTTTGATTGGGATAATCAATCATTCTGAGTTTTACTTCTACAAAACGAAAACCGTATAAATCAATAAATTTATAGATCTCTAAAATTTCACAAATATCACCGTTGGCAATAAACCCTACTTCTGTTGAGTCTTTTAACCAATAATAATTGTTTTTAACAATCATTATAAGATCTCCGGTACCAATTTCATTATCACGATCTAAAATTCTATTTCTAATTTGTTGATTGTATAAGTTTGCTCTTTTATTTGACCTAACAATTAAAACTGTGTCTTCAATACTATTTTGATCATATGAAGTATAAAATGCATCCAAAATATCATCTCCATCCGTTAAACGGAAAATATCCTTAAAATTAGATTGAAATTTAAACGATCCAAAATAATTAACTTGTATAATTTCCCTTAAACTTGTTGCATTGGCTAAAATACCTGAATCATGATGTTGCCGCATTACTTCATCCAACTCAATTTCATAAACATCTTTTTGGTAATTGTATGCTAAAACCGATCTATCTAATGCCGGGCTTATTTCTAATTTTACTGGAGGCAACTGTGCAGTATCACCTATTAATATCAATTTACAATTTTTTCCTGAATAAACATAGCTGATCAAATCATCTAATAATGAATTATTTTCAAATATTTTGCTGTCAATATTCGTATCAGGAATCATAGATGCTTCATCAACAATAAAAATTGTATTGGTGTGTTTGTTTTTTTGTAAGGTAAAACTAACATTACCTCCGGTTGCCTTTTTAGGAAAATAAATTTTTTTATGAATGGTAAAAGCTTGTCTTTTTGAGTAATTCGCAATTACTTTGGCGGCTCTTCCGGTTGGAGCCAATAAAACAGATTTTTTACCTGTTTTCCACAAATTATTTACTAAACTGCTTATAATGGTAGTTTTACCGGTACCTGCATATCCTTTAAGCAAAAATAAACCTTCCTCATTATCATTAAATATATAATCAGACAATTTTATAAAAAGTTCATTTTGTATAGCAGTAGGATCATGTTCAAAATTTTTTAAAAGTTCGGTATAAAAAACGGCTGCAGTTTCAATCATTACTTTCTTAAAATTTTAAAAGAACAAACTTAACTAGAATAATTAATCTGTTCCAGTTAAAACTCAAAGTTTTATTAACGAATCAATATTTTAAACTTTCAAAAAGATTATTAAAGTTAGTTTATTTTTTATTTTTATATTTGTTTATAAATTACAAACTTTATTCGTAAATTATTTCTTTTGTGATTAAAAAAATTTTGTAGATTTGCGATTATCCATTTTAAAATAAAATAAATAAAAAATGATTTCAATTTTAATTATTATAGTTTCGCTTATTGCAGTTGGTTTGTTAGCCTATTTAATTGTTAATTATATTCCAAGCAAATTAAAACCTTTGGTTTCTGTTGTTTTATGGGTAGTTATTGGTTATTTAGGATACAATGTTTATTCTTCAATTATGAAACCTATAAACTTTAACAAACAAAAAAAGGTTAAATATGCTAAAGTTATTAATAACTTAAAGATTATTCGTGATGCAGAACTTGCCTATGGTGAAGTAAATAGAAAATTTACGAGTGATAAAAGTGGTTTGATTACTTTTATTGATACTGCAAATTTTGCTATAACAGAAGTAAAAAATATTGTTATAACCGAACAAAGAGGTAGAATTACCGTTGATGTTGAAAAAAGAGTCGTAGATACTGTTGGTTTTGAACCTGTTAAGAAGTCATTTGAAGGCAGGGATTACAAAAATATGTTTAAAGTTCCCGGAACTGATGCTGAATTTGAATTAAAAGCTGATGTAATTGAAAAAGTGCAAGGTGTTCAAACATCGGTTTTTGAAGCAAAAGTTGCAAAAGATGTAGTATTAAAAGGAATGGATAAGGATTTAATAAATACTGAAAAGGAAGCATTAGGAGGTGTTAATATCCCTGGTGAATATATAACAGTAGGTTCATTAAACGAAGTAAACTCTAACGGAAACTGGCCTCCATTTTATGATGGTAAAAAAGAAAGTTCAGATAATAAATAATTCTTCAGAATTAAATAACCTTGAAGACATTCATCTATCCATCCAAATTAGTTTGGATGGATTTTCTTTTTGTACTATAAACAAAATTAAAAATGAAATATCTTCATTAATTCATTATCCTTTTTCAAATAACTCACCTACACCCCAAAAACATTTACAAAATGTTAAAGGTATTTATGAAAAAGAACCATTACTTCAAAATAATTACGGGTCAGTAAATGTTTCTCACGTAAATAATTTATCATCATTTGTACCCAAAGCATTATTTAATGATAAAAACTTATCCGATTACTTAAAATTTGGTCATAAAATATTTAAAAATGATTATATTGTTTATGATACAATCAACAATCATGATCTAGTAAATGTTTATGTTCCCTTTATAAATATCAATAATTTTTTAATCGATAAATATGGAAGTTTTGAATACAAACATTTTTCAACTATCCTAATTAAAAATTTATTAGATACTTATAAATTTAGTGAAAGGCCTCATATGTTTGTCATGGTAAATGAAACCCATTTTGAGATCATAGCCATTGCTAATAATAGCTTTAAATTGTACAATTCATTTACCTATCAAAACAGTGAAGATTTTATTTATTATATTTTATTTATAGCAGAACAATTGCGTTTTAACACCAACTATTTTGAGTTGATATTCTTAGGTAAAACAGTTAAAGAAGATGAAATTTACGATATAGCTTATAAATATGTACGCAATGTAAGTTTTTTAGAAAACAGACATCAATATGTTTTAAATAAAGACTTTACAGATGTTATTCAACGTAAATTCTTTACTTTATTACACCAATTTTAATGCGTATTATTTCAGGAAAATATAAAAGTAAACGCATCAATGCACCAAATAATTTACCGGTGCGTCCTACTACCGATATGGCGAAAGAAGCACTGTTCAATATTTTGAATAACAGGTATTATTTTGATCAGATCAGTGTATTGGACCTTTTTGCCGGAATTGGTAGTATTAGCTTTGAATTTGCTTCACGTGGTACTCAACAAATTATAACTGTTGATAAGCATCAAGGATGTATAAAGTTTATTCATGAAGTAAATAAGGAGCTTGATTCAAACCTTATTATTATTAAAAGTAATGTATATACTTTTTTAGAACGAACCAATCAAAAATTTGATGTGATCTTTGCTGATCCTCCTTATGATTTTAGTATAGTAAAATTTCAAAGAATTATCGACTTAGTTTTTGATAATAATCTTTTGAATAAAGATGGTATGTTAATAATTGAGCATTCAAAACTAACTGATCTATCACAAAACCCAACTTTTGCTCAAGCTAAAAAATATGGTGGTAATATGTTTAGTTTTTTTGAAAAATCTATTGATTAATTTAAAAGGATTTCTCTAAGTTTTCAACTCTAAAAAGAATATTTTTATCATCGAATAATTATTCATTCGATTGGTTAACAGGTAAATAATTATTCTTTAAAAATGTTTTAAATCTTGGTTCATTGCGATACAAGTCAAATTCAGGAGAACTATTTATATCCATTTGTCTTAATATATCGGTCATTTTACTTAAAAAGTAATACATAGAATCCCTATCTTTAAGATTGGCATAAACTATTGCCTCATATTTATAACTTATTTGATTGTTGGCACGTAGTTCATAAATTTTAATTTTATTACCCATTTTAGAAAGTATAGCGGCTTTATACCCCGGATCTTTTTTTACAGATTTATTATAATAGAACATAGCTTCATCAATCTTTCCCATGGTATAATTATTAAACCCGTGCCATTGATCTATTGAATGTTTTCCTAACAGATCAATAATATCTTTTCTTTCCAACAAATTTTTTGTTTCTACATATCTTCTATCTAGAATTAAACCTAAAATATTTTCTGATACAACTCCAACATCCGTAGAATCTATTTCATAAGCTATCTTTAGATTTCTTAAACCATTAACTCTATCATTCATAATAAATATCTGGTAATTTCCTAGAAGGATATACCATGTAGGGTTATTGGGTTCCTTCTCTACCTTTTCTTCCAAAAGACGAATAGATACCATCCAATCCTTTTTTTTCAAACTTTTAACCCCAATTTCATATACAAACCTGTCTTTTTCATTAAAAAGAAAACTTATTTTATTATAGTGAGCTTCTGATTCATCAATCTTGTTATTTGCAATTAATGCATAAAGCTTTGTAAGATTTATAGGTATTGAAAAAGGATCTAATTGCTGAGCAATATCTATATGTAAGAGCCAATTTTTGGCATCTAAAATTGGTTTTCTGTTAAAATAAGTTGCATAATGATGATGTGCCGTAGCATCATTAGGGTTAATATAAATAGCTTTTTTAAAGTTTTTTTCAGCTTTATCCCAATTACTATCTCTCATATTTAAATTTGCTTTAACTGTAAAAGCCCTGGCTGAATTAGGGTCTATTGAGAGTGCCTTTTCTAGTAATTTGTTAATTTTTATTCTTCCTTCTCCTATATCCATGTATTGATATTCTGTCATTATAAAATATGAATTTGACATCTCTGCATAAGCCTCTGCATAATTTGGATCCAGATCTATAGCTTTTTGGTATAATCTAATACTATTTTGTAAACCTATTTTTGTTCTATTATCTGCAATAACTCGTCCTTTTAGATATAGTTGATAGGCTTCAATATTGTTTGTTGGTGCGGTATTTAATTCCTTCTCCTCTTCAGGACTAATCGCAACCTGAAGTTGTTTTACTATTTTTTTAGAAACATCCTGTTGAATTTTAAAAACATCTTCAATATTATCACTATAATTATCAGCCCACAAATGTTCATCATTTGCATTAATTAATTGAGCTGTAATTAGTACTCTATCATTTTGTTTTCTCACACTACCTTCTAATAAATAAGAAACCCCCAATTCTTTTGCTATCTCAGGAATTGATTTATCAGATTCTCTATATCTTTCTGTTGAGGTTCTTGATATAACTTTTATTTCTTTTAACTTGGCTAAGTTTGTTAAAATATCTTCAGTAACACCATCACAAAACCATTCTGTATCCCCGCTAGAACTCAAATCATTAAAGGGTAAAACGGCAATAGACTTTTCGATTAAACTATTTGAAGCTTTTAAAGATTTATTATTTTGTGTAGATCTGTTAAAAAAAGAAATTGCTATGGCAGCAATCAGTGTAATAAAAATTAAAATATTTAAACGTTTGTTGGTTTTTGCTGTTATAGATTGGTGTTTTGGTATTTTTGAAGTTTTTTTCATTCCTTCGGGTGTAATTTCATACACCCATGAAAAAATTATCCAAATAGGAAATCCTAAAGCCATCAATAAAGTTAAAGTTTTTAATACCCAATCTGGTGTTTCGATTATTGGCAGGAGTATTGCCAATAATTGCAATAAAATCCATGTTACAACCAAATAAGCAATGGCTGCTTTAAATACATTGCGGCGTTTGAGCTCTTTTAGAAATTTGCTCATGAAATTAAGCTATTATCAAATATAATGAAAAATATTCAAAAATAATAATAATTACAGTCTAATATTCTATCAAATAGCTACATAATTTGTGAATTTTTCAATATTATGAGAAAACATAATTTATGGAGGAGTTAATTTTTTAATTATTTAATTCTTATTCTACTAAATTTAAGATATCAAATGTATATTAACCAACTTAAAATAAAACTTATAATCAATATTTATTCTAACCAGGTTTTAAAAGTTTTCACTTTTTCTCTACTTACAATGATATCATCAGTATCAAAATTTTGAAGTTTTAATTGTAGCCTACTATTGGTATAAGATACTATATCTTTAATTGCATCAATATTTACCAAATACTTTCGGTTAACCCTAAAAAATTTTATCGGATCTAATTTCTCATCCACTTGATCTAAGGTGAGGTCTATTAAAAGATTCCTATTATGATTTGTATGAATATAAGTTCCTTTATTTTCACTAAAAAAGCATTCAATTTCATCAATTGCGATTATTTTTATATGCTGTCCTACTTTTACTGTAAATCTGGTTTTATAGCTTTTATCCATTGGATTGATCAACAATTTTTTAATTTGTTCAATATCAAAACTTTGATTAGTTTGTTTTTGATTATTTTTATTATACTTTTCTATTGCAGTTTTTAGTTCATCTTCATCAATAGGTTTTAGCAAATAATCAATACTGTTTAATTTAAAAGCTTTTAAAGCATATTCATCATAGGCAGTAGTAAAAATTATGGCACTTTGAATATTAATTTCTTCAAAAATCTCAAATGACAAACCATCGGATAATTGAATGTCTAAAAGAATCAGATCAGGATGTGGATTATTTAAAAACCATTGTATTGATTCTTTTACAGAATGTAACATTTGATGGGTTTTAATATCCAAATTAGCCAACATTCGCGATAAGCGTCTTGCAGCCGGTTTTTCGTCTTCAATTATTATTACTTTCATATACACCACTTAATCCCCTCTCAAAAGGGGAGATTAAATATACTGACACCTTTTTCAATGAAGGTGATTTTAATTTATAAATTTAATTATTTATTCCCAATACTCTTTTTTGTCTTTATCCATAAGTTCTTTGATCTTACGCTCTTCCCAATCTTTTGAAAATATAATGTTTTTTCCAAAAACTCCATAAGCATGAAATAACAATCCTATTCCCCAAAATATTGCTGTAGAGAATGACCAAATACTTATTTCGTTCGGATTAGAATATTTTAAAATAGGAATCATTAAAAAAGCGTTCACTACTATATATACGGTCAAATGAATATAAAACCCTTTGATCTCGTCTACCTTTTTTTTAGCTTTTATATACTTATTATATTCTTTATAATCTTCTTCCATAATTTAATTATTTAATATTAACTATCTCCAGTATTCTTTTTTATCCTTATCCATTATTTCTTTTATTTTCCTTTGCTCCCATTCATTTCCAAATATTGAATTTCCAAAAGCTGAAAAACCTTGAAAAACCAACCCTATGCCCCAACCAAACATTGGAAACCAAAACCACTGAATTGTATTTGGTGTGAATCTGTACCATATAAAAATTAAAAATGGAATAACAATGAAATACGCCATTAAACTACTGTAAAATCCTTTTATTTCGTCTACTTTTTTTCTTGCCCTTATATATTTACTTTCTTCTAATCTATCTGTATTCATGGTTTTAATCTTTTGTGTTAATAATGGTATTATTATTTTAAATAAACCCTTTTCATCTTCAATTTTTACAGGTTTTTTTGTAATTAGAGCATACCTGTCTTTTATATTACGTAAACCTACTTTTGTGCTTTTTTCAATAACTGATTTTTTATTGATCTTGTTTTCTACAATAAACTCTCCATTCTTTTCAAATATTTTAATTTTCAAAGGATCATCACTACTTATAACGTTGTGTTTAACTGCATTTTCTAAAAGAATTTGTAATGATAAGGGAACAATTTTAAACTCAGGATTTGATGCTTTATCAGGAATTTCAAACTGAATAGCATCTTCAAATCGCATTTTTAATAATTCCATATAAGTTTTAGCAAATTGCAACTCCTCATCTAATGTAATTAGATCTTTGTTTTTTTGTTCTAAAACATAGCGATAAACTTTAGATAATTTGGTAGTGAATTTTTCGGCTAATGCCGGATTTTCACCAATCAAAGAAGTTAAAACATTTAAACTATTGAACAAAAAATGAGGATCTAACTGACTTTTTAAAGATTCATATTTAGCCGTCTCTGTTTTGGCAACTACCTGTGATTCTGTTACTTTCTTTTCGGATGATGCTTTATAAAAATAAAAAGCATAAAAAAGTAAACTAATATTAATAGTAACAGTTATTCCAAAAATAAAATAGGTTTTAGAACCATTTAAAAACGTTACCGGATCTCCTCCAAAGAAGTAAACAACCACAATAAACCTTAAAACAACCAAGGTAATTAATGTCAATACTATGGATCCAAAAAATCCAATTATCATTCTTTTTATAAACTGTGTTTCCGAAGGGAATATTTTCCTAGTATAATCAAAAAAATAGGAGTTAACAAAAGTCAAAACAAAAGAGTACAATTGATAAATGGCAAAACTTATCATTAATTCACTTATAGGTTTTGAAAATCCGTCAGAAAAAAACCATTGTCCAATTACAAAAACAACAACACCAGCAATAAATGATATTTTACTTAATTTAGTCCAGTAGTTCATAATTATTATTCTTTTAATTATAAAATCTTCAATTCATTTTATCTTTAACAATGATTTCAACAATATTCAATATTTTATGATTACATAAATTTTATCTCAAATGTAAGGTCTTTATCAATCAATTCAAATTTAGCGTTGTTAAATTGAGGCGGGCCATAATTAAAAACATTGTTAGTTGCACCATAATCTTCTAAAGGCATTCCGTTTTCCTGAAAATCCATTTTACCATTACCATTAGCATCATGATAACAGATTATTGCATAAGTTTTTGGATTTAATCCTTCAAAACTTACTTTTGCTACACCATTATTAATTGAAACTCCTTTAGCTTCCAAAGGTTTTCTTTGCTTAAAGCTTTCTTCAGAATCATAAATTGCAAATTGAATTGTACCTTGATCTGAAACAACATTCTTCACCAATGCTGTAACTTTTAGGCTTTCTTTGATTTCATTAAGACTATTTACTTCTTGGGAATTTTGTGCAAAACTCACAAGTCCAATCAAATAAACTATAATAATTGTGATAATTTTTAACATAATTAATAATTTTTATAAGGTTATACTTCATTTTTATAGTACAAATGTCTCATATGTATTTAGAGTATCGAATTTTAAATTTCTGAATTGTCAATTTTTTATGATGAATTGTTTTTTTTTTAAAATATTTGTTTAACATGTTATATTTTTCTAACTTTGTGTTAGAATTAAATAACATTAAAATAATTTAAAATGAAAAAATCAATCATTACATTTATCATAATTCTCATCATCATTGCCGGGTTATGGATTTTCATTCCAACTCAAATTTTTGATAAAAATGACTTTTTACATTCATCATTTGTTTTAGTCTTAATCATAGTTTTAGGCCTTTGGGTTCTTTACAAACGCTTTATTAGCTTTAAAAATGGAGAACCGGCTGAGGATGAATTATCAAAATTAGTGTTACAAAAGTCTGTTTCTTTATCTTATTATATCTCTTTATACCTATGGTTAATCGTTAGCTACTTTAGCAATAGACTCAATTTTGAAACAGATCAACTAATTGGTTACGGAATTATTGGAATGGCATTTATATTTGTCGGTTCTTGGGCTTATTTTAGTTTAAAAGGAGTTGATCCTAAAAATCTTTAAATTCAATTTTTAAAAACCCAATACCAATTTAATGGAAACGATAACAAAGTTAACGGTTAAAAGAAAGTTCAATGAATAACCGAATTAAAGAATTTCGCGCAAGAGACAATCTCACACAACTTGATCTGGCAAAATTAGTTGGCGTAAGGAGAGAAACCATCGTCTTCTTAGAAAAAGGAAAATATAATCCTTCACTAAAATTGGCTTACGATATTTCAAAAGTTTTTAATTTAGCCATAGAGGATGTTTTCATTTTTAAAAATTTGTAACATTTCCTATAGTTTAACTACTTATAAACAAAATCAATTAATACTGGTGACCAAAGATTTAGAAAATAAATTTGTTGCAGAATTAGAAGAGCATCAAAATATCATTCATAAAGTTTGTAGAACATATACAAATAATGAAGCTGCACATAAAGATCTTTTTCAGGAAATAACCATTCAACTTTGGAAAGCGTATCCCAAATTTAGAGGTGAATCAAAATTTAGTACCTGGATGTATAGGGTGGCATTTAATACAGCAATTTCACTATACAGAAAATCTAAAAGAAATATTAACACCTCTCCTATTTATGATAATTTAAAAGAATTGGAATATCAAGGATATGACGATGAGCACGATAAACAACTAGATCTTTTATACAAAGCTATTCGAAGTTTAAACGATATTGAGAAAGCTTTAGCTTTATTATATTTAGAGGATAAAAGTTATAGAGAAATATCTAATACATTGGGTATTAGTGAAGTAAACGCAAGAGTAAAGATGAACAGAACAAAAACAAAATTAAAAAATATTTTAAATCCATAAATATGGTTCCAATAGAAGAAAGCCTTAAAAATATTTGGAAAAAACAAGAAGACTGTAAGATAAAATTTACAAAAGAAGAAATTAATGATATGATCTATCAAAAATCTTCATCTGTAGTTAAATGGATTTTGATCATCAGTATTTTAGAATTTATTTTGCCCAATATATTTTTATTGTTTACCGATTATAATTCATCAATAGAATTTTATAAAAAATACGATCTAACAAATATTATGAAAGTTTATTTTATAATTCATTTTATTGTAATATTAATATTCATCTATATTTTTTATAAGAATTACAAAAATATATCGGTTGGAAATAGTGTAAAAGAGTTAATGAAAAATATAATAAAAACCCGAAAAACAGTCAAGTATTACATTTATTACAATATTGGAATGGCTGCAATTGTTGGTATTCATATATTCTTTGAAGTTTTTTCTTCAGATACTTTTAAAGAAACATTACCAGAAAATGCAAATTTAATTACAATCTGGATACTTGCCTTATTAATATTTTCAATTGTACTTTTAATATTTTGGGGAATCTATATAGCTATTTATGGATTTTTATTAAAAAAATTAAAAATAAATTATGCAGAGTTAAAAAAGAATGGTTAAACCTGCTTTGATATACTAACACCCATAAGTTAAACAGATCAAATTACCATTTTTTCATTAAAGTTCATCAATTGACCCTTTACCTTCTCTAATAATTTCAATTTCATCTCCAGTAAGATCGACAATTGTTGAGGCCAGATTATCTCCATATCCTCCGTCAATAACCAAATCAACTCTGTCTTTCCATTTTTCATAGATCAATTCGGGGTCAGTTGTATATTCAATCACATCATCTTCGTCATGAATTGAAGTTGATACAATTGGGTTACCCAATTGATGCACGATTTCCCGCACAATATTATTATCAGGGATTCGAATTCCAACAGTTTTTTTCTTTTTAAAAACTTTAGGTAATTTATTGTTTCCTTTTAAAATAAAAGTAAACGGGCCAGGCAAAGTTCTCTTTAAAATTTTATAAGTAGGTGTATCAATTTGTTTTACATAATCGGATAAATTACTCAAATCATAACAAATAAATGAGAAGTTTGATTTATCGAGTTTTATATTTTTAATCCTTGCCACTTTTTCTAAAGCAGTAGTTTTAGTAATATCACAACCTAAACCATAAACAGTATCGGTAGGATAAATAATTAATCCTCCCTTTTTTAAAACCTCAACTACTTCAGCTATTTGCCTTGGATTTGGGTTTTCATTATATAGTTTAATTAATTTTGACATGTTTTGAGAAAATTGATTAAAAAACTGAAAGATCTATCTTTTTAATAATAAAAAGCCTTTTTATTCATCAACCAATCTAAATCCTTCACCGTGAATATTAACGATTTCTACATTTTCATCAAGTTTTAGATATTTTCGTAATTTTGCTATATAAACATCCATGCTTCGAGATGTAAAATAATTGTCATCTCTCCATATTTTTGTAAGTGCCATTTCACGAGGCAAAAGATCATTTTTATATAAAGCCAATAACTTAAGTAATTTATTTTCTTTTGGTGATAGCTTTCTAGCTTCACCTCCTTTATAAGATAATTGACGTAATTTTGAATCTAAATGAAAACCGCCAATTTCAAATTCAAACTGAGTATCATCTGCAGAAGCATCATTATCTTTACGCTGTAAAATTGCTTTTATTTTATACAACAATACTTCACTATCAAAAGGCTTGTTCAAATAATCATCTGCACCAACCTGATAACCTTTCAAAACATCTTCTTTCATTGTTTTTGCAGTTAAAAATATTATAGGAATATCAGCATTTGTGGCTTTGATTTCTTTGGCTAAAGTAAATCCATCTTTTTTAGGCATCATTACATCTAAAATACAAATATCAAATTCGTCATTTTTAAACGTAATCAATCCTTCTAAGCCATCTTTTGCATGGGTTACATCATAATCATTCAATATTAAATAATCTTTAAGAACTGTTCCAAAATTAGGGTCATCTTCAACTAGTAAAATTCTTTTATTTGCCATAATTATAAGTTTAAATTAAAGGTAATTTTATGGTAAAAGTACTTCCTTTACCCTTTTCACTTTCAACATATACCACTCCATGGTGCATTTCGGTTATACGTTTTACATATGCTAATCCAAGGCCATGTCCTTTTATTTTATGAATATTTCCACTTTGTTCACGGTAAAATTTATCAAAAACTTTCTTTTGCACATTTTTATTCATACCTATACCTTGATCTTTAATTTTTAATAAAATATTATTACCTGCATTTACAGTATAAATATCAATTTTGGGTGCATTATCAGAATACTTAATAGCATTATCTAACATATTTACAATAACATTGGTGAAATGAAAACTATTAGCTAAAACTTCACTCAAACTTGCTTCATAATGCTTTTTAATATATCCTTCTCTATTATCTACAATAAGGTCAACATGTGATATTGCTTCATCAACAATATCGTGTAAATCAACAACGTCTTTCCCTACATCCAATTGCTTTTTTTCAAGTTTTGAGATTCTCAATACATTTTCTACCTGTGCATGCATACGTTTATTTTCTTCGCGAATCATCTCAACATACCTAATAACCTTTTCTTTATTATCAATAATTTTTGGATTCTTTATAGAATCAATTGCCAAATTAATAGTTGCAATTGGTGTTTTGAATTCATGGGTCATATTATTGATAAAATCTGTTTTAATTTCTGATAACTTTTTTTGTCTGATTATTTGGTAAATAGAACTGGCAAAAACCAACATAATAACTAAAATAAAAAATGCAGAAAGGATCAAATTTCTTGAAATAGCTGACAAAATATATTCTTTCTTTTCAGGAAAAGTTACAAATAAAATGTAATCACTTTCTCCATTACCATCAACGAATAAAGGAACTTGATAACTACTTCCACTTTCTTTTTTAAAATTGGTTGATTTAACTTTTGTAATTAAATCTTCATCAAAAACTCCATATTCAAAATTTGTCTCAATATTTCTAGCTAATAATTCATTATCAATATTGAGCCTAATTTCATTATTACTTATTCTATCATAGATCGGTTGTCTGGAAACTATATTCTGAAAATAATTATCAAATTGTAATTTATCATATTTATCTAATCTTTCAATTTTAACCAACCTATCTCTAGGTGATAATTGGGTAAAATCTTTTGCAGTGAATTCAATTTTATCTATTTGAGTTTCCTGCTTACTTATAAATGTTTTAAAATTTATAGTATCAGATTCTAATGGTGAGATCTGTGTTTTATAATTATTTTCTAAAATGCTTTGCCTGAAAGTAAAAATTTCATTCTTACTTGTATCAATTTGCCGATAAAAGAAATCTTTAATACCACGCTCTTTTGATACTTGCATACTATCTAACAGCGGTGCATATTTAATTACATTATCATTAAATTCTCTTCTTTGGATATTATCCGATACTTTTGCTAAAGCATATTTCACACTAGTTGAAAATTGCTTTTCGCGTATTTCTATAGTACTTTTAATCCAATAAATCTGAACAGTGATTATACCAATTAAGGCAATACCCATTAATATTAACAAAATTGCGAAAATTCGTTTACTCATTTTAACAAATTTAGAACATCTTTAACTCTTTATTAATGTTTTAACATTTATTAACAAATATACGTATTAATTTAACTATATTTTAAGAATTCAATGAAAAAAAAGCGAAGTTAGTTTGTTAATTCCATGAAGATTTCTTTAACTTGATCTTTACTTTGGCTCAAATTGATATTATTGATTATAAAATTTGATTTTTTAATTTTTTCGGCATCATCTAATTGATTGTTCATCCTAGAAATTATTTGTTGTCTATTAACTTTATCACGCTTAATAACTCTTTTAATTTTTACATTTTTTGGGGCAATTACGGTAATAATATAATCAAATTTATGTTGCATGCCATTTTCAAATAAGATAGCATTTTCTTGAATAACAAAATCACCTTTTTGATAAGTTACCCAATTTTTAAAATGTTGATCTACTTCTGGATGAACTATTGCATTGATCTGTTGAAGCTTTTCTTTATCATTAAAAACGATATCAGCTAAAAATGATCTGTTTAGGATGCCATTTTCATAAGCTTTCTCACCAAATACTTCGATTAGCTTTTTTTTAATCTGTGGTGAAGTATTCATCAATTTCTTTGCTTCATCATCTGCATAATAAACAGCAACTCCCAGATCTTCAAACATCTTTGCAATGGTACTCTTACCACTACCTATACCTCCTGTTAATCCTACAGTTATCATTAGTTTATGTTTATATTGATGAATCGGCCAACTAAATTATTTTTTAATCAAATATTCTATTTTGTTCGGAACAATTTTAACTGAAGTAATAATTTCGGGTTGTTTAATAATTTTGGGCATGAGGTATTCTAAGTTATTGTTTTGAGATTCTCTAAAATCACAAATAACCTTAAAACTTTCGGGTAAAACGTTATTATAATCTGATAGTGCAACTTTAAATACTACCCTAACTTCTTTGGGGTAAGCACTAATAATTGACGTTTTTGGCACATTAATTACTTCAAAAGGTATCATAAAAGTACCTTCGGTAAATTTATCAACTTTTGCTTTAAATAAAACCTGATCTACTGATAGGCTTACTTTTTCATCGGGTACAATTAAAGGAATACTTTTTTCAAAACTTTTATCAATTTTATTGATTATTGTAGTCTCCATTTTTATTTCTTCAATACTATCTATAATTCCTTTAGGCCCTGAAATTGTTATAAATTCAGGTGTAAAAACAGTAGCATTTACCAAATTAAAACCCGATTTAAATTCTAAATTGATATCAGAAATAACTTTTACTTTTTTTGAGAATTTTTTACCAAAATCAAAATATAAAGTATCAGGCTTAACGTTTAACAGATTATATTCTGCTGAAAATTGTGCTTGAATAAAATTGATATTTGAACCTGTTTCAGAGTAATATACACTACTCTTTTTATGCTTTACATCTTTTAATGAATAATTGAACTTTTTTTCTTTAATCCTGTGTTTCAACAAATTAAATCCTGTTGCTTTTAGGGTAAGTGTTATTTCATTTTGGGGTTCACTTTGTAATAATTTTTTATTGGGCTGATCAATATAATTTACTTCAATTTTAACATCAGCTATATACTCTTCAGATAATTTGATAAGCATCCAAAATAAAAATGACATTATTAAAAACAAGAAAAACATTCGAAGTTTTTTATTATTCTTCAAAGAATCAATTGTCTTTTTAGATTGGTTTTGTTTCATCAATTAAAGATATAAAAAAATGAGTTCTGTAAAAGCAGAACTCATAATATTATTTTCTTAAAAAATTATTTTTTCTTTTTTTCCTCTACGGGAAGAAATTTTTTACTCATTTCCATTGAAAGTGCAGAACGCTCAAATTTAATTTTTCCGGCACTAGTTTCAATAATACAAGTATTATCGCCATCGTTTATTTCAACTATTTTTCCGTGTATACCACTAGTTGTCACTACTTTTGCACCTCTTTTAATTGTGGCCTGAAATTTCTTTTCATCTTTTTGACGTTTCATTTGAGGACGAATCATAAAAAGATAAATTACCAGAAACATTAATGGTATCAATATAATATTTGAAATATTACTTCCTTGTAAAAAAATTGTATCGTACATATTACTTATTTTTATTTTACTTGATTTTTAGGTGTTACAAAAGCTTTGATTAACAACAATTCCTTACCATTTTTTGTGTTTGTTGTTAAAGTAATTTGTTTTTGTTGTTTGTTTGGTTTTCCTCTTGAATTGAACTTTACTTTAATTTCAGCTGTTTCACCCTTAAGAATTGGTTTTCTTGGCCATTCAGGAACTGTACAACCGCAAGAAGATCTTGCTCCGGTGATAATTAATTCCTTTTTCCCTTCATTTGTAAATTTAAAAATGGTTTCAACTATATCACCTTCATTTATTGTTCCAAAATCATGTTCAACATTTTCAAATTTCATGATTGGACTATCATATTTTATTTCATGATCTCTTTGCTTTGCAACTTCGAGATTTGTTTTATTAATTTTAGAGGCTGCATCATTCTTACATGATAAAAATGTTATGGCTAATACTAAAGAAATTAAAAATAATGTATGTTTCATATCTTAAATTTTATTGATGTCAAATATAAAAAATTATAACAATCCTCTTCCAATTTTGTTCAACCTTTTATCTTGCTGATAAACTTTAAGTAGTTTATCTAAAACTCCATTGATAAAAAAGCTACTTTTTTGAGTAGAATAATCTTTTGCAATTTCAATATATTCATTTATAGTAACTTTTGTAGGAATTGATGGGAAATACAAAAATTCAGTTATTGCCATCTTGATCAATATCATATCAACTTCTGCAATTCTTTCATTATCCCAATTGGGTGTTTTGCTATCAATATCTACATCATAATCAGTATTGTGCAAAACTGATTTACGAAAAAGATCAAACATATATTCTTGATCGTCTTCTTTGATTACCAAATTATTGAGATTAATAAACTGATTGGGTTTTAAACTTTTAATAGCCTTAACAACCAAAGTATTCACAAAAGGAAGATCGTCAATCCAACTTAAATTCATGCTTTCATAATAATCAAATAATTTTTCATCAGGTGCAAAAACTTCTTTGAAAGCATTTAAAATAAATTCTTTATCGTCTTCAAATGAATTAGTTGTTGATTTTAAATAATCTTCAAATATTTTATTCTCTTTGAGTCTATCTAAAACTACTCTAACATATTCTCTATCGTTTTTCCAATTATCTAATTTTTTATCTTTTATATAATTTTGTACAGAAGTACTTTGCTCAATTGCTTGAATTACACTGTTGTTTATAAATTTTAAACTAGGTTTCTTATCTTCAGTAGTCGCTAAATACTTTTTCTTTTTAATCTCAAGGTGCTCATTTTCCATATTTTTAACCTCAACCAACAATAATAATTGTAAAACATAAAGATCAAATGTTTTTTTAACACTTAGATTTAAAAATTTTTCTTCATTGGTTAAATCATCACTTTTTGATTGAAACAAAGCATAAATGGATTGCATTACCTTGATTCGAATATGTCGTCTATTCACCATAATTAAAAAGATCGTAAAAGTTTAATTTGAAAATTTTTTACAAATTTAATCTTTTTTTAAAAAAATCATGTTTTTAATAATTGAAATTTAAAAATTAAATTTTTATCTTTTAAACCTGTATCTTCGTCAACAAATTAAAACTTCGTTTTTACTTAATGAGAGCCCTTAAATATTTAAACAAATACTTTTATAAATACCGATTCCGATTAATTATAGGACTCTTTATTACAGTTTTTGCGAAAATTTTTGTTTTACAAATACCACAATTAATAAGAGAGTCACTTAATATTGTTGAAGATTATAACAATAATATCGTCAATGATCTTAACATTGTTAAACACCAACTTTTAATAAATATTTCTTTAATTATTGGCGCTGCTATCCTTTCAGGGTTTTTTACTTTTATTATGAGACAAACACTCATAGTAATGTCTCGTATGATAGAATTTGATTTAAAAAATGAAATTTATCAACAATACCAACGGCTTTCATTAAGTTTTTATAAAAAAAATCGTACCGGTGATTTGATGAATCGGATAAGTGAGGACGTTGGAAAAGTGAGGATGTATTTTGGACCCGCCATTATGTACTCAATGAACATGCTTGTTTTATTTGTAATAGCCATTACAAAAATGATCAATATTGATGCAAAACTTACATTATACACTTTATTACCTTTTCCAATTTTATCGATATCAATTTATTTTTTAAGTAGGGTAATCAATGAAAGAAGCTCAGTTGTACAACAATATCTTTCTAAACTAACAACTTTTTCTCAAGAGTTATTTTCGGGAATCAATGTAGTTAAAGCTTATAGTATTGAAAATCAAACTGCTATTGATTTTAATGATTTAGCTACAACAAGCAAACAAAAAAACATCGACCTTTATAAAGCTCAAGCACTATTTTTTCCATTAATGATCCTTTTGATTGGTATTAGTAATATTATTGTTATTTATATTGGTGGTATGGAATACATCAATGGAGAAATTAAAAATATTGGTTATATAGCCGAATTTATTATTTATATAAATATGTTAACCTGGCCTGTGGCTGTTGTGGGTTGGGTGACTTCAATAGTTCAACAAGCAGAAGTTTCACAAAGAAGAATTAATGAATTTTTAAATGAAGTTCCAAATATTGAAAATGAACAGCTTAATCCAACCCGAATTCATGGAGATATAGAATTTAAAAATGTAAATTTTACATATAATAATACTGATATTACAGCTTTAAAAGATGTGAGTTTTTCAATAGAACAAGGTAAAACTTTGGCTATTTTAGGTAAAACCGGATCTGGTAAATCAACAATTGTTAATTTAATTGCCCGGATGTATGATGCAGATTCAGGTGAAGTATTAATTGATAATACTCCAATTAAGAGTGTAAATTTATTATCATTGAGAAACAGTATTGGTTTTGTTCCGCAAGATGCTTTTTTGTTTTCTGATACTATAAGCAATAATATTAAAATTGGTAATGAAAATGCCACAGATAATGAGGTGATTCAAGCTGCCAAAGATGCATATATACATCATAATATTATTGAATTCAATAAAAAATATGAAACCCCAGTAGGAGAAAGAGGCGTAACTTTATCTGGTGGACAAAAACAAAGAATATCAATAGCCAGGGCTATCATATCTGATCCTAGAATTTTAATTTTTGACGATTGTTTATCTGCTGTAGATACTGAAACTGAAGAAATCATACTTAAAAATTTACAAAATGCAAGTATTGGTAAAACAACTATTATTGTTAGTCATCGAACATCTTCTGTTAAAAATGCCGATAAAATAATTGTACTTGACCAAGGTGAAATTGTACAAAGAGGTACACATCTACAACTAAAAGCCCAAAAAGGATACTACCAAGATATTTATAATCAACAACTTGAAGAACAAACTAATATTAGTTAATAAATTTAAATAAACAAATAAAAAAAATGTTGCATACTCTATTAAATTTTATAGATTTGTCATTATAATACTTAATAAAAAACATAATTTAAAGAAAAGATATTATGAGTGAAAAAGGTTTTATTGAACAAGAAGAGATTTTTTCTCAGGTTTTGAGAGCAGGTCGTAGAACTTACTTTTTTGACGTGAGAGAAACAAAAGCCGGTGATTATTATTTAACTATTACTGAGAGTAAAAAATTTACTCACGAAGATGGATCTTTCCATTATAAAAAACACAAAATTTATTTATACAAAGAAGATTTTGAAACTTTTAGAGAAATGTTAGACAAATCAACTGAGTTTATTATCAATGAAAAAGGGCAAGAGGTAATATCAGAACGCCATCAGAAAGATTTTCACAAACCAAATGACGAACAGGTCAATGGTAAAGCAGGTGATAAACCTGCTCCTGAAAGTTTTACAGATATCAATTTTGAAGATATTTAAAAACAAAAAAACCGCTAAAAAGCGGTTTTTTTTATTTTATAAAACTTTATTCTTATTCAAAAAAATATTATCAGGCCAAAGCTTTATCTTTAGTTTTTAGTAATTCTTCAAATAACCCATTATTTAACAAATTCAACACTTCAATTTTTTTATCTGTTTTAACTAAAAAAGATAAATTATAATTACTACCTCCATAAGAGATCATTCTTATAGGTATTTCTTTTAAACTATTAAATATTTCAGCAGTAATACCTTTTTTGTTTTGAGCAATATCGCCAGCTATACAAATTATACTTAAATCAGAATCTATTTCAACACTTCCGAAACTACTTAATTCATTGTTAATTATATCGATATTTTTGGTGTTATCAATAGTTAAAGAAACAGCTACTTCAGAAGTAGTGATCATATCAATTGATGTTTTATTACTATCAAATATTTCAAAGATCTTTTTTAAAAAACCATAAGCCAACAACATGCGGTAAGACTTAATTTTAATGGCTGTAATATTATCTTTAGCAGCAATTGCTCTAATATGGTAATCAGACTTAGGATTGTTACAAATCAATGTACCAGCTTCCTGTGGATAAAAAGTATTTTTAACTAAAACCGGAATGTTATTTTCCTTTGCAGGAAGAAGACTTTGGGGATGTAAAATCTTTGCACCAAAATATGCCAATTCAGCTGCTTCATCAAATGAAATTTCATCAATTGAAAATGTTTGATCAACATATCTTGGGTCATTGTTATGCATTCCGTCAATATCTGTATAAATTTCAATCTTACTTGCATCTACAGCAGCTCCAATCAAAGAAGCAGTATAATCACTTCCACCTCTTTCTAAATTATCAATATCACCCAAAGTATTTTTACAAATGAAACCCTGAGTAATAAATATATCATTGCCTTTATTTTTTGATAAAATATTTTGTAACTTATTTGTAATAAATGCTTTATCTGGTTCCCTCATTACATCAATTTTCATAAAGGACAATGCGGATATCATAGTTGATTGAATATTTTCATGCTCTAAGTATAATTGAAAAATATGAGTTGATAATAATTCTCCTTGTGCTAATATTACTTTTTTAGTATTAACAATATCTTGCTCTTCCAATAGTGAAATTAATTTGTGAAAAATATAACCTAAAAATACTTCTGCCTTATCAATATATGCTTCTTTATCAAAAAGATCTTGAATTTCATTTTGATACTTCATATAAAGCGATTTAATTTCTAATCTAGCTTCAACTAAATTCCCCTTTTGATAAAGATCATTTATCATTACCAAAGTATTTGTTGTACCGCTCATAGCAGAGAGTACAATAATTTTAGGCACATCATTTGAAGTAATGATTTTCGCTACCTTTTTCATGTTTTTTGCTGAACCTACAGATGTTCCGCCAAATTTTGATACAATCATTTCTAATTTTATTTTTTACAAATATTTGAGACTTTGATTATATATCAAAATTTTTAAAATATATTTACATTTTATAACAAAATGTTTAATTTTAAACAATGAAAACAATTCAAGAAGCAGTTGAAGAAATTATCAATCAAACGCCATTTATTGAAGAAGCTATCCATGATAAACTAATCAATGTTTCATCTTTAGCAAGAGAAATACAACCTAAAGTTGAGAAAAAATTAAATAAAAATGTAAAAACAGGCGCTGTAATGATGGCGCTCAACAGAATATCACCAATACATGTTTTACGAATAAGAAAGAATATCAAATCAATTTCATTAGACTTAAAAGATTTTATAGTACGAACTGACCTTCTTGACTATACATTTAAAAATACAAATACATTAAAAGGCCGTATTGCAAAACTTTTTGGTAAGATCGAAAGTAATAGCGATTCTTTTTTTACAGTTTCTCAAGGTATTTTTGAAACAAATATTGTTGTGAGCTCCAATTTACAAAAAGAAGTTGAAAAGTATTTAGAAACCGAAGATATCATCCATTCAATGCGTAATTTAGCTTCAATAACTATAAAGTTACCAAAATCAAACATAGAACAATCAGGAGTGTATTATTTTATTCTAAAACAATTTGCATGGGCAAATATACCTGTACAAGAAATTATCTCAACAACACATGAAATTACTTTGGTTGTTAAAGAAACCGATATCAATAAATCGTTTTCAATTCTGATAAATCTTAAAATTTCTTGATTTTTATATTATTTTTTTAACAGGACTTCGTGTTTTTGTTCAAAAAACCTAAAGTATTGATACAATTCATAATTCACCTCTAAACCATAGCGATTATCCGGATTTACTTTATAATCAATTTTTTGATTATATAGGTTTTTATCATAAATACTTGGATTGGCTACTCTCCTATTCCATTCTGAAACATATTGTAAATTCTTTATTTCTAAACTACTTTCATAAAAATCGGTTTTAGGGTCTTGGTCTTTCAACCAATTATAAAACCCTTTATCAAAAAAAGTTACCTCAAAATTATCCTCATTTGAAATTCTTATTGATTCAACTGCCTGTTTTTGAGCTGATGAAGTCGTGTTTAAAGTTTTAGTTGAATTTGAAGTATTTCCACAACTAAAAATTAAAAAAGAGAATACAATGATAAAGAGATATAAAAATTTCACAAGTTTATTTTTTAATGAATTGACTATTTAATTAATTCTTTTTAAACAACGAAATTTCTATAAATTTATTACTTTATATCTATTTAAAAATGTTGATCTATCGAAGTTTCTGATTATATTTTTGCTGAAAATACATAAAATACATGTACAATTTATAATTCACTTCCATACCGTAATCAACTGTAGGATCATAATCGATTTGCTGTTCATATAGATTTGGATTGTATCTATTAGGTTGTGTTACACGCTGATTCCATTCGATTACATACATATTGTTTTTAAATTCTAAGGTGTTTTGCGAATAATAACTCATTGGTTTTTGAGTGACTAACCATGAATCAAAACCAATTTCTATGATAATGATTTCATACTCTAATTCATCATTGGCTATTCTTATCGTATCCTTACTTTGCTCATTTACTTTAACTGTCTTATTATTATCAGCAGTGGTTTGAGTAGATCCACAACTGTAAATTATCATTGAAAAAATAAAAATTATCATCAAATTTTTCATCATAAAGCGTTTTAGAAATTACTTTTTAAATACAACAACATTAATGCCAAGTTTCAAATTATAAAATGCCTAGTTTTTAAATAAAAACTCTTTGAATATATCCCAATTTTTACCATTGTGTTTTAATAAAAAAATACTTTTAACTTCAAACAAATTAATAAACTTTTTCTGTTTATATTCAATCCAGGCTTTATTAAACATCTCTTTACTCAAATCACGGGTTGCCAAGGTTAAATGTGGATTAATTTTCTGATTGATTTCTTTCTCATCAAATTCTAATTGATTTATTAATAAACTTTTAAGTTTCTTATGAAGTGTTATTATTGGTTTATGATTTTCAACCGTAATATAAATTACTCTTGGTGAAAAACATCCAAAATCTGCTAAATTTACATCAAAATTGTTTTGTTTGTTTGCAAATTTTTCTAAATAAGTAATCAATTGTATTTCTTTATCTTGTGTTTTTCTAAATGGCATTTGTAAAGTTATATGCGCTGGTGATTTTAAAGCATGTTTAGCGTTATAATTTAATTTAATTTCCTCTTTCAACAATTTAATTTCCTTCCTTAAGGAAAGATGTGGAATAAGTGCAATAAAATAAAGATTCATTTTATCCATGATATAAAAATATAAAATTATGCTTATTCATATATATCTTTTAAAATAAAAAAAGCCCATATAACGGGCTTTTTATAATCTATGAGGTCAATAATTTCTATTCTTCTTCCTCACCTTCCTTTTCTTTCTTTTTCCCCTTTACCTTATTCCAAATCTTAATTTCATCATCAGCTGTTAAACCTGAGTCGATCTCTACATTAATACCATCTGAAATACCTAATTTAATATCTCTTCTTTCAAATTCCTGGTCACCTGTCTTCACTTCAACATAAGGTATATCTTCTTTTTTATCAAACTGTAATAAGGACTCTTTAATCGATAAAACACTGTCCTTTTTTTCTAATACAATATCTGCATTAGCACTATAACCTGCTCTAATAAAATAATTGTCATCTAAAGTAACATCTGCCTTGATCTTAAATTGAACTGCTCCACTTTCTTCTGTTCCTTTTGGTGCAATAAACGTTAATTTAGCAGGAAACTTTTTACCATCAATAGCTCCAAGACCAACTTCAATATCAATATCATCTTTTAATTTACCAACTTCAGCTTCATCTACTTTTCCTTCAAAGATCATTTTGCTCATATCTGCAATTGAAGCAATTGTAGTACCAGCATTAAAATTATTACTTTGAATAACTTGATACCCTTCTTTTACAGGAATTTCTAAGATCATACCTGAAGTAGTTGCTCTAATGTTTGTATTTGCCAAACCTGAAGAACTTGAAGATCCTTTTTTGATGATCTGATAATCATTTCGTGCATTGATCAAATCCTGTTTAGCCTGATTGTAATTCAATTCTAATATTTCAAATTCTTTTCGTGATATTACACCACTATCAAATAATTTTTTATTTCGATTATATACTATTTTAGCATTATCTACTTGCAATTTCATTTTATTTATTCTTCCAAGAGCATTTGCTAAGGCTTGCTCATTTGGAACAACTCTTACTTTAGCTATTAAATCACCTTTTTTAACTTTAGCTCCTTCTTCAACAAATATATTATCAATAATACCTGATATTTGAGGTTTAATTTCAACTTCTTCTAGTGGTATTACTTTTCCTGTGGCTACAGTTTTTCTAACAATATTTGTCTTAAATGGTTTTTCTGTCTCATAAGTTATAGCCGATTTGTTATTTTTCTTTCCAAACCAAATTAATACAGCTATTAACGCTATGGCAATTCCGCCAAATATTAAAGTTTTTTTCATTATGATCTATTTTATTTTGTTTGATTATTTATTATTCATCTCTTAAAGCATCTATTGGCTTGATACTAACTGCTGTTTGAGCAGGAATCATCCCAATTAAGGTACCTAATACTACCAAAGTAATTGCTGCTATAATTATCACAGGGATATCAACTGTTGGATTTGTAAGAACAGGCTCATCTCCTTTACCAATGGTTGCATCAATGATCATTAATATAAATCCTCCAAAAATTATTCCTAAGGCTCCAGCTATACTTGTAAGAAATACTGATTCTAATATAATTTGACGTTTAATTTCCCAGGGTTTTGCTCCTAAAGCACGTCTTATTCCAATTTCATTAGTGCGTTCTTTAACTGTAATTAACAATATATTACCAATGGCAAATACTCCGGCAATTAAAGTTGCAATACCTACAAACCAGGTTAAAAACTGCATACCCGTTAAAAAGCCTGTAAATTTTTTAATCTCTTTACCTAGATTAAAACTTCCAAAAGCCCTATTGTCTTCAGGATGTACATCATGTAAATTCTTTAATAGTAATTTCACATCTGCTTCAATTTGAGTTATTTCAAATCCGGGTTTTCCGGTTATCATCATCCATCCCATAGTATCTCCACGGTTATATACTTGCTGAAAAGTTGTAAAAGGTATATGAATTGCTCCTTGAGGCCCTCCCATTTTAATTTGCCCCTCTTTGTATAAACCCACAACTTTATAATTTATATTATTGATCTTAATATACTGACCTATAGGGTGTTCATCTTTATCAAACAGTTGCTTATAAATTTCATTTTCTATAACACATACTTTTTTCTTCTCTTTTATATCATTATCATTTATAAATCTTCCAAAAACTAAATCCTTTTTTTCAACTTTATCCAATTCAGGATAATCTCCATAAATACCAAATGTTCCTGATTTAAAATTATTTGTACCTAATCCCTGGGTTTGATGTCTTGGTACTACAAATTCTAAACCATCAATTTCACTTTTTATCTTATCAAGATCCGACATTTTTAATGTTATTCTTTTTCCTTCCTGAAAACCTTTAAATGGTTCACTTGTTGATTGCGCCCATACAAAAACACTATTGGTTGCAAAATTTCCAAATAATCTATTAAAATTATTCTCCATACCCCTAGCAGCTCCCAATAAAACAACCAATAAAAAAATACCCCACATTACACCAATGATTGTAATTGCTGTACGCAATTTATTTTTACGTATACTTCCATAAATCTCTTGCCATGTATCTCTGTCAAATAAAAATTTCATATTTTATTTTATATTGTTTTATTATTTACTATTCATCGTTTAATGCAACAATCGGTCTTATTCTTCCAGCTCTTTTAGCAGGGATATAACCTGCAATTATACCTGCAATTATTAAAACAATAGTTGCTCCAACAACAACATAAGTTTCAACACTTGGATTTATTATAAAGTATTTTTCTAAACTATCACCTATTGCTTTTAAAATAAAAACTCCAATCATTAAACCAACATATCCAGCAATTGCTGTAACAAAAATGGATTCTAACATGATCATTCCAATAATTGATTTTGGTGTTGCTCCAATTGCTTTTCTAATTCCCAACTCTTTGGTACGTTCTTTCACTATATATACCATAATATTGCTAATTCCAATAATTCCTGCTATTAAAGTACCTATACCTATAAATAGAATAATTACATTGAGTACCATCATAAATTGCTGTACACCTTTTGCTCCTTCAGCATAATTTTGAACTCTAAGTGCTCCTTGATCTCTTGGGTCAATATTGTGCTTTTCCTTTAACATTTTGGTAAGTGTTCTGGTAAATGATAATGCCTGATCAACACTTAATTTAGGGTTGTATGTTAATCCAAACCTATCCAATTCATCATTATCACGATACATACCCTGAGCTGTTGTAAAAGGTGTATATATATAACGTTCATCTCTATCACCTCCCGGATCACTAAAAACACCAATTACCTTATAAGAAATACCATCTAAATTGATATTTTTACCCATGGCACTTAATTTACCAAAAAGATCTTTTTCTACTAACCTGCCTACAGCAATAACTTTTGCTCTCTTTTGGATATCTAAGACACTTAAAAATCTTCCATCAATAATTTCTGCCGATTCTAAGGGCAAATAGTCAGGATAAACTCCTCTTACTGTATATGTGTTCTGTTCTCCTCTATAAACTGCCTGAACATTATATCTTTCAACATTCGGACTAAAAAACTGGATATCATCTTCAAATTTTTCATTGATAAATTTAGTATCATCATTTTTAAATTGGATTCTCCTGCCACTTTGTAATCCTTTATATGGTTTTGATGTTATACCTGAATTAATGTAAACAGAATTTTGAGCATCTCCTGCAAACTGTTTTTCAAAAGTATGTTTTAAACCATTGCCAATTCCAAACAAAAGCGTAAATAGCAATATGGCAAACGCTATAGTAAACCCCGAAAGAATAGTTCTTAATTTATTCTTCTTTAGGGTCTGGAACATTTCTATCCAACGGTCTAAATAAAACATATTTTATGCGTTTACTTTTTTTGGTGTTAGTTCATCACTCATGATGATTCCATCTTTTAAACGAATAATTCTATCGGTTTGTTCAGCGATATCTTCCTCATGGGTAATCACCAAAATGGTCATACCTTCATCATGTATCTCACTTAACAGTTCCATTATTTGCTCTGATGTAACCGAGTCCAATGCTCCGGTAGGTTCATCAGCTAGAATCAATTTTGGTTCTGTAACCAAGGCTCTGGCTACTGCAACTCTTTGTTTTTCACCTCCTGATAGCTCATTCGGTAAATGGTCGGCTCTATCTTTTAGACCAACTTTTTCTAAATATTTTAAAGCTATCCTTTGTCTTTCCTTTCTTTTAATTCCTTTATAATATAAGGGAAGTGCTACATTTTCAAGCGCATTTTTATAGGTAATCAAATTAAAAGATTGAAATACAAATCCTAAAAATTTATTACGTAAAATTGCCGCTTTCTTTTCATCAAGATTATCAATTAATTTACTATTTAAAAAATACTCACCTTCATCATGGGTATCTAATAATCCGATAATATTTAGAAGCGTTGACTTACCCGAGCCTGAGGATCCCATGATCGATACAAATTCACCCTCTTTAATATGAAGGTCTAATCCTTTTAATACATGTAGAGAATCTTTTCCTATGGGATATGATTTATGAAGTTTTTCAAGTTTTATCATTTGGTTATTTTTGTTTTTCAAATATAAAAATCGTTTGTTATTAAACCTCTTAAGCCTTTGTTAAAAAAATAAAAATCATTTTATCTAACTTTGCTTTATGAAAACAATAAATAATAAATCTTTTGTATTATTTGATGGATATTGCAACCTGTGTAATGCATCCGTTAGATTTATTATTAAAAGAGATAAAAAACAACAATATATTTTCTCTTCATTACAATCAGACGCTGCACAAAAAGTTTTGTTACAGTATGGATACAATTATTTTAAAACTAATTCAATTATTTTAATTGAAAACGAAAAAGTATATGATAAATCGACAGCTGCCTTAAGAATAGCTAAGGATTTAAAACCTCTCTGGAATTATGCTTTTTATTTAATCTATATACCCAAATCAATACGAGATCGTATTTATGATCTCATTGCAAAAAATCGTTATAAATGGTTTGGTAAAAAAGATAATTGTACAGTGAATTTTCCTTTATATGAGAACCGGTTTTTATAATTTTATAAATATAATACCGTATTATAAATTACATTGTGATTTTTATATAAAAAAAACAGGCCAAAATTAAATTAATTTTGACCTGCCAATCCCCTTTTTTAGCAATCCTTTCCCCCTTTTTTTAATTCAAATTAATAAATCCCCTTTTTTATTTAAATTATAATTTTGTCAATAACTTTTCTTCTGTGTACAATGGTATTTTAACTCTTGTTTTTCCCCATGCTAAAACCATTTGTGTTCCATAATTCTTTGAATTAAATCCGATTGAAAAAATATCAATTGGTTTACCATTCGTTGCCGGTACTTTAAGGCGTGCAATATCTTTTTCTGAATTGTAAAAATAAGCACCATAAGTATCTGTATTTGAATTTAGAATGATTGTCCAATAATCTTCATTCGGAATTGTGTAAAGAACATAAGTCCCTGCTTTTACATATTTATTACCAAACATAACATCTTGATAAAACTTTATTTCTGTAGCTTCATTGGTTCCGGTTTTCCAAATTTTTCCATAAGGAATTTCTGTTCCGAAAACTGATTCATTTTCAGTTCTTGGTCTTCCATAAAGAACTCTTATTTGTGGTTTAGAATTATTATCTACCTTAAAATAGGCAATATCATGAGATTCTTTATCAAGACCACTAAAACTCTGAGCGTTAGCCAATTCAACAGTTAAAATAAGCATTAATATCCATAATAAAATTGCAAATATTTTAATCTTTTTCATAGCAATCATTTTTAACTTTTTTATATTATATAAACGTACAAGACTTATCCATATTGCTCTTTATTATTTAATAATGAGCTGTTTAAATCAATTTTCTAAACTTTATCCTTAGATGTTTTCACTTTGGTATTATCTTCATTTTTTATTGTAATATCACTTGTGATCACAAAATCTGAAGTATAAACTTTTAAAGTATATGTACCTTCTTCTAACTTAGTTTTATCAATTTCACAAACTTTACCTCTATTTGATGAATGGTGTATCAATTCGTGATTTGCAGGCTGTAAGATCTCGTATTTGTAAAAGTTCTCTGCTGAAGATAATTGTAGATTATCCGAATTTGAATTATCAACTATCGTAATAGCATCTTCGCCATTAGGAAAAGTAGTTACATATTTTGTTATTTTATCGGTTGTATTATCTTGTGCAAATCCAATTAAACTTATAAAGGTAATGACGATGGTTAAAAATGTAGTTTTCATAGCAATTTTTTTTATGGTTATTTATAATTAATTATTTTATTAATGAGTAGATGTTTGTTGTTTTAACAATTTTTCATCCATATTTGATATGGTAATATCACTTGTGATCACAAAATCTGAAGTATAAACTTTTAAAGTATATGTACCTTCTTCTAACTTAGTTTTATCAATTTCACAAACTTTACCTCTATTTGATGAATGGTGTACCAATTCGTGATTTGCAGGCTGTAAGATCTCGTATTTATAAAAGCTCTCTGCTGAAGTTATTTGTAGGTTATCCGAATTTGAATTATCAACTATCGTAATGGCATCTTCGCCATTAGGAAAAGTAGTTACATATTTTGTTATTTTATCGGTTGTATTATCTTGTGCAAATCCGATTAAACTTATTAAAGTAATGACGATGGTTAAAACTGTATTTTTCATAGCAAATTATTTTTTTAATTATTATTATTTTATGGTTTTGGTTAAAAATTCTAATTTATAATTGATAACATATTCATTTAAAGTATAAACACCTTCTTTATAATCAAATATATTATCTTCTACCTTAAAAGATTTATGTGTAATTTCATGTGTATTGTTTTCAAAATTCAATTTAGTTTCTAAATCATTAGTAACTAATATATTATTAGCATCAAGAATGATCTTTAAATCAAGATTGTTAATTGTTTGTTCATAATTTTTTTCATCCTGATGTAATATTTCTGAAATCCCTTCGTTATTTTGTTGTGAGAATCCGATAAATCCAACAAATAAGAAACCTAAAACTAATATCGTATTTTTCATAATTGAAAACTTTAAGTTAAAAAATCTGAATTCTATTTAAGAATTCTTTAAAATTTCGGGATGTAATTGTTTTTGTTATTGTTTTTAGGTCCGAACATTTTAAATAACATATTTAGTAAGTTTTAAGAATTGATCTAAAGAGTCTCTAGAATTTTTTTAAATCAAAAATTTAAAATTTCAAAATGTCATTTATTAAAGGGGAGTAAAATGAGATGTTCATCTCTAATTACACTTCAAATATAAGTGCATAAATTAATGCAAAACAATAGATAAAAATGGGAATTTTTAATATCCCTAAAAACCGTTATATATATATTTTAAGCAAAAAAAATAAATAAAATAACATATTATTATCGTTATGTTATTGATTTTCAACTATTAAAATAAAACAATAAAAACATATATTCATCGTTACTCACTTTTTTAATCTATTAAAAAAATCTTAAAGAAATCTTAAAAAAACATTTTTTCAACCATACTTCTCACTATAAACAGGTAATTTGTAATTTCATATAAATGGCTATTATATTTATTATATTTAGGTATAACTGAAAGTTTTTTCAATTTTTAAAAAATAGATAATCTCAAAAAAAAGGAGTAAAAGTTTTAAAAAAATATATGTTTTTGAAAGTTAGAAAAGTCAAAATTAATCTAATTTTTTACCTAAATACATTAACTTATTACCGGTTTCTACAGTCATTTGATCACTATCAGATGGAAGTATATGAATAATATTTTCATTATCTTTTATAAATAATGGTACTGTTTTAATCTCATTTTTTGTAGCTTCCATGAGCTTTAAATAATGTTCTTTAGAAGTAATTTCAACTTCATTGATATAAGGATAATCTCTAACAACCTCACTTATATTTATATAATCATCGGTTTGTGAAAACAAACCATGCATAGGATTATTTTTTGGATCACGCATTTCTAATGAACTGATCAATCTATAAGCACCGTGTTCTCCAAAATATGGTTTTAGTTTATTAATTGCAAATTCATTAACAGTATATGATCCGGTCAATGCCATTAAATACCCAATATCATTTAATTCAATATTCTCTACCAGGTCATCAGAATAAATATCGCATTCAAATGCCTCTAAATTATCCTTTTTTGAATTCTCAATATGCTTTGGATTGCTATCTATTAATACTACCCTTCTCCCATTATTTTGTAGATAAGTAGCAATTAATCTAGCTGATTCTGAAGCGCCAACTATTAAAATCCCTTCAGATCTTTTTAACATCACTCCCGAAAAACGAGCAAATAAACGAGCAGTAGTAGCATTTAATAATACAGTTCCTAGCACAATCATAAACACTAATGGTGTTATATAATTTGCATCCTCTACTCCTTGCATTGTTAACTTTAATCCAAACAATGAAGCAATACCTGCAGCCACTATTCCTCTGGGCCCCACCCAACTTATAAACAGTTTTTCATTTAGTTTAATGTCAGAATTTTGAGTACTTAAAAATACACCCAATGGCCTTACAAATAAAACAACTACAGCAAATAACAATAATGATTTCCAGTTATATATTAATTCAAGATCTATTAAATTAATATGTGCAGATAGTAAGATAAAGAGTATTGAAATTAATAAAATACTTATGGTTTCTTTAAAATACAACACATCTTTTAATATATCCATCTTCATATTTCCCAAAACCATTCCCATTATAACTACAGCCAACAAACCACTTTCATGAGCAAAATAATCTGAAAGCACATAAACTGTTAATACCGATGCCAATGAAACTGCATTTAATAAATAATGTGGAATCCAATTATATTTTAAAGCTATTGCAAATGCATGTGCTGATGAAAATCCTATAGAAAAACCTATTATTATTGTTTTTCCAAATTCAAGAAGCGCTTCTTTGGTATAGGCACTTCCTTGTAACTGCCCTACACTAATAAATTCAAAAACCAAAACAGCAGCCAGTGCACCAATTGGATCTATCAATATACCCTCCCATTTTAAAATAGTTGATATATCTTTTTTGATTGCAAGATTTCTTAAAATTGGTGTAATTACAGTTGGACCTGTTACAATGATCAAAGCAGAGAATAAAAATGATAATGACCAATTCAAGCCAATAATATAATGTGCTGAAATTCCTGCAAAGATTAAGGTAACGAAAGAACCTAAAGTAATTAATTTATAAATTACCGGGCCAACTTTTTTTATTTCTTCTTTTTTTAATGTCAATCCTCCTTCAAATAAGATCAAACTAATAGCAAGTGAAACAAAATTGAATAATCGTTCACCGGGGAAAAGTCCATTTTCACCATTCCATACAGGTTCAATCCATTTATTACCATCTTCAGAGATAAGTGTAGAAATAGGTCCAACAAATAGTCCTATCAAAATTAAAGGTAAGATTGCCGGAATTTTTAATTTCCATGCCAACCATTGTGCCATGATTCCCAAAATGATAATTCCAGCTAATTCTAACATAATTTGTCTTTATAAATACCTACTCTACAAATATAATTTATTTATTTTGTTCAATATTAATTATTCAGGTTTGTTATCCCTTTTAATTAAAATGCAACATTTATTTAATATTCTAAGAAATATTTTAAGTTAAACAGTAAATATCAATAGTATTTTTACCTTATTTCACAAATTTTTAAAACCAACGCAAAATGAATATTTACTTGCTTTTCCTCCTGAATTTGACTAACTTAGCTCCATCCTATAAAGAAAAATAATAGGTTATTTTTTTTATTAAACCCTATTTTTGGGTGTCACTTTTCTTAATTACGAATCTTAAACAGCAGATCCTTTTTTCTGCTTCAATTTAATATTTAAATGTTCTTATATGTATGATAAAAAATCTGATTTAGCAGGTCCGGGAATTAGCACTTACGAAGAAGTGAATAAAATACTTCCGGATAATTACCAAGCTCTTTTACCTCCTTTAAAAAGGATGGAAGCCTTATTTTTGATCAAAGAATATATTGAAAAAGGACTTGCAGATGCCTTAAACCTCCAAATGGTACAAGTTCCTCTTATTGTAAGTAAAGATAGTGGTGTAAATGATTATCTCGATCGTGATGGATCTAGAACTCCCGTTGAGTTTCCGGCAGGATTAGGTTTACCTAAAAGAATTGAAGCTCAGGTAGTTCAAGCAGCTACCAAGTGGAAAAGAATGGCTTTGGCGCAATTTGACTGTGCTGTGGGTCAAGGAATCAATACCGATATGAAGGCCATTAGAAAAGATTATTTTTTAGATCATGATCATTCTTCTTATGTAGATCAATGGGATTGGGAAAAGAGAATATCTGCTAAAGATAGAAATCTTGAATACTTAATTACAACAGTTAAAAAAATATGGAAAGTGATCAGAGGTGCCGGTATGATGGTTAAAGAAAAATTTCCTGAATTAAACGATGAAAGATATCCTGATTTTCCGGAAGAACTCAAATTTTTTCATGCTGAAGAGATCTTAGAAATGTATCCTGATCTTCCTAGAAAACAAAGAGAAACAAAACTTATACAAGAATATCCAGCTGTTTTTATTATCGGAATAGGTTCAGTTCTAAAAGATGGATATCCACATGAAATGCGAGCTGCAGATTATGATGACTGGATCACACCAACAATTGTAAAGAATGGCGAACAAATGTATGGCCTAAACGGTGATATTTTGGTTTGGAATCCTGTAACTAAAAGAAGACATGAATTAACCTCAATGGGTATTCGGGTAACCAAAGAAACCATGAAAGCACAATTAGAACTTTCAAATCAGTTAGATTTTCTAAATTTACCTTACCATCAGGCAATTTTAAATGATAAGATACCCTTGAGTATAGGCGGTGGAATTGGCCAGGCCAGAACATATATGTATTTGTTAAGAACAGCACACTTGGGAGAGGTTACTGTTTCTATCTGGCCTAAGGAATTAAAAAGAATCTGTGCTGAAAAAAATATTCATGTTTTAGAATAATTATCAGAAAAACAATTAATGCAAGAATTTAATTTAAAGATCCTGTAAACCTTACAGGATCTTTAATAATTAATACTCAATGTTTTTTTAGCTTGTACAAAAAATGCTTCTTTAAATACAATAATTATTATATTTCAAAACACTTATAATAAGTTGTTTAAATCTATGTGATTTAACTTTTAAATCAACCTATTTGGTTGTATCACTATCATAAAAAAACTATAATAGTTTATAATAGTTCCTAAAAAAATACGTTTTAAAGTAAATTGCTAATGAAAAATTTTACTGTAAATGTTAGAATCCACTAATAGTGCCTATAAATTTTCTTTGTTCAAAAATCTTATTACAAAAGATAAACCTGATATAAGTATAGATATCAATGATGTTTATAGAATTATAAAGTCTGGTTTTTTAAAAAATGAGATTGAAAGCCTGAGAAGAACTTATAATCAACAAATATATAGTGAGCTTAAAAAAACAAGTATACAGGCTGTTACTATAAGTGGTTTATTTAACCAACGTGAAAAAGAAGGATTGATAAAACATAGTGGTTTAATACAAATTGATATTATTAACATAAAATACAATGATCATCTTTTTAATTTAATGTGCAATGATGATTTTACTTATTTAGCTTTTAAAAATCCTGATGGAAATAAAATTAGTCTTATTGTAAAAATAAAACCTTCGGTTAAAACACATATATCTCAATTTTTAGCTTTAAAAAATTATTATAAAAAAAATTATGATCTAGATTTAAAAACAGATGATTTGGAAGTATCTAAAGCAATGCTTTTATCTTATGATCCAAATATTCATATCAATCCAAATGCTAAAATTTTTGAATCACTTCACATTTTAGATTTAAAACCAGAAGATGACATATTAGCAATAAACAAAAATAAACTTCAAATTGTTTATTCAAAAAATGAAGAAGAAAATAAAGTTGCTCAAATCATTAGTCAATTAAGAAATCATAACATTAATCTGTTAGATACAGATGAAAAAAAAGTAGAAATTGGATTTTCGATTTCAAATACTCTAGGTGAAAAAGGTCGAAAATATTTTCATGAAATTAATGCAATATCTCAAGATTACAGCTTAAAAGAAACAGATACTTTATACAACAGTATAATGCAAAAAACTAAAAACCATATTACTTTAGCCACACTTATTCATTATGCTAAAGAGGCTGGCATAACTATAAACAGACTCAATGCTTCCGGTAATTATATCAATAAAAACAAACTACAAGATCTTTATAAAAAATTAAGGACTAGAAGATTGGAAATAGCAAAAAAATATGGAATAAGAACTTTAAATCCTGAAGTGTGATTCTTTTATAAATCCTATGGTTATTTCTTTTTTTACATTAAACTTATTATAATTGATAAGAAAGTAATCAAATTTTTATTTACACATTATTTTTACTATTTTTAGCTTTTTAATTCCTCTACAATGAGCAAGAATAAACAACAAACTATACCTAAAAATATCGAACCCGAAAAAAGGGACAAACGAAGAATCAATAATAAATTATACGATAAAGAGCTGGCTAGACTACAAATAGAGCTGGTAAAACTTCAAGAATGGATAAAATACGAAAAACTTAAAGTTGTTGTATTATTTGAAGGTAGAGATGCTGCCGGCAAAGGTGGTGTTATTAAAAGAATATCACAAAGCCTTAACCCCAGAGTTTGTAAAATAGTTGCTCTTGGCACTCCAACAGATAGAGAAAAAAGTCAGTGGTATTTTCAACGTTATGTTCCACATTTACCCGCTGCAGGTGAAATGGTTTTATTTGATAGAAGTTGGTATAACAGAGCCGGTGTAGAACGGGTAATGAATTTTTGTACTACCGAAGAATATCATGAGTTCATGCGCACTTGTCCCGATTTTGAACGCATGTTGATCAGATCAGGTATCATTCTTATTAAATATTGGTTCTCTGTTTCTGATGAAGAACAAGAACGACGCTTCCAATCAAGAATTGATGACCCAACAAAACGTTGGAAATTAAGTCCGATGGATCTAGAATCGCGTGAAAAATGGCTGGATTACAGTAAAGCTAAAGATGAGATGTTTAAATATACTGATACCAAACAATCACCCTGGTATGTTGTACCTGCTGACAATAAAAAAAGAGCACGACTCAATTGTATTGGTCATTTATTATCATTAATACCTTATCAGAAAGTTAAACATGAGAAAATAGTACTTTCTCCTAGAAAAAAAGAGGAAGGATATATTCGACCACCTTTTTCTGATCAAACTTTTGTTCCAGAGAAATTTTAATTAAAAACTATTCCTCGATGCAGAACCTGCCTCGGCAGGCAGACCTCGAAGATAGTTCATATCATGAAATTTTTTATTTGTTTTCTTATCTTATCTGTTCAATTTTCTTCATTTAAAAATTGATGAGAATCATCATTTCTATTGACCATCGTCATTGTTTTTTATATATCTATTTAATAACTATGTAAAACTTTAAAGTATAAATGATTATTAATCAATTAAAATTCATGATTATGAGAAAATTAATTCTTGGTTTATTTGTTCTTGGATTAACCATCCAGGCTTTTGCACAGGTTGTAAAAGACGAAACTTTATCAGAAGTTGTTGTATACGCAGTTAATTATAAATACCTAGACAATGTTGGTGATAAAGATTTAGATGTTGATGTAAATATGCTTGAACGTAAAGTAGCAAATTACGATTTAAAAGGATCTGAACTTTATACGGATGAATATGACATCTATACTGTTTCTTTTTTTATTCCTGACGGAAAGATTGTTGCTGCCTATGATAAAGATGGTAGAGTTATCAGAACCATTGAAAAATTTAAAGATGTTAAACCTCCAGCTGATGTAACAAAAGCTATTGTAAAAAGATTCCCGGGTTGGGCGATCTCAAAAGATGTGTATTTAGTGAAATACCATCAGGACAAAGGTGTTAAAAAAGTTTATAAATTTACATTAGTGAACGGTGATAAAAAAATGAAGGTAAAAACAGATGAAAAAGGTAATTTCGTTTAATTAAATGTTATTTGATTTTTTAAGAGGTTGTTTTAAAACAACCTCTTTTTTTTATAAATTTATAGCAACCTATTTTTAATTTAATAGGATAAATAAAACTCTATGAACCATATTATTTTTGAAGATAAAATTTTCAAAGGAATCAATTTTAACTCTGAAAAGCTACAAAATGGCATTTATGAAAATTGCACATTTGTCAATTGTATCTTCTCAAACGTAGATCTGTCTGGTTACAGTTTTTTAGAATGTGAATTTGATCAATGTGATTTAAGTATGGTAATCATTAAAAATACAACGTTAAATGAGGTAAAGATCAAAAATTGCAAGTTATTAGGAATCAACTTTTTTGAATGTAATCATCTCTTTTTATCAGTTAAGTTTGAAGATTCTCAGCTGGATTTTACTTCCTTTTATAATCTTAAGTTAAAGAAAACAATATTTAAAAACTGCAATCTTCATGAAGTTGATTTTAGTGAAACTAACTTAACCAAATCAATTTTTGATAAATGCAACCTTAACAGAGCTATTTTTTCAAATACAAATTTAACTGAATGTGATTTTAGAACTTCTTTTAATTATTCATTAGATCCGGAAAGTAACCAAATAAAAAAAGCTAAATTTTCTCTCGAAAGTGTATCCGGATTATTAAATAAATATAATATTAAAATAGAATAATATAAAACTTGCAATATCATATATTTGTAAAACAGTAATTAACCTCCCATTTTTATGAGAACATTATCTATTTTTTTATTATTTTTAAGTCTAAGCACTTTAATTTCATGTGGCAGCAATCAACAAACAACTACAGTAAACCCTCATAAAGATACACACCAACAAGTTCATGAAGATTTTAAGAATGAAGAAATTCAAAAAAATATAAATGAAAAATATATTAATGAAATTTCAGGCACTTACCTGGGTATGCTCCCTTGTGCTGATTGCGAAATAATTATTTATCGTTTGCAATTAAATAATGACAAAACCTATCAATCTAAAATAACTTATCAAGGCAAATCAGATAAACCAATTTTAGTAAAAGGAACCTATACTATTAACAATAGATTACTAATTCAATTAGACGAGCAAGCAGGTAGTATGAATTTGTTTCAAAAAGAAAGCAAAGGTCTTTTACTTCTTGATAAAAATGGAAATAAAATTACAGGTGACTTAGCTGATAATTATTCTTTATTACCAATAACTAAAGAAGTAAGTAACAATAAAAATGTACGACTTCAAAAAATCATACAAAAAAAATATCAAGAAGGTATTGATTTTTATGCCTTTGGTAATGAACCCTTTTGGAGCCTAGATATGGATTTTGAAAAAGGATTCCATTTTAAAAATTTAGAAGGATTAGATTTTAATGCTCCATCTGTAGAACCCGTTAAGGCTATGGATGCTAATGTAAGTCGCTATAGAAGTATAACTGAATCCGGGGAAATAATTATACAGTTAAATCAAACAGGATGTACCGACAATATGAGTGGTGAAAAATTTGATTACAGTGTAAGTATTGATATCAAAACAAGTAATGAAGAGGATTATAAAAAATATAAAGGATGTGGCAACTATGTACCTGATTACAAATTAAACGATATTTGGGCTATTATCGAAGTAGATGGTATTAAAATTGATCCCTCCAATTTCAATAAAAATGCACCAAGAATTGAGATCAATTTAATTGATAAAAATATTTTGGGTACTGATGGTTGTAATACTTTTAGAGGAAGTATTAATGTAGAAAAAAATATAATTTATTTTGGAAATTTAGCCTCAACAATGATGGCTTGTACAGATAATACTGAAATAAGTACCAAAATTGGTAAGATCTTATCCAATAATAAACTTTCTTATGATTATAAAAATAATCTTATTTTTTATGACAATGGTAAAAAAGTAATGGAATTAAAACATATTGATTAGTTAATATATTTTCAGTCATAAGGAAGATCTTCAGCATAAACATCTACAAAATCAGGATCTGGAGTTTTTTTAAATTTTAGGGCATTAATTTCTGTTAAACCTAATAATAGTGCTTTACACACTCTGTGCATACCATCCATTACCCTACCATCTTCACAAAGAATGATCGGATAATTCAAATCTGTTTCCTCCATCAATTTAAAATGCGCTACTATAGAGCGACAAGTAGGTAAATTTTTAGGATAATCATTATACCAGTAATTTTCATCTAACTCTTTAATATCTTCCAGCTTAACTGAAATCACAGAAAAATCTTTTGCCTTTTCTACTAATTTACCAATATCCCAGGCATAAAAACCATTTTTAGAAGGACGAAAATGATATTGTTTTCTCATCACTTGATTAATTTTATTCTAAATATAATGATTTTTATTGATGAGTTTGATTATTTATTATATTTACAAATTATAAACTAAACTAAGCCATATTTGATAATGGACTCAAAAACTATATCTAAAGGTATTCTAAGAGCTATTGCAATTATAGCAGGTATTGCTTTACTTATTTTATTTCTATATAAAATTCAATCTGCGTTAATATATTTAGCTATTGCAGCTGTTTTATCATTAATTGCGAGACCTATCATAAACTTTTTCAAAAAAAAATTAAAATTTCCAAATTTGATTGCGGTAATTATAACTATGTCGCTTTTTTTATTTGTAATTTTTGGGATAATTTCAATGTTTATTCCTTTGATCATTAAACAAGGTAATAATATTGCTTTATTGAATACAAATGAACTTCATATTAGAGTCAAAGAATTATTAGTTGAATTGAACACTTATTTTTCAGCAAGAGGTATTGATCTTTTTGATGAATTTAAACATATCGATCTAACAACTCCAATAAAATCTATTCCAAGTTTTCTCAATTCATTTTTAGCTACTGTTGGTTCATTGAGCATGGGATTGTTTTCTGTTTTATTTATTTCTTTTTTCTTTATGAAAGATACTAAGATCTTACATGACACTTTTCTTGCTATTACTCCAGATGAAAAAGAAGAAAGGATATTAAATTCTCTAAATAAAATAAGTGGATTATTGTCCAGATATTTTATTGGTCTGATAATTCAAATCACAATTTTATTTACAATTTATTCAATAATTCTACTAATTTTCGGAGTTGAAAGTGCTATATTAATAGCCTTTCTAGCCGCCCTGCTAAACATTATACCATATATAGGTCCGTTAATTGGTGGCGCATTAATGCTTACATTAACTATGACAAGCAATTTAGAATACGATTTTCAAACTTATATACTACCTACCACAATTTATGTAGGTATTGGATATTTAATTGCTCAATTAGTTGATAACTTTTTTAGTCAGCCAATTATTTTTTCAAAAAGCGTAAAATCACACCCCTTAGAAATATTTTTAGTAATTATCATTGGAGGATTATTATTTGGTATTACAGGAATGATCTTGGCAGTTCCATCCTATACAGCAATAAAAGTAATTTTAAGTGAATTTTTAGCTGATAATGAGGTCGTTAAACAACTTACAAAAGAGATCAAATAAATTTGAATAAAAGAATTTTAAATAATGATATTCAAGAATTTATCAATCAGCACGTAAATGATGATCCTACAAAACTTATTTTAAAGGGCTCTCCCTTTCAGGAAATGACTATTCAGGAAATTGTTGAGCAGATTATCTCGAAGAATAAATGTAAAAAAAAACTCCCTACCTGGTTCATAACCCCTTATATTTATTATCCTAACAAATTAAATATTGAACAAACTTCCTCTGAAATTACAGCAAAATACAAAGCAGATCTAATTTCAGGCAAAAGTATAATTGACCTAACCGGTGGTTTTGGAGTTGATTGTTTTGCTTTCGCAGATAAATTCAATGAAGTAACGCATTGTGAAATTAATTTGAATCTTTCGAAAATTGTTGCACATAATTATTTACAATTGGGTGTAAAAAATATTAAAACGATTGCTGATGATGGATTAAAATATCTGGGAAAAAACAAAAAGAAATACGATTGGATCTATGCAGATCCATCACGAAGAAATGAGGCAAAAGAAAAAGTATTCTTGTTGGAGGAATGCTTACCAAATATTCCTTTAAATTTAGATTTACTTTTTCAATTTACTGATAATATTTTATTAAAACTTTCACCATTATTAGATATTTCTGCTTCAATAAACGAACTGAATTTCATCAAAGATATTCATATAATTGCCGTAAAAAATGAAGTAAAAGAATTACTTTTTACACTATATAAAGGTTATCAAAAAACTATAAGTATTAAAACAGTCAATATTAAAGATGGAAGTATTGAACGTTTTGACGCCTTGTTAAATTCAAATTCAAAAGCTACTTTTTCTTTACCAAAAAAATATCTCTATGAACCCAATACAGCGATTTTAAAAGCTGGGCTTTTTAATGAAGTATCACAACAATTAAAAATTGATAAGCTACATAATTACAGTCATTTATATACTTCAAATGATCTAATTGAATTTCCGGGTAGAAGATTTATTGTGGATCATATACTATCCTACGACAAAAAACAAATTAAAAAAGTTCTACCTACCCTAAAAGCCAATATTACTAAAAGAAATTTCCCGGAAACGGTTAAACAAATTCGCAAAAGAACCGGAATCAAAGAAGGAGGTGAAATTTATTTATTCTTTACAACCAATATTGAAAATAAACATCTTGTATTGGTTTGTAAAAAAGTTTAACAAAAACAAAAAAATTACTATTTTAAATTTCATTAAATTTATCCTTTCATAAATTGACCCTTAAATCATGGCAAATAAAAATATTCGCTCTTTATCTTCCCGAAAAGGAATTGATGATAATCTTTTTGAAAATATCGCCGATCTTTCTAATAAAGAAGCTCCCGATGAAAAATTTCATCAATTAGCACAACGTTTTTTGTTAGATGACTCAGTTGTTTTGGGTACATCAACATTTTATGATTTTCTTAAGCCTGAAAATCGCAGCAAAAAAATTCATATATGTAACGGAACCGCTTGTATGGTTGCCGGTACACAAAAAAAATTGACCAAAAAACTGGAAAAGTATTTTGATGCAGATGAAATAGGCCATGCGGCTTGTGTTGGCCATTGTCATAGCAACAGTGCTTTTATGTACAAAGACAATACCTATTCTTCAAATAATAAGATTGAGTTAAACAAAATACTTTCATCAAAGATCAAAGTTTACGAACAAGAAAATAAGTATAAAGTAGGCACAAATACAACACCGGTTTTAACTTCAAAAATTGAAAATTTACATGAATTTTATGCACTTGCTAATTCATTTGAACATAAACCAAAACAAGTATTAGAAGAGTTAAAGTCATCCAATCTACGTGGTCGCGGTGGAGCAGGATTTCCTTTTTGGTTCAAATTAGATGCAGTAATTAAAGAAGAAAATATCCAAAAATATATCGTCTGCAATGCCGATGAAGGAGACCCCGGAGCTTATAGTGATATGTATTTAATGGAAAACCAAGCGCATAAAGTTTTGTTCGGAATGTATGCTGCAGGGAAATGCGTTGGTGCAGATACAGGAGTTTTATACATTAGAGGTGAATATCCTGATTCGATCAGGAAAGTTCAAATTGCTATTGATGAATTAAAAGAAAAAAATCTAATTAATGATTTTAAGTTTAAAATAATTCGCGGACAAGGGTCTTATGTTTGTGGTGAAGAAACTGCTTTACTTAATTCTATTGAAGGATTGCGACCGGAAGTAAGAGTACGTCCGCCCTACCCTGCTCAATACGGTTTATATGGCAAACCTACTGTTTTAAGTAATGTAGAAACTTTTGCCAATATTCATTGGATTTTAGAAAATGGCGGAATTAAATATGCTGACTTAGGCACAAAACAATCTACCGGAACAAAATTGGTTTCATTGGATAGTTTTTTTAACCAACCCGGAATATATGAGATTGAAATGGGAACTCCATTACAAACTGTTTTTGATGATTTTGGTGGTGGATTTAAATCTGATATAAAAGCATTACAAATTGGAGGTCCGCTTGGCGGAATTGTACCCATACATCAAATAGATTCGCTAACTCTCGACTTTGAATCACTAAGCAATAACGGGTTTTTATTAGGACATGCAAGTTTTGTTTCAATTCCTAAAGAATTTCCAATGATAAAGTTCATCGAACATTTGATGAAATTTACAGCAGATGAAAGCTGCGGAAAATGCTATCCTTGTAGAATAGGCTCATTTAGAGGGTATGAAATGTTGCAAAAAGCTCAAAATGAAGATTATAAAATTGATAGAAAATTATTTGATGATTTGATAGAAACTCTGGAGATTGGTTCGTTATGTGCACTAGGTGGTGGCGTTCCTTTACCCATCAAAAATGCATTACAGTATTTTGATAAAGAATTGAAAGAGTATTTTAGATTTTAACCGCGAAGAGCGCAATTGAATCCGCAAGGGTCGCAAAGAAAAAAATCATGACTGAAAATGAAATTTCAAAAATAATATTTGACTGTGCATTAAAAGTTCATAAAGTGTTAGGTCCCGGATTGCTGGAAAGTTCATATGAAGAATGTTTGTTCTATGAACTAAAGAAGTCAGGACTAAAAGTTGAGAAACAAAAACCTTTACCTCTTGTCTACGAAGATGTTAAATTAGAAATAGGTTATAGAGTAGATCTCATAGTTGAAGGTAAA
>JBDLJB010000019.1:0-46445 GCA_039714555.1 Bacteroidota bacterium
TGTCTTTTGAAATTTGAGTAATCAATAACAGCAATATCCTCAAAAGTGTTTTTAAATAACTTTAAATTTTGATTTGTATACAATAAATACCAACACTTTTTGGTTTGACTCCATCTGCAACCAATTGATTTTGCTTTATTTATAAATATTTGGTCAAATGTAAACCAAATAAATATAACCTTTTTGTTTCGGTGAGTATCTAAATATATTTTTATGTAATTTTTTGTTTGCATTAAGTTTTATAATAGCTTCGCTACTGTAAATCACATTTATTTGAAAAGGTAAATAACTACGATATTACAATTGTTAATCGCATTTATTTTAAAAGGTTAACACTTAAAAATTACAATTCTAAAAATAAATAATTATTTTCAATAATTTCTTTTAAATAGTATATTTTAATTTAAACTTACACATATATATTAAAATACAAATAAAAGTTAATAAATGTAATTAAAAAAGATATATATATTTACAGATACAAATATTTAGTTCATATTTGCCTAATAAATATAAACAAAAATAAAAAAATAGATATGTGTGGAATTGTATGTGCATTTGATCTAAAACAAAAAGTAGAGGTTTTAAGACCTAAATTACTTGAAATGTCTAAAAAAATTCGTCATCGAGGACCGGATTGGAGTGGAATTTATGATGATGAAAAAGCAATATTAACGCATGAAAGATTAGCGATTGTAGATCCGGCATCTGGAAAACAACCGCTTTATAGCGAAGATAAAAAATTGATCTTAGCGGCTAATGGCGAAATATACAACCATTTAGAATTACGTAAACAATTTGAAGGAAAATACAACTTTCAAACTGCCTCAGACTGCGAGGTAATTTTACCCCTTTACAAGGAAAAAGGTGTTGATTTTCTAGATGAAATGAATGGTATTTTTGGTTTTGCATTATATGATGCCGAAAAAGATGAATATTTTGCAGCTCGTGATCATATTGGTGTAATACCACTATATATGGGTTGGGATCAAAATGGTACTTTTTATGTTGCTTCCGAGCTTAAAGCTTTAGAAGGTGTTTGCACAAAAATTGAATTGTTTCCTCCCGGTCATTATTATTCAAGTAAAGATAATAAACTGATACAGTGGTACAAACGAGATTGGGTTGATTTTGAAGCTGTTAAAGAAAATAAAACCAGTATTGATGAAATTCGCGATGCTTTAGAAGCTGCTGTTCACCGTCAGTTGATGAGTGATGTGCCTTACGGTGTTTTACTTTCGGGTGGTTTAGATTCGTCAGTTACTTCCGCTATAGCGAAAAAATATGCCGAAAAAAGAGTAGAATCAGGTGATACTCAAGATGCATGGTGGCCACAATTGCACTCATTTTCGGTAGGATTAGAAGGTTCGCCTGATCTGGCAGCTGCTCAATTGGTTGCCGATCATATTGGTACTGTGCATCACGAAATAAAGTTTACCATTCAAGAAGGTTTAGATGCAATTAAAGATGTAATTTACAACTTAGAAACTTATGATATTACTACTATTCGCGCTTCAACACCAATGTATCTAATGGCAAGGGTAATTAAATCTATGGGCGTAAAAATGGTCTTATCGGGTGAAGGTGCTGATGAATTATTTGGGGGCTATTTATATTTTCATAAGGCACCTGATGCTGAAGAATTTCATAAAGAAACTGTTAGAAAATTAGAAAAATTACATATGTATGATTGCTTAAGAGCAAACAAATCATTAGCAGCATGGGGGATAGAGGGGCGAGTGCCATTTTTAGATAAAGAATTTATGGATGTTGCCATGCGGATCAACCCTCAGGATAAAATGATCAATGGTGAAAGAATGGAAAAATGGGTTATACGAAAAGCATTTGAAGATTACCTTCCTGAAAGTGTAGTTTGGCGACAAAAAGAACAATTTTCTGATGGAGTAGGTTATAGCTGGATAGATACTCTCAAAGAAGTTGTTGATAGAGAGGTTAGTGATGAACAATTGAAAAATGCAAAATATAAATTTCCAATTCAAACACCAACCAGTAAAGAAGAATTTTATTATCGATCAATTTTTGCCGAACATTTTCCATCGGATACCGCAGCACTTTGTGTGCCGCAAGAAGCTTCAGTGGCCTGTAGTACCAAAACGGCTTTAGAATGGGATGAAAGCTTTAAGAATATGAATGATCCATCGGGTAGGGCAGTAGCCAATGTGCACGATGACGCTTATTAGTGAAATAATTCTTTGAAATTTTGAAAGCAAATATTTTTTAAATAAATTTATTGTTTATCTTCAAAACTCTCCTCCTTTTAAGGAGGAGTACCCGAAGGGGAGGTGGTTACTAATCAATATTTTAACTTCAAACTTCTCCCTTTACACTTCTCAAATCAAAAATGTTGATCAATATTCAATTTTTTAATTTCAGAAAAAGGATTAATGAATGTCGATTTTAGAAGGGAAATACTTCTCAAATTTTGAATGATGAATTTTAAATTAAATTCACATGATAAACCACCCCGGCACTTTGTGCCACCCCTCCTTGAAAGGATGGGAACTTTCTTTTTCAAAAGAATATTTATAGTAAATTTTATTATTCTCCTCCTTTTAAGGAGGAGTACCCGAAGGGGAGGTGGTTACTAATCAATATTTTAACTTCAAACTTCTCCCTTTACACTTCTCAAATCAAAAATGTTGATCAATATTCAATTTTTTAATTTCAGAAAAAGGATTAATGAATGTCGATTTTAGAAGGGAAATACTTCTCAAATTTTGAATGATGAATTTTAAATTAAATTCACATGATAAACCACCCCGGCACTTTGTGCCACCCCTCCTTGAAAGGATGGGAACTTTCTTTTTCAAAAGAATATTTATAGTAAATTTTAATACTCTCCTCCTTTTAAGGAGTAGTACCCGAATGGGGAGGTGGTTATTTAACCTTTTACTTTCAACTTCCAATTTTTAACAATCTAGAAATTGTTTTTAAATTCTCTTCAAAACCTTTTTTTAATGCATTATCACCATACATAAAATCAATTCTGTTTTGATAATTTTCAGTAATTCTATGACGAACCATTTTTAAGGTAGAATTGATCATTTTATTATCTTCTGAGAAATTATCTTCAATAATTTGAAATTGTGAAGGAATCCATTTTAAAGGGAATTTACCTTTAAATTCTGATTGTTGATTGAACAAAAGCAACTCTTTTTTTATTTGTTGTACAACATCTTCATTAGAAGTAATTTTATTTGTTTTGATCCAATTTTTAACATTGGCTTGATCTAAAGTAATTAAAGCAGTTGTATATTTTTTATGATCATTATAGATCATTGCTTGATTGATCAACGCTGAACTATTTACAATGGCTTCTTCAATTTCTTCAGGAGAATATTTCTCTCCATCATCTGAGATTAATAATGCTTTTTCTCTACCCACAACTACCAAAAAGTCATCTTCATCCATAAATCCCAGGTCACCTGTAAAAAGCCAACCATCTTTGAGTGTTTCATTTGTAGCAACCTGATTTTTATAATAGCCTTTCATAACATTATCACCTTGAATAACAATTTCTCCTTTTTTACCTTTTGGGAGTTCTTTGCCGTTTTCATCACAGATCTTACAAATAATGTTGCCTAAAACCTTGCCGGATGTTCCCATTTTATGTTGAAATGGAGTATTTGTAGATATGATTGGAGTTGCTTCGGTTAAACCGTAACCCTGATAAACAGGAATACCAATAGCTTTGTAAAATTGTTGTTGTTTTATGTCTAGCAAAGCGCCACCCCCAACAAAAAACTCAATATTCGAACCAAATATCAAACGTAGTTTTTTAAAAATAAGATTTTCCGCAAGAGCGTAATTAAAATATGTAGAAAACTGAGTGCCAAGCCCCGGTTTTGTAGTACCGTTACCATTTCGTTTGATTGCAGCTTCAATTCCACGATTAAAAATTCCTTCAATAAATGTACCTTTTGCTTTAATACCTTCTTTGAATTTATTGATAAAATTACTTGTTAAAGCCGGTACTGTTAATAAAAAGTTTGGATTTGCTTCAACAAGATTTATTGGAATATTTTTTAGAGCATTCATTCCACCACCTCTGGCATCAACAAAATATAGGGACAACCCTTTTACCAATGCAGTATAAATACCCACAGTATGCGCAAAAGAATGATCGGTTGGTAAAATAATTAGCGTTGCAATTTTTTCTTGAATTTGAAATGTATTTACGGCTTCATGGCTATTAGAAAAATAGTTCAAATGTGTTAGCATAATACCTTTTGGATTTCCGGTAGTACCCGAAGTATAAGAAATTGTTACAACATCATCTTCTTTGATAGATTTTTCAATTTCTTGGATCTTGGGCAGTTTTTCTTCCAGTTTTTCTTTTCCTGACTGGTATAGATCATCAATAAAAAGCAGCTCTTTTTCATCAAAATTATAGGTTTTACATTGATCGCTTATTTTTTTGGAAGGTTTGTCTAAAATAATAAGTCTTAATGCTTTATAATCATATTTATCCCATTGACTGATGACCTTTTCAATAGTATTTTCGGAAACGATAATTAATTTTGAATCAGAGTGATTTACTCTAAACGGAACTTCTTCAGGTAATAGTTTTATAGAGAGGGGAACAGAAATCCCTCCGGTATATAATATTGCAAATTCGGCTATGATCCAATCATTTTTTGCTTCTGATAATATAGTGATCTTATCTTCGTATTTAATGCCAAGTTCTATTAGTGCAGAGGCCAAATGTAAAGCTTTTGTTTTGGCTTCACTAAAAGTTGTTCTCACCCAACCCTTATCATCTTTCTGGCTTAAATAAGGATTGTTTGCATAGGTAACTGATGCTTGATTGAGCATCTCAAAAATTGTTCTTTTAGGCATGGCTTTATTTTAAGAATATAATTTAGTTAATTGAATAAAATACAAACTGGAGTTGGCGCTTCAATTTGATAAATAAACTTTAATAATCCGGTATTTTTATCTCGTTTAAACGATACGATATTATTTGTAAGCTGATTGGCAACCAGTAAAAAATCTTCATTTGGTGATAATGAGAAATTGCGTGGTCCATTACCTTTTGTGGACTCATGACCAATAAGCTTTAAAGAACCATCACCGGAATTTACTTCAAAAACAGCAATACTATTATGTCCTCTATTAGATGCATAAACAAATTTTCCATCAGAAGAAGTGTGTATATCAGCGCAAGTATTGGGTTCTGTATAACCCTCTGGTAATGTTGAAATTGAAATTCCTTTTTCATATTTACCGATATTATTTTTTTGTAATAAAGTAACGGTACAATCCAATTCATTAATTACGTAGATCCATTTTTTATTGGGATGAAAAGTTAGATGTCGCGGACCGGCACCCCCTGACATAGCCATTTTATTAGGATCGGATGGTATTAATTTTTGTTCTTTTGAATCAAGTTGTGAAAACCATAATTCATTTGTGCCAAGATCAACGGATATTATACTTTTATTATCAAAATCAAACCAGGCAGAATGTGCATGAGGTGATTTTTGTCTTTCAGTCAAACCTTTCCCGGTATGTTGTTGAATGCTTAACAAATCTGATAATTCACCTTTTTCATTCAGTTTTAGTAAACCAATATTACCACTGGTATAATTTGCTGTTAATACAAAATCTGATTTGTTTGTACTAATAAAACAAGGATGTGCTCCACCAGATGAACTTTTATTGATGAATGTCAGGCTATCACCTTTTATTAAAAATGATTCAACTGTGCCTGTTCCTCCTTCCGGGTTAATTTCATTAACTGCCAAAAGGAATTTCTTATCATGGCTAAACGTTAAAAAAGAAGGGTTTTCAGACTTGGTTGCTAATCCAATTCTGCTTAAAGTACCATCTTTTTTTAAAGCATATTTGTAAATACCCTGACTATCACCGTTAGTGTATGTGCCTACATAAAATGATTCGTTAATTTCTTCATTTATTACAGTCTCCTTTTTATTTTGGCAGCCGCTTACAATTATAAGAGTAAAAAGTATTATTGGTAGTTTCATAAAATATATTTGTTTTATTAACATGTAAAGAACAATGCAGTTGAAATAAATAAATTATAATTAAATGGTAGTATAAACTTACATAAACTTTATTAAAGAACAAAAATGCGCTTTAAAAACCTTATTTTTGTTTAAAATATTACTATTTATAATTTTTGCAATATGACACTACCAAAATTTTTAATAGGAGACAATACTGATTTTCCTGATGATATATTTATAGTTCATACAGAGTACCCCCAATTCATTATTAATTTAAAGGATGATGAGATTGAATGGCTGGATGATATAGTGGGTGACGAATCCGAATTGGCAAATTTAGTTACTGAATTAATAGATAAGGCCAGTACTTTTTATGATCGTGAAATTGAAAGGTATGGGAAATGATATTTAAAGCTTAAAGTATAAAATTTGCTATTTTCTTTATTATAATATGCCCGATAAATAAGGTTTTTTAGTAAAAAATCAGTATAATTAATGGTTCAATTTTGTTGCAAATTTTAACTTCCAACTGTCACAGTTGAGTGAATTCTTCGGCTTAATCAGCTTTATTTTTTTATATTGTCAATAACTCATCTGGTTATTTTTTATTTTTTTATTTGAAATCAATGGTATATGTATTAACTTTAATGGCCTGTTGATCTTAAAGATGCAAAAATTTATTATCATATTGTTTTTCATTTCTGCCCTGAGTTTTCAGCAAAAAGATAATTTTAAAGAGCAAAGAAAAGCTATGGTTAAAACCCAGATTAAAGCAAGAGGTGTTAAGGATGTAGCTACTCTTGAGGCATTTTACAAAGTGCAAAGGCATAAATTTGTTCCTAAAGGATATATTAATTCAGCTTATCAGGATGGCCCGTTACCTATTGGATATGGGCAAACCATTTCACAACCTTATATTGTTGCTTATATGACAGAAATAATAAGGCCAACAAAAGATTTTAAGGTTTTAGAAATTGGAACAGGCTCCGGTTATCAGGCGGCAATTCTGGCTGAGATTGTCGATTCGGTTTATACTATTGAGATCGTAAGTGAATTGGAAGTATCAGCAAAAAAAAGGCTGAAAGAATTAAATTACAACAATATTCTTGTAAAAAATGCCGATGGTTATTTTGGCTGGAAAGAGAAAGGGCCTTTTGACGCTATTGTTGTTACTGCAGCAGCAGAATTTATTCCACCCCCTTTATTGGAACAATTAAAAGAAGGTGGACGTATGATCATTCCGGTTGGATCTCCATTTATGACACAACAGTTATTGCTTGTTGAGAAAAAAAGGGGTAAAACCAAAACAAAAAGCCTGATGCTTGTGAGATTTGTTCCCTTTACCAGAACAAAAAAATAAAGTGATTAAACATAATCTCTAAAATCATGTTTGTTTTTAAAAAGAGTCATACTTATCCGGTTAACTTAATGATCTCTTTAGCTATTCTCTCGGCTGCTATAGTGAGTTATGAAATTCAATTGATCCAGTTTTTTAGCATAGTACAATGGCACCATTATGCTTTTATGGTCATCTCAATTGCCATGTTGGGTTTTGGCGCATCCGGAACGGTGATCTCACTTTTTAGAAAATGGCTGATACAAAGATTCGATTTTTTACTTCCGTTTTTAATGATCAGTACCGGTTTATGGATGTCATTTGCGGTAAGATTGTCACGAACAGATCTATTCTTATTTGATTCTTATACTTTGTTTGTAGATAAATCTCAGGTATCAAAATTGTTCTTTACCTATTTACTCTTCTTTCTGCCATTCTTTTTAGGAGCTTTGGCCATAGGACTCGTATTTGTAAAAAGAGTTACCAACATCGGGAAATATTATTTTTCAGATCTGCTTGGTGCCGGCTTAGGAGGAATTTTGGCAATTGCTCTATTCTGGAAGTTTTCTCCTCAGGAAATTCCCTCCATCATTTCCTTTTTACCTGTCCTTGCCGGAATGATCATTTTACCAAAAAAGAATAGATTTACATTAATAGCATTTGCCGTAATTACCATAGGTGTCGGAATCTATCATTTACAAAATCCATTTGACCTGTCTTTTTCACCCTACAAAGGTATAAGTTATGCTAAAAATCTTCCTGATACTAAGATAGCGTATGAAGAATTTAGTCCTTACGGATTATTACAAATAGTAAATTCACCGGTAATGCGTTATGCACCCGGCTTGAGTTTAACATATCATAAAGCTATTCCATCAAGTTCTTTTATTTATAATAATGGAAATTGGTATGCGCCTATTCAAACTTATGCGAAAAAGGATTCTGTTCATTTATTGGATTATTCAACCTTATCATTACCTTACGTTTTAGGAAAACCCGGGCATGTTCTTCTTCTTGATGCTAAAGGCGGAGATAATATCTCACATGCCTTATACAATAGTGCAAAAAGCATTACGGTAATTGAGAATAACGAAAGTGTAATTTCACTTTTAAAAAAACACTATTCTGATATAACAGATTCTTTGTTTTTTCATCCTAAACTCAAAGTTGAAACCATTAGATCAAGAACATTTTTAAGTAAAACTGATGAAAAATTCGATCTCATCCAATTACCCTTATTGGGAAATTTTGGTGGTTCTGCGGGGTTAAATGCTTTAAGTGAGGAAAATTTACTTACCAAAGAATCTTTTAATGAAATGTGGCAAAAATTAGAATCAGATGGAATGATAACAGTTTCAACCTGGATGAATTTTCCGTATAAGATTCCTTTAAAATTAACTGCTACCATTGCAGAGAGTTTAGGATCTGCAGGTTTAGAACATCCTTTAGATCATGTTGTTCTTATAAGAAGTTGGAATACCATGACGTTCGTAATTAAACGAATACCTTTGAATCCGGGTGAAATTAGAAAGATCAGATCCTTTTGTGACCACTATGAATTTGATCTTACATTATTGCCTGGATTAGATCCTTCGGAAAGATCCAAATTCCATACTTTGGAAGATGAGGATCTCCTGTATTATCTGGATGGCTTATTCACTACTCAGCGAGAAAAAATAATTAGTGAATACGATTTTAATATCCAACCTGCAACGGATAATAAACCCTACTTTTTTCAGTTTTTACGATGGAAAAAAATCCCTGAAATGATTAAAAACATAGGAGTAAGGTCTATTCCTTTTGTAGAGTTAGGTTACCTGATCCTGATCGTGACTTTTGTACAAGTTATCTTTTTTGCTTTACTGTTTATCATCTTTCCACTTTTCAGATTGGGTTGGAAAGGGGAAAACAAAGCATGGATGATCTTCTATTTTTCCGGCTTGGGATTTGGGTATATGTTTATGGAAATTGTTCTTATCAAACATTTTGTATTGTATCTGGGACACCCTATCTATTCTGTGGCAACAGTTATTTCAGTAATGCTCATTTGTTCCGGTATTGGAAGTTATTATTCCTCAAAATTGAAAACTGACAGAAAGACTTTGATGAAAATTACCGGACTCATTTCAGGGCTTATTTTGATCTACACCGTTTTCATAGGTAATATTTTGAGTAGTACAGTAGGATTAGAATTTGTGAGTAAAATAGCAATCACTAGCTTAAGTATAGCCATACCTTCATTTTTTATGGGAATGGCATTTCCGGTAGGCTTAAAAATGGTAGATAAAATAAATGCAAGTCATGTTCCCTGGGCATGGGGAATTAATGGGTGTATCACTGTTATTAGTACTTCATTGGCTGTAATTTTTGCAGTAGAATTAGGTTTTATGGCGCTTATGCTTTTTGCTGCTTTCGCTTATATTCTGGCTTTACTATCGAATTTTTTATTGATCAAATAGATCGTTAATGTTTAACATGTGAAAAGAAGGTGATTAAGTGGGTTTTATTATTTCTTATTCTCTTCTTTCTTTTTCATATTCATTCCTGTAATAAATAATAGGCCTCCAATTGCAATAAATACAACTCCCAATGCTCCAACATAATCTTTCATTGTAGTGGTAAAAGTAATTCCTAAAGCAATGATGACTGCACTTAAATATAAATATTGTTTATGTCCTTTTATTTTTTCCATCACATACTATATTAATTATTCTAATTCTTTGTCAAGCCGTCTTTTACCCAAAATTGAAAGTAATATCCAAAATCCCATCATTAGCCCTAGGATAGTAAAGATAATTATCAGTTTATCAAACAATTGCTCAAAAGATAATCCCGGGCTTCGGAAAATGTTATATTTAGCATAGGTGAACAAACTACCGAGAATTACAAATACAACATAAATTAATAAAATACTTTTTACTTTTAATTTTCTAATTGGAATCGCTCCAAAATATAAGAGGGCACTGATAAGAAACAAAGAGTTAATTGTCATAATAATGGCAATATCTTCAAAATCACTCAATTCTTGCCCGAGAGCAAACTGACGATATATTACTACTCCTTGTATTGCAAAAATTGTAAGAAAATACATAATGGATATTACTTTATAAGCAATTAGCTTATTTCTTTCATCCATATTTAAAAACGGTTTTTTATCTTTTGTTTTCACTTGTTTAAATATTTGTAATTGTTTGATTATATTATTTCATGTTCGTTTCATCCCAGAATAGATCATTTAAAGTTTTATTTAATGCTTTTGCAATATTAATGCAAAGGTTTAATGAGGGATTATATTTCCCTTTTTCAATTAATCCGATAGTTTGTCGGGTAGCTCCAACCAAATCAGCAAGCTCTTGTTGAGACAAACTGTTTTCAACCCTTGCTATCTTTAGTTTTAAATTTTCCATAAGACAAATGTAATATAAATATTCCATAATGCAAAATATATATTGCATTTTTAGTATTTTTGTTTTCATATGACTAAATATAATGTCCCTGCCAGGGTTATTATTAGGTGATAATACAGGCCATCCTGATGATATCTTTGTTATCCAAACAGAATATCCACAGTTTATCATCAATCATGTTAATGATGAATTCGAGTGGATGGTTGATCTTTCTGGAAATGAAGAAGAGTTGTCAGTTTAAATTGCAGAACTTGAGTAGGATACGCTCAATTTATAATTGGGAGATGGCAAGGTATGCAGAATGACATTTGAAAATTTAAAATTTAGGTCCTTCCTTTTGGGAAGGACTTAGGATGGGCTTATTGTACCAGTTCCAGTTGATCCACATTAGCCTTTGCAGTAAACATACCGTAATTTATTGTAGCAATATCCTTTTCAATCTTATCAATTGTACCTTTAGCTGTACCGTCAATTAACCTAACTCTATCATTGATCTTAAATTTATAATCAGAGTTTTGAGCTGCAAGCCTTCTTTCAACTTTTTGTTTATTTTCTCTGATTTTTTCGACTTCAACTAAAATTTCTTTTTCTACCTTCTCTAACCGTTCTTTTTTTAATTTTTGGGCAATACGTTCTTTTTGGTTAATTTTTTTTCTTTCCCTATTTGAGATGGGTTTTTCAATTTCGGAAATATCTTTTTTTAATTTTGACTTTTTATTTTCTTTCCTTAACTTTTCATACTTAGTCTGTTCTATGGTAACCCATTTAAAGAAATCCGCAAATAGCTCTTTTTTATTATTTCTTTGGAAATATTTGTTGGTAAACTCATTTACCTTTCTTCCATAAGCAAGCATTTTTTGGTTATGGTCATACAATTCTTGAAAACTGTTCATTTTTTCCTGAATTTTTTCCTGAATTTTTTTTAGTTTATCTGTGCTTTGTTTTGCTTTTTCCTTTTCTTTATCTAAAATATGAGATGATTTTTGTAAGAGATTTCTTTCCTTTTGTAATTTTGAAATTGTTTTATCCAAGCGAATTTTTTCACTTTCAACTTTTTTCTTTGCACGATTGATCAAACTAAAAGGAATTCCGTTTTTTTGAGCAACCTCAAAAGTAAAAGAACTACCTGCCTGACCGGTATTTAATTTAAATAAAGGATTTAATGATCTTTGGTCAAATTGCATATTGGCATTGTCCATGTTTTCTAATTCATTGGCCAATACTTTTAAATTTGAATAATGTGTAGTAATAACTCCATAAGCTCCTTTTTCATAGAATTCTTCTAAAAAAACTTCGGCAAGAGCACCACCCAATTCAGGGTCACTTCCTGTTCCAAATTCATCAATTAAAAATAAGGTATTTTCATTACATTTTCGTAGAAAATATCGCATATTCTTTAACCGGTAACTGTATGTGCTCAATTGATTTTCAATAGATTGATTATCGCCAATATCAGTTAATACAGTTTCAAAAAATGACATTTCACTTTTTTCGTGAACCGGAATTAATAATCCACTTTGCAACATTACTTGCAGTAATCCTATGGTTTTTAGGGTAATACTTTTACCTCCGGCATTTGGGCCTGAAATTACAATAATACGTTGCTGTTTATTTAAACTTAGTGTTTGCGGTATTGTTTTTAAATTATTGAGATTGTTTTTTTCTAAAAGAACCGGATGGTATGCATCTTTTAAATAAATTTTTTTCTCATTTGAAATAATAGGTAAACAAGCATTGCTTTTATTTGCATATTTTGCTTTGGCACTTACTGAATCTAAATAAGTTAAATATTTTTGGTAGGTAATTATTAAATCTCGAAAAGGGCGAATTTCATCAGTCAACCGCTTTAAAATTTTAACAACTTCTTCTTGTTCTTCATATAGCAAATTTTGCAATTCTCTAGAATATTGTAAGGTAGATTGAGGTGCAATAAAAACAATACTTCCTGTTTTTGAACTGCCCAAAATTGAACCTTTCACTTTTTTTCTATGCATTGCCTGAACAGCCAATACACGTTGATTGTCAACAATTGACTCTTTGATATCATCTAAATAACCTGAACCTGAATATTGGTTTAAAGCTTTTGTAAAACTACTACCAATTTTGCCTCTAATTGAATTGACCTCTTTACGGATAAATTTTAATTCTTCCGAAGCATTATCTTTTACTTCGCCAAAAGGAGAAATTATTTTATTGATCTTTTGGATTATTTCTGTAGTAAATTCAATACTTTCAATTTTTTTAAAAAGAGAAGGATAATAATCTTTATATTTTTTAAAAAATTTATAAAGGACATTTACAGTATTTGATGTTGTAGATAAATGTAAGAATGAACCTCCTTCTAAAAAACTATCTTCAATTTGTAATAAATGGATCTCTTTGGTAATTTCATCAAAAAAATGATTCGGAATTCTATTTTCATTCTCAAATGATGATAAATACTCATTGGTTTGATTTAAAGCAACTATGATTTTATATTTGTTTGAAATCGGTTTTAATTGCAAAATTTCTTTTCTACCCAGATCAGAGATGCAATACTCTGACAAACTAAGCAAAACAGAATCAAATTCTAAATCGTTTAAAGTTTTTTGTGTGATTTTATTTGTCAAAATTGTAGTTTTGTTCGTTCACAAAAATAGGTAAAAAAATAATCTCAAAATATTTTTGATTTTCGGATTTAAAATAAATTAAAAATCAGACTAATGGATGTAAATATTTCTGAATCATGGAAAGCAATTTTAAATACTGAATTTCAAAAACCCTATTTTGAGAGTTTGGTTTCTTTTGTAAAGAATGAGTATAAACATCATCGTAGTTTTCCTAAAGGTTCAGAGATCTTTGCTGCTTTTAACCATTGTTCTTTTGATGATGTAAAAGTAGTTATTATAGGGCAGGATCCTTATCATGGTGAAGATCAAGCTAATGGTTTGTGTTTTTCTGTTCATGAAGGTATTGCACACCCTCCTTCATTGATCAATATTTTTAAAGAATTACAAATTGATACTGGAAAAACTTATCCGTCAAGCGGAGATTTGGGAAATTGGGCAGATCAAGGCATTTTATTACTAAATGCAACATTAACAGTAAGGGCACATCAGGCAGGATCTCATCAAAACAAAGGTTGGGAAATATTTACCGATGCAGTTATTCAACAAATTTCTGCAAAAAAAGAAAATGTTGTTTTCTTATTATGGGGAGGTTATGCAAAAAAGAAAGGGGCTAAGATTGATAAAAACAAACATTGTGTTTTGACTTCAGGACATCCATCTCCATTGAGTGCAAATAGAGGTTACTGGTTTGGTAATAAGCATTTTAGTAAAACTAATACTTATTTAAAAAGTATAGGTAAAGATGAAATTGAATGGTAAGAGTAGCTGTAATTTAAAATACTTCTCATTGTAAGTCTAACACAGGTTTATAAATTAATTGTTTATTTACGATAATTTGAGGTTAACTTAATTTTTAATGACTACTAAAGTAGCAATATTACCGGTAAGCATATTCCATTCTTTGGAACTAATTAAGTATCCTTTTTTATCAAATACATTAAATTCAGCGGTATTTGGTCCTGAAGAACCTTGATTTAATGCTTCTATATCAATTCTGTTAAAACCGTCCTTTAGATCAATATTGATGATAAAATAATTTCCTTTTAATGTTACAGTTCTATAAACTATGTTTTCATTTAAATAAACCCTAACTCTATCACCATCAACAAAACTATGGTCTCTACATTCAATTCTAATTTTATCTGATTTGGTTTCTATACTTCCTAATTCTTGACCTCGACTGGTTTTCATCCTAACATTGCTTACATCTTTACCGTTCCAATATTTGGGTTTTCTAATATCTTTGTCATCATTTTGTTGGTTTTGTGACATAATACTGGGATACGAACTGGAATTGTTTTGATTCTTTAAAAATTCAAAACCATTTTTTTTATCTCTTGCATTTGAACTTAGCTGTAAAGTTGCAGGAATGTCCATGTTAAAATCAAATTTAGGATCTTCCTTGTTGCTTACAGTATCTAATTTGAAATCAAATCCGTTTATTTTAACAGCATTATTTTTGTCAATTTGAGCAAAAATATTTACTGAATTTATAAATATAATGATGAGTATAAAGTTGTACTTCATATCAAAAAGTTCAATTTAATATTGATCACTGCAAATATTGTGCTAAAAAAGAAAATCACAAAATAATAAAAGTTGCAATTTTGTTAATGTTTAAACTTTTTATTTATTTATTATTAATAAATCCGTAAATCAACCTCGGGATTCAGTTGTATAAATGTAACTGTTTTTTAAGATTTGGTTATTATATGGAAGAATAAATCAACCCATTTTAGAAAGATTTAAGGAGTGTTTTCTGTGCTTTACATTTCTATCAGTAACAATTGCTACACCCCTTTATTATAGCCAAATCTATCACTATTTATATTCATTAAAAATTTGAAAAACATAATAATATTCTTAAATTAATTTCTACATTTATCGTTAATAAATTGTTAACCAATCCTCCTTGTTTTATAAATGATATTTAATGTTCATTCACATGAAATGTGAGTGAGGATTAAGTGAGTGTTGGAATGAATATTAAAGTAAAATTTTGATATAATTATGGAGAACATTAAATTTATCAAAATATTCTCTTGCAAAAATTAAAAGTCATTTTGATGCTTTTTTTGATAAAAAAATCAGCAATGACAGGGGGGTACAAGAGGGGATGTTATAAGAATATAACAACTAATAGTTGTTAGCAACAAGTTGTGTTTAATTTTAGAAACGCTCTGCAAATAAATAGTTATGATTAGGATAGAAATAGAATTATTGCTGTTTTATGGATTCCTGATTCTATTAATGGTAATGATTCATAATGATTTAATTTTAAAATCGCATTATCAAGCAATGAAAACTGGAAGATTTCTGATTTCACCAGTTCGTTTCTCCTATTTTATGAGTAAATTGGAAGCATATAAACAGAAATAAAAAATATCATGGATGAAAACATTATCTTAAAGAAAAAACCAAAAATTGAATTCCAATTTCTTGACAATGGTTTTGAATTAGTTGATGGACAAACAGAACGAAATACTGGCTTTTATTCATATAATGATTTACAATCCATTGAATTAAATAATGTTTGGTTTCCTAGACTAGCCATATGGTTAAGAATCATTACATGGATATTTAATGGTGTTCCATATTTTCCAGATGCAGATTCTTATAAAAAATCTAACCTAATTATTCATTTTAGAAAAAGGAAGCTTGGTATATGGTTGACTAACACTTACATGGCTGAAAAAGCAAAAAAGCTAAAGAAGTTCTTGGACGAAAAAACTAAACACAACAATATGTAAAAATAATAGCTGGGAAAGTGCGTGTTTGGGCGGTTTTAGCCCACTTCAACTTTGTAAAGGTTTGATAAGCTTATTGCCCGAAATCGGCTACTATTCTTACGCTCAACGTCGGAGTGCATTTTCCTAACTATATAGATTTTAGAATTGTGACACTTTGAAAGAAAAGCTGTCTAACGTAAAACATCTACCTAAATAACCAAATATGAATATTGATATTCCCAAATCTCTTTCAAAACAAACTAATTTTAAAGGGTTCCTTTTTGACCTGATTATCTACATATCTGTGATGTTTTTGATAAGGGAGGTATATATCCCAAAAGTAGGATTCATTGCAAATGGTCTTTTTTGGTCATTCACAACTTTAGTTATAGCAACGTGGAGAATGAAAGTAAGAAATGTAAACTGGAACGATTTAGGTTTGCGAAAACCTGATAATTTCTGGAAAACATTAGGGATTGCTGTTTTAATCCTTGCAGCTACAATGATTTCGTTAATAGTATTTAATATTTTAATAGACCATTTACCATTTTCCTTGGCTCCAGACACTTCATCGGAAAGTGCTGTTTCTAAATTTGGTAATCTGAAAGGAAATTGGGAACATTTTTTTTTAATTATCCCCTTAATTCTACTTGAGTCAATGTTAGAGGAATTATTGGATAGAGGTTTTTTAATGAATTGGATTGAAAGGATGTTTTCAATGACATCTTTCGCAACTGTTATTGCTGTGATATCACAAGCAGTAATTTTTGGATTTAGGCATTCATACGATTTTTCAGAAAGGTCAATTACAGTTGGTATTATTGGCTTAATTATGGGAATAGCATATGTGAAGTTTGGACGAAATTTATGGCCATTAATTATTGCTCATTGTTTACTTAATACTGGTTCTATGATTGAAAGGGTACTTTAATAATTTGAAACAAATAACTACACGCCAATACCTAAGTATTCGTTTCGGCAATAGCCCAGAGATGAATACTATGTTGACTAACCCCAGCATTGATTTTTTCTCTATGGGTATTTCGATAAGTTTTTAGGTGTATGTTAAAAGTTAAATTCCGAAATAAGAATGTTCAATTTCTTCTTATTGATGCAAAAAGAAGAAAAAAAGTAAGAGTTTAGCTCATTTTTAATTAATATTAGATCATTTTCGGTAGTTATAGGAGAATTTAGACAATATAATTCTATCTAGATAATATCAAGTTTTTTAATCATTTTAAGTTTGGTTTTTGTTTTTTAATTGTTCAATCAATTTCAATGGTAGCAGATGGTATTTATTAAAAATCAATATCGTTTTTAATATCCCTTTTTACAGTTCGGGCATACATGAAGTCAGGGCTTCACTTTGGTTGAAACGCTGAGTTATCCTATTCAGCAGATGACTAAAACCATAGCGGTTATAGTCATCCGATGAATTATATAATTAAGCTTTCTCAGGAATATTTTTAAGAATTTCTAAAAGGTATATCCAAAATTTTTGGGTAGAAGGGATGTTAGCACGTTCATCAGGTGAATGTGCACCTTTAATGGTTGGTCCGAAAGAGATCATATCCATATCAGGATAATTTGTTCCTAAAATTCCACATTCTAATCCTGCATGACAAGCAACAACATTTGCTTTTTTATCAAAAATATTTTCATATAGGTTTTCCATTACCCCTAAAATTGGTGAATCTGGATTTGGTTGCCAACCGGGGTATGAACCGGAAAACTCAACTGTGAACCCTTCATTTTCAAATGCTCCTTTTAATTGATTGGCAACATCCATCTTACTATCTTCTGCCGAAGATCTGGTTAAACAATCAATTTGAATATTCCCATCTTTTACATTTACTTTTGCAATATTATTTGAGGCTTCAACCAAATCTTCCATATCCTCACTCATCTTAAATACACCATTATGCCCATTTTTGATTGCATTGATCAATTTAGTTTGTTCAGTTTTGCTCATCACTTTATTAGGACAGTTTTCAGCATTAAAATTGAATTCTAAATTTGTTTCAACTTCTTTAAACTCTTTTTTAATTTTATGTGCGATCTCTTCTGCTTTAGCAATAAATTTACCTGCTTTACCCGTGTCACAAACAACAGTTGCAAAACTCTCACGCGGAATAGCATTGCGCAAGCTTCCACCTTTGATCTCAGCAATATTTATAAAGTCTTGGGTCTTATCTAAAATTTCATTCATAATTTTATTGGCATTACCAAAACCCCTGTGAATATCCATTCCTGAGTGACCACCTCTCAATCCTTTAACAGAAATATTAAAACCTTTATAATTACTATCTAATACTTCTTCTTCATATTTTTTAGTAGCGGTTACATCAATTCCACCGGCACAGCCAATATCTAGTTCCTCATCTTCTTCGGTATCGAGGTTCAATAGAATTTCACCATTTAAATAACCTCCTTGTAATCCTTTTGCACCAGTCATTCCGGTTTCTTCATCAATTGTGAACAAAGCCTCCAAATCAGGGTGAACAATTTCATTACTCGCTAAAATACTCATGATCGCAGCAACACCTAGTCCGTTATCGGCACCTAAAGTAGTACCATCAGCTTTAACCCAGTCGCCATCAATGATCATTTTTATGCCTTCTTTGTCAAAATCAAAATTGGTATCTTCATTTTTTTGATGTACCATATCTAAATGTGATTGTAAAACAATAGTTTTACGATTTTCCATACCGGTTGTGGCAGGCTTTTTTATGATCACATTTTGTATTGGATCAATAATTGTTTCTAAGCCGAGTTTTTTACCAAAATCAACCATAAAAGCAATAACACGCTCTTCTTTTTTTGAACCGCGGGGAACTGCATTTAGATCTGCAAAATTATTCCATAAAGCTTTGGGTTCTAATGTTCTAATATCTTCGTTCATGTTGTGAGATTTATTATTTTATAAAAAGAATTCTATTCTACTTCAAAGGTAGTAAAAATTGAATCAATTCTTCTTCAGTTTCAAATATAGAATCTAAAGGAATACTAATCATCGGATTTAATTTTGAGCTTAGAAAAGTAGCTCTTTTATCGGTTTGTAATCCAATCAGTTTTCTATTCTTATTATCGATCAATTTTTGAGTATAAGCAATTCCCAGTTCAACGCAGGCACCTTCGTCGGGTACTCTTCCATCTAAAATAAAAAGGAAAATATCACAATCAAAAATTTGATCACGATCTAAAATAAACAGAGATTTTCTTTTTTCTTCTTTAGGCATTTGATCAAAAGGAGGTTTACTTTTTTCAACACCATCTCGTTGGGGTAAAAAAACTTCAAAACCAAGCTTTTCTAATTGATCAGTCAGTTTTTGATTGAATTCTTTTTCGGCTTTGCTAAACAATGGACCGGCAAAATATATTTTCACTTGTTTCAATTTTTAATTATTAAATGAATTTAAATATCAATGATAATATCTTTTAAAGGTTTTCTAACCTTTTTCATCTTGCTCATAAAATCATCTTCAGCTCTAACTCCTACAGGTAATAATAATACTGATTTTAAATTCTTTTCTTTCAAATTCAATATTTCATCAATTTTTTCAGGAATAAATCCTTCAATAGGGCATGCATCAATTTTTTCAACAGCACAAACCGTCATTAAATTACCTAAAGCTATATAGGTTTGATAGATTGAAGATTGTTCAATTTCCTGCTTACTTTTATTTTTGTACATATCTTTTAACTGTCCTCTAAATTCACCAACTACTTCTTCAGAAACACCCCGTTTTTCTTTTTCCATATCAAAGTAGGCATCAATGGTTTTATCGTCAACAACAGTATCAATACAAATGACTAACATATGTGAGCAGGTGGTGATCTGTTTTTGGAAGTAGGCATTAGGAAAAAATTTATCTTTTAATTCCTGATTGTCAAAAACAAGCATTTTAATGGGTTGTAAACCAAAAGAAGTTGGTGTTAGATTAAATGCTTTTTTTAATGTGTAAATTTGAGATTCGCTAAGCTTTTTATTCTCATCAAAAGATTTGCAGGCGTACCGCCATTCTAAACTATCAATTATATTCATTTTATTTTTTTTATGTTTATAGGAATTCATATTTTTAACTTAAAGATTGCATTGTAACTAATTTATGATACACATCCTTTCTAGCCAACAATTCTTCATGTGTTCCTTGTTCTACTATTTTACCTTTTTGAATTACAATGATCTTATCTGCTTTTTGTATGGTTGATAATCTATGAGCAATTACAACTGAGGTTCGGTTTTCCATCATCTTTTCTAAGGCTTTTTGAACCAATTGCTCCGATTCTGTATCTAATGCAGAAGTAGCTTCATCTAAGATCATTATTGGTGGGTTTTTAAGCACTGCACGAGCTATAGATAACCTTTGTTTTTGCCCACCCGATAAAGTATTGCCACTATCCCCAATATTTGTATCGTATTGTTGTGGCAGATCTTTTATAAATTCATGAGCATTAGCAATCTTAGCAGCATCGATTATTTCTTCATCGGTTGCATGATCAACGCCCAAAGTGATATTATTTTTAACCGTATCATGAAATAAAATGGATTCTTGTGTTACAAGTCCCATTAATTCTCTTAAAGATTCTTTTTTAATATTTTTAATATTGATGCCATCAATTAGAATTTCGCCTGAGTTTACATCATAAAATCTTGGTAGTAAATTGGCTAAAGTAGATTTTCCACTTCCTGATTGCCCCACTAATGCCACAGTTTCTCCTTTGGTAACTTTTAAGGAAAAATCCTTTAAAACATATTCATCTTTGTATTTAAAGGATATATTTTTAATATCAATTTCTTTGTCAAATGATTCTTTCTCTAAGGAATTTGGTTGGTCTATAATTGTATTTTCAGTTTCAAGGATCGACATAATTCTTTCTGCGGAAGCATTTCCTTTTTGAATACTGAAAATAGCTTTTGAAATAGCTTTAGCCGGATTTAAGATCAGGTAGAACAAGCCTATAAACCCTAAGAATTCCTGAGGTTTCATATCATCTTCACCAGATAGAACCATTCTTCCGCCAAACCATAAAATTGCAATTATAGTTGCCGAACCTAAAAATTCACTCATAGGTGATGCCAAATTATTTCTGTGCAAAACACTATTCATCAATTTATAGAATTTATTGGTTGAAGCTTGGAATTTCTTTTCCATTTTATCTTCAGCTGTAAAGCTTTTAATTACTTTTAATCCGGTAAGGGTTTCTTCAATAAAAGATAAAAAATTACCGGTTTCCTGTTGAGCTAAAAGTGATTTAGCTTTTAATTTTTTGCTAATTGATGAAATTAATATACCCGAAACAGGTAGTAAAATAAAAGCAAAAAGGGTAAGTTTTGCACTTATAGCAAACATTGAAATTAAAGTAAAAGCAATGGTAAGAGGCTCTCTTACTATAGCTTCTAATGAGTTTAAAAATGAAACTTCAATTTCTTGAACATCTGAAGTCATTCTTGCAATGGTGTCTCCTTTTTTCTTTTCAGAAAAGTAAGATATTGGTAATTCAATAATTTTATGATACAGGTTGTCTCTAAGATCTTTAACAATTCCATTGCGTAAAAAAGCCAAAACAAATAAAGCCAAATAACGAAACAGATTTTTAAAAAAGAACATTGAAAAACTTATGATCGAAATAAAGAGTAAAGCTTTTTCTGCACCACCACTTTCCATCATGCTTGAAATATAAAAATTCAGGCTGTTTTGAACATAATCGTATAAGCCGGCTATCCCCGAATAATTTGGCTTTTCAAATACCCTTTCTTCTCTACCAAATAATATTCCCAGAACAGGAATAAAAGTCAAAACCGACAAAACATTAAATACAGCATACAGTATATTGAATAATACATTTAGCCATGCATATTTTGTATATGGTTTTGCAAAATGGAGAATTTTTTTAAAATAATTCATTCAGATGATAAATTGTAGTTTAAATTACAATTTAAGTTCATTAATAATTCTTTTAATTTTAGTATTTAATTCAGCTTCTACTTTATCTTTATCATCTATACTTTTTAAAGGTGTGTTTACACTAAAATAAAACTTGATCTTAGGTTCGGTGCCACTTGGTCGCGCAGCTATTTTGGTACCTTTTTCAGTTTGATAGATCAACACATTTGATTTGGGAATATCAATTTTATCTTCTTTACCTGTTATAAGGTTTTTACAAACAGATGTTTGATAATCATATAAAAATTCGACTTTTTCACCATCAATCTCAGTAATGGGATTATTGCGCATAGTAACCATCATTTGCGCAATTTCATTTGCACCTTTAATACCTTTTTTAACTACAGAAATTAAATGCTCTTTATAATAATCGTGCTCAACATATAATTGCAACAATTCTTCATAAACTGAAGTTCCTTTACTTTTGGCATTAGCTGCAATATCACATGCTAAAAGTGTAGCCGAAACAGCGTCTTTATCTCTAACAAAATCACCAACCATGAAGCCAAAACTTTCTTCACCACCGCCAATAAATTCTTGTTTACCTTCAGCTTCACGAATCATTTTGGCGATCCATTTGAATCCGGTCAAACCAACTTTTGTTTCAACACCATAACTATCGGCAATTTTATTTACCAATGTAGTAGAAACTATCGTAGAACCTATAAACTGTTTTCCGTTAATTCTACCTTCTTCCTGCCAGTTTTTGATTAAAAAGTTAGTGAGAATACAAAAAGTCTGGTTTCCGTTTAATAAAACCATATTATGATCAAGATCTCTAACGGCTATACCTAAACGATCACAATCGGGATCGGTTCCAATAACAATATCGGCATCAATTTTATCAGCAAGATCGGTTGCCATTTTAAGGGCAGCCGGTTCTTCGGGATTTGGAGATTCTACTGTAGGGAAATCTCCGTTAGGTACTCTTTGTTCTTCAACAATATGAACATCAGTAAACCCTGCTTGTTGTAGAGCATCAGGTATAATGGTTATTGAAGTTCCATGCAGTGAAGTAAAAACAATCTTTATGTTATCTCTACCCTTTGTATTTTTTGACGTAGCATTTTTTACGCAGGCAGTTGTAAATTTTTCATCAATTTTCTCTCCAATAATTTCTATTAAACTTTCATTAGCATTAAAATTAACATCCTTAAAATCAAGTGCATTAATTTCATCAATTATTTCTCCGTCTTGCGGAGGAACAATCTGGCCACCATCATTAAAATACACTTTGTAACCATTATATTCAGGTGGATTATGAGAAGCTGTTAGTACAATTCCTGCATCACAACCCATTTCACGAACAGCATAAGAAAGTTCAGGAGTAGGACGAAGATCTTCAAATAAATAAACTTTGATGTTATTGGCTGAAAATACTTCAGCAACTGATCTGGCAAAGGTTTTACTGTTATGACGGCAATCAAAAGCAATGGCAACTTTTGTTTGTTTACCCGGAAAAGTTTTGAGTAAGTAATTTGATAGACCTTGTGTGTTTTTCCCTAATGTATATTTGTTGATGCGATTTGTTCCTGCACCCATTATTCCGCGCATACCACCTGTACCAAATTCAAGGTCTTTATAAAATCTATCAGCTAATTCCGATTGGTTTTTATCTATTAATTGTTGAATTTCTTGAATAGTTTCTTTGTCAAAAGGTTCTTTGAGCCAAAGTTTTGCTTTATTTAGTATTTCTTTTGTATCCATTTATCTGGGGTTTAGTGTTGCAAAGATAAACTTTTTGGTATAAAAATAGGCTTGATTTTAACGACTTAATAAAGCTTTTTTTTCTTATCAATTCATGTCCTAAAAATACTTTTGATCTTTAATAAAATAAGGCGTTAATTAAAAACATGTTTTGATCTCTTATCACATTACATGTTAATTTCTTTACTGACATTATAACGTTTTTCTTTGCGTTTTGAACGTAAGATCAATTCTCCTAAAAATCCGGCTAAAAATAGTTGAGAACCAATGACCATTGCAGCTAAAGCAATATAAAACCAAGGATTGTCAGTTACCAAAATTGTTGGCTCACCATTGTATAGTTTAACCAGTTTTAAAATACCTATAAAAAGTGAAGCCAGAAAACCGATGATAAACATAAAAGTTCCTAATAAACCAAAAAGATGCATAGGACGTTTACCGTATTTTGTTAAAAAATTTATAGTGATCAAATCGAGAAATCCATTTATAAAACGATCCATGCCAAATTTGGTTTTTCCGTATTTACGTGCTTGATGTTGAACAATTTTTTCATCAATATTTAAAAATCCTGCATTTTTAGCTAAAACGGGAATATAACGATGCATTTCGCCATAAACATCAATATTTTTTACAACCTCATTTTTGTAGGCTTTGAGTCCGCAATTAAAATCGTGTAAATGTAAACCTGAGGTTTTTCGCGCAACAGAATTGAATAATTTTGATGGTATATTTTTTCTAATTTTTGAGTCGTATCGTTTCTTCTTCCAACCCGAGATCAGATCGTGATTATCTTTGATGATCAAATCATAAAGTTCGGGAATTTCTTCCGGATTATCCTGTAGGTCAGCATCCATGGTAATAACAACATCACCTTTGGCTTTTTTAAATGCAGCATTTAAGGCCTGAGATTTTCCGTAATTGAAATTAAATTTTAATCCTTTTACATTCGGATTTTTTTGAGATAATTCTTTAATGATATTCCATGAATTATCTGTACTACCATCATCAACAAAAAGGATTTCATAAGAATAACGATTGGATTGCATAACTTTTGCAATCCAATCGTGTAATTCATTTAAAGATTCTTCCTCGTTTAGTAGTGGAATGACTACGGATATATCCATAAATTATTTTTATTCGATTAATGAAGGATCTTTCTTTTTAAATATTAAAGCAACTATCAAGCCAATAAAAGCGTACATAGCAAGTGCAATAAAGTAGTTTTTAAATTGTGCTCCCATAGAAAATGAATCTGTATCTTCAATTTTTGCTAATGCCTCATCTAAAGCTTCTTCAGGTGCATTGAAGCGTTCCATCACTTCTACCGTTTTTTCTATTGTTAGTTCTTTTAAAATTTCTTTTGAGCCCGGGTCAATTACATTAAATATTAATATTCCTATAAGCGTTGAGATCAACAAGCCTAAAGCTGCAGTTATAAAAAAAGCTGTAAAAGCATCTTTAAAAGATATAAATCCCCCCAATAATTTCTTTGAGTTTGTTATTGCCAATATCCCAACTATAACCATGGCTAAAAAACTTAGGAGCATCAACCACCAACTAGTAAAAAATGACATATCAATTGCATAGCCATAAGTAGTGAATAGTGCAAAAATAAATCCTAATATTAAACCATAGGTTATTCCTTGTGATCTTACGATTTGATTCATAATAATTTTATTTTAAATTTGAATAACAAATATAAATAAAAAAGTTTAGGGGAGATATAATAACTAAAATTACTTGGTAAAAATTGTAAAAAAATGATTGTCAAATTAAAAAAGGGTCGTAAATTTGCAGCCGGCAAGTCCTGCACAACCAGCTCCCTTTGAATCCTCCAGGGCGGGAACGCAGCAAAGGTATTAGGTCGTAGCGGTGTGATGCAGGTAGCTTGCCTTTTTTAAAGTCCATCCTAGCCTTCCAAAAAGGAAGGAACTCAAAAAATTTCATCTTTGTAATATGAACAAAGTAGTTTTAATAACCGGAGCATCTTCAGGTATTGGTAAAGTTACCGCTGAGTTTTTAACTCAAAAAGGTTATAAGGTATATGGTACTAGTCGTAATCCAAAGGAGAATATTTCAAACTTTAAATTAATTGCCTTAGATTTAAACGAAGCAGAAAGTATTCAAAATGCTATACAATTAATTCTTAAAAAAGAAGGGAAGATCGATATTTTGGTGAATAATGCAGGAACGGGTATTACAGGGCCTGTTGAAGAAACTCCTACAGATGAGATACGCAAAACTTTTGAAACTAATTTTTTTGGTGTAATTGAAGTGATAAAAGCTGTTTTACCCCATATGCGTAAGCAAAAATCAGGATTGATCATTAATGTTACATCTATTGCCGGTTATATGGGTTTGCCCTATCGGGGAATTTATTCTGCAGCGAAGAGTGCTTTAGAAAGAGTTACAGAAACCATACGAATGGAAGTAAAAAAGTTTGGTATTGAAGTAACAAATATTGCTCCAGGAGATTTTGCTACCAATATTGCTGCCGGAAGATACCACACACCGGTTTTTAAAAATTCAGCTTATAAAGATTCATATCAAAAGAATTTAGATCTAATGGATGAGCATGTAAATAGTGGAGGTGATCCTATTGAAATTGCAAAGAAAATCTATAAGATCATTCAAGCGCCAAACCCTAAAATACATTATAAAGTAGGTAGTTTTATTCAAAAATTTTCTATTATTTTAAAACAAATCTTACCCAATAAAATTTATGAATATCTTATTATGAAACATTATGGGTTATAGCTCTTTAATAAAATTACTCATAAAAATTAGCAATTTCACTTAATTTTTTTCTTTGTAGATCCGGTACATAAACAGGATCTTTTGCATAGCCTACCGGTAATAATAAAAAAGGGCGTTCATTATCAGGGCGATCTAAAATTTTACTTAAAAAACGCATCGGGCTGGGTGTATGGGTTAAAGTAACCAAGCCTGCATTGTGGATTGCTGTAATTAGCAGGCCTCCGGCTAGACCAACCGACTCATTGACATAATAATTATTATGCTTTTCACCATTTTCATCATATTCAAAAGCTCTTTTGAACATCACAATTAGCCAGGGAGCAATTTCTAAAAATGGTTTGTTCATGTCAGTTCCTAAATGTTCCAGATCTTTTAACCAACGATTACTCATTCGGTTTTCATAGCTTTCTTTTTCTTCCAATTCAGCAGCTTTTCTAATTTTACTTTTTATAGCAGGGTTTGAAACAGCACAAAATGTCCAGGGTTGTTTATGTGCACCTGAAGGTGCTGTAGAAGCGGTTTTGATAATATTTTCAATAACTTCTTTCGGTATAGATTTATCACTAAATTCTCTAACAGTCCTTCGGGTGTCCATCCATTGATAGAAAGATTCGCTTTTATTGAGTATTTCTGTAGTAGAAAATTCTGTTTGTTTGTATTTTACATGCTTAAATCCTCTGATGAATAGATGATCTTTTGTAATCATTTTTATTATATTTTTGAATATTTATTGATGATTCCACTGATCTGGATCATTACTATTATTGGGTGAAAGTCCTAAAATATCACCTTTTAAATTTACCCCCAAACCCACAACAGTTCGGTTTACATAATTAAAATAACTAACTACCTGATTGATCTCCAATATTTCACCGTCATTAAAGCCTACTTTTCTTAATTCTATTACATCATTTTCAATGATATTTTCCAGATCTAAAGTCAGTTTTTTTGCATATACAAACCCTTGATATAGTTTTGCATCAAAAAAATTATCTAGGGCATTATTAGTAACAGCCTCTAAAAAATCATCTGCTTTGGTATTATTGTTTAACAATCTTTTAAATCCTGTAAAATGATGTTTCACACAATAGTCACAAAAGTTTAACTTACTTGTATAAACGCCTAGTGCCTCTAAGTACCATTTTGGTATTGTATTTCCTGAATTGTGTAAGATGTTTTTATACAAGGTCATGTGGCCAACTAAAGAATGTGGCCGTAAACTATGAACCATTAAAACATTGTCAATATTATTGTCAGGACCCTTTACCTTATCAAAAACTCTTTTTAATTTTGAATTGGCTTTTTCGTAATTTATTGTTTTTATCCAAGACATTTTAAAATATTTTATTCATGTAAAATTAACAAACTATTTGTACTTCGAGAATTAAATTTGACCTTCAAAATGTAGTTTTGTTATATGATAGGTTAAAAGTATTAAAAATCAAAAGTTTAATCTTCAAATTTTGAATTATTCAATTATATTTGCAAAAATTTAAAAATAAATATATACAGATGAAATTTTTTATTGATACGGCAAATTTAGAACAAATCAAAGAGGCTCAAGCACTTGGAATTTTAGATGGGGTTACTACAAATCCATCGCTTATGGCCAAAGAAGGAATAACAGGGCATGATAAAATTATGAAACATTACAAAACCATTTGTGATATTGTAGATGGCGATGTAAGTGCAGAAGTAATTGCAACAGATTTTGAAGGAATGATTAGAGAAGGAGAAGCTTTGGCTGCTTTAGATCCTCAAATTGTTATTAAATTACCAATGATTGCTGAGGGAATTAAAGCTTGTAAATATTTTTCTGATAAAGGTGTAAAAACCAATGTGACTTTGGTGTTTTCTTCCGGACAAGCTTTACTCGCAGCGAAAGCAGGAGCTACCTATGTTTCACCGTTTTTAGGAAGATTGGATGATGTTTCTACAGATGGTTTGGCATTGATTGAAGAAATAAGATTGATCTTTGATAATTATGCTTTTGAAACTGAAATTCTTGCTGCATCCATACGTCATACCATGCATATTATTGATTGTGCTAAAATAGGTTCCGATGTAATGACAGGACCTTTGAGCGCTATTAAAGGTTTGTTAAATCACCCTTTAACTGATATTGGTTTGGCAAAATTTTTAGCCGATTATAAAAAAGGAAATTAGATTTTAAGTAGATAATTTAAAGTGAAAAAGTACAAAGTTTAAAGTACTTTTTTTATAATAAATAAATAAACTCATAAGCAAAAATAGCTTGTGAGTTTTTTTGTTAATTTTTATACGTTTAAGAATAATTATTTCTTATTAAAAATTGTCAATCTGGAATTCAATAAAAAAATCAAGTAACTAACCAGATCAATACTTCATCAAGTAATTTTGCTGTATCTTTACCCTAAACATATCCATACTATGCCATTTAAAGAACTCAAATTAAATAAACCAATTATAAAAGCAATTGCTGAAAAGAATTATAATACGCCTACTTTAGTTCAAGAACAAACAATACCATTGGTTTTGGCAAAAAAAGATGTAATTGTATCTGCTCAAACAGGTACCGGTAAAACTGCCGCTTTTGCTTTACCCATTTTACAATTGTTATTTGACAAACAGGATGCTTCAAAAAAAGGTAAAAAAATAAGAGCTTTGGTTGTTTGCCCCACTCGTGAATTGGTAATTCAAATTGAAGAGAGTTTTAAAACTTATGGTAAATACACAAATTTAAGAACTACAGCTATTTATGGCGGCGTTTCTATTGAACCACAAAAAGATATGCTTAAAAAAGGAGTAGATATTTTAATTGCAACTCCGGGTAGGTTATTAGATCTTCACAAACAAGAATTTGTAAATTTAAGTCAAATTGAAATTTTAGTTTTAGATGAGGCCGATTTGATGTTGGATATGGGTTTTTTTGATGATGTGTATAAAATTGAAAGATTGTGTACGAAAGAAAAACAAATTTTGTTGTTTTCTGCAACCATGCCTTTTAAAGTTGTACAACTGGCAAAAACCCTTTTAAATGAACCTGAAAAAGTTGAAGTAACACCAACTTCTTCCACTGCAAAAGGTGTACATCAGGTTTTGTACTATACGCCTAAACCTAAAAAAATTGAACTGTGTTTACACCTTTTAAGGAATACAATAAGAGGAAATATATTAATTTTTAGACGCACCAAATTTGGAGTTGATAAATTAGAAAAAACTCTGTTAAAAAATAATTATCAGGTTGAAAGTATTCATGGTGATAAAACGCAAAATGCCCGACAAGAAGCTTTACAAAAATTTAAGAATAAAGAAGTTAATATATTGATTGCTACAGATGTAGCTGCTCGTGGAATTGATATAAAAAATTTAGATGCGGTTATCAATTTTGATATTCCCAATACTCCTGAAATTTATGTGCATCGTATTGGTAGAACCGGTAGAGCCGGTAAAACAGGAGTGTCTTATTCTTTCTGTTCTGCGGATGAAAAGAGTTATATTATAGCAATTCAAAAATTGATCAATGAAATTATTTTTGTTGAAGATGAACATCCATATCCTTTAGATCCTAAAGCCAAACCTGAAGTTCATAAAAAACAAGGTAGCAAACACAAAAAAGGCAGAAAATCTGTTGCATCCAAAAAAAATAAAAAGCGCTGGTATTAAACTCACTAAAGTGATAATATAAAGAGAATGAAAAAAACTGCAATTATTTTGGGAGCTACCGGTCTTACCGGAAATTTACTGTTACAAAAGCTTATAAATGATGAAAGGTATGAACTTGTAAAGATCTTTTCACGAAAACCTATTGAAATAAAGCATCCCAAAGTTATTGAAGTAATCGGAAATCTTTTAGAATTAGAAACATTCAATAAAGATTTTACAGCCGATGAGGTTTTTTGTAGTATTGGTACAACTGCTAAAAAAACACCGGATAAAGAATTGTATAAAAAAATTGATATTGGTATTCCCTTATCTGCAGCAAAACTTTGTAAAGAAAATAACATCAATACTTTTATAGTCATGTCTTCTTTGGGTGCAGATGCTAAAAGTTCAGTTTTTTATAACAAGATCAAAGGAGAAATGGAGCAGTCTGTTTTAAAGGAAGGAATTACCAATACCTATATTTTAAGGCCTTCAATAATCCTTGGAAAAAGAAATGAAAATAGAATATTTGAAGGTATTGGTAAAACGATGTTTACTGTTTTTCAATTTTTATTTATCGGTAAATTAAAAAGATACAAAGCCATAGAAGCTGATAATATTGCCAAGGCAATGATTTATCTTGCCAATTCAAAACCGGATATTGATATTATCGAATCCGATAAAATTGGAGATTTTGCTTTTAGATAAGTATAAATGTCTAAATTTATGTTAAGCGGATCAATCAAACTCTGACTAAAATTTTTATTGTATTTTTACTTCAATTTACATCCATAAAATCTTCATCTATCATGAAAAAAATAGCGCTTAAAATTTTAATTCCAATTGCTCTTATCTTTATTTCAAATTCAGGTATATCTCAGGTTTATAATGAAACATTTGCCCATACATTTTCAATCGTTGCCCGTGATAAAAATACCGGTGAAATGGCTGTAGGTGTTCAAAGCCATTGGTTTTCTGTTGGTACTTTGGTTTTATGGGGGAAATCTGGTGTTGGAGTGGTAGCAACCCAATCATTTATCAATCCGGCGTATGGACCTAATGGATTAAAATTGATGGAAACAGGTAAAAGTGCTAGTGAAACTTTAAAAAAGTTGGTTTCTAAAGATACTGGAAAAGATGTTAGGCAAGTTGCAATGTTAGATGTAAACGGAGATGTATCAGCTTTTACAGGTAATAAATGTATTGTTTATGCAGATCAGATCATTGGGGATAATTTTTCGGTTCAGGCAAATATGATGCTCAATGATAAAGTTGTTCCTGCCATGGCAAAAGCTTTTCGCGAAAGCATCGATTTACCTTTGGCTGAAAGAGTGTTAAAAGTATTACAAGCAGCTCAAAAAGCCGGTGGAGATATTCGTGGAAAACAATCGGCCGCTTTGATTGTTGTAGGACCAGAAAAAGTAAAAGAATCTTGGAATGATAAACGCATCGATCTTAGAGTTGATGACCATCAAAACCCAATAGTAGAACTTGAAAGATTGTTGCAAGTTCATCATGCTTATGATTATATGAATAAAGGTGATTTGGCAGTTGAGCATAACGATATGAAAACAGCATTAAAAGAATATGGATCTGCCCAAAAACTGTTTCCTGAAAATTTAGAAATGAAATACTGGACAGCCATAGCTTTGGCAAATAATAAGGATTTAGAAAAAGCTTTGCCCATTTTTAAAGAAGTTTTTATGGCAGATGAAAATTGGAGAGAATTGACCAAAAGATTGCCTAGATCAGGTTTACTTACGGTTACAGAAAAAGATCTCCAAAAGATTTTAAAGTTGTAAGTTTTATGAAAACGGCAACGGTAAGAGAACTTAAAAAAGAATTAAACTACAGGTCGCAAAGTGAACTTGTAGAACTTTGCTTGAGTCTTTCAAAATTTAAAAAAGAGAACAAAGAATTATTGACTTATTTACTATTTGAATCATCCGATGAAGATGCATTTATTGAAGGTGTGAAGGAAGAAATAAAAAATAATTTTGAACAGATCAATACCAAAAGTTATTTCTATATCAAAAAGAGTGTACGTAAGATCCTGCGAAATACAAAAAAGTATATCCGTTATTCAAAAAAGAAGGAAACTGAAGTTGAATTGCTATTGTATTTTTGTGAAGAACTCATCAATATGAAACCATCAATAAAATATAATGTGAGTCTTCAAAACATCTATGATCGACAAAAAATTACCATTAAAAAGGTTGTATCAACACTACATGAAGATCTGCAATATGACTACGGTTTAGAGTTAGATAATTTGGAATAAAATAAAATATAAAGTTTATGTCAATAAAATCTATAATCATATTCGTATTTATTCTAATTACAGTAAACATTATTTCTTGTGCCCAAGAACAAGTTAAAGAGAATGATGTAATATTAAAAGACAACCCCAAAAATTATACTTATGAGATCATTGTTTCTGATATTGCAATACCTTGGGGAATGTGTTGGCTCCCTGATGGTAGCATGTTGATTACAGAAATTGGTGGTGAATTGTTTCATTTTAATAATGGAATCAAGACTAAAATTGAAAATGTACCAAATATCCATCGAAAAGGCCAGGGAGGACTGTTAGATATTGAAACACATCCTAATTATATTAATAATGGTTGGTTGTATATTACTTATGCTTCTTCCGAAGGTTCTGGTGAAGGGGGAAATACAGCATTGATTAGGGCTAAACTCAATGATGGAAAGCTTACATCAATTGAAAAATTGTATAAAGCTAGTCCTAATTCGCAAAAAGGACAGCACTTTGGTTCAAGAGTAAGGTTTGATAAAAAAGGATTTTTATATTTTAGTATTGGCGACAGGGGAAACAGAGATGAAAATCCTCAGGATATTACTAAAGATGGAGGTAAGATTTATAGGCTAAATGATGATGGTACAATTCCAAAAGACAATCCTTTTATAGATCAACCAAAGGCTAAAAGAGCCATTTTTTCATATGGACATAGAAACCCTCAAGGTATGGTAATAAATCCAAAGTCCGGAAAAATTTGGGTACATGAACACGGACCAAAAGGTGGAGATGAGATCAATATCATTAAAAAAGGAACAAATTATGGTTGGCCAATAATTACATATGGTATAAATTACAGTGGAACACCAATTACTGATATAACTAAAAAAGAAGGAATGGAGCAACCTTTGTATTATTGGACACCTTCTATTGCTCCTTCCGGTATGGAATTTATAACGAGTAATATTTATCCTGGATGGAAAGATCATCTATTAGCGGGATCTTTAAAATTTCAATACTTAGAACTGCTAAAACTTAGCGATAATAAAGTTATTGAACGAACAAAATTATTAGAAGATATTGGTCGTGTACGCAATGTTAGACAAGGTCCTGATGGTTATATTTATGTAGCGGTAGAACATAAGGGAATAATAAAAATAATACCCAAATAGAGTTTAATATTTTTATATCGTTATCCCTGTGTCTGTTAGTGTAATTATGAATATTTGTATAACATTAAAAATAGACTAGAAATAACCACACAACAAAAATGTATTTGAGATAATGCTCTCTATTGATTGTATTTCACATATAATCACCATGAACACAAAAAACAATATTTGAAATAACCAAAATAGATTGCCCTATTGAAGAAAATTTGATCCGAATGAAATTGGACGGATTTTCAATTGTTGAAAAATAGTTTCAATATCTTACCAACCCATTAACACATTTGAATGTATTACCCTTATTATTTTTTTTGTAACTTTATATTCACTACATAATATTCAATTATACAGGTCTATACTGTATTGAATTTAATATATTATTGAAGGAGAGTAAAGATGAATGTAGATTTTACATTCGGATAATTATAATTCTTTTGAGCCATGGATCTTAAAAAGTTCTTTTCGGAGCTTAAAAGGCGTGAAGTCTATAAGGTTGCTATTGCTTATGGTATCACAGCTTGGCTTATTGCGCAAATAGCCGGTCTGGTTTCAATGAGTTTTGAGTTTCCTTCCTGGGTCATGAAAATGATCATTACCATATTAATTATAGGTTTTCCAATTGCATTGATCCTTTCATGGATATTTGAATTTAGTTCAAAAGGAATCAAAAAAACAACATTAGTAGCATCAGATTCTTCAGATGAAAAGAAACCACTGGAAACAAGGTTGGTTATAGGTATTCTTATTTTGATCGGTATATTATTGATAGGAGGTTGGTGGACCTGGCAGGAATTTGGGTTTGACAAAGACCCTCCAATCAGATCTTTGGTGGTACTTCCTTTTGACAATCACACCGGTAATGATGAATATGAATATTTTGTTGCCGGAATACATTCTTCCTTAATTCAGGACATTGGAAAAATTAGTGAAGTATTGGTAAAATCTAAGACTACTGCTAACTCATTCAAAGAAACTGCCCTGTCAGTTCCACAAATTGCCACAGAACTGGGTATAGATGCTGCAGTTGAAGGTTCGATCACATGTATGGGTGAGGATTCTGTTTGTGTACAAATTAGATTGATCAAAGCTAAAGGTGAAGAAAAACAGCTATGGGCACAGGATTACCGTGTGGCAAAAAGTCAGATATTAAATTTTTATAATAATGTAACCAAAAAGATCTCCAAAGAAATTAATGTTGTTTTAACCCCGCAAGAAGAAGAATTGCTGGCAGTATCCAGGACTGTTGATAAGGATGCCTATGATGCATATTTAAAGGGGCAATTTTATTGGGGAAAGCTTGATAAGCAGTCCGTTGAAAATGCCATGAAATATTTCGAGTTGGCTATTGAAATAGATCCTGAATGGGCAGATCCCTATGCAGGACTGGCAAATGCATGGGGATTGTTAAGTTTTTTTGGATATTTACCGAAATCCGTTACACTTCCAAAGGTGTATAAATACCTTAACAAGGCTCTTGAACTGGATCCCAATTCAGCGCAGGCACATTATGGAAATGCTATAATTTCTGTTTGGACAGAATGGGATTGGGAGAAAGGTGAAAAAGAATTTTTAAGATCTATTGAGATAAATCCCAATCATGCATTGTGCCGACTGTATTATGCTCATTTATTAATGATCCTACGTAGATCAGATGAAGCATTGCAACAAGCAAATATAGGGCTTGAATTAGATCCGCTAAAACCACTAGTCTTGGGACTATATGGAGTAGTGATGACGGAAAGTGAGGGTGATAATCAGACTGCAATTAGATACTTTGAAAAAGCCCTATCTATTGATTCAACTTTTGGATTTGCTAAACATAATTTATTTGACACCTACATGAAAGATGCTTATGCTAATGGAGATTATGAAAAGTGGATAGAGTATTGGGAGAAAAAAGTAAGGCGATGGAATGAAGAAGGAAAAACAGCAGTACTAAAAGCATTTGATGAAAAGGGGCATATCGCTGCTATTGAAGAAATGTTTAAAATGAATGAGAAGTATGGGAATGACTGTTATATGAGTGGTGAAATAAAAGCAGAAAGATATTTAAAATTGGGAGAATATGAAAAAGCAATGGATTATCTTGAAAAGGATTATGAAATAAGGGCTTCAATTATGCCATATATAACAACAAGAACTGGTTATTATGTGCAATTAAATGATAACCCAAGATTTATTGAATTGCTCCAAAAGATGAAGTTGCCCTTGGATGATAAGCAACAGATAATAAAAAATAAACGACAATGAAAACGAATTTAAATGAAAACAAGTCTATTAATTGTAATACTTTTTTGTTCTTTATTATTCGCTAGCGGAAATGAAAATGACCGATTTATTTTTTTCCTTCACAACCGGTTTTTAGAAGTACACGATTTGAACGATTCGCATCCAAAATTTGGCCGTGCCGAATATCTTGAAATTATTAAAGAATTTGAAAAAAGCGGATTTAAGGTTATTAGTGAAAAAAGAAGTGGAAACATAAATGTTAGAGATTATGCTCTTGTTGTATCCAAACAGATCGATAGCCTGATAAAAAGAGGCGTTAAGCCGGAAAATATTACTGTGGTTGGAACATCAAAAGGCGGGTATATAGCTCAATACGTTTCTACCATAGCAAATAACCCTGACCTGAATTTTGTTTTTATTGCAAGTTTTAGAGATAACGATATTCAAAACCTGCCCGAGATCAACTATTGTGGAAATATCCTAACAATTTATGAAAAATCTGATCCATTAGGAGTTTCTGCCCGGGAACGAAAAGAAACTTCAAGTTGCGAAATAATGAACTTTAAGGAAATAGAATTGAATACCGGAATGGAGCACGGATTTCTATTCAAAGCCCTGAAAGTATGGATTAAACCAACAATAAAATGGGCGAATGGAAATTATAGTACAGAGTAACACCATTTATAGCTCTTATTTCAAAGAAAGATACTTCAACTTATAGTACCAAAATTGCTAAATATTATTTTGATACTAATAACCAAGTAAATAAATTTACAGGTATGTGTTTGACCTGATAATAACATCCAAAAAGCAATGTCGATCCGGCAAATAGTACTTTATAAACTTGTAAAATTTCATGTATATAACGAGTTTTTGACATTTTAAATCAATTTTCTTTAAAAGAAATTAACCATTGTATAAATCAAAAATTCATATAAATAATTTTAGAAATTCTCTTATTTGATAATTGATGGATTTCAGAGTTCAGATTCTACTCAGTTTGATTCCTTTTCTTTGTCTCAAGTAAACTTTGAAATAGAAAACTTATAATAAACTGTACACAAACCGTATATAAAAAAATATGGCAGAAAGTACTGATTATAAAGTTAGTACAATTGATAAGCTTTATATCAGATTGATAGGTAACCCCTTTGAAATGCCTACCATTTCATATAAATGACAGTTAAAACAACAATATGAATATTATCGAAAATCTCACCGACTGGTTTATTAATGAATCTAATATTTACATTAAAGTACTTTCCTTACCTATTATTTTTGGCTTCCTATATATGTCAATTAAATACTTATTTATTAAATTACATATTAAAAAAGATAGAAGAAGTTTATTCCCTTTTTACAATAATGAACTCATCAGAAAAGCAAAAAAAGATTATGTCAGAACAAAATATCAGAATTTAGATCCTTCTGATGAAATAAATATTAAAAGATCATCTGCATTTTTGACAAAAGAAGATCTATTAAACTTTTTTTTAAAGAAAGTTTTTAGACAAAATTTAAAAACTAACCAATTCTATTTGATACTCGGTGATTCCGGTACTGGTAAAACTACATTCTGCTTAAACCTATTATCTAAATATAACTCTATTTATAACTCCTTATTTACTAGTCGTAAAATTAAACTTTTACCTTTAGACATTGATTTAGACACTTTAAAAAAATCAATAGCAAAAATTAAGAAGCCACATAAAACAATATTAATCTTAGATGGTTTTGATAAGGCTCCTAATATTAAATATGATGAAATTCAGAATGAATTTGATCGTTTGATTGATTTGGTTAAACACTTTAAAATTGTAATAATAACTTGCAGAACAAATTATTTATCTTCTCAAGAAGATGAAACTAACAAATTGAAAGTTAAGATATTCAACTCAAAAGGGAATGGTTTTCATCCTATAAAGAAAATGTATGTATCACCATTTGACTCCGAAGATATAAAGGAATACATAAATAAAACATTTAATATCTTTCAAAAAAAACAAAAAAGAAAAGCTTTTAATATAGTTAACAAAACAGATGATTTACTTGCCAGACCTATGCTTCTTTCTTATATCAAAGATCTGGTTGATGATAATGAAAAATCATATGAAACGAAAACGGATATATATGAAAATCTTATCCTGGCTTGGATAGAACCAGATTCAAATAAATATCCGGAAAATCAGCGTGATTTTTTAAAAACTAATCTTTCATTTTACACCTATGAACTAACAAAATTTATATATGAAAATTATGAGAAAAATGGACTCTTTATCCCTTTAGGTACAATTGAAAAGCTTTCAAAGGAATTTAATATTGATTTAGATAAAATAGAATTAGAAAGTAGATCACTATTGAATAGAAACTCTAGTGTACAATATAAATTTTCTCATAAGTCAATTTATGAATTTTTATTGGCATATTTAACATATACATCTAGAGAGGCTGAAAGAGATATCATTAATTTAAATTTTGATATTCACCAATATGATCAAGCATTATCATTTTTTGAAGAAATGGTAAACAATGGAAAAACGGATTTTAAATTGCCAGAATTAAAAAATCGATATGGAGAAGTAGACCGAATTTTTATCAGAAGAATTATTAAGGAAAAAAATAAATTAAATAAAAAGGATAATAAAAAAATAGTTTGGTTGAATAACCAATCATATGAACTGAAGTAGTAACATCAAAAGGCGGGTATATAGCTCAATACGTTTCGACCATAGCAAATAATCCTGACCTGAATTTTGCTTTTATTGCAAGTTCTAGAGATACCAATAATCAAAACCTGCCGAGATCAACTATTGTGGAAATATCCTGAAAATTTTCGAAAAACCTGATCCATTATGAGTGTCTGCACTGGAACGAAAAGAAACTTCAAGTTGTGAAATAAAGAACTTTAAGGGAATTTAATTGAATACCTTTTAATGAGGTTAAAAGCATAATCAAAGTTATTTTAATTTAAATAAAAGGAGAACAAATCCGAAAAAATAGTAAATTTATCCTCAGTGGAATCATATCAATCATACTAGACATTTACCTCACCTATAAAAGTGAAGAGATAGTGATTAATTAAAAAGTTAAAAAATGCGAATATATTTATTATCAATTCTTATTTTATTAATTTCATGTAACCAACCAGAAAAGCTATTATTAGAAAGAGGTAATAACATAGCATCAAGTAAAATAATCGGTAAAGATTCTCTCTATGTAGAAATTTCCAATAGTAAAAATATAATCATTGCTAAAGGAATTGTTTATAAGGACACTTTAAAAATCGGCAAATGGGATTTATTTGATGATAAGGGTATTATTGACAAGACGATTGAATATATGCTAATCCAAGGAAAACAATATTCGAATCAAGTTTGGTATTATAACGATTCAAAGGAAGATACAATATATGATGTTAGTAATTATTTTAAGTTCAGTGGCCTCAAAAAAAAATATAATAAAGGAGACACTGCTTTTATTGAAGTTCAATACAAACCAATATTCACATCATACTCTGAGTTAATTTTAGTAACAGGGGAGGGAATTGAAAAGAATTTTAGTAACATTGATGAAGTTAGAATGGATACTATAGACGCAGAAAATATGAAATTTGATTTGAACATAATTTTAGATAAACATGGAAATGAGAATATCAGGGGTTACTTGAAGGAGTTCTATATAGGCAGAAAGACAGAAAATGACCCAATAGAATACCATACTGGGATTCTTTATTTTGATAAAAGTATATTTGTAAACAATTAAAAATATAAAAATGATAAAAAAATTCAACGTAAGAATCCTATTAGCCATTTCGATCTTGATTTTAGCCTTTGTTTCATGCAAAAACACTAAAGAAGAAAGAGAGGGTCAAAAAAGATCAACTGAAAGACCAAATATACTTTTTATAATGGCTGATGATCATGCTTATCAGGCGATTAGTGCATACTCGGATAAGTTGATGCAAACACCAAATATAGACCGAATTGCTGATGAAGGAATGTTGTTTACTAATGCTTGTGTATCAAATTCAATTTGTGCACCATCAAGAGCTACTATTCTCACAGGAAAGCACACTCATATCAATGGTAAGATTGACAATAGAATGCCTTTTGATACTACCCAAGTTACGTTTCCCCAATTATTTCAAAATGCAGGTTATGAAACTGCGATGTATGGCAAACTGCATTTTGGTAATAATCCGAAAGGTGTTGATGATTTTATGATTTTACCAGGACAGGGCAATTATATCAACCCTAGGTTTATTACACCCAAAGGAGATACGATCATCACAGGATATGTGACTGATATTATTACTGATTTGACAATCAATTGGCTGGATAAAAAGAGAGATAAGGAAAAACCCTTTATGATGATGTATTTGCATAAAGCTCCTCACAGGCCTTGGTGGCCCAGTCCTGCAAAATTCAAAGAGTTTACACAGAAGACATTTCCAGAACCTGCATCTCTTTTTGATGATTATTCAAATAGAGGAACCGCAGCAAAGACTGCTGAAATGAACTTGCTTCAGCACATGAAATATAGTCATGACTCTAAGATAAGACCAGAAACAATTGAAGAAATGGGAGAAGTGAAACCCTATGTACCTCCAGTTAATGATGGGTTTACCGCAGTTTACAGGAGAGCTAATGATGAACAAAAAGTATTGTATGATCCGGTAATTGATTCTATCAATATTTGGTTCAAGAATAATTGGCCAACAATGAATGATGAACAAAAGATGAAGTGGAAGTATCAGCGTTATATGCAAGATTATCTTGGTTGCATTTCTTCAGTGGATGATAATGTAGGTAAAGTGTTAGATTACCTTGATGAAAGCGGATTGGCTAAAAATACAATTGTAATATATACTTCAGATCAAGGGTTTTACCTTGGAGAACATGGTTGGTTTGATAAGCGATTTATATATGATGAGTCGTTTAAAACACCACTGATGATTCGCTGGCCAAATGAGATAACACCGGGTACAACAAATGATGAGATGGTCCAGAATTTGGATTTCGCTCAAACTTTTTTGGAAGCAGCACGAATTAAAGTTCCAAACGATATGCAGGGAGAAAGTTTGATCCCACTTTTAAAAGGTGATGCAGCACAATGGAATCGTGACGCTGTTTACTATCATTACTATGAATACCCAGCAGTCCATATGGTCAAACGACACTATGGTATTGTGACAAAGGAGTATAAGTTGGTTCACTTTTATTATGATGTAGATGAATGGGAGTTATATGATCGTAAAAAAGATCCTCAAGAAATGACAAATGAATATAATAACCCCGCTTATGCCACAACAGTCACTAAATTGCGAAAGGAGTTGAAGGAATTAAGAATAAAATACAAGGATTCGCCAGAATTAGATAGAAAGTATATCGATATTTATAATAAAAAAAAATAAAGAGGCTATTGCTTATATCGACAAGAAGGTTAAGTATTTCGGAATTATGTTTTATATATCTCAACTTATAAATACTCCTGTAATTCTTTAATCTCATCCCTTAGTCTGGCAGCAACTAAAAAATCTAGAGCTTTGGCTGCAGATTCCATATTTTTGCGTTTTTCACGGATACGTTTTTCAATTTCCGGTTTTGGTAAGTACTCTAAATCAGCTTCGGCGGCTTTTGCATTGGCATTGTCATATTGATAAGTTGTGATTTGTTTTTTAGTAAGAGACTCATCAATATTCTTTTTAATTTGTGTGGGTGTAATGTTCTTTTCGGTATTATATGCAATTTGTTTTTCTCTTCTTCTATTGGTCTCATCAATAGTGAGTTGCATGCTTTTAGTAATTTTATCGGCATACATTATTGCTTTGCCATTTACATTTCTGGCAGCTCTTCCAACGGTTTGTGTTAGCGATCGATGACTGCGTAAAAACCCTTCTTTATCGGCATCTAAAATAGCGACCAATGATACTTCAGGTAAATCCAAACCTTCACGTAAAAGATTAACCCCGATTAAAACATCAAATATACCCTTGCGAAGATCCTGCATAATTTCTACCCTTTCCAACGTGTCAACATCACTGTGAATATAACGGCAACGAATTTGTATTCTTGTTAGATATTTTGTCAATTCTTCTGCCATTCTTTTGGTTAATGTAGTAACTAAAATCCTTTCATCTTTTTCAACTCTTTGTTGAATTTCTTCGATGAGATCATCAATTTGATTTAGACTGGGGCGGACTTCAATTTCAGGATCTAATAAACCTGTTGGGCGAATAATTTGTTCAACAAAAACACCTTCAGTAAGTTGTAATTCATAGTCGGCAGGTGTAGCACTAATATAAATGACCTGATTTTGAATAGCTTCAAATTCCTCGAATTTTAATGGTCGGTTATCCATAGCAGCTGGTAATCGAAATCCATATTCTACTAGATTTTCCTTACGGGAACGATCCCCACCATACATAGCATGAGTTTGTGGAATTGTAACATGGCTTTCATCAACTAACATTAAATAATCATCCGGAAAATAATCCAAAAGGCAAAAGGGGCGAGTGCCTGCGGGCCTACCATCAAGATAACGAGAATAATTTTCAATTCCGCTACAATAGCCTAATTCACGAATCATTTCCAAATCAAATTCAGTTCTTTCCAGCAATCGTTTTGCTTCTAATCCTTTACCAATTTCCTTAAAATAATCTACTTGTTTTACCAGATCCTCCTGAATTTGGTGTATTGCATTTTGCAGAATATCAGGTGAAGTCACAAATAAATTTGCCGGGTAAATGGTTAATTGTTCAAATTTTTCAATGGTATGATTGTTAATCAGATCAAAGCTTTCAATTTCTTCTATTTCATCACCAAAAAAATGAATTCTAAATCCGTATTCACCATAAGAAGGATAAACAGAGATCGTATCACCCTTAACTTTAAAAGTACCACTTTTAACTTCAAGTTCAGTACGGGAATATAAACTGGTAACCAAACGATGTAAGAACTTATTTCTGGCAATTACCTGATCAACTTTAATTTCTATGACATTTTTTTTAAACTCTACAGGATTTCCAATGCCGTATAAACAAGAAACAGAGGCAACAACCAAAACATCTCTTCTTCCCGAAAGGAGTGCAGATGTTGTACTCAAACGCATACGTTCAATTTCTTCGTTGATGGAAAGGTCTTTTTCTATATACAATCCTGTAGTTGGTAAATAAGCCTCGGGTTGGTAATAATCATAATACGAAACAAAATATTCTACTGCATTGTTTGGAAAGAATTGTTTGAATTCAGAATACAATTGAGCAGCCAGAGTTTTATTATGTGCCAAAACTAAAGTAGGTTTTTGAACTTTTTCTATAACATTAGCAACAGTAAAGGTTTTTCCTGAGCCTGTTACACCTAATAATACCTGATATTTTTCATTTTCATTTAATCCATTTACCAGTTGATCTATGGCCTGAGGTTGATCACCGGTAGGTTTGAATTCTGATTCTAACTTAAATTGCATTTCACAAAAATAGTGTAATTTGCATGGAAATAGATAATTTAATTTTTATGAAGTTTTCATTCTTATTTTTTGCAATTATATTTTTTAGCTTTAATTCCAATTCTTTTGCACAAGATTCATTTCCTGAAAGTTGGGTAGGAAATTACAAAGGAGATCTGTCAATTTACAGTGTTGACTCTGTTAGAATGCGATTAAATATGGAGTTGAAAATTGCAAAAACCACAAATGATTCCATTTTTAAATGGACCATTATTTATGATTTTAAAGGGAAAAAAGATAGTAGAGCTTATGAACTTATCGTAGTAGATAAATTAAAAGGAATTTATAAGATAGATGAAAAGAATTCAATTGTAATTGATGCTTATTTACATAATAATAAAGTATTTACAAGTTTTTTTAAAGTTTCTGAAAGTTTTATTATAGCAACATACACCAAAGAAAAAGAATCTTTGATCTTTGAGATTATAGCGTCAAAATCTAACCCTGTCAGTATTACCGGAAATACCAAACAAGGCGAAGAAGAAATTCCTGAAGTAGAAACTTTCCCAATTGATGGCAGGCAAAAAGCAACTTTAATTAAGGTAAAATAAATCTTTTATAGACAACACATAAAAAGTTATCTGTAAAAAAAAAGTTTGAAAAATAATATTTTTATTTATTTTAGAAGATTCATAAACAATATTTAATAATAAAATTTTTAATCCATGAGTAATTACCATATCAAACACTTAGAAGAATATTTTCAAATACATAGAAAGTCGGTTAGAAATCCTGAAGGTTTTTGGGAAGAAGTAGCTGAAGAACATTTTATATGGCGAAAACGTTGGGACAAAGTATTGAGTTGGGATTTTGAAAAACCAGAAGTAAAATGGTTTGAAGGAGCAAAATTGAATATTACGGAAAATTGTATTGATAGACATTTGAGAATTCGTGGAGATAAAACTGCTATTCTGTTTGAGCCAAATGATCCAAGTGAAGCTACAGAACATATAAGTTATCAGCAGCTCTATGAACGGGTAAATAAATTTGCAAATGTTTTAAAAGATAATGGTATTGAAAAAGGTGACAGGGTTTGTATCTATTTACCAATGATCCCTGAACTGGCTATATCTACTCTGGCTTGTGCACGAATTGGAGCAATTCATTCTGTTGTCTTTGCAGGCTTTTCAGCAACAGCATTAGCCACAAGGATAAATGATAGTGATTGTAAAATGGTTATAGCTGCAGATGGCTCATTTAGAGGGTCAAAAACGATAGATTTAAAAGGTATTGTTGATGATGCTCTTGAAGATTGCCCGGGAGTTGAAACTGTTTTAGTGGCTAAACGTATCAATTCTGATATAGAAATGAAAGAAGGTCGTGATAAATGGTTACAACCTTTATTGGAAAAAGCTGCAACAGAATGTGAACCGGAAATTATGGATGCTGAAGATCCACTGTTTATTTTATATACATCCGGTTCAACCGGTATGCCAAAAGGAATGGTTCATACAACAGCAGGTTATATGGTTTATACAGCCTATACCTTTAAAAATGTATTTCAATATCGTGAAAATGATATTTACTGGTGTACGGCGGATATTGGTTGGATTACCGGTCATAGTTATATCGTTTACGGTCCCTTAGCAAATGGCGCAACAACGGTAATGTTTGAAGGTGTACCAAATTATCCTGACTGGGGTCGTTTTTGGGAAATAGTTGATAAACATAAAGTGACCCAGTTTTATACAGCACCAACCGCCATTCGTGCTTTGGCAAAAGAGAACCTTGAATGTGTTGAAAAACACGACTTATCCTCATTAAAAGTATTAGGTTCTGTAGGTGAACCTATCAATGAAGAAGCATGGCATTGGTATAATGATAATGTAGGTAAAAAGAAAAGTCCGATAGTTGATACCTGGTGGCAAACGGAAACAGGAGGAATTATGATCTCACCTATTCCATTTCTTACGCCAACAAAGCCAACATATGCAACGTTTCCTTTGCCTGGAATTCAACTTTCATTGATGGATGAAAATGGTAAAGAAATAAAAGAAAACCAAGTTGATGGGAGACTTTGTATAAAGTTTCCTTGGCCATCTATGGCAAGAACTATTTGGGGAAATCATCAACGTTATAAAGAAACTTATTTTTCAACTTATGAAAATCAATATTTTACAGGTGATGGGGCTTTACGCGATGAAGTAGGTTATTACCGAATTACGGGTAGGGTAGATGATGTGATCATTGTTTCAGGTCATAATTTGGGTACCGCACCAATTGAAGATGCGATTAACGAGCATCAGGCTGTAGCCGAATCTGCTATCGTTGGTTTTCCACATGATATCAAAGGAAATGCATTGTATGGTTATGTAATTTTAAAAGAAAGTGGTGAATCTAGAGATCAAGACAATTTACGTAAAGAGATCAATCAAATCATTACTGAACATATTGGTCCGATAGCAAAATTAGATAAAATTCAATTTACCAGTGGCTTACCTAAAACACGTTCAGGTAAGATTATGCGACGAATTTTACGAAAAATTGCTTGTAATGATACTTCAAATTTAGGAGATACCAGTACTTTGTTAAACCCTGAGGTTGTACAAGAAATAATGGATAATGTATTGTAAATAATAGATTAACCGCTAAACGGGATAATATAATAAAAACTTAAGGAAATTAATTCTTCGTAAACTTTTCAGGCAGCAATGGCTTCATACGTTATTAATCTTAAATCTTCAGTACAAAATCATATTAGCATTTTATTAAGTTTTCCATTTTGTTTATTATCAATTTTATGTAATATTTGTAAGTTGAATGTCCTGTGATAATCATATTTAGTACTGCTTAGTTATAATGCTAAAATACTTATCACTATGGATATACTCTGATTATATAACGATTATTTAACTGATAATCAATATTTTAATACAAATATTTACAAGTTATTGCATATGAAAACTAGAATATTTCTAAACTTGATTTTATTATTTTTTATGGGTTTTAATCTGTTTGCTCAGAATAAAAGATTAACTTTTAATAGTAATAAAATATTTAAAATAGTTCAATTTACAGATATGCACTATAGTGTGCGCAGAGAAAAATCACCTGAAGTTATTGAAAATATTAAAATTATTCTGGAAGCCGAAAAACCCGATTTAATTGTATTAACGGGTGATATAGTTACCGGCAATGAAGAGAATTGGCCTACAATAGAGAGCTGGGAAACAT